>JBFMCQ010000021.1:0-49964 GCA_040754295.1 Pseudomonadota bacterium | reverse complement strand
ATTGCCGTTGTCCCTCCGGAGCGGAACTCGCGGTTCAGCGGTCATCGCAGCAGCTTGTCGCGCGCCGGCGACAGCTGCTCCAGCGCGTGGCGATAGCCGCGCTCGACGACGTCGTCGAGCTTCTTCCAGTCGAACAGCGCGACGCCGCCGACGGGCATGCGCAGGTACACGTCGGCGCGTGCAGCGCGTGCCGCGGTGCCGCTTTCGCTGGTCAGCGTGGCCGTGCGGAAGATGATCGAGAACAGGCTCGGGCGATCGCCATTACCCTTGAGCCGGAACACGGCCTCGGGGTCCGGTCCGTCGATGCCCGGTGCCGCGACGCCGCCTTCGGTGCTGACGTCGGAGGCGACGATCGGGCCGCGGTCGAGGTCCTGCATGACATCGGTCGGCAGGCCGTTGACGACCGCGCCGTCGCATAGCAGCTCGCCGCGGTAGGCCACCGGCGGCGCCACGCCGGGGACCGCCATGCTCGTCGCCACCCACAGATACAGCGGCCCGCGGTCGTGCACCACCTGCCGGCCGCGCGTGAGATTGGTCGACACGCAGAAATAGGGCTTGCGCAAGTCCTCGATGTAGCGCTCGTCGAAGATCTGGTGCAGCCGGCGCAAGAACTTGCGGCCGCGGATCAGCGCCACGCTCGGAAAGACGTAGTCGTTGAGATGGTTGGCGTTGACGTAGGTTTCGCGCGCGATGTGCAGCATCTCCGGGTAGTCGTAGCCGCAGGCGGCGAGCGCCGAGAAGAACGCGCCCATGCTGGTGCCGCCGACGACGTCGACCGGAATCGCCAACTCGCGCAGCGCGCGCATCAGCCCGATGTGCGCGAAGCCGCGCGCGCCGCCGCCGCCGAGCACGAGCCCGATGCCGCGCCCGGTGAGCTGGCGCGCGAGGCTGGCGAAATCCTCGGTATGGTCGCGGCGCACGAAGTAATGCGCACGCGCGCCGACGTGCTCGCGCCAGGTCAGCACCGGACCGCTCGCGGCGCCCTCCGGGCGGATGACGATGACGTCGACCGGCGCACGCGCACCGCAGCGTCGTAGCTCGTCGACCATCGGCGTGACCAGTGCCGGCGCGCGCGCGTCGACGACCAACAGAATGCGGTCGGCCTGGCGCATGCAGCGCCGTGCCCACGGATCGGCGTCGCCGCCGGCAAGATAGATCAGATACTCCTGCTCGATCTCCGCGCGATTGAGAAACTCGACGAGCCGCCGGTTGGCCTCGCCGCCCTCGAGGCGCGTCTGCGCCATGCCGGCACCGAGTGCGGAATCGACCGCCTGCGCCGTGATCAGCGCCGGCTTGCAGTAGGCGGACAGCGCCGCGCTGAGCTGTTGCACCACCATCGGCGCGTCGACCTCGGGAGCGGCCGGCACGACGGCAAAGCTGCGCACCTGACGCTGATGCTCCAGCTGCTGCGCGCGCTGGTTCTGGCGCATCCGCTGGATGATCACCCGCGTCATTTCCAGCAGCGCGTCGGGATGGCGGCCGATGACCTCGTAGAGATGCTTGCCCGGGATGCGCACCAGCAGGCTGTCGCGCACCGCGTGGACCGTTGCGACGCGCGGCTCGCCGGACAGCGCGCCGATCTCGCCGATCGGCTCCAGGCGCGCGACCATGCCGGCGACGCTGCCGTCCGGCAGCACTGCACACAGCCGGCCGGTGGCGACGATGTAGATCGAATCCGACGGCGAATCGCGCTCGAACAACGTGCGCCCGCTGGCGATCTCGACGACCTCGGCCTGCGCCGCCAGCGCGTCCAGCGCAGACGCGGTCAGGTGCGCGAACAGCGGGCATTCGGCGAGAACGGAGCGCGGGTTCATGGCGGCGCGGCCAGTCTACCGGAGCGAGGCTGGTCCCGGCGCCGGCCCTGCTGCCATCATGCAGGCATGCGGCGATACGCATTTCTCTGCGCGCTGTCGCTCTGTGTCGGCTCCGCCGGGGCGGTCGAGCGGATCGAACTGAGCGTCGATCGTATCGAGGGGGCCGGCTGGCAGCTGCGCGGTTTGCGCGCGGACTGGCGCCTCGGCGGCGCCGTGAGCGCCAGCGCGCACACCGTCGAAGGCCCGGGGCTGCCCGCTCCGGCGGCCGCGCGGCTGCGCTGCGCGCGGATCGCTGCGCCGGCGCTGCGCTGCGACGACGCCAGCGCGGAGCTGGACATCGCCCGGCTGGGCAGCGTCGATGCGCGCTTCGCCGTCGACTGGACGTCCGCACGGCACTGGCTGATCGAGCTGCGCGAGCTGCGCGCGCAGCTGAGCTACAACAGCGCCGACGGGCGGCTGGCCGCCGATCGGCTGCAGGCCGCGCTGTCGGGCTCGGTGCGGACGCGCGGCGGCACACTCGGTGCGGATTTGCAGCTGCGCGCAGCGGCCGGTCAGGCCTATGCGGAGCCGATCTTCGTCGACTTCGGTGCCCATCCGTTCGCCGCGCATCTGCGGGGGTCATGGACCGATTCCACGCTCGCGATCGAGCGCCTGACAGCCGCGCAGTCGGGAATCGGCACGGTGGTCGTGCGCGGCACGGTCGATACGCGCGCACCGACGCAGGCCCATGCGCTCACGCTCGATGTCGACGTGAGCGACGGCACCGCCGCCAGCGAGCTCTACGCCAAACCACTTCTCGTCTCGACGCCGGTGAAGGACAGCAGTCTCGCCGGTGCGGCGAGGATCGGCGCCGAGATCCACGATGGCATGCCGCGCGCGCTGCAGCTGAAGCTCGACGATGCGGTGCTGGTCGTCCCGGCGTACGGGCTGCGCCTCGCCGGCCTCAGCGGCCACGCCGCGTGGCGTGCACAGGCGCCGGCCACGCCTTCGGCACTGCACTGGCGCGACGGCAGCATCGGCCGCGTTCCGCTCGGCGGCGCCGCGCTGCGTTTCCAAACCGCCGGACGCGACTTCGAGCTGAGCGCAGCGCTACAGCTGCCGGTGCTCGACGGCCGCCTCGACGTCGAGCGCCTGGCGCTGCGCGGGCTCGGCACCGAGGCGCTGGGCGCCGACTTCGCCGCGCGCATCGAGCCGATCGATCTGAAGCAGCTGTGCCGGGCGCTCGGCTGGCCCGAGTTCTCCGGCACCCTCGCCGGGCGCCTGCCGGGCCTGCGCCTGCGCGAGCGCCGGCTGGACATCGACGGCACGCTCAGGGCCTCCGCCTTCGACGGCGAGATCGAAGTGCGCGAGCTGACCGTGATCGAGCCGTTCGGCGTGCTGCCGCGCATCCGCACCGATATACGCCTGCGCCGGCTCGATCTCGCCGCGCTGACGGGCGCGTTCGATTTCGGTCGCATCACCGGCCGCCTCGACGGCGACATCGAGAACCTCCGCCTGCTCGGCTGGACCCCGGTCGCGATGGATGCGCGTCTGTACACGACGCCGGGCGACCGCTCGCGGCACCGCATCTCGCAGCGCGCGATCGACAGCATCTCGTCGATCGGCGGCGGCCCGACCGGTCTGCTGCAGCGAGGGTTTTTCAGCCTGTTCGAAGACTTCGCCTACGACCGCATCGGCTGGAGCTGCAGGCTCGACAACGGGGTGTGCATCATGGACGGGATTCATCCGCACGAGGACGGCCGCGGCTACGTGCTCGTCGAAGGCAAGGGCCTGCCGCGCATCGACGTCGTGGGTTATTCGCGGCGCGTCAGCTGGCATGTGTTCCTGAGCCAGCTGCGCAGCGCCATCGAAGCAGGGCCGGCGCAGGTGCAGTGAGTGCGCATCACTGGCCGACTATACTCAGCCGCCACGTATCCGCCGGAGCGTTCGATGAGACTGTTCTACACCGGGCTGCTGGCCGCCACGGCGGCGCTCGCCGCCTGCGTCACGATCAACGTCTACTTTCCCGCCGCCGCCGCCGAGAAGGCAGCCGATCGCATCATCGACGATGTCTGGGGCGCGCGCGAAGCAGCGCCGACGCCGGCGCCGACCTCGTCGGCCGCGCAGCTGCTGCAGACGCTCGCGGTGGGTGCGCTGGAGCTGCTGATCCCGGCGGCCCAGGCCGCCGAGCCGGACATCGACATCTCCTCGCCCGAGATCACGCGGCTGAAGTTGCAGATGGAGCGCCGCTTCGCCGAACTCAGGCCGTACCTCAACGACGGGGTCGTCGGTCTGACTGCAGACGGCGACGTCGCCGTGCGCGATCCGGCAGCAGTGCCGCTGGCAGAACGCAACACCGTGCGCACGCTGGTCGCCAACGAGAACGCCGATCGCGCCGCGCTCTACCGCGAGATCGCCGCGGCCAACGGACAGCCGCAATGGGAGCCGCAGATCCGCGAGGTCTTCGCCAGCCGCTGGATCGCCAAGGCGCAGCCGGGCTGGTGGTATCAGGACGCGAGCGGCGCCTGGAAGCAGAAGTAGGCGCTACATCAGCAGGCGAAGCCGGCGACACCGCCCGCACAAGATCAATGAACTGCATCGGCGGACTCGTCGTGCCGACCGAGCACCGCCTGGAACGCACGCGCCAGCGACGCACGGATCTCGAGCGTCACCGCCAGCGCGCGCCGCGCCTGTGCACCGTCGACCGCCGGCGCCTCGCGCGTACGCACGCAGCGCAGGAACGATTCGATCTCCTGGTACAGCGGATCGCCGTCGAAGCGCTCGTCGCGCCGCGTGATCTGCGGTGCGCCGTCGGCATCGGCGACGCGGCGGAACACCGCGAGCTGACCGCCCTGCAGATCGGCGGAGATATAGGTGTCGCGCCCGAACACGCGCAGCTTGCGCTCGGATTTCACGCTGATGCGGCTGGCGGTGATGTTGGCGATGCAGCCACCGTCGAAGTGCAGGCGCGCGTTGGCGATGTCGACGAGATCGGAGATCACCGGCGCACCGGTGGCCTCGAGCCGCACCACGTCGCGCCCGACCAGGTCGAGCGCCAGATCGACGTCGTGGATCATCAGATCGAGCAGCACGTCCACGTCGGTGCCGCGCGGCTTGAACGAAGTGATGCGATGACACTCGATGAACATCGGCGTCTGCACTTCACGCTTGAGCGCGGGCATCAGCGGATTGAAGCGCTCCAGATGTCCCACCTGGAGGATGCGGCCGCGCGCCGCTGCCAGCGCGATCAGCTCCTCGGCCTGCTCCAGCGTCGGCGTGATCGGTTTCTCGACGAGCACGTCGAGGCCGGCGAGCAGGCAGTCGCGCGCGATCCGCGGATGCGCCGCCGCCGGTGTGGCGATGCTGACCGCATCGACCTCGCGAAGAATCTCGTGGTAGTCGGCCGCCGCCTGCGTGCCGCAGCGCCCGGCGAGCGTGCGCGCTGCCTGCAGATCGACGTCGACGACGGCCTTGAGCTCCGCGTCCGCAAGGCGGG
The DNA here is from genome assembly GCA_040754295.1 of Pseudomonadota bacterium. GTDB lineage: Bacteria > Pseudomonadota > Gammaproteobacteria > Nevskiales > Nevskiaceae > Solimonas. Next base: position 44,675 of record JBFMCQ010000021.1, on the reverse strand, counting down.
CGTACTTTTCCGCATGGAAGCGGCCGAGATGCCCCGCGCCGATGACCGCCGTTCTGATTCTTCGCATGCTGCAGCATCCTTGTCTGGCGACACCCCGGAATATCCGTTCCAGGCCCTGCCCGTACAGCCGTCCATTGGCTGTCGCGGCGCAGTATATCGCCCGCGGAAGGTGGCAAAAACACGGCGCAGCGCCGACGCCGCCGATGCACCGGAAAGCTCTTTTTGCCGCGGATCTCGCGCATTGCGCGACCTCAACAGCCATCCGCGCTCAGCCGCGTAGTCCGCGGTCGTTGTTTGCTGCCGTGGCGGCCGAGCGCGTGGACTCACCAGCCGCAGGTCAAGCCTCGATTCTGCTCGCCCAGGTAGTCCATCAGCGGCGCGAAGTACTCGATCAGCGCGGCGCCGTCCATTTCGCGCGTGCCGGTCAGCATCGAAAGCGTCTCCGGCCACGGCCGGCTCGCGCCCTGTGCGAGCACGTCCATGAAACGTTTGCCGGCCTCGCTGTTGCCGTAGACGTCGCACTCGTGCAGCGGCCCTTCGAAGCCGGCGGCGTCGCACAAGGCCTTCTGGAACTGGAACTGCAGAATGAACGCGAGGAAGTAGCGCGTGTACGGCGTGTTGCCGGGAATGTGGTACTTCGCACCCGGATCGAAGTCCTCCTCGGAGCGCGCCAGCGGCGCCGACACGCCCTGGTACTGCGCGCGCAGCCGCCACCAGCTTTCGTTGTACTTTTCCGCCGGAATCTCGCCGGAGAACACTTTCCAGCGCCACTGGTCGACGAGCTTGCCCCACGGCAGGAACACGATCTTGTCGAGCGCGAGCTTCATCTGCGCGTTGATCACTGCCTTCGGGTCCGATTCCTGCTCGGGGACCAGACCGATCGTGTGCAGATGCAGCGGCGTCATCGACAGCGTGACGGTGTCGCCGATCGCCTCGTGGAAGCCGTCGTGCGCGCCGCCCTGGAACAGCGGCGGCAGCGGGTTGTACATGAGGTAGTAGTAGACGTGCCCGAGCTCGTGGTGGATCGTGATCAGCTGCTCCTCGTCGGGTTCGATGCACTGCTTGATGCGCACATCGCCCTGCATGTTCATGTCCCAGGCGCTGGCATGACAGACGACCTCGCGGTCGCGCGGCTTGACCAGCAGCGACTTCTCGTAGAACGACTCCGGCAGCGCCGGGAAACCGAGCGAGGTGTAGAAGTCCTCGGCCGTCCTGGTCATCTTCGCCGCGATCGCGCGATCGGCTTCGTGCTCGAGCTCGGCCAGGTCCAGCGCGGACGGCTTGCGGGGGAGCTCGGCGAGCAGGCGCTTGTACTCGGCGTCGCGCTGCGCCTTGAGCGCCGCGGTCACGTCCAGCGAACCGACGCCGGGATGCGGTTCGACCAGCGGATAGATGTTGCTCCACTGCTGCGCCCACATGTTGCCGAGCAGATGCGACGGGATCAGGCCCTGCCTGGGCACGACTTCGTCGCCGTACTTCTCGTTGAGCTTCGCGCGGACGTTGCAGTGCAGCGCTTCGTACAGCGGCTTGACCTGATTCCACAGGCGCTCGACATCCGCCTCGAACTCGGCTGGCGACATGTCGTAGCCGGCGCGCCACATCTCGCCGAGATTGGCGAAGCCGAGCTCGCTTGCGCCTTCATTGCCGAGCTCGACGAAGCGCCGGTAGTCCTCGCGGATCGGCCTGGCCGTCGCGTGCCATCCGGCCCAGGCCTCGGCGCGTGCTTCCGGCGTCTGCTGCGGATCGTTGATGATCTTTTCGATCTCCTGCAGGCTCAGGCACTCGCCGTCCGGCTTGCACCACTTGCCGGAGCCGTAGTTGGCTTCCATCTTCGACAGGATCTTCGCCAGCTCGGCGCGCTTGTCCGGATCGCTCGGCGCCGGGTTGGCGGTCGACAGCTTGAGCAGCAGCATGGCGCGCTCGGTATCCGGGGTCGCCTCGATGTCGTTGTAGCGTTTGGACTCCTGCACCTTGCGGCTCAGATACTCGAGCCATTCCTCGTTCGCGCGCGAGGCGATCAGCTGCGTGTCGTCGGTGATGTACGTCGCCTGCGCCCACTGCGCCGAGTTCAGGTACGGCAGCAGCTTGCGCAGGTCGTCGTTGATGCCGGCGATGAACGCGTCCGCCTGCGCGGCGGTGGGCGCTGCCGGCGTTGCGGCGGGCGGCGCTTCGTCCTTGTCGGCGCAGGCGGCAAGGGCGAGCACGACGACGCCGGCCAGCAACCGCCACTTGATCGGTTCTTGCATCGGTTCTCTCCGGTTTTTCAATCCTTGGCCGGCGCCAGCGCGGCGTCGGACCGTGCCGCGCTTTCCTCGACGCCGCTCTCCAGGCGCTTGATCGGGCGGACGAACAGCGCGAGCAAAACGCCGAATCCGGCGGTCGTCAGAAACACCATCATGAAACGTGCCGGCATCTCGGCGACGTCGTCCTCGCCGAAGTGGCCGGCGATCAGGCCGCCGATCAGGTTGCCCAGCGCAGCACCCATGAACCAGGTGCCCATCATCTGGCCGACGTAACGCTGCGGCGCCAGCTTGGTCACCGCCGACAGGCCGACCGGCGACAGGCACAGTTCCCCGGTGGTGTGCAGCAGATAGGTCAGGATCAGCCAGGTCGGGAGCACCTGCTCACCCTGCACGACGAGCAGCGCCGCGAAGTACAGCACCAGGAAGCCCAGGCCCATCTGGATCAGGCCGATGCTGAACTTGAACGGGATCGACGGATCGAGATTGCGCCGCCCGAGCTGCACCCATAGCGACGCGAACAGCGGCGCCAGCAGGATGATGAACAGCGAGTTGACCGACTGTAGCCACGACGCCGGCATCTCCCAGCCGAACATCGTGCGGTCGGTGTAGCGCTCGGCGAACAGGTTGAAGCTCGAGCCGGCCTGCTCGAAGCCGGACCAGAACACCGCGGCGCAGACGAAGAACACCGCGATCGCGCCGACGCGCTTGCGCTCGCTGGAATCGAGGCCGCCAAAACCGATCACCCAGATGAAGAACGCCGCGGCCGCACCGACGATGACGTAGACGCCGGCCGACGCCACCGCAACGGCATCGATCGTAAACACGCCGGCCATCGCGGCGAAGGCGGCCGCCAGCAACGCCGCGGTCACGCTCCACACCCCGATCCAACCGCGGCGGCGGCCGGCCGGATCGCCCAGTTGCGGCTCGGCACCGGCGCCGCCGAGGTAGTGCGCGGTCAGCCGGTACTGGATCAGGCCGAGCACCATGAACACGCCGGCGGCGCCGAAGCCCCAGTGCCAGCCGACGCGCTCGCCGAGAAACCCGCAGACCAGCGGTCCGGCGAAGCCGCCGATGTTGATGCCCATGTAGTAAATCGAGAAGCCGGCATCGCGACGCGCACCCATGTCGCCCGGGTACAGATGACCAACCAGCGCGCTGACGTTCGGCTTCAGTAGCCCAGTGCCGAGCACGATCAGCAGCAGTCCCAGGTAGAAGGTCGGACCCAACGGCAGCGCCATCGTGAAATGGCCGGCCGCGATCAGGATGCCGCCGTACCAGACCGCGCGCTGCAAGCCGAGCAGGCGATCGGCGACCCAGCCGCCGGGCACCGCCAGCAGGTAGACGCCGGCGGTATAGATGCCGTAGATCGCCGTCGCCGTGCGATCGTCGAGACCCAGGCCGCCACCCTCGACCGCAGCCACCATGGCGAGCACGAGGATCGCGCGCATGCCGTAGTAGCTGAAGCGCTCCCACATCTCGGTGAAAAAGAGCGTGGAGAGGCCGCGCGGATGTCCAGCCCAGGTTTTCTCGGTCATGCCGTTCGTCGAAAAGACATAGCGGCCGCACTATGCCCAGCGCATGCGCCTTGCTGCATGGGTGTATTCCCTCAGCGGATCAGCTGCCACAGCCCGTAGAGCGCCAAGGCGACGAGCGCGACGAAAAGCGCCGCGACCGCGTATCCGGCCCGGCGGCGCGCCGGCGGACGCCCCTGCAGGCGGTCGATGTGCTCGGTCAGCAGCCGCGCATTGCGGCGGTTGGCCTTGAACCACGCATCGGCGATGTCGCCGACGACCGGCACGAAGCCGGCGAGCAGGTCGACCAGCAGATTGCCGACCATGCGCGCGAGCAGCGCCGGCGGTGCACCGACGCGCGCGCCCTCGACCAGGAACCAGGCGCCGACGATCACGCCCAGCGCGTCACCGATGCCCGGGATCAGACCGATCAGCGCATCCAGACCGATGCGCAAGCGCGTTCCGGGGATCGCGACCGCGCTGTCGAGCAGGCGCGAGAGCAGCTCCGCGCGCCGGCGCACGCCGCGCACGCGCGCCGCCGTGGCCGCGGCTATCGTCGGATCGGGTGAGCGCATTGCCAAATAGCAGTCGGGTACACTGGTATTGAACCAGAATCAGGACGCTCGGTCGTCCGAAGATCGAATATCGAGGGGGATCCGGCGAGCCGCCGCAAGGCGGTTTTTGGGAAGGTATATGCGCGCGCTGCTCAATCGGGGCTTGTATGAGCTTGTCTGGCTGCTGTTCCAGCCGTTCGCGCGCTGGATCAGCTATCGCACGGCGCCGCAGCCGCTGGTGGAAGGCCTGAAGCTCGACCCGGCCAAGCCGGTCGTCTACGTACTCAGCAACCGGTCATGGGCCGACTACTTCGTACTCGACCGTATCTGCAAACAGCGCGGTCTGCCGGCACCCAACCGCACCGGCTCCAACTTTCCGACGCCGGATCGCGCCGGCGTCGTCTACATGCCGGCGCTGCTGGAAACGCGGGTGCGCAATACCGATCTGCTGCGCCTGATCGAAACCGGCGTCGCGACCAAATCGTTCGAGGCGCAGATCGTGCCGGTGTCGATCTTCTGGGGCCGCGAGCCGGAGAAGGAAACGAGCTGGTTCAAGCTGATCTTCGCCGACAGCGTCCAGGCCGGGCGCGTGCGCAAGCTCTTCATCATGGCCGCGCAGGGCCGCAACGTCTTCGCCAACTTCGGCCTGCCGCTGTCGTTCCGCGAGGCCATGGACCGGGAGCCGGATGCGACGCGCGCGATCCACAAGCTGATCCGCGCGCTGCACTTCCACTTCCTGCGCGCGCGCACCGCGGCGCTGGGGCCGACGCTGCTGCGGCGCCAGGTCGTGATCGACTCGCTGCTCGCGGCGCCCGGCGTAGAGGCGGCAATCGCACGCGAGGCGGCGCAATCCTCGCCGGAGAAAGCGCGCGCCTATGCGCGCAAGTGCGCCGAGGAGATCGCGGCCGATTACTCGAACGCGAGCATCCGCTTCCTCGAGCGCTTTCTGAGCGTCGTCGTGTTCAAGCGCGTGTTCTCGGGCATCGACGTGCGCGGCCTCGAGCGCGTGCGCGAATGGGCGCAGCAATACGAGCTGATCTACATGCCGGCGCACCGCTCGCATGCGGACTATCTGCTGCTGTCGTACTCGCTCTACCAGGGCGGGCTCGTGCCACCGCATATCGCCGCCGGCGTCAATCTCAACTTCTGGCCGGTCGGCGGGCTGCTGCGCCGCTGCGGCGCGTTCTACATGCGCCGCAGCTTCTCCGGCGATCGCATCTACACGGCCGTGTTTCGCGCCTACGTCGACTCGCTGATCCGGCGCGGCTATGCGATCGAATTCTTCCCCGAAGGCAGCCGCAGCCGCACCGGGCGCCTGCTGGCGCCGAAGACCGGCCTGCTGTCGATGGTGCTCGAAGCCGGGTTGCGGCAGCAGACCCGCCGGGTGCTGCTGGTGCCGATCTACATCGGCTACGACCGCTGCTGGGAGGTCGGCAGCTACGCCAAGGAGCTGCGCGGCGCGAAGAAGCGGAAAGAATCGGCCGAAAGCCTGCTCAAGGCCGGCAAGATCCTCGGCAAGTCCTACGGCAAGGCCTACATCAATTTCGGCGAGCCCATTCCGCTGCAGCGTTACGCCGACGAGCGCCTGCCCGGCTGGCGCGAGCACTTCGCCGGCGGCGGCGACGGCCAGCCGCAGGGCTTCAAGCGCTTCGTTGCCGATCTCGCGCTCGAGAACATGCGGCGCATCAACGAAGCGACGGTCGCCAATCCGACCGGGCTCGCGGCACTGGCGCTGCTGTCTTCACCCAAGCGCGTCGTTTCCGCCGACGAGCTGGTCGAGCAGCTCGGACACCTCATCTGGCTGTTGAAGGGCAATCCGTACGGCGCGCACCAGTACATTCCCGACAGCGCGCCGCGCTCGGTCCTCGATACCAGTGCGCCGATCGCGCGCTTCGTGCGCGTGCCGCACCCATGGGGCGATCTTTACGGCATCAGCGAGCGCGACGCCGTCGCGCTGACCTACAATCGCAACAACATCCAGCATCTGTTCGCGATCCCCTCGCTGATCGCCAACCTGTTCCGCACTCGCCTACTGCTGTCCGACGAGGCCGTCGTCACCGGCGTGCGTGCGCTCTATCCGTTCCTGCGCACCGAGTTCTTCCTGCGCGGCGAAGCGGAGGAAACCGAGCCGGTGACGCGGCGCTGGATCGAAGTGATGATCCAGCTCGGCCTGCTGACGCGGGAGGGCGAGCGCCTGCGCCGGCCGGACGCGAGCCAGCCCGCCTATTCGATCCTGGCGATGCTCGGCCGCGTGCTCGGCGAAACGCTGGAGCGTTACTGCATGATCGCGCTGCTGCTCGCCGAGGAGCGGCGCGCGCGGCAGGAGCTCAAGCGCGAGCGTTTCGAAGAGGCCTGCCGGCTGCTCGCCGAGCGCATGGCCATCCTGACCGGCCGCAACGCGCCGGAGTTCTTCGACAAGGCGCTGTTCCGCGCGTATCTCAACACCTTGATCGATATCGGCCTGGTGGTCGAGACCGGCGAGCAGACGCTGGCCGTCGACGCGCGTATCGAGCGCATCGCCGAGCGCTCGCAGGAGCTTTTGTCCGACGAGTCGCGGCAGATGCTGCTGCAGCTGCTGTCGCGGCGCAAAGCGCCGGAGGCCGCACGCGAAGCGGCCTGACGGTCCACACTCCGCCGGCGGCGCTATAATGCCGCGCGCGTGGGGCGGCTCCGCCCCTTTTTTCTTACCCGGGATATTTGATGAACAAACACTTTCGTTTGACTGCTGCTGCGCTGACGCTGACGCTCGTTGCCGCGTGCGCGCAACAGGAGAACGGCGCGGCGGCCGGCAATGGCGCAACGGCGCTGGAGACCGATGCGCAGAAGTTCGGCTACGCGATCGGCGTGGATCTCGGCAAGTCGCTGCAGCCGGTCAAGGACGACGTCGACATCGCCGCGCTCAAGGCCGGCCTCGACGACGCCTTCGCCGGCACCACGCCCAAGCTTGACGACGCCGCGCGTGAAGAGATCAAGAACACCGTCGCGCGCAAGATGCAGGAGCGCCAGAAGGCCGAGCGCTCGGCGCAGGCCGAAAAGGCCAAGCAGGAGGGCCAGGCCTTTCTCGCCGAGAACGCCAAGCGCGAAGGCGTGAAGACGACTGCATCCGGCCTGCAGTACGAAGTGCTGCAGGAAGGCGAAGGCAAGAAGCCGACCGCCGAAGATCGCGTGACGGTGCACTACAAGGGTACGCTGATCAGCGGCGAGGAGTTCGACAGCTCGTATGCACGCGGACAGCCGGTGACCTTCCCGCTGTCCAACGTCATCCCCGGCTGGACCGAGGGCGTGCAGCTGATGAGCCCCGGCGCCAAGTACAAGTTCTACATCCCGTCCGACCTCGCCTACGGCGAGCGCGGCGCCGGCGTCAAGATCGGCCCCAACGAAACGCTGATCTTCGAAGTCGAGCTGCTGTCGGTGAACGACGAAGGCGAAGAAAAGGAGTAGCGCCGCGCATCACCGGGCGGGAGTCAGTTGCGCATACGCAAGCCGAACGGTTTGCGTAAGCGAACGCCCGGGGCGCCGTCTTCGTAGTACCCCGGTAGCTGCTCATCTTCCATGTAGCCGAGCGAGCGGTAGAGTCCACGTGCAGGCGCGTTGTCTGCGCGGACCTCCAGGCTGACGCCGCGGCGGCCGCTGCGCCGGGCGGCGGCCTCCGCGGCGCGGATCAGCCGCCGGCCGAGTCCGCGCCCGCGGTAGCGCGGATGCACGACCACCGAATAGACCCGCGCCCACCGCATATTGCGGCGCAGCAGCAGAACCAGCGCGCCGACCGTTGCGCCGCCGACGGCCGCGACGTAGACGCAGGCGCTGGGCGAAGCCAGGAAGCGGCGCACGCTGCGCGCGGACATGCGGTCGCCGGGAAACGATTCTTCGAGCGCCAGAATCGCGGCGGCGTCCGCGGTCCGCGCCAGGCGCACGCGGATCGGAGCGGCGGCCTGTGTCTTCATGTGCGCGTGCGCGCCTCCAGCCGCCGCACGAAATATTCCATGATCTGGCGATACAGACTGCCCTTGAGCACCAGATCCTCGACGCCGTGGTCGATGTTGGGGTTGTCGTTGACCTCGATGACCTTCACCACTTTGCCGAACTGCTTGAGGTCGACCCCGTAAAGCCCGCGGCCCACGGCACGCGCCGCCTGCACCGCGGTGTTGACGACCTGCGCCGGCACGTCGGCGATGGCCAGCGTCTCATGGCTGCCTTCGACTTTGCCGCCGCCGTCGGCGCGCTTGACCACCTGCCAGTGGTCCTTGGCCATGAAGTAGCGGCAGGCGTACAGCGGCTGGCCGTCGAGTACGCCGACACGCCAGTCGTACCCGGTCGGCTCGAAGCTCTGGCCGATGATCAGGTCCGAGCGCTCCAGCATGTCGCCGGCCATCTGCCGCAGCTGCCCGGCATCCTCGACCTTGATCACGCCGCGCGAGAATTGCGAGTCCGGCTGCTTGAGCACGCAGGGAAAGCCCAGCTCTGCGGCGACCTGCTTCAGATTGCGCGAGTGGATCAGCATGGTCCTGGGCTGCGGAATGCGGTGCCGATCCATCAGCTGCGCGAGAAACACCTTGTTCGCGGCACGCAGGATCGACAGCGGATCGTCGACGACGACCAGCCCTTCGCGCGCGGCACGGCGCGCAAAGCGGTAGGTGTGGTGATTGACCGCCGTGGTCTCGCGGATGAACAGCGCGTCGAACTCGGCGACGTGCCCGTAATCGCTCTTGTCGATGAATTCGACGTCGAAGCCCAGATCCTCCGCGGTACGCTCGAACAGCTTGAGCGCACGCGCGTTCGACGGTGGCTCCTTCTCGGCCTCGTTGACCAGAATCGCGAGGTCGTAGCGTGCCGAATCGCGGCGCAGGCGCGGGCTGCGCTTGCGCGTGAAGTAGTCGCGCGCGGCCTCGTAGAGAAACTCGTGATGCGACGCCGGCACTTCGCCCATCGCGATCGCGCCCAGCGTGTCGACGCGCCATTCCTCGCCGCGATACGCGAACTTGGCCTGCAGCAGCGGCGCCGGAAACTGGTTGAACAGCGCACGCGCGAGGCGCTCGTGGCGCTTGGCGAGGCTCCGGCCGAAGTAGACGTTGAGGAAATACTGGTCCGAGCCGATGCGCGCCAGCGAGCGCTGGATCAGCTCCTCGACCTCCTCGTTGATGATCCGTGGCGACTCGGCGAGCTTGAGATCCTGGATCGTCGTGATCTCCGGCAGCGGCTTGTGGCTGCGCGCGCCGGCGAGCAGGGAAACGTAGTAGCCGGTCGACTGATACGCGAACGAGCGGCACAGATTGTAGACGCGCACGCGCCGCGAGCGCGTGTGCAGCTCATGCGTCAGATAGTCCCACGCGGTGACGACTTCGATGCCCGGGATATCGACCGGCCAGTCCGAGCGCTGGTCGACGACGACGATGCCGCTCATGCAGCACCGGCGGCGCGGTGTCCACCGGAAAGGGCGACGGGGTCGGGAGGTTCGGGCATCGGTGGCGGGTGGTATCGGGTCTTGTGTCGGTGTTGATACCGCGGCGCAATCGTATTGAAGCGCCTGCCAAAAGTCTAAGCGGGCCGATACACGCGGGCGGGCTGACACGCGCCGCGGTTTCGCAATACCCTTGTCCTGGACTTCAATGTCACAGGGGGCAGGGTGTGACCGTCACCCGAGCATGCATCTGGACCGCGGCGGCCATCGCCGTGGGTGCGAGTGCCGCGGCACGTGCCGGGGACGCCGGCATGGACGTCGTTCGCCTCACCGGCACCGCGTCGCACGAGCAGGCGCAGGGCGTCTCGAGCCTGCAGGTCGGCGAAACCGTCCGCGCTGGCAGCCGTGTGCGCACCGGCAGTGACGGCCACGCGGTGCTGCAGCTGCCGCCGGTCGGCAGCGTCGCGATGGGGGCCGACGCGTCGCTGTTCGTACACAGCGTGGAGCCCAGCGAGCTGCCTGGGCGCGCCGGGCTGGCGCGGCTGGTCGCCGAATATGGCGCGCTGCGCGTCAGCGCACGATCCGACCAGCGCCTGCCGCCGGCCGACCTTCGCATCAACGTCGGCACGATGAAGCTGCGTGTCTTCGGCGCGGAGGTCTGGATCGAGCGGCTCGAGGGCAAAGCCGAGGTCTGCCTGCTCGCCGGTGCCGTCGAGCTGCAGACTTCGCAGGGCGCGCGGCGCATCGACCAGGCGGGCGACTGCCTGCTCGACAGCGGCGGCAGCGTGCAGCGCCTCGACGCCGGCAGCGCACGGGCGATGGCGCCGCGCCTCGCGCGCACCGCCTTCCCCGGCGATCCCACCGTCGTCTGGGCGGCGACGCTGGCGGGCGCCGCGCCGGCGCGTGATGGCACCGACTGGCCGCAGGCCGCCGCACCGGCGATTGCCCCGGAGCCGCCCGCGCCGGCTGTCGCGACGACGGCCCCCGGCGTGCTGCCGGCGGACGCACCTGCCACCACCGAAGACGACGCGCGCGGCTGGACCATCGTGCTCGCCTCGCTGCCCGAGCTGGCGCGCGCGCGCCAGGAAGCGGAGCGCCTGGACGCCATCGGCATTGATACGCAGGTCATCGAGGCGACGCGCGACGATGGCACGCCCACCTACCGCATCGTCACCGGCCGCTACGAAACCAAGGCGGACGCCGCCATCGATATCCGCAAGATCCGCAGCCGCCGCGGCCTCGCGACCGCCTGGGTGATGCCGATTCCGTGAGCATCGGCGGTGCAGGTCTGTCCGTCATCCTCCCCGCCGTCAACGAGCACGACACGGTTCCGGCGCTGATCCGGGCGCTGACCGGACAGCGGGACCTCGACCTGGAGTGCATCGTCGCCGACGGCGGCTCCGACGATGGCACCGCCGCGTGCGCGCGCGCCTGCGGTGCACGGGTCATCGCCTCGGCCCTCGGCCGCGGGCGGCAAATGAATGCCGGCGCCCGCGCCGCACGCGGTGAGTGGCTGCTGTTCCTGCACGCCGACTCGCAGCTCAGCGCGGCCCGGCAGCTGCGCACGGCGCTCGATGCGCTGATCGCCGAAAAGCGCCGCGACGATGGCATCCTCGCCGGCCACTTCGCGCTGCGCTTCGCGCGCCGCGACGACGCCCATGCGCAACTGTTCCGCTTTCTCGAAGCGAAAAGTGCCAGCAACCGGCCCTACAGCATCAACGGCGACCAGGGGTTGATGATTCATCGCCGCGACTTCGAGGCCCTCGGCGGTTTCGACGAATCGCTGCCGTTCTTCGAAGACCAGCGCATCGCCGCACGCATCTTCGAGCGCGGCCGCTGGATCCTGCTGCCCGGCACGCTGATCACCTCGGCGCGCCGCTTCGAAGCCGAAGGCCACGCCGAGCGCTACACGCTGATGGCAATGATGATGGGCCTGCACTATGCCGGCCTGCACGAGTTCTTCCGCGAGACGCCGCGGCTCTACGTCGCGCAGCGTGATGCGCAGCGGCTCGATCCGCTGGCGTTCCGGGGGCTCGTGCTGCAGATCTTGCGGCAGCGCGGCTGGCGCGCGACGGCGCTGACCGCGTGGCGCTGCGGGCGGCTCGCCCGCGAGAACGCCTGGCAACTCGCGCTGCTGCGCGATCTGGCGCGCGCCGGCTGCGCGCAGCACGGCCTGCACCGCTTCGATCGCTACGTCGCGCCGCTCTTGGCCAATCCCGCCGCCGACGGCATCGCTGCACTGCTGGTTGCTTTCTGGTTCCTGGTCTGGTTGCCGCTGCAGTGCGGCCTTTATGTGGAGCGGGGAAAAAAGCTCCTGGGGCGGTAGGCGCGCGCTGACCTGGTGGAACGCACGCCGGAAGAATTGTATCGTCGCGTAACGAAGCGCTGTTCTTGGAACATTCCTTGCGTCTTCCAAAATCGATTGCGCCGCGGTGCGGCCAGCAATACCTCTGCGTTCAACGCGGCATAGGCGGCACACATTTGCGGGATCGCGACATGTCCATCCACGACCAGCGTGCAGAAAGGCGACTCCGCGCCTTCCTGTTCTTCGGCGCGGCACTCCTGCTCGCCGCCTGCGGCAGCTCCGACACGGCGGACCCGCCCGGCGCGCCGACCCCGACCCCGACGCTGAAGACCTACACCATCTGCCCCGGCGACAACGCGACGACCGAGGCGCTGATCGCGTTCTTCGACGCGCGCGAGGGCGACACGATCGAATTCTGCGAAGGCCACTTCGACCTCACCACCGGCCTGATCGTCAACGGCAAGAACGGCATCACGATCAAGGGCGCCGGCATCGACAAGACCTTCCTGTCGTTCGCCGGCAGCGACAGCTCCGAAGGCATCAACGTCAGCCACGCGGACGGCATCGTCATGCAGGGCTTCACGGTGCAGGACACGCCGGGCAACGCGATCCGCGTCTACCGCTCCCGGTACGTGACCTTCAGCGGCGTGCGGGCGCTGTGGAGCAACTACGAGTCCTGCAACGACGATCCCGAGGCCGAGGACAGCTGCGCGCACAACGGCGCCTATGGCCTCTATCCGGTCGAGAGCCGGCACGTGCTGATCGAGGACTGCGAGGCCTTCGGCGCCTCCGACGCCGGCATCTACGTCGGGCAGACCAGCGACGTCATCGTCCGCCGCACGCGCGCCGAGTTCAACGTCGCCGGCTTCGAGTTCGAGAACACGTATCGCGCGGTGTTCGAGGACAACATCGCCACCAACAACGTCGGCGGCTTCCTCGTGTTCGACCTGCCCGGGCTGTCGCAGTACGGCGAGAAGAACATCATCCGCCGCAACCAGGCGTACCGGAACAACCACGAGAACTTCGCGCCGATCGGCAACATCGTCGGCGTCGTGCCGCGCGGCACCGGCATGCTGGTGCTGTCGACCGACAACCTGGAGATCTACGACAACGACATCTACGAGCAGGACACGCTGGGCATCGCCGTCATCAACTATGCCCTGGTCGACCCGGCCGAGCCCGACCAGAAGTACGACTTCTACCCCGAGGGCATCCACATCCACGGCAACCGCTTCCGCGACAACGGCCTCAACCCCGCCGAGCCCGATCTGGACCGCGGCGCCGCCTCGCTGCTGCCGCTGCTGCTGCGCATCAAGAACCTGGGCCGCTCGGCGCACATCGTCTGGGACGGCGCGGTCGACGCGGACAATGGCTGCGACACGTTCCCGGTCGACCAGGACGGCATCCCGCTCAACCAGCCCAACCCCGCCGAGCACGGCGAGGAGGACCGCTACGAGGCGCGCGTCAACGAGCTGGGCCGGCCCAACTACCAGCGCAGCGATCCGGAGCCGGTCTGCAAGTACAACGCCTGGAAGTTCGACGCCGACGGCGCGATCAAGCCGGAACTCGGGCTGTACATCGCCGAGGACAACACTTTCGAGAACACGATGCTGTCGACCGCGTTGACGACCGATTTCCTGAACGCCAGGATCAGCACCAGCGCGCTGCCGGACCTGCTGTTGGAGCTGCTGGTGCCGGCGAGCACCGATCTCGCGCCGCACCGCGGCTCGCTGGCCGCAGTCGAGCTGCGCGCGCTGGCCTTGCCCTACGTGCCCGATCCGGCCGCCGATCCGCGGCCGACGGCGGCCGAGATCGCGCAGGCCTGCACCGCCGGCCAGGCCGGCCAGGTGAACTTCACCGCCGCCGCGAAGTACAACTGCCCGGAGCTCTCGCAGTACGGCCTGTTCGCGGACCCGGCCGACCCCACCGACCAGGCCGTCGGCGGCGTGCCCTACGATCTCAACACGCAGCTGTTCACCGACTACGCGCTCAAGTCGCGCTTCATCTTCCTGCCGCCGGGTACGCAGGCGCAGTACCGGGACCACGCCTCCGGCGTGACGCAGACGCTGGATTTCCCGGTCGGCACCATCATCTCCAAGACCTTCAGCTACGAGAACGACGGCGTCGAGACGCTGGTCGAGACGCGCCTGCTGATCAAGCGCGAGACCGCTGCCGGTGTCGCCTGGGTGGGCCTGCCGTATCTGTGGCAGACCGCGTCCGACGGCCGCCGCAGCGCCACGCTCAGGATCGAGGGCGCGAAGGTTCCGGTCGAGTACGACTACCAGGACCCGGACCCGGACGTCGACGCGCATTACACGGGCGCGGCGTCCGGCTACATCGTGCCGGCGGCGCTGACCTGCCTGTCCTGCCACGCCAACGACGACCGCGAGCCCGGCGCCGCGCCGATCGGCCCCAAGCCGCGCAACCTCAACAAGAACCGCGACTACGGCGACGAAGGCGTGATGAACCAGCTGCAGTACCTGCAGCTGCACGGCCTGCTCGAAGGGCTGCCGGCCGACCTGGCGACGGTCGAGCGCCTGCCGCGCTGGAACGTGCCCGGCGACGCCGGCGACACACCCAACTCCGCCGCCGACCTCCACCACCGCGCGCGTGCCTTCCTCGAAGTCAACTGCATGCACTGCCACAACCCGAGCGGGCCGGCGTCCAATTCCGGTCTGTTCCTCGACAGCTACCGCAGCGTCGACGTGCACTACGGCATCTGCAAGCGCCCGGTCGCGGCCGGCAAGGGCTCGGGCGGACGGCTCTACGACATCATCCCGCAGGACGCCGACGGCTCGATCCTGCCGTACCGCCTCGCCTCGACCGAGCCCGGCGTGCGCATGCCGCCGATCGCGCGCACCGTCACCCAGGGCGAGGCGGTGAATCTGATTGCAGCCTGGATCAACGACGTGCTGCCGACCGAGGACACCGAGGACGAGGAGGCCTGCATGAGCAACAACCTGCTCTCACTCAGCGCACCCGAAATGGATGCGCTGCTGGCCAAGGCGCTCAAGGGCGAGCTCAAGCTGAGCTCGGCCGATCAGCGGCGTACGGCGGCGGCGAAATCCGACGCCGACTGAGGCCCGGCGGCGACCGGTCGGCGGCGGCCCGACAGTTCTACGGCGGCCGCCTAACCGCGCCTAACCGGGCGCGGCCTTTACTTGAGCAGATCCTCGATCGCCGCGCGCTCCTCGCGCAGCTCGGCGTCGGTCGCGTCCATGCGCGCGCGCGAGAACGGGTCCACGCTCAGGCCCTGCACGATCTCATACTGGCCGTTCCTGCAGACGCAGGGATAGCCGTAGACCACGCCCGGCTTGATGCCGTAGCTGCCGTCGGACGGCACGCCCATCGACACCCACCTGCCGTTGCTGCCCAGCGCCCAGTCGCGCATGTGGTCGACCGCGGCCGACGCCGCCGACGCCGCCGACGACAGGCCGCGCGCCTTGATGATCGCGGCACCGCGCTGCTGCACCGTCGGGATGAAGTCCTGCTCGATCCAGTTCTGGTCGACCAGCGACTTCGCCGGCGTGCCCTTGACCGTGCAGTGGCTGATGTCGGGGTACTGCGTGGAGCTGTGGTTGCCCCAGATGATCATCTTCTCGATCTCGGTCGAGTGCGCACCGGTCTTCGCGGCGAGCTGCGAAACCGCGCGGTTGTGATCGAGACGCACCATCGCGTGGAACTGCTTCGGATCGAGGCCGCCCTTGGCCGCCGCGGTCGCCGCGATCAGCGCATTGGTGTTCGCCGGATTGCCGACGACGAGCACGCGCACGTCTTTCGACGCCTTCGCCGCCAGCGCCTTGCCCTGCGGCCCGAAGATGCCGCCGTTCGCGGTCAGCAGGTCCTTGCGCTCCATGCCGGGCCCGCGCGGACGCGCACCGACCAGCAGCGCGTAGTCGGTGCCGTCGAAGGCTTCCATCGGATCGGCCGTCGCGACGACGCCGGACACCAGAGGGAACGCGCAGTCGTCGACTTCCATGACCGTGCCCTTGAGCTTCTCCAGCGCGTCCGGGATGTCGAGCAGCTGCAGGATCACCGGCTGGTCGGGGCCCAGCATCGAGCCGCTGGCGACGCGGAAGATGAGCGAGTAGGCGATCTGGCCGGCGGCGCCGGTGATGGCGACCTTGACGGGCTTTTTCATCGAGACGACTCCAAGAGCGTTGTGGGAGGGCTGCTGGCGGCCCTGCCGGACCGGCATCCCGCGGAAGGGGGCGCAATTTTAACCACTCCCCCGGCTTTCCGGGGGCAATCCCCCACATCGCTGCTACGAGGACGCCTGCAGCACCAGTGTGGGCGGCGTGCGCAGCACACGACGCAGCGAGAACCAGCCGAGCAGCGCGACGATCAGCGCGCCGGCCGCCGTTCCGATCAGCCACAGCAGCGGCCGCGGTCCGTACGGGATGCGGAAGGCCTGCGCGGCGAGCACCCAGGCCACGGTCTGCGCGGCGATCGCGGCGACCAGGCCGGCGAGCGCGCCGAGCACCGCGTACTCGGCGATCAGGCCCTTCGTGATCATCGCCGAGCGCGCACCGAGCGCGCGCAGCAGCGCGATCTCGCGCATGCGCTCGGCGCGCGTACCCTCGATCGCCGCGAGCAGAACGGTCAGTCCCGCAGCGAGCGTGAACAGGAAGATCAGCTCGACCGCACCGGCGATGCGATCGACGATGCCGCGCACCTGGTTCATCATCGCCTCGACATCGAGCGCGCTGACGTTCGGGAAGGCGTCGGACATTTCGCGCAGCAGCCGGCGGTCCGCGCGCGGCAGGTAAAAGCTGGTCAGCCACTGCGCCGGCACGGTGTCGGGTATCGCACCCGGCGGCGCCAGCAGGAAGAAGTTCGGGCGGAAGCTGTCCCATTCGACGGTGCGGAAGTTGTGCACGGTCAGGTCAATGCGCTCGCCGGCGAAGTCGAGTGTGAGCGTGTCGCCGAGCTTGAGATCGAGCCGCTCGATCGCGTAGTCGTCGGCCGACAGCCAGGGTTTGCCGGCTCCGGCCTCGCCCCACCACTCGCCCTGGGTGATGCGGTTGTCGGGGTTGAGCGTCGTCGTCCACGACAGATTGAAGTCGCGGTTGATCCAGCGCTGCGTCTCCGGGTCGGGGAAAGACTCGGCGGTGACCGGCTCGCCGTTGAGCGCGACCAGACGCCCGCGCGCCATCGGCCACAGCTCCAGGTCCGGGTAGCCGCGGCTGGCGAAGAACGCACGCAGCGGCTCGACCTGCTCGGACTGGATGTTGATCAGAAACTGGTTGGGTGTGTCCGGCGGCAGCTTGCGTTGCCAGCTCTCGAGCAGATCCTCGCGCACGACCGAGACCAGCAGCAGCGCCAGAAGCGCCAGCCCGAGCGCGGTGACCTGCGCCACGGTGGCCCCGCGCCGGCGCGCGACATTGCCCAGGCCGAAGCGCCACGAGGCGCCGACCCGCCGGCGCAGCGGACTCAGCGCCAGCACCAGCAGCGCTGCGAGCAGCGCCAGCGCGAGCAGTGCCGCCGCGGCGCCGCCGACGACGATCAGCGCCAGCTGCGTATCGCCGGTCGCCAGCCACAGCAGCGCACAACCGGCGGCGAACGCCGCCAGCCAGACCGTGCGCGACAGCCCCGTCTGGCCGAGATTGCGCTGGAACACGCGCAGCGGCGGCGTGTGGCGTGCATCGAGCATCGGCGGCACGGCGAAGCCGAGCAGCATGAAAAAGCCGAGTGCCGCCGCCGCGAGCAGCGGCGCCAGCGGCGCCGGCGGCAGCTGCAACTCGATCACGCCGCCGAGCAGGCCGCTCAGCGCCTGCTGCGCGGCGTAGCCGATCGCCGCGCCCGCCAGTGCGCCGAGCGCACCGAGCAGCGCCAGCTGCAGCAGCAGCGCGCGCGCCAGAAAGCCCTGCCGTGCCCCCAGGCACTTGAGCAGTGCGATCTCGTCGCGCAGCTTCTCGCCGTACTGGCGGGCCGAGAGCGCGACCGCGGCCGCGGCGAGCAGCGTCGCGGCGAGGATCGCCACGTCCAGGAACTGCCCGGCGCGCGCCAGCGCGTTGCGGATTTCCGGGCGCGCCTCCTGCGGCGTCTGCCGGCGTACACCGGGCGGCGGCGCCTGCGCCTGCAGCTGCCGGATCGCCGCCGCGTCACCGGCGACCAGCAGGCTGTAGCGCACGCGGCTGCCGGGACCGAGCAGGCCGCTCGCAGCCAGATCGGCGGCGTTGATCATCACGCGCGGGGCGAGATCGGCGAAGCCGTTGCCGCGGTCCGGCTCGGTCTCGATCACGGCGCTGACGCGCAGCTCGACGGCACCGAGCTTGAGCGCGGCGCCCGGTGCGAGCCGCAGCTCCTGCCACAGGCGTGCGTCGGCCCAGGCCTCGCCCGGCGGCGGCACGTCGGCGACCGCCTGCGTCGCGCCGAACGGCTCGCGCGCGATCAGCAGCTGTCCGCGCAGCGGATAGCCCTCGCCGACCGCCTTGACCGAGGCGAGCGCGCTGGCGTCGCCGTGGAAGACGACGCTGGTGAACGCGACCAGCGGCGTCGTGCGCAGTCCCTGCGCCTGCGCCGACGCGGTGAGATCTTCGGGCAAGGGCTTGCGCGAGCTGTACAGCAGGTCGCCGCCGAGCGCCTCGCCGGTCTGCAACGCCAGCGCCGAGCGCACGCGCTCGGTGAACAGATTGACCGCGCCGACGGCGCCGACCGCCACTGCGAGCGCCAGCGCCAGGATCAGCAGCTCGCCGCTCCTCCAGCCGCGGCGCAGGCGCCTGACCGCGTAGCCGAGCGCGCTACCCATGATGCAGGCGCCCGTCGCGCAGATGCAGCGTGCGCTGGCAGCGGCCGGCGAGGCTCGCATCGTGCGTGACCAGCACCAGCGTCGTCGCGCGCGCCTGATTCATGCCGAACAGCAGGTCGATGATGCGCGCGCCGGTCGCGGTGTCGAGATTGCCGGTCGGCTCGTCGGCGAACAGGATCTTCGGCTCGCCGCAGAACGCGCGCGCGATCGCGACACGCTGCTGCTCGCCGCCGGAGAGTTGGTGCGGATAGTGCTCCAGGCGTGCGCCCAGACCGACGCGCTCGAGCGCAGCGCGCGCGCGTTGCACGGCGTCGGCGTGGCCGGCGAGCTCGGCCGGCAGCATGACGTTCTCCAGCGCGGTGAAGCCGCCGAGCAGCTGGAACGACTGGAACACGAAGCCGACGCGGCCGGCGCGCAGCCCGGCGCGCGCGTCCTCGTCGAGCGCCTGCAGAGCCTGGCCGTCGAGCCGGATCTCGCCGCGCGTGGGCAGGTCCAGGCCGGCGAGCAGCGCCAGCAGGGTCGTCTTGCCGGAGCCGCTGGCGCCGACGATCGCGACCGACTCGCCGGCCGCGACCTCGAGATCGAGCCCCGACAGGATCGTCAGCGGCTGCCCGCCGCTGCTAACCTCTTTGACCACTCCGCGTGCGGCGACCGCACTGGCCTGACTCATGTTCCGTTCCTTGTTCCTTCGTGTTCTGCTGCCGGTCCTGGCGCTGTTCACCGCTGCGGCGCCTGCTGCCGCCGAGCGCCCGGTCATGCTCGTCCTCGGCGACAGCCTCAGCGCCGCCTACGGCATCCCGCTGGACCAGGGCTGGGTTGCCCTGCTGCAGCAGCGGCTGGAGGCCGGAGGCTATCGGGAGCGGGTGGTCAATGCCAGCGTCAGCGGCGAAACCACCGCCGGCGGGCTGGCACGGCTGCCTGCTCTGCTAGACCGTCACCGGCCGCGCTGGGTTCTCGTCGAGCTCGGCGGCAACGACGGCCTGCGCGCGCTGCCGCTGGCCGAGCTGCGCGCGAATCTGCGCAAGATCGTCGCGCTGACGCGCGCGGCCGGCGCCGAGCCGATCCTGTTCGAGATGCGCATCCCCACGAACTACGGCCCCGACTACGCCGAAGGTTTTCGCGCGAGCTTCGGTGAAGTCGCCCGCGAAACCGGTGCGCCGCTGGTGCCATTCCTGCTCGGTGCATTCGCGACCGATCCGTCGGCGTTCCAGGACGACGGCATCCATCCGTCGCTGGCGGCGCAGCAGAAGATCCTCGATGCGGTGTGGCCGACACTCGAGTCGGCGCTGAACGCGAAGTGAAGATCGCCGTCATCGGCTCCGGCATTTCCGGCCTGTCCGCCGCGTGTTTCCTGGCGCGTCGGCACGCGGTGACGCTCTATGAGCAGGACGCGCGCATCGGCGGCCATACGAACACGATCATGGTGCCGACGCCGGCGGGCGGGCAGCCGGTCGACACCGGCTGGATCGTCTATACCGCGGGCAATTATCCGAAGCTGACGGCGCTGTTCGCCGAGCTCGGCATCGCGACGCGCTCCACGCGCATGTCCTTCGCCGTCTCGCTCGGCGGCGGCGCCTACGAATGGAAGGGCAGCGACAATCTCCTGAGCGTGCTCGCGCAGCCGTCGAACCTGCTGCGGCCGGTGCATCTGCAGCTGCTGCGCGACATCCTGCGCCTCAACCGCGAATGCACGCAGCGTCTGCGCACTGCGACGCTGCCCGGCGGCGCGCTCGGCGACTTCCTGCGCGAAGCGCGGTTCTCGGATGCGCTGTGTGCACGCTACCTGCTGCCGATGGCGGGCCTGATCTGGAGCTGCTCGCCGCGTCAGGCGCTGGAATATCCGGCCGCGGACTTCATGCGCTTTTTCGATGCGCACGGCCTGTTCACGGCGACGCGGCAGCCCGAGTGGCGCACCGTCGCCGGCGGCAGTCGGCGCTACGTCGCTGCGCTGCTCGACCGCTACGGCGGTGCCTTGCGCGTGCGCACGCATACGCCGGTCGACAGTCTGCTGCGTGTCGACGGCGGCGTCGAAGTCGTCTCCAGCGGCGGGCGCGAGCGCTACGAGCGCGCCGTCTGCGCAGTGCACTCGGATCAGGCGCTGCGCATGCTCGCCGACCCCAGCCCAGCCGAGCGCGACGTGCTCGCCGGCATACCGTACAACGCCAGCCGCGTCGTGCTGCATACCGACACGGGCTACCTGCCACGGCGGCGCCGCGCCTGGGCGTCGTGGAATTACATCAACGACGACGCCGTTGACCCCCGCCACGTCGATTTCGCGCGCGAAGTGCACGAGCGCCCGATCTCCGGCAGCTACTGGATGAACCTGCTGCAAGGCATCCCCGGGCCGGTCGACTACATCGTCACGCTCAACCCGACACGCGCGATCGCACCGGAGAAAATCCTCTACCAGACCGACTACCACCATCCGCACTACGGCGCCTCGAGCGTCACCACGCACCGGCGATTGACGCGGATCCAGGGCGCCGGCGGCCTCTGGTGGGCCGGGGCCTGGACCGGCTATGGTTTCCACGAGGACGGGCTCGTTTCGGGCCTGCGGGCAGTGGCGGGGGTCGATCGCGAATGTCTGCCGGGCTGGGCGCGGCTGTGACAGCGGACACCGACGGTGTGCTGTATCGCACGCGGGTGATGCACCGGCGGCGCATCGCCCCGTACTACCGCTTCGTCTACCGCCTGTTCTACGTGCTGGCCGACGTCGACCGACTCGACGCGCTGTCGCAGCGGCTGCGCCTGTTCTCGTACAACCGCTTCAACCTGTTGTCGCTGCGTGACGGCGATCACGGCGACGGACGCGGCCTGCGGGCGTGGGCGGAAGCCGCGCTGCACGCGCACGGCATCGCGCTCGACGGCGGCCGCATCCGCCTGCTGACGCTGCCGCGCGTGCTCGGCTTCGCCTTCAACCCGATCAGCCTGTGGTACTGCGAGCACCGCGACGGCTCCTTGCGCGCCGTCATCGCCGAGGTCAACAACACCTTCGGCGAGAAGCACAGCTACGTGCTCGCATCCGGCGGTGCACCGATTTCGTATGAACAGGCGGTCGAGAAGGACAAAGTGTTTCATGTGTCACCGTTTCTGGACCGCGCCGGGTGCTACCGTTTCCACCTGAGTGCGCCGGCAGAGCGGGTGCGCGTCGTGATTCACGAGACACGCGACGGCCAGCCGGTGCTCGATGCGACGCTTGCCGGCGAGCGCCGGGCGCTCGGCGACGGCGCGATTCTCGGCGCGGTGCTGGCGATGCCGTGGATGACGCTCAAGGTCGTCGCCGGCATTCACTGGGAAGCGCTGAAGCTGTGGCTGCGCGGCGCGCGGTTTCATCCGAAGCCGCAGCCGTTGAAGCCCGACGTCAGCTGAAGCGACCGCGGGGGCAGGGTACAGGGGACAGGGGACGACGATGGACGAGGACCGCGATCTGGAGCATGACGCCGGGCTGCGCCGCATCCTCGCGCGTGACGGCTTCTCGCCCGATCTGCCGGCAGCGCTCGCAGCGGATGCACGGCGCCTGAGCTGGGGGCTGCGGCTGCTGCTGTACATGCTGCGCGGCCTGCGCGTCGGCTCGCTCGATGTGACACTGCCCAACGGCGAAACGCGCAGTTTCCACGGCACCGAGCCCGGCCCGCACGGCGTGCTCGATATCCGCTCGCCGGCGCTGATCGGGCACGTGCTGCGCGCCGGCGAAGTCGGCTTCGGCGAAGCCTATCTCGACGGCTGCTGGGACACCCCGGACCTGACGCAGCTGCTGTGCGTGCTGTATCTCAACGAGCCGTACTACAAGGGGCCGTACGAGAAGAACGTCATCGGCCGCCTCTACGGCTGGCTGCGCCACAAGCTGCGCAGCACACGCGCCCGCGCACGCGCGAACATCGAGCACCACTACGACCTCGGCAACGAGTTCTACAAGATGTGGCTCGACGAGACGATGGCCTACTCGTCCGGCGTGTTTTTCAGCCGCGACGAGTCAAACCGTGCTCCGTCCGGCGTGTTTTTCAGCCGCGACGAGTCAAACCGTGCTCCGTCCGGCGTGTTCATCCGCCCCAACGAGACGCTGATGGACGCGCAGCTCAACAAGTTCCGGCTGATGTACGAGCGCCTGGACCTGCAGCCGCAGCATCATCTGCTGGAGATCGGCTCCGGCTGGGGCGGCTTCGCGATCCATGCGGCGACGCGCAGCGGCTGCCGCGTCACCAGCATCACGCTGTCGAAGGAGCAGCTCGCCGAGGCACAGCGCCGCGCCGAGGCCGCCGGTGTCGCCGGTCGCGTGCGCTTCGAGCTACGCGACTACCGTGACATCGCCGGCGAGTACGACCGCATCGTCTCGATCGAGATGTACGAAGCCGTCGGCGAGGCGCACTGGCCGACCTACTTCGGCGCGATCGCGCGCGCGCTCAAACCCGGCGGCCGCGCGGCGATCCAGGGCATCACGATCAACCCGGCGATCTTCGACGACTACCGGCGCAAGCGCGACTTCATCCAGAAATACATCTTCCCCGGCGGCATGCTGTGCCCGCCGGACCGCTTCCAGGCGCTGGCGCGGCAGGCCGGGCTGGTCGCCGAAGATGCGCGCTTCTATGCGCGCGACTACGCCGACACGCTCGCGCACTGGCACCGCAACGTGCTCGCCGTGCACGAGCGCATCGCCGAGCAGTTCGGCGAGCGCTTCCTGCGCATGTGGCGCTACTACCTGAGTTACTGCGAGTGCGGCTTTCGCACCGGCAGCATCGACCTCATGCAGATCAGCTTGCGGAAGGCGTCATGATCAGAATCCCTGCTGCACTCGCGGTACTGGCATTGCTCGGCCTCGTCGGCGTGTCGATCTGGGCCAGCGGCCATGTCGGCATCGTGCCGGCGATCGACGACCTGTTGCGCCGGCCGTCCGCGGGCACCAACCCGTGGTTCGTCGCGACGCTGTTCGACGCCTACTTCGGCTTCCTCTGGTTCTGGCTGTGGGTCGCGTACAAGGAGCGCAGCTGGACGCTGCGCCTGCTCTGGCTGGTGCTGATCCTGGGCCTGGGCAACATCGCGATGGCGGTCTACATGCTGATCCAGATCCGCAAGCTGCCCGCCGGCGCAGGCGTCGAAGACCTGCTGCTGCGACGACCATGAGCACCGCGATCGAGCAACGCGCGTTTGCCGGCTTCTGGCAGCGGCGCGTCGTGGCGCCGATCGTCGCCCAGCTCAAACAAGGAATCACGCCCGAGAAGATCGCGCTGACGCTCGCGCTCGGCGCCGTGCTCGGCATCTTCCCGATCCTCGGCGCGACGACGCTGCTGTGCGCAGTCGCCGGCGTCTGGCTGCGCCTCAACCAGCCGGTGATCCAGATCGTCAACTACTTCATGTACCCGCTGCAGATCGCGCTGCTGCTGCCGTTCTATCGCGCCGGCGAAACCCTGTTCGGCCAGCCGCATGTGCCGATCTTCTCGATTGCCGAGCTGGTCGGGCGCTTCCAGGCGTCGCCGATGCAGTTCGTGATCGACTACGGCATGGTCGGCGTCTACGGCATCGTCGTATGGACACTGCTCGCGCCGCTGGCGATTGCGCTGCTGTACTTCGCGACGTGGCCCCTGCTGCGGACGTTGGCGCACCGTTCACAGTAGCGCGAGCACGTTCTCCGGCGGCCGGCCCAGCGCCGCCTTGCCGCGATAGACCACGATCGGCCGCTCCATCAGCTTCGGGTGCTGCGCGAGCACCTCGAGCCACTGCTCGTCGCTGTAGCCGATGTCCTTCGACAGCCCGAGCTCGGCGAACAGCGCTTCCTTCGTGCGCACGATCTCCAGCGGCTTCTTGCCGAGCAGCTTGCAGACTTCACGCAGTTGCGCCTTGTTCAGCGGCTGCTGCAGATACTCGACGACCGGTAGCGCGACGCCGCGGTCCTGAAGGAGCTTGAGCGTCTCGCGGCTCTTGGCGCAGCGCGGGTTGTGCAGGATCTGATCGCGCATCGAAGTCCTCTCGTGCAAAGTCGAGCGGGGATTATCCAATGCGCGTGCGCAAGCCTCATCCCATGGCCTGCTGCAAACGCATGGGCTTATGGTCGCCGGCTGATGCTCGAGACGGGGAGCGCTGGGCGTCTGGCTGGGGCAGCGGCGCTGAAACTGTACAAATTGACAGCCGACCCCGATCCGAGGCACTGTACAAACGTACAGTTCATCGGTGTCTCCCCATGAATCCGCTCACCCCCCGCCAGGCCGAAATCCTGGACTTCATCCGCCGCCACATCGCCGAGCAGGGCATGCCGCCGACGCGCGCGGAAATCGTCGCCGCCTTCGGCTTTCGCTCGCTGACCGCGGCCGAGGACCATTTGCGCGCGCTGGCGCGCAAGAACGTGATCGAACTGCTGCCGGGCGCTTCGCGTGGCATTCGTGTGCTCGAGTCTGACGAACCGGCGAACGACGCGGACGGCCTGCCGCTGGTGGGCCGGGTGGCGGCGGGCGCGCCGATCCTCGCGCAGGAGAGCATCGAGTCGTACTACAAGCTCGACCGCAGGCTGTTTCATCCGCAGCCGGACTTCCTGCTGCGCGTGCAGGGCTGGTCGATGCGCGACGCCGGCATCCTGCCGGGTGATTTGCTCGCGGTGCAGCGCGTGCAGGTGGCGCAGAACGGCGAGATCGTCGTCGCGCGCCTGGGCGAGGACGTCACCGTCAAGCGCTTCGAGCGCAAGGGCGACGTCGTGCGCCTGCTGCCGGCGAATCCGGACTACGCGCCGATCCGCGTCGACCTGACGCGCCAGGAGCTGGTCATCGAAGGCCGCGCCGTCGGCCTGCTGCGCACCGGCGGATTCAGCGGGCCTTCGCCGGCGCCGCTGCGGCAGGACACTTCTGCAGCCGCATGAACCGGGCGGGGCTGCAGCCGCTGCTGCGCGACCCGCGGCTGTGGCGCGGAGCGGGCGCGGCGGAGATCAAGGCGGCGCCGACCGGCCATGCCGCGCTCGATGCGGTGCTGCCCGGCGGCGGCTGGCCGCGCGGGGCGCTCAGCGAGATCCTCCATCCGTTTCCCGGCGTCGGCGAGCTGACGCTGGCGCTGCCGCTGCTGGTCCGGCTGACGCAGCAGCTCCGCTCCATTGCCTTGCTGGCGCCGCCGCAGCTGCCTGCGGCACCCGCGTGGGCCGCTGCCGGCGTGGCCCTGGCGCGCATGCTCGTCGTGCAGCCGCAGGCCGAGGCCGACGCGCTGTGGGCCGCCGAGCAGCTGCTGCACGCCGGCGCCGGCGCGGTGCTGCTGTGGCGCGAGCGCATCGACCCCACGGCGCTGCGCCGGCTGCAGCTCGCCGCCGCAGCCGGCGACGGCATGGGCCTGCTGTACCGGCCGCTCGCGGCCGAGCGCGAGGCGAGCGTCGCCGCGCTGCGCCTGCGCATCGAGCGGCGGCACGGCGAGCCGCAGATCGAAGTGCTCAAGTGTCGCGGTGCGCGGCCGACGGGGCGCTATGCGCTCGGCGGGCCCGCGGTGTCGACGCATCCCCCGGGCCGGCGACTGTCGGCATGAGGCGGCGATGCTGTGGTTGTGCCTGCATCTGCCGCATCTGCCCGCGGAGGCCCGGGGTCTGCGCGATCCGCTCGATGGCGTCGTCGACAGCCGCGGCGCGCAGCGCTGGCTGATCACCGCACCGCCGGGCCTCGCGCCCGGCATGCCGCTCGCCGATGCGCTGGCACGCAACCCCGCGCTGCGTGCGCATGCACGCAAGCCCGCCGCCGAGCGCGCGGCGCTGAAGACGCTGGCGCACTGGATCTATCGCTACGGTAGCCCGGTCACGGCTGAAATCCAGGATCTGCAGGAGCCGGGACGCGTGCCGCGCGCGCTGCTGTGGGTGGAGATCGGCGCCAGCCGGCGCCTGTTCGGCGGGCTCGACGCCCTGCGCGCGCAGCTCTGCGCCGATCTGGTCGAGCTGCAGCAGAGCGCGCAGCTGGCGATCGCGCCGACGCGCGCGGCCGCAGCGCTGCTCGCCTGCGCCGGACACGGCGATCCGGTGCCGGAGCCGGCTGCCCTGGAGCGCGTGCTGGCCCGGCTGCCGGTGAACCTGCTGCCCTGGCCGCAGGCCGTGCTCGAGGCCCTGCAGGGCATCGGGCTGCGCCGCCTCGGCGAGCTGTTGCGGCTGCCGCGCGCCGGCTTTGCGCGCCGCTTCGGCGCCGAGCGCCTGCTCGCGCTCGACCGCATGCGCGGACTAGCGCCCGAGCCGCTGCGCGCGATCACGCCGCCGCCGGTGTTCCGCCGCCGCTTCGAATTGCCGGGCGAAGTCGAGACGCTCGAATCGCTGCTGTTCCCGCTGCGGCGCATGAGCGTGGAGCTGCAGCACTGGTTGCGCGCACGCGACATCGGTTTGCGCAGCCTGCGACTGCGCTGCGAGCACGCTGGCCGTCCGCACACGACGTTCGGCCTGCGCTTCCTGTCGGCGCACCGCGACGCCGCGCGCATCTTCGATGCGCTGCGCGAGCGCCTGAATCGCGCGCCGCTCGATGCCCCGGTGCGCGCGCTGCATCTGAGCGTCGACGATCTCGGCGCCGTTGCCGGCGGACAGATGGACCTGTTCGGCAGCGCAGCCGATACGCAGCTGCGCTGGAACGAAACCCTCGAGCGCCTGCTCGCACGGCTCGGCGAGCAGGCGCTGTGGACGCCGGCGATCGTCGAAGACCATCGGCCCGAGCGGGCCGGCGCGCGTTTACCCCCCTCTCCCTCCGGGAGCGGGGATGGGGGTGAGGGAGCGCGGCTCGATCAAGGCGCGCACTTTCATAATGAAGCGCCCCTCAGCCCTGACCCCTCTCCCGGAGGGAGAGGGGAAAAGCGGCCTTTGTGGCTGCTGCCGGCCCCCGTACCGCTGCCAGCTGCGCCCACGGTCACCGGTGAGCCCGAGCGCGTCGAAAGCGGCTGGTGGGACGGCGCCGACGCAGCGCGCGACTACCACACGATCGACTGGCAGCAGGCGCGCGCCTGGGTGTTCCGCGAGCACGCCAGCGGCCGCTGGTTCCTGCACGGCTGGTGGGGATGACGAGGCTGCCCGACTACGCCGAGCTGCATGCGCTGTCGGCCTTCAGCTTCCAGCGCGGCGCCTCGATGCCCGAAGAGCTGGTCGAGCAGGCGCTCGCGCTCGGTTACTCGGGCCTCGCGCTCACCGACGAGTGCTCGATGGCCGGCGTCGTGCGGGCGTGGCAGCAGCTCAAGGCGCTCGGCAGGACGGACTGGCCGCTGATCATCGGCACGGAGCTCACCCTCGTCGATGGCCCCAGGCTCGTGCTGCTGGCGCAGTCGCAGCGCGGCTACGCCGGCATCTGCGCGGCGATCACGCGCGGGCGGCGCGGTGCGCACAAGGGCGAGTATCGGCTCAGCCGCGAGGACTTCGCCGACGGCACGCCGGAAACCTGCGCGCTGTGGATTGCCCGCGGGCTCGGCGATGCCGAGGAGCTGGCCTGGCTGCGCGAGCGCTACACGGGCCGGCTGTGGATCGCCGTCGAGCTGCACCGCGACGGCGACGACGCCGCGAAGCTCGCACATCTGGCGGAGCTGTCGCGCCGCTACGGCGTGCCGCAGGTCGCCGCCGGCGACGTGCACATGCACGTCCGCGCGCGCCGGCCGCTGCAGGACGTGATGACCGCGCTGCGCCATCACCTGCCGGTGTCGCAGTGCGGATACCGGCTGTTTCCCAACGGCGAGCGCCATCTGCGTGCACGCGCCGATCTCGCCGCGCTGTATCCGCCCGCGCTGCTGCGCGAAACGCTCGCGGTGGCCGAGCGCTGCGCATTTCGCCTCGGCGAGCTGAAGTACGAGTATCCGAAGGAGATCGTCGGCGCGGGCCACACGCCGGCGAGCTGGCTGCGCGCGCTCGTCGAGCGCCACATCCCCGAGCGCTGGCCGCAGGGCTGCCCGGCCGACATCCGCGCGACCATCGAAAAAGAGCTCGCGTTGATCGCGCAGAAGAACTACGAAGCGTTCTTCCTGACGGTCTACGACATCGTCCGCTTCGCCCGCGGCGAGGGGATTCTCTGCCAGGGCCGCGGCAGCGCCGCGAACTCGGTGGTCTGCTACACGCTGGGCATCACCGAGGTTTCACCCGGCTTCACCGAGCTGCTGTTCGAGCGCTTCGTCTCGCTCGAGCGCGACGAGCCGCCGGACATCGACGTCGACTTCGAGCACGAGCGCCGTGAAGAGGTCATCCAGTACGTCTACGACAAGTACGGCCGCAGCCGTACGGCGATCGCGGCGACGGTGATCCGCTACCGGCCGCGCTCGGCACTGCGCGACGCCGGGCGCGCGCTCGACATCGGCGCCGAGGTCGTCGACCGCGTCGCCAAAGCGCTGGCCTGGTGGGACGATGCCGACGATCTGCCGCAGCGCCTGCGCGGCGCCGGCGTCGACCCGGAAGCGCCGCAGATCCGCCGGTGGCTCGCGCTCGCGCGCGAGCTGATCGGCTTTCCGCGGCATCTGTCGCAGCACGTCGGCGGCTTCGTGATCTCCGATGCGCCGCTGTCCGAGCTGGTACCGGTCGAGAACGCGGCGATGCCGGAGCGCACGATCATCCAGTGGGACAAGGACGACCTCGAAGCGCTGGGCCTGCTCAAGGTCGACGTGCTCGCCCTGGGCATGCTCACGGCGCTGCGGCGCAGCTTCGCGCTGCTGCGCGAGTACGACGGTACGACGCTGGCTCTGCGCAAAATTCCGCACGACGACCCGGCGACCTACGCGATGATCCAGCGCGCCGAAACCGTCGGCGTGTTCCAGATCGAATCGCGTGCGCAGATGACGATGCTGCCGCGGCTCAAGCCGAAGAACCTCTACGACATCACCGTGCAGGTCGCGATCGTGCGGCCGGGGCCGATCCAGGGCGGCATGGTGCACCCGTATCTGAAGAACCGGCTGCAGGCGGACCAGACAGCGGGCGAAGTCCGGGCCGGCCCTCTTTCCCAGGCCCTCGCCCGGAAGGGGAAGGGAGAAAAGCATGAAGCTCTGCGCAGGATTCTCGCACGCACGCACGGCGTGCCGATCTTCCAGGAACAGGTCATGCGCATCGCCATGGTCGCGGCGGATTTCACGCCGGGCGAAGCCGATCAGCTGCGCCGCTCGATGGCGGCGTGGAAGCGCACCGGCGGGCTCGAGAAATGGGAGCGGCGGCTCAAGGACGGCATGGCCAGGAACGGCTATCCGCCCGAATTCGCCGACCGGATCTACCAGCAGATCCGCGGCTTCGGCTCCTACGGCTTCCCGGAAAGTCACGCGGCGAGCTTCGCGCTGCTGGCCTACGACTCGGCGTATCTGAAATGCCACTACCCGGCGGCGTTCTTCTGCGGCCTGCTCAACAGCCAGCCGATGGGTTTCTACCCGCCGTCGATGCTCGTCGCCGAAGCACGGCGTGTCGGCGTGGACGTGCGTCCCGCCGACGTCCGGCACAGTGCCTGGGACTGCAGTCTCGAGCGCGGTGCGGACGGCCGGGCGGCGCTGCGGCTGGGACTGCGGCTGATCGCCGGTTTCAACGAGGCGGCGGCACGGCGCATCGCGCAGGCGCGGCCGTATGCGGATGTCGACGAGCTCGCGCGCCGCGCACGGCTGTCGAAACGCGAGCTCGATCTGCTCGCCTCCGCCGACGCGCTCGCCGCGCTCGCCGGCCACCGCTTTGCTGCGCGCTGGCAGACGCGCGGTGTCGACCGGCTCGACGGCGTCCTCGGCGCGACGACGATTGCCGGCGATCCGGTGACGCTCGACGGTCCCAGCGAAGGCGAGGACATCCTCGCCGACTACCGGAGCATGAAGCTCACGCTGCGCCGCCATCCGGTCGCGCTGCTGCGTCCGCGGCTGCGCCGGGCGCGCGTCACCGCGAGCGGCGAGCTCGCCCAGCGGGCCGACGGGCAGCCGGTGCGCGTCGCCGGTGTGGTCATGTTCCGCCAGCGCCCGGGCTCGGCCGGCGGCGTGATGTTCATGACGCTCGAAGACGAAACCGGCATCGTCAATCTCATCGTGCGCCCGCCGCTGATCGACGCGCAGCGCGCCGCCGCCGTCGGCGGCCATTTCCTGATCGCGCAAGGCCGCCTGCAGCGCCAGCAGGGCGTGACCCACGTGATCGCCGAGCGCTTCTTCGATCGCTCGCACTGGATCGGCGAGCTGCCGTATCTGTCGCGGGATTTCCGCTGAAGCCAAAGCTCTTTGCCACGGATTACACGGACGAACACGGCTTTAAAGAATCACTGCTCGGGTAATGCCAGCAGCTGAAAGTCCGTGTTATCCGTGCTCATCCGTGGCCAATTGCTTTTTCCAGCTCAGCCGAAGGCATCCCCCAGCGCACGCATCAGCGGCTTCATGAAGTAGTCGCCGGCCGGCATCGCGGCGACGGCGACGCCGTGGGCAGCGAGTGCGTCGGCGACGACCGGACCGACGGCGGCGACGCGCGTGCGCGCCAGGCCGGCCTTCAGCGCTTGTTCGCGGTCATGCTCGCGTGCGACGCGGAACAGGCGCTCGACCTGCGCCATGCTGGTGAACGCGATCGCGTCGAGGCCGCCGGCGCCGAGACGGTCGATCAGCTCGACGACGCGCTGGGTGTCGGCGGCATCGGCGTAGACATAGGGCGCCACCGTGCGCACCTCGGCGCCGGCGGCGCGCAGCGCGTCCTGCAGCGGCCGGTTCGGTTCCGTGCCGTAGAGCTGCACGCCGACGCGGCGGCCGCGCAGGTCGAGCGCGGACAGCGTGGCGATGACGCCGGCGGTGGTCGGCTCGGCCGCCGTCAGCGTCGGCTTCAGGCCCAGCTCGCGCAGCGCGCGGCCCGGCTTGGGGCCGCGCGCAACGACCCGCACCTGTCCCAGGCGCTCGACGAACGGCGTGCGCAGCGCCGGGGCGTGGCGCTCGATGCAGGCGACGAGACGACGCAGGCCCTCGCCGGTCAGCAGGATCAGATCGTCGCAGCTGCCATCGTTGAACGCACGGATCCACGCCAGCACCGGCGCCGGGTCCGGTGCATCGAGGATCGCCACCAGCGGGCAGCGCAGCACCTCGGCGCCGCGGCGCTCGAGCATCGCGGCGAACACATCCAGCTCGCGGGTTTCCGGCACCGCGATGCGCCGGCCGTGCAGATTGGGTTCGTCCATGCGCCGAGCTTTGCGTATCGGCGCGGCCGCTGACAAGCGCGCCGCGGGGAGCCGGTATCGCCAAGGCGCCACGACGGTGTATAGTTGCCGCGCGTTGTCCAGGTACGCACTACGTGAAAGACACATAAAGACACACAGGCCTCGGGGTGGTGAGGTCTTGCGTCAATCCGGCGAGCCGCCATCCCGGACAAGAGCGAGGAGAACATGCACATCACGCGCAACCACAGAGCCGCCGCGGGCGCGCGATGGCTCAGTCTGCTGGCCGGATGCCTGCTCGGCAGTTCTGCACTGGCCGTCGACGACCAGGCTGCGCTGGCCGACGAGGCCGACGGCCGTAACTGGGCTGCCGGCGGGCGTACGTTCAGCGAGCAGCGGTTCAGCCCGCTGGACGCCATCAACACCAAGACTGTCGACCGCCTGGGGCTGGCCTGGACACTGGACTTTCCCGACGTCTGGAACGTCTCCAGCATCCCGCTGGCGGTGGATGGGGTGATCTACGTGGCCGTGGGCTTCACCGTGCTGCACGCCGTGGACGCTCGCACCGGCAAGCTGTTGTGGAAGTATGACCCCAAGGTCGACCCCAAGAAGATGCGCATGGGCTGGGGCAGCCGCGGCCTTTCGTACTGGAACGGCAAGGTCTACGCCGGGGTGCAGGACGGGCGCCTGATCGCAGTCGACGCCAGGACCGGCCAGTTGCTGTGGGAGGCCATGACCACCGAGCCGGGCGACAACCGCTACATCACCGGCGCGCCGCGCGTGTTCAACGGCAAAGTCATCATCGGCCACGGCGGCGCGGACTACGGCAAGGTTCGTGGCTACGTCACCACGTACGACGCTGAAACCGGCCAGCAGCTCTGGCGCTGGTGGGTGGTGCCCGGCAACCCGGCCGACGGCTTCGAGAACGAGGCCATGGAAATGGCGGCCAAGACC
Organism: Pseudomonadota bacterium; assembly: GCA_040754295.1. Taxonomy (GTDB): domain Bacteria; phylum Pseudomonadota; class Gammaproteobacteria; order Nevskiales; family Nevskiaceae; genus Solimonas. The sequence goes on along the minus strand of JBFMCQ010000021.1, from coordinate 11,919 downwards.
TGGAACGGCGAGTGGTGGAAGTACGGTGGTGGCGGCACCGTGTGGAATGCCATGACCTACGATCCCGAATTCAACCGCGTGTATCTGGGCACAGGCAACGGCTCGCCGTGGAACCAGAAGCTGCGCAGCCCCGGCGGCGGTGACAACCTGTTTCTTTCCTCGGTGGTGGCGCTCGACGCCGACACCGGCGAGTACGTCTGGCATTACCAGACCAACCCGGGCGAGACCTGGGACTACAACTCGGCGATGGACATGGTGCTCGCGGAGCTGAGGCTCGACGGCAAACCGCGCAAGGTGCTGATGCACGCGCCCAAAAACGGATTCTTCTACGTCATCGACCGCGAGGACGGCAAGCTGATATCGGCCGAGACCATCGCCAAGGTCACCTGGGCAGAACGCATCGACCTGCAGACCGGCCGTCCGGTGGAAGTGCCCGGCGCGCGCTATCCCGGCGGCGAGGCGCTGATCTGGCCCGGCCCCGCCGGCGCACACAACTGGCAGCCCATGGCTTACAGCCCGGACACGGGGCTGGTCTACATCCCCACACGCGAGATGGCCGGCTACTACGACGACCGCGGCATCACCAGCGAAAACTGGTCGCCCGACGGCCTGATGCCGGTGGGCGTCAAGCTGTTCTTCGACGACATGCCGCGCAACGCGGCCAGCACCTTCCTGCAGGCCTGGAACCCGGTCACGCAGAAGCAGGTCTGGCGACTGGATACCCCGGGCGGCACCAACGGCGGCGTGCTCGCCACCCGGGGTGGCCTGGTGTTCCAGGGCCGGTCGGACGGCAAGCTGGCCGCGGTCGATGCGCGCAGCGGCCAGATTCTGTGGAGCCAGGACATGGGCGTGGGCACGCAGGCTTCGCCCATTACCTTCGAAGTCGACGGCGAGCAGTACGTCTCGATCCTCGCCGGCTGGGGCGGCAGCCCCATGCTGATGGGCTCACTGAGCGCGCAGAGCGGCTGGGTGGGGCGTCAGTACCCGCGCCGTCTGCTGAGCTACAAGCTCGATGCCGACACCGCTCTGCCGCCGTCGCCGCCCCCCACGACCACGGTGGAGGTGGCCCCAGCGCCCGAATTCGAGGTGGACCCTGCGCGGGCCGAACGCGGCAAGCTGACCTACGCCACCCGGTGCATGCTCTGCCACGGCACGGCGGCGGTGGCCGGCGGTTTCGCCCCCGACCTGCGCGCATCGCGCGTCCCGCTGGACGCAACGGCTTTTGCAGCGATCGTCCGCGATGGCGCGCTCACCCCTCGCGGCATGCCGCCGTTCGAGGAGTTCAGTGACGCGCAACTCCAAGAGCTGCAGCATTACCTGCGCGAGCGCGCCAATCACGAGCCCAACCTGTTCGACACCGCCGCCATGCTCGGCCGCTTCGGCTGGGTGTTCATCAAGATGCAACTGATGAAATACGGCCTGATGGGCTGAGGGCCGGCCTCGCTGCTGGAACGCTGCGGCGACGCGCGCGAACGCCTGGTCGCGACGCCGTGCTTTTCTGTCGCCGATGAGTGCGGCCCGGGCCGGAGTCGGCGCTTGGTGAGGGGTCCATCCGGCCCGCAGAAGATGCGGATTTCGCCCGCCGCAGCGCTTGCGCAGGCTCGGGTGGAGCATCGCCGACGATGCGGTTACAGTGAAGCCGAAGCTAGAACCCGCCCCGACGCATGGCCGACCCGATTACCGCTGGCGAGGGCGTGGTGCCGCCGCTGCTGACGGCGCGCGACGCTCTATACCTGGACTTCGACGGTACGCTGACCGACATCGCACCGCGGCCCGATGCCGTGGTCATCGCCCGCGACCTGCCGGGCCTGCTCGGCAGCCTGCGCGAGCGGCTCGGCGGCGCGGTCGCCATCATCACCGGCCGCCGCCTCGACGACATCGACACCTGGCTCTCGCCGCTGCGGCTCGCCGGCGCCGGCCTGCACGGCGCCGAGCTGCGCCGCGCACCGGACGCCGACAGCAGCGAGCACCGCGTCCCTGCGGTTGCTGCGATCGCCAAGGCGCTGATGCAGCGCTTCGGCGACGACCGCCGGCTGCTGATCGAGAACAAGGGGGCCTCGGTCGCGCTGCATTTCCGCGCCGCGCCGGAGCGCGCGCAGGATTGCGCGGCAGCGATGACGGAGCTGGCGAGCGCGCATGGGCTTGCAGTGCTTCCGGGCAAGATGGTCGTCGAGGCACGACCTCCCGGCATCGACAAGGGCAAGGCGCTGCGCAGCCTCGCCGCTCACGCGCCGTTCAGCCGGCGCCGTCCAGTCTTCGTCGGCGACGACCTCACCGATGAGGCGGGCTTCGCCGCAGTACAATCCGCCGGCGGCGTCGGCGTCAAGGTCGGCGACGGTGCCAGCGGTGCCCGCTACCGCTGCTCCGACGTTGCCGCCGTGCATGCCTGGTTACGCGCCAGCGCGGAGGAGCTACAGCGGAAAAACCTGTGAATCGCGCATGAGTACGCTCGAACTGGGTGTCGTCGGCAACTGCTCGATCGCCGCGCTGATCGACCGGCGCGCAAGCATCAACTGGTGCTGTCTGCCGCGCTTCGACGGCGATCCGGTGTTTCACGCACTCGTCGACGGCGAATGCGCGCCGGGCATCACCCACGGCAGCAATCACGTGCGCTACGTCGGGCCGGAGCGCGCCGTACGGCTGACGACGAACGCGCCGCCGAGCCTCGTGCTCGCCCAGACAGCGTTCCTGATCGAGGAGCCGACGAGCTTCATCCTCGGCCCCGACGAAACGCTGCGCGAGGGCGTGGAAACCACCGCGCGCGACTTCGACGAGCGCACCGAAATCTGGTGGCGCATGTGGACGCGGCGGCTGGCGCTGCCGCTGGAGTGGCAGGACGCGGTGATCCGCGCCGCGATCACGCTCAAGCTGTGCACCTTCGAGGAAACCGGCGCGATCGTCGCCGCGCTGACGACGAGCATCCCCGAAGCGCCGCACACCGAGCGCAACTGGGACTACCGCTACTGCTGGCTGCGCGACGCGCTATTCGTGGTCCGCGCGCTCAACTCGCTCGCCGAAGTGGAGACGATGGAGCTGTATCTGCGCTACATCGCCAACATCGTCGGGCAGCGGGTCGAGGGGCATCTGCAGCCGGTCTACGGCATCGGCCTCGAGAAACACCTGCCCGAGCGCAATCTGACGACGCTGGCCGGCTACCGTGGCATGGGGCCGGTGCGCATCGGCAACCAGGCGCACGAGCACTTCCAGCACGACGTCTACGGCAACGTCGTGCTCGCCGCCGCGCAGTCGTTCTTCGACCAGCGCCTGCTGCGCCCGGGTTCGGCCGCCGAGCTCGAGCGGCTCGAGCGCGTCGGCGAGCAGGCGTACAAGGTCTACCGCAGTCCGGACGCCGGCATGTGGGAGCTGCGCACGCGCTCGCGCGTGCACACGACTTCGGCGCTGATGTGCTGGGCCGCGTGCGACCGCCTCGGCAAGATCGCGCAGCATCTCGGGCGCGACGCGGCGGCGCGCGTATGGAGCGAGCGCGCGCGGGAGATCGGCGCGGCGATCGAGACGGAAGCGTGGAATGCACGACTCGGCGGTTTTGCGGACAGCTTCGGCGGCAGCGACATCGACGGCGGCCTGCTGCTGATGGCGGAGGTCGGCTTCCTGCCCGCGAACGATCCGCGCTTCGCCGGCACGGTCGCCCAGGTCGAGCGCCAGCTGCGCCGCGGCCGCCATCTGTTCCGCTATGCCGCGGCCGACGATTTCGGCGTGCCGACGACGGCATTCACGCTGTGCACGTTCTGGTACATCGATGCGCTCGCCCGCGTCGGCCGCCGCGAAGAGGCGCGCGAGCTGTTCGAGCAGATTCTGGCCTGCCGCAATCCGCTCGGGCTGCTCTCCGAAGACGTGGACCCGGACAGCGGCGAGCTATGGGGCAATTTTCCGCAGACCTATTCGATGGTCGGCATCATCAACGCGGCCATGCGGCTGTCGAAAGGCTGGGAGCACGTCGTCTGAACGCCGCACACATGGAGGTGTCATCGTGAGTCGCCTGGTTGCAGTGTCGAATCGTGTCGGATCGGTGCGCGACGTCGCCAGCGTCGGCGGCCTCGCGGTGGCGCTGTTCGAGGCTCTGCGCGAGCGCGGCGGCCTGTGGCTGGGCTACAGCAGCAAGGCCACACGCGAGCCGACGGACACGCCGCGCGTCGTCGAGGACAGCGGCCTGACGCTGGCGACGCTGGATCTGCCGGCGGACGAGCACGAGGGCTACTACTACGGATACTCCAACCGCTGCCTGTGGCCGATCTGTCATTACCGCCCGGACCTCGTCGACTTCCGCCGCGCCGACTTCCGGGCGTACTGCACCGTCAACCGCCGCTTTGCGCGCGCGCTCGCGCCACTGCTGCGGCCCGACGACCTGATCTGGGCGCACGACTACCACCTGTTCCCGCTCGCCAGCGCACTGCGCCAGCTGGGCGTGCGTCAGCGCATCGGCTTCTTCCTGCACATCCCGTTTCCGCCAGCCGATCTGCTTGCGGCGCTGCCGGAGCACATGACGCTGCTGCGCAACCTGTTCGACTACGACCTGGTCGGCTTCCAGACCGAGCTGGATCTGCGCCACTTCGGCGAGTGCGTCGAGCGCCTCGCCGGCGGTGTCGCCGAGGGCCAGCACGTGCGCGCATTCGATCGCGAGATCCGCGCCGGCGCGTTCCCGATCGGCATCGACGCACGCGAGTTCCGCGAGCTCGCGGTATCGCTCGCCGGCACGCGCGAGTTCACGCGCATGCGCGAAGCGCTGCGCGGGCGCACGCAGATCATCGGCGTCGACCGGCTCGACTACAGCAAGGGCATCCTGCGGCGGATGCGCGCGATCGAAACGCTGTTCGACCGCTACCCCTCGACCCGCCGCCAGCTCGAGTATCTGCAGATCGCGCCGCTGTCGCGCCGCGAGCTGAAAGCTTACGAAGACTTCCGCCACGAGCTGGAGCTCGCGGCGGCGCACATCAACGGCCGCTTCGGCACCTTCGACTGGACGCCGGTGCGCTACCTCAACCAGCCGCTGCCGCGGCGCACGCTCGCCGGGCTGTATCGCGCCAGCCGCATCGGCCTGGTGACGCCGCTGCGCGACGGCATGAATCTGGTCGCCAAGGAGTACGCGGCCGCTCAGGACCCCGAGGATCCGGGCGTTCTGGTGCTGTCGCGCTTCGCCGGCGCGGCCGGGCAGCTGCGCGATGCGCTGCAGGTCAACCCCTACGACACCGAGGAAGTCGCCGACGCGATCGAGCGGGCGCGCACGATGCCGCTGGAGGAGCGCATCCGCCGTCACGAGGGCCTGATGGAGATGCTGCAGCGCGAGGATGTCGCGTATTGGCGCGAGCAGTTCCTCGGCGCGCTCGCTGCGCCGGCGCCGTACAGCTCCAGAGGCGGCGCGATGCTCACCGCGGTGCGCGCGATGGAGGAGTGACGCACGGCGCGTAAGCGTCGTCGTCGCACCTCGAGCCCGGCGATCAGGACCGTGCAGGTCGGGCTGTGGTCGGACTTCAGTCCGAACACCTCTCCACGCCGCCTCGCGATCAGTCCGCGCGCTCGGCGCGCTTGCGCTCGTGCTCCTTGAGGAACTTCTTGCGCACGCGGATCGATTGCGGCGTCAGCTCGACCAGCTCGTCGTCGTTGATGAACTCCAGCGCCTGCTCGAGCGAGAACTTCACCGCGGGCGTGAGGATCACGTTCTCGTCGCTGCCCGCGGCGCGGACGTTGGTGAGCTTCTTGCCCTTGAGCACGTTGACGACGAGGTCGTTGTCGCGCGAGTGGATGCCGACGATCTGGCCCTCGTAGACCTCGTCGCCGGGCTCCGCCATCATGCGGCCGCGCTCCTGCAGATTGAACAACGCGTAGGCGAGCACCTTGCCCTGCTCGTTGGCGATCATCACGCCGTTGTGACGCTGGCCGATGCCGGTGGCCTCACTGCGCGGTCCGAAGTGATCGAAGTTGTGGAATAAGAGGCCGGTGCCCGAGGTCATCGTCATGAACTGCGTCTGGAAGCCGATCAGTCCGCGCGACGGGATGATGTATTCGAGACGCACGCGGCCCCTGCCGTCCGGCACCATGTTCTGCATCTTGCCGCCGCGCTCGGCCAGACCCTGGATCGTCCCGCCCTGGTGCTGCTCTTCGACGTCGGCGACCAGGGTTTCATACGGCTCGCAGATCTCGCCGTCGATCTCCTTCACGATCACCTGCGGGCGCGCGACCGCGACTTCATAGCCTTCGCGGCGCATGTTCTCGAGCAGCACGCCCAGATGCAGCAGGCCGCGGCCGGAGACGCGGAACTGGTCCGGCGACTCGCCCGGCTCGACGCGCAGCGCGACGTTGGTCTTGAGCTCGCGCTGCAGGCGATCGCCGATCTGGCGCGAGGTCACGAACTTGCCTTCCTTGCCCGCGAACGGCGACTTGTTGACCTCGAAGATCATGCTCATCGTCGGCTCGTCGACCGACAGCCGCGGCAGCGCCTCGGGCGCCTTGGCGTCGCAGACGGTGTCGGAGATGCCGAGATCCTCGATGCCGGTGACCGCGACGATGTCGCCGGCTTCCGCCTCCGCCACCTCGTGCTTGTCGAGCCCCATGAAGCCGAGCACCTGCAGCACGCGGCCCTGGCGCACGGCGCCGTCGCGGCCGACGACCGACACCGGCATGTTGGTGCGCACCTTGCCGCGCTTGATGCGGCCGGTGCCGATGACGCCGACGTAGCTCGAGTACGCCAGCGAGGTGATCTGCATCTGGAACGGACCGCCGGCGTCGACATCGGGCGGCGGCACCTTGTCGACGATCGCCTGGAACAGCGGGGTCATGTCGCCGTCGCGGGTATCGGGCGAATCGCCGGCGTAGCCGTTGAGCGCGGACGCGTAGATGAACGGGAAGTCGAGCTGCTCGTCGGTGGCGCCGAGCTTGTCGAACAGGTCGAAGACCTGGTCGATGACCCAGTTCGGCCGCGAGCCCGGGCGGTCGATCTTGTTGACGACGACGATCGGCCTGAGACCCATCGCGAACGCCTTCTGCGTGACGAAGCGCGTCTGCGGCATCGGCCCGTCGACGGCGTCGACCAGCAGCAGCACCGAATCGACCATCGACAGCACGCGCTCGACCTCGCCGCCGAAGTCCGCATGTCCGGGCGTGTCGACGATGTTGATGCGGAATTCGGTGCCGCTGCGCGCGTCGGTCCAGCGGATCGCGGTGTTCTTTGCCAGGATCGTGATGCCGCGCTCGCGCTCCAGGTCGTTGGAATCCATGATGCGCTCGCCGAGCTGCTCGCGCTGGTCGAGCGTCTGCGACTGGCGCAGCAGCTTGTCGACCAGCGTGGTCTTGCCGTGGTCGACGTGGGCGATGATGGCGATGTTGCGGAGGTTCTGGAGGCTCATACGGGGTACCGCGGGGGGTCGCGGATTGTACGCGCAGACGCGGCGGCTGTCCTGCCGCCTGCCGGTAGGTCGGGCTTCAGCCCGACAGCAGGGTCGCTCCTAGGCGGTCTGAATCGCGGCCCTGCCCGCTTCGACCGCGAAGCGCGCCAGCGTGTGCGCGCCCGACGCCGGATCGCGGACGTCGTCGACGGCACGAAACGCTGCCTCGAGCCGCTGCGGGCTCAGCTCGCAGAGGACGTATCCGCGCGCCCGGCTGTCGAAGAACTTGACGTGCGGATTCTCGGGCAGCAGCGCGGCGAAGCTCTCGTAGGGCACGCCGGCCGAGCTGATCGAGGTGCCGACCAGCTCGGTGGCGACCGGCGCCGCGCCGGGCTCGGGCGACAGCTCGGTGGCCCAGTACGAGTGGATGTCGCCGCCGATGACCACCGGGTTCGGCGTCCGCGCCTCGGCGAGGCGACGAAGGATGCGTTCGCGGGCGGCCGGATAGCCGTCCCAGCCATCGGTCCAGGCACCGACCTCGGTCCCCGGCGTCTGATCCAGCGGCGCCATCAGCAGGCCCTGGGCCAGAATGTTCCAGCGTGCCTTGCTGTACGCGAGCCCCTGCAGCAGCCAGCGCTCCTGCTGCGGTCCGAGCATGCTGCGCGCCGGATCGGCCAGCTCCGCGCAGGCCGTGACCACCTGGCCGCCGCCCTTGTCCGCTGTCGCGCAGGCCTGATCGTCGCGGTACTGGCGTGTGTCGAGCACGTGGAAGCCGACGAGATCGCCAAAGCCGCTGCGCTGGTACAGCAGCATGTCGGCGCCCTTCGGCCGCGCGTAGCGGCGCAGCGGCATGTGCTCCCAGTAGGCCTGGTAGGCCGCCGCGCGCCGTGCAAGGAAGCGCTCGGCCGGATCGTGGTCCTGGCTGTGCGCTCCGGCGTAGTCGTTGTCGACTTCGTGATCGTCCCAGCACAGCAGCCACGGGCAGGCGGCGTGCGCGGCCTGCAGATCGCGGTCGAGCTTGTAACGCGCATAGCGGTTACGGTACTCGGCCAGCGTGTACGGCTCGCCGGCCTCGTGGCGCCGCACCGGCTCGCCCCAGGAGGTTTCGTAGATGTAGTCGCCCAGGTGCAGGATCAGGTCCGGCGCATCGGCGACGAGGTGGCGGTAGGCGCTGAAATAGCCCTGCTCGTAGTGCTGGCAGGATGCGTAGCCGAAGCGCAGACGAGTCAGCGCGGCGCCGAGCACCGGCGCGGTGCGCGCGCGGCCGACCGGGCTTTGCGCCCCACCCCAGCGGAACCGGTACCAGTACCAGCGATCGGCCGCCAGGCCTTCGACCTCGACGTGCACCGAGTGCCCCCAGGCCGGCTCGGCCAGCGCGCGGCCGGCCATGCGGATGCTGCGGAAGGCTTCGTCTTCCGCGACTTCCCAGTCGACCTCGACCGGCAGCGGCGGCATGCCGCCGCCGTCCAGCGGTACCGGCGCCAGCCGAGTCCAGAGAACGAAACCGTCGGCGACCGGATCGCCCGAGGCGACGCCCAGCGTGAACGGATAGGCCGGCGCGCGCACCGAGCTGCGCGGCTGCAGCGCGCAGCCCGAAGCGGAGAGTGCCAGCAGGGCCGCCGAAGTGCGCAATGCGCGCCGGCGCCCGGGATCGAAGTCATGACGCATGGGCGGGTAGCTTAGTCCATGCCCGTGTCGGCGCCGTGAACGGCACGGACCGGCTGCACCGCCGCCGCGGCGCGCCGGGCCTTCGCGCGCGCCGCCTCGATCGAGTCGCCAAGCGCCAGCACCACCCCCATGCGCCGGCGGCCGACGATTTCCGGCTTGCCGAACAAGCGGAGCTGCGTATCCGGTTCCGCCAGCGCATCCGCGACACCGCCGAATGCCGGCGCCTTCCGATCGCCTTCGACCAACAGCGCGCAGGACGCCGCCGGCCCGTGCTGGCGGATCAGCGGGATCGGCAGGCCGAGAATCGCGCGCACGTGCAGCGCGAACTCGGACAGATCCTGCGAGATCAGCGTGACCAGGCCGGTGTCGTGCGGCCGCGGCGAGACTTCGGAGAAGATCGCCGTGTCGCGTTTGATGAACAGTTCGACGCCGAAGACGCCGCGCCCGCCGAGCGCGCCGGTGATGCGGCCGGCGATGTCCTGCGCCTGGCGCAAAGCTTGCTCGCTCATCGGCTGCGGCTGCCAGGATTCGCGGTAGTCGCCGTCGATCTGCAGATGGCCGATCGGCGCACAGAACGTGGTCGTGACGGCGCCGGACGCGGCGCCCCTGGTCGCATCGACATGACGGACCGTGAGCAGCGTGATCTCGTAATCGAAATCGACGAAGCCCTCGACGATGACGCGGCCCGCGCCCGCGCGCCCGCCGGCCTGCGCGTAGTCCCAGGCGGCCTGCACATCGGCCTCGCTGCGTACCAGCGACTGGCCCTTGCCGGACGAGGACATCACCGGCTTGACCACGCACGGCAGCCCGATGGCGCGCACCGCCGCGCGGTACTCGTCGACGCTGCCGGCGAAGCGGTACGGCGAAGTCGGCAGGCCGAGCGCCTCGGCGGCGAGCCGGCGGATGCCCTCGCGGTCCATCGTCAGCCGCGCGGCGCGCGCGGTCGGGATCACGGTATACCCTTCGCGCTCCAGCTCCTGCAGCGTCGGCGTGTGAATCGCCTCGATCTCGGGGACGATCAGATGCGGCTTCTCCTGCTCGACGACGCGGCGCAGTGCACCGCTGTCGAGCATCGGGATCACGTGTGCGCGGTGCGCGACCTGCATTGCCGGCGCGTTCGCGTAGCGATCCACGGCGATGCACTCGACACCCAGCCGCTGCGCCTCGATCACGACTTCCTTGCCGAGCTCGCCGCTGCCGAGCAGCAGCATGCGCGTGGCGCCGGCGGACAGCGGGGTGCCGATGGTCGTCATCTCAGTCTCGCTTCGTTCGATGAAAGGGGCCGCCCGGCGGGCCGATGCATCCACCCATGCCGGCCAGCGTCTACACTAATTCTAATCGTGAGGCCCGCATGCAACGCCGCACCAAGATCCTCGCCACACTCGGCCCCGCCACGGACGATCCGCAGACGCTGAGAAAGATGCTGGCTGCCGGCGTCGACGTCGTGCGCCTGAACTTCTCGCACGGCAAGGCCGCGGATCACGCCGCGCGTGTCGCCATGGTGCGCGGCACGGCGATCGAGCTCGGTCTCGACGTCGGCATCCTCGCCGATCTGCAAGGGCCGAAGATCCGCATCGAATCCTTCGCCGCCGGCTCGGTGGAGCTGCAGGAAGGACAGCGCTTCACGCTCGACACCGCGCTCGGAGCCAGTGCCGGCGACGAAACCGTCGTCGGCTGCGCCTACGAAGCGCTGCCCAGGGATGTGGAGCCGGGCGACACGCTGCTGCTCAACGACGGCGCGATCTCGATGCGCGTCGACGCCGTCGAGGACACGCGCGTCATCTGCACGGTGCTGCTCGGCGGCGTGCTATCCAACCGCAAGGGTATCAACAAGCAGGGCGGCGGCCTTTCCGCTGCGGCGCTGACCGACAAGGATCGCGCCGACATCCGCATCGCCGCCGGACTCGACGTCGATTTCATCGCCGTGTCGTTTCCACGCTCGGCGGCCGACATGGAGCAGGCGCGCGCGCTGGTGCGCGACGCCGGCAGCGATGCCGCGCTGATCGCCAAGATCGAGCGTGCGGAGGCGCTGCCGGTGCTGCGTGAGCTGGTCGCGGCGAGCGACGTGGTCATGGTCGCGCGCGGCGACCTGGGCGTGGAGATCGGCGACGCCGAGCTGCCTGGCTGGCAGAAGCGCATCATTGCCGAGGCACGCGAGCAGAACAAGATGGTCATCACCGCGACGCAGATGATGGAGTCGATGATCAACAGCCCGGTTCCGACGCGCGCCGAGGTGCTCGACGTCGCCAACGCGGTCATGGACGGCACCGATGCGGTGATGCTCTCCGCCGAAACGGCGACCGGGAAGTACCCGATCAAGGTGGTGCAGGCGATGGCGCGTGTCTGCATCGGCGCCGAGTCGAGTCTGCCGAGCCTGCCGCAGCGGGATGTGCGCCGCATCGATCTGCATTTCGCACGCACCGACGAGGCGATCGCGATGGCCACGGCGTGGACTGCCCGGCAGATGCGCGCACGTGCGATCGTCGCGCTGACCGAGTCCGGCGCCACCGCGCTGATGATGTCGCGCACCGAGACGCAGATTCCGATCTACGCGCTCACCCGCCATGAAAAGACGCGCCGGCGCATGGCGCTGTGCCGCGACGTCTACCCCGTCGCGTTCGTGCCGAGCCAGCTGGAAAGCGTGACCCAGGTGCGCGAGGCGATCGAGCGCCTGCGCCATCGCGGCGTGCTCGATGTCGGCGACCGCGTGCTGCTCACGCGCGGCGACGGCTTCGGCTCGGGCGGCACCAACACGATGAAGATCATCCAAGTTGAGTGAGGCGCGAGGGGTGAGCAACCGTGTTTCATGTCAAGCCGTCCATATGCGCGGGATGGTGTGGATTCCACGGCGTGCCGGTACGCAGGATCGCGTTGAGGATGGTCAGCAGCTTTCGCATGCAGGCCACGAGCACGA
>JBFMCQ010000020.1:42862-50842 GCA_040754295.1 Pseudomonadota bacterium | reverse complement strand
CGGACAAAACCCGGCTCGCAGAATCCAGATCGGTCATCTCTTGACCATCCGCGCGAGCGGCAGATTTCCTTTGGCCATTATTTGACCGCTCAGGCATCAGTCGCGCGGCGTTCGTGAATAATGCGGGTTAGTCGGTATCGCATACAGTTTCTCCGCGCTGTCCTCCAGCGCACTGGGATCCGCCTTCCGTGGCGGGAAGTCCGGCCGCCCCACAGGGCGCGGCCCGGTCCTTGCGCCCGCATCCGCGAGCGCCGATTTCAGCTTCATTGCGGAGCGCCGGTTCCTCGTGCGCTCCACAGTCGTGGTACGACGGCGGCCTGGCCGGCTCAGGCGGTCAGCGGCTGGCCGCCCGTGTGCTCTGCGCCTCGGCGACGCGTCTGCTCTCCTCGTATTTCGCAGCTTCCTCGGCTGCCACGGGCCTCCGTCATCCTCGTCGTTGAATCGGGTGCAGGGGCTCCGGCGCTTCAGCCGGAGCCGCCGATCAGGGACAGCACTTCGTCGGTCTTGGCGCGCAGCAGCGCGGCGTCGCCGCGCGCTTCGACGTTGAGCCGCAACAGCGGCTCGGTGTTGGAGCCGCGCAGGTTGAAGCGCCACTGGCCGAGGTCGATGCTCACGCCGTCGGTATGGTCGATCGTGTGCGCACGCTCGGCGTAGTGTCGCTCGATCGCGGTCAGCGTAAGGGCGATGTCGGCGACACGCCGGTTGATTTCGCCGCTGACCGGAAACAGCCGCATGCGCTCGCCGACGAGATCCGACAGCGGCGTGCAGGTCTCCGAGATCAGGCCGGCGATCAGCAGCCACGGCAGCGTGCCGTTGTCGCAATAGGCGAAGTCGCGGAAGTAGTGGTGCGCGCTCATCTCGCCGCCGTAGATCGCGTCCTCCTTGCGCATCCGCTCCTTGATGTAGGCGTGTCCGGTCTTCGACTGGATCGGCTCGCCGCCATGGGCATCGACGACGTCGACGGTGTTCCAGATCAGCCGCGGATCGTGGACGATGCGCGGTTTGCCGCTGCCGGCGCGCGCCCGGCCGAGCAGCGTCTGTGCAAGCAGGCCGACGATGTAATAACCCTCGATGAAGCTGCCGCGCTCGTCGAACAGGAAGCAGCGGTCGAAATCGCCGTCCCAGGCGACGCCGAAGTCGGCGCCGTGCGCGCGCACGGCAGCCACCGTATCGGCGCGCATCTCCGGCAGCAGGGGATTGGGGATGCCGTTGGGAAAATCGCCGTCGGGCTCGGCGTGAACCTTGATCAGGCGGAACGGCAGGCGCGGCTCGAGCGCCTCGAGCAGCGGGCCGGCGGCGCCGTTGCCGGCGTTGACGACGATCTTCAGCGGCCGCAGCCGCATGCCTTCGATGTGGCCCAGCAGATAATCGACGTAGGCGTCGCGAAAGCTCGCCGGCGTCTTGCGCGGCGCCGCGGACGGCGGACGTGCGCTGCTGCCGGCGACCAGCGCCTCCAGGTCGCGCAGACCGGAATCGCCGGAGACCGGCACCGCATCGCCGCGCACCAGTTTCATGCCGTTGTAGTCCTGCGGGTTGTGGCTGGCCGTCACCTGGATGCCGCCGTCGACGCCGGGCTGCTGCGCAGCCCAGTAGACCTCCTCGGTGCCGCACAGGCCGAGATCCAGCACTTCCACGCCTCGGGCATTGAAGGCCAGTGCCAGCGCATCGAGCAGCATCGGCGAGCTGTGGCGCACGTCGCGGCCCAGCGCGACGCGCCGGGGGGAGAACCGCTCGGTGTAAGCCAGGCCGAGCCGGTACGCGAGCTGGGGGTCGAGCTGGTCGGGGATGCGGCCGCGGATGTCGTAAGCCTTGAAGCAGGCGAGGCGGCTGGGGGCCGGGACAGCAATGCTCATCGATCGGACTCCTGGTGTGGCCGCGCGGACGGCGTACGCCGGGCGCCCCGGGGAGCGTCCGTGGGGATTGAGAAGGGGGCGCTGCCATTCGTAGTGCGGCAACGCCCGGTCATCGGGGTTATCGTTCGCAGGGGACGGATCCGCTGCACACTGCGGCTGCGAGCATGAGGAGACACGGAATGGATCCCGCCGACACCGAGCAGTACATGGACAGCGCCGCCGAGCACGCGCTGGACGCGCGCCGCCGTATCGAGGCCGCCGTCGAAGCCGGCGAGCTGCCGGTCTGGGTCATGGAGGCCTGCGAGCGCTGGGAACAGGCGGCTCTGGCCTACGGCGCGGCCATGGTGCGTCGCCAGATGAGCGCTGTCTCGTCCTTGCATCTCGTAGGCCCCGCAACCCTTCAATAGTCAGGCGGCGCGGGCGCCCGCCGCAGCGAGGGCAGGCTCTGCGCGCGGCGCTTCCTGCGCCGCCGATTCCGGCGTGCGGCCGTAGACGTCGTCGAAGCGGACGATGTCGTCTTCGCCCAGGTACGCGCCCGACTGCACTTCGATCAGCTCGAGCGGCACCATGCCCGGATTCTCCAGCCGGTGTGTCGTGCCCAGCGGGATGTAGGTCGACTGATCCTCGGTACACAGGAACTCGCGCTCGCCGCAGCTGACGCGCGCAGTGCCGCGCACCACCACCCAGTGCTCGGCGCGGTGATGGTGCATCTGCAGGCTCAGCTTGTGGCCCGGCTTGACCATGATGCGCTTGACCTGGAAGCGGTCGCCGCCGGCGATCGTCTCGTAGTATCCCCAGGGCCGGTAGACGCGGGCGTGGTGGGTCACCTCGGGCCGCTGTGCGCGCTTGAGCTTCTCGACCGCGTGCTTGACCTCCTGCACGCGCGCGCGCGGCGCGACCAGCACTGCGTCGGCGGTCTCGACGACGACGTGATTCTCCACGCCGATCATCGTGACCAGGCGACTATCGGCGTGCACCAGATTGCACGCGCAATCTTCGAGTAGCACATCGCCCTGCGCGCGGTTGCCATACTCGTCGGTCGCCGGACGCCGCTCGAGGCAGGTCCAGGAGCCGACGTCGTCCCAGCCCACGTCCAGCGGCACCAGCGCGATGTCGTCGAGCTTCTCCATGACCGCGTAGTCGAGCGAGATCTTGCGGCACGAGGCGAAAGCCTCGGCGTTGAGATGCACGCCGTCCGCGCTGTGCCGCGCCATCGTCAGCGCCGCGTGCGCGCACTGGCTCAGCGGCCGCTCCAGGCGATCGAGCTCGGCGAGGAAGCGGTCGACGCGGAACATGAACATGCCGCTGTTCCAGTAGTAGCCGCCGTCGTCGAGGAAGGTGCGGGCGCGTTCGGCGTCCGGCTTCTCGACGAAGCGTTTCACGTCGTATGCGTTGGCGCCGTCGAGCGCCGCGCCGCGCTCGATGTAGCCGAACCCAGTGGCCGGCGACGTCGGCTGGATGCCGAAGGTGACGATGCGACCCGCCTGCGCCAGTGGCAGCGCCGCGCGCACGGTCGCGACGAAACCGTCGAGATCCTCGATGACGTGGTCCGCCGCCATCAGCAGAACGATCGCGTGCGGACCGAACGTGGCATCGGCGTAGTGCGCGGCGACGGCTGCGGCCGGCGCGGTGTCGCGGCCTTCCGGCTCCAGCAGCAGCACGGCATCGCGGATGCCAGCGTCCTGCAGCTGCTCGGCGATCAGGAAGCGGTGCGCCTCGCCGCCGATGACCACCGGCGAGGTGATGCCGCCGAGCGCGCGCGCGCGCAGTGCCGTGTTCTGCAGCAGGCTCAGTGCGCCGGTCAGCGCGAGGAACTGCTTGGGGTAGGCCTCGCGTGACAGCGGCCACAGCCGCGTGCCGGAGCCGCCGGACATCAGCACCGGGATCAGCGGCGACGCAGGCACAGGGGTGCGTGTTGGAACATCCATGTTCGTA
This sequence comes from Pseudomonadota bacterium, assembly GCA_040754295.1. GTDB lineage: Bacteria > Pseudomonadota > Gammaproteobacteria > Nevskiales > Nevskiaceae > Solimonas. Next base: position 47,054 of record JBFMCQ010000020.1, on the reverse strand, counting down.
GCTCCTTCGCAAATGGGTTCAGCCGGAGAACAGGTCCGACACCTTGCCGCCGAGCCGCGTGCTGCTCAGCGGACGCAGCTCCTCGAGCTTCTCCTGCATCTCCGGATCGCAGGTGAAGGTCCAGCAGTAGGGCTCGAGCCAGGCGAACTTGGAGCGCTCGTCGGGATCGGGCACAACCTGCTCCTCGCCGGTCTTGTCCTCGAAGTCGTCGGGATCGTCGACGCCCTCGATCACGCGCCTGGCCAGGCGCTCCAGTGCGCGGTCGTTCTCGGACGCGAGGTCGATGCCGTTGGCCTTGCCGAAGGCGGCGATCATCGCCAGCGGCGCCAGCGCGTAGTTGTGGTAGAACAGCGCGCGGGTGTCGCGCTTGAGCTCGTTGGGCAGGTAGCCCTCGTCGTCGATCTGGCGCGCGGCGTAGCGGTACTGCTGCATGCCCCAGTCGAACAGGTCGCGGCGGTTGAGCGCCACTGCGGCGGCTGTCACCGCCCAGGCCGCCCAGTATTCGTGGTTGTTGACCTTCTTCGGCGGCTGATCGCTCCATTCATCGACGACGCGCTCGGCGAGCCGCGCCATCCACTGCTCGATCTGGCGCACGCTGCCGGCGTCGACTTCGCGCAGCGGCCGCGAGGCCGAGAACTTCAGGCGCAGGTACGCCGACGCCACGCTGCCGAGCGCCCACTTGCGCATCGACTTGCCGCTGTGCGTCGTCGCCGGGCCTTCGAGCCCGCGCGCGGCGCTCCAGTCGGCGAGCAGCCGCAGTGCGCATTCGAGTGCCTCGCGCCGGCCGGTGTCGATGTAGTCGTCGACCTGCCGGGCGACGCCTTTCTCCAGCGCCGTGATCGGCGCGGTGCGCCGCACGTACTCGCGCTCGCTGCGCGCATTGAGGTCGTCGCGCGCCTCGTCCGAGCCCGCGTACTTGCTCGGGAAGTTCAGCGTCTTGACGTAGGGCGTGGCGTTGCGCGGGCAGTCGTGAATCTTGCCGTCGCCATCGCCCACCGGCGCGGCGTAGCCCGGTGGCGGCACCAGCGCCGCCGCTGCACCGCCGGCGCCGGCAGCGCAGGCGGTGACGAGCAGCAGGCAGCAGACCAGGGATCGCTTCATGGCTCGCTCCGCTGCGCCGTGATCGTCGCCGGCGGCAGCCTGCGGTTGCACAGCCGCGCCTCGACCGTCGTGCCCGGCGGCAGATTCTCGGCGTTGAGGTCGAGCGACAGGAACGTGAAGCTGCCGTAGTCCTGATCCTGGCGCAGCTCGGTGAGAAAGCGGCCGCTCGAGTCGAGATTGTCCGGCTCGATCGACATCTCGTCCTTTCGGCCGTTCGTGTACCAGACGACGGTCTGCAGCTTGGGCAGCACCGGGTTGCTGAAGCGCAGATCGAGCAGCTGATCGCCCGCACGCAGGTCGAGCACTTCGCCGCCACCGTTGAACAGCACCTCGTTGCGGCCGTTCTTCAGTTCCAGGTGCGCGGACAGCGACGCCGGACGTGCGTCGCAGCCGCCTTCGATGACCGGAATCACGCGGCGGTAGAACATGTCGTCGGAGAGATTGTGATACGGCTCGAGCTCCCAGATCAGGATCTTCGGTGGATGCTCGCGGAACTCCTCGCTCGGCAGATAGCTCAGGGGCGCGCCGTCGAGGCCGCCGCCGGCGATCGCCGCATTGAGGATGTCGACCTCAAGAAGCTCCTGCAGGAAACCGGCGAAGTTGTAGGCGGGATCGCTGTTGCTGGTGCCGATCAGCGTGATCGGCGGCGGCTCGGGCTCGCCGAGCAGACCGCTGGCATCGGTTTCGCCTTCGAGCTCGGTGACGTAGCTCTGCACATACTGCCTGGGCGCGTCGTAGCCGCAGAGGCGCTGCGCGGCGCTGTCCATCGTGCCGTTCTTGCCGAGCAGGCCCGCGCGGCGCGTGACGAAGCGCTTGCGCGGCAGCGCCTGATATTCGGGCATCTGCTTCACGCGCTCGGCGACCACTTCGGCGGTCCGGCGCGCGCCTTCCGGCGTCCAGTGGTGGTCGCTGCGGAAGAAGAAGCTGTCGCGGCCGCCCTCGTAGACGAGGCGCTCGAGGTCGGGCACGACGAAGCCGGCTTCGCGCAGCCGCTGCAGCGCGCGTGCATAGCTGAACTGCGCGAGCTCGGCGTTGTACACCTGCCGCTGCGCGTCGGAGAGACGGTCCTTGTGCATCAGCCCGCGCGGCGGCTGCATGACGATGACCAGCTCGACGCCCTGGCGGCGCAGGGCTTTGCGCATGCGCACCAGGCTGCGCAGTCCCTGCTCGTCGGGGCCGAAGGCCGTCATCAGGTCGTCCTCGCTGCGGAACAGCCAGCCGCCGGTGCCCTGGACCAGCATCTTGAAGCTGCGCAGAAACGGTGTGCTGTAGGCCGCCGGGTTGGCGGCCGCCGGGCACAGCTGGCAGCAGGGCTCGACGTCGAACGTCGGAAATGCCGGCGTCGCGTCCGCTTGCGCGGCCGGCGCCGTACCCCAGAGCAGGCAGCCCGACGCGGCGATCGCCCTTAAGAGGCCTGCCACACGCATCTTCAGTTGCTCGCCCAGACCAGGCGCGGCGCCGTGGACGGCCCGACTGCGAACAGGCTGAACGCCTTGCCGCGGTTGAGCGTCACCGGCGGCGTATCGGCGAGCCGCCTGTCGCCGGCGAACAGGCTCAGCCGCGCGCGCGCGGCATTGACCTCGCGCGTGCCATAAGCTTCCTGCGCGACGCTGTCGATGATCGTCGCGCTGCCATCCGGGGTGCGCAGGCTCAGCTGCTTGGCGTCGGTCAGGTTGTAGAGGATCAGCAGCGCCTTGAGGCGATTGTCGTAGCGCTGGTTCTGCAGCAGCCGCACGCTCTGGCCGTCGTACACGGCCGTGTAGAACCGATCGGGCTCGAGGCTGATCGCCTGGCTGACGCTGCCGACAACGATCTGCTGCTGTCCCGGCGGCAGGAACTCGAACTCGGTGATGCCCCAGGCGCCGGAGTCGTCGAACTCGACGTCGCCGACCTGCCCCTGCAGATCGTGCTCGTCGCTGGCGTTGAAGAGGCGGATGAAGGCCGAGCCCGGCGGCGCGTCGGGTCCGTAGAGCGCGTCGTCGTCGGCGCGCGCGGGCGCGGTGAAGACGAGCAGCGCGAAGAACAGCACCAGTGGGGCAGGAACGATGAGGGCGGTATGCATGCGGCTCATGGCGTGATCTCCGTCAAAGGGTGTATGCAAGCGGTCGCGATTCGAGCGCCAGCGTCGACTCGCGGAATGAGGCACTGCCGGGCCGCGGCCTGGGCAGCGTCGCCGTCTGCGGCTGCATCGGCAGATAGCGCTCGGGGATCTCCCAGATCAGCAGCCGCGGCGGCGACAGCCGCGGATCGCGCAGGTAGGCCAGCATCGGCTCGAACGGCCCCTGGCCCGAATCGGCGAGGTTGAGCACGTCCTCGCGCAGCTGCTCCTTGAGCGCGCCGGCGAAGTTCCACAGCGGATCGGCGCTGTAGCTGGTGCCGACGAGCATCGCCTGCGGTGCCGGTGCGTCGCCGAGCAGGTCCGTCGGTCCGTTCGCGAAGGTCTGCGCCGGAACGATCCGGTCCGGTGGCGGCAGCAGCGATTCGAAGTAGGGCGCCAGCGGCAGGAAGCGCATCAGGTCGCCGCGGTGCGCCTGCGCGGGTCCGGGCTCGGTGACGAACGGCTGAGGCGCCGTGGTCATGCGTCCGAGCCGCTCCGCCGTCGCTGCCAGCTCCGCCGCCGCGCAGCGTGCACCCAGCGGTGTCCAATGCGTGTCCGTGCGCAGGAACACGGCACCGGCGGCTTTGCATTCGGCGAGCGCCGAAAGCAGGTCGGGCGTGGTGATGCCGCGGTCAAGCAGGCCACGGCGCGCGCGCGCGTAGAGCTCTGCATGGATGGGAGCAGTCTCCACACCGCGCCGGTACTCCGGGTACAGCCGCGCCTTGGCCGGCACCAGCGCAACGATCAGGGTCGTGCCTTGCCGCGTCAGCAGCCGGTCGACGTCGGCGATGATGTCGAGGTGCGTGCGCAGATTGGCCTCGGCATCCGGCCAGCCGCGAAACTCTTCGAGCGTATACAGCCAGCCGTCGTCGCCGACGATGACGCCCTTGCGGCCTTCGTGAAACACCGTGTACTGAATCGCCGCCCAGACGTTCGTGCCCAGCGTTTTTGCCGGGAACAGTGCGTCGTAATGCGATTCGAAGCGGCGCGCCG
>JBFMCQ010000020.1:0-42852 GCA_040754295.1 Pseudomonadota bacterium | reverse complement strand
TTTTCTTACTGCCTTTCGCGGCGGCCCCCCGCTCCGCCGACGCTGATGTCGACGTCCGCCGGCCAGTCGTAGGGCAAGGCGCGCGTCGCGGCCAGCACGCCGAGCGCGAGCACCGTGCCGGCAAACAGGGTGCTGTGGAGCACTGCGCCAATCCTGGGGAACAGCCGCGACGCCCGGGACTCGGGACTCGGGGTCAGCGCGTCCCGAGCCTGCTGCTTTTCCCGAGTCCCGAGTCCCGAGTCCCGAGTCCCGTCTTCTGCTATCGAAGCGCTATCCATGGTCCAAGCTCAGAACTGGAAATACAGAAACGGCGAGTAGCTCTGCGCCGACAGGCGCAGCACGGCGAGCGCGAAGATCGGCAGAACCAGCGCTTGCGCGAGCGGGCGGACCAGCGCCAGCGCGCCGGAGGGCGTCGGTGCAGGACCACCGGCGCTGCGGCGCAGGCGCCAGCCGCCGAACGCGAGCACGCCGTAAGCGAGGATCAGCACCGCGATCTGCAGGCTGTCGAGGGCCGCGGCGTACGGCGCGCTCAAGCCGATTTCGCCGGAGCCGGCCATCGCGGCGTAGAAGCGCCCGGCGCTGGCGATGTCCGGTGCACGGAAGATGACCCAGCCGATGACCACGAGCAGGAAAGTGAGCGCCCAGCGGCTCACGCTGAAGCCCTTCACGTTGGCAGTGACACCGCATGCACGCTCGATCGCGAGCAGCATCCCGTGCCACGCGCCCCAGACGACGAAGGTCCAGTTCGCGCCGTGCCACAGCCCGCCGAGCAGCATCGTCAGCAGCAGATTGCGGTAGGTCTTGAGCGTGCCGTGGCGGTTGCCGCCGAGCGAGATGTACAGGTAGTCACGCAGCCAGGTCGACAGGCTGATGTGCCAGCGCCGCCAGAACTCGGTGATGCTCTGACTGACGTAGGGCTGGTTGAAGTTCTCGATGAAGCGGAAGCCCATCATCAGGCCCAGCCCGATCGCCATGTCGCTGTAGCCGGAGAAGTCGAAATACAGCTGGGCGGTGTAGGCCAGTGCGCCAAGCCAGGCATCGGCCATCGACGGCGATTCCAGCGCCAATGCCTGGTCGGCGAGCGGCGCGATCGTGTCGGCGATGAAGACCTTCTTGATGAAGCCCTGCATGAAGCGCGTCGCACCCTGCGCGAAGAGTTCGACGCTGTGCCGCCGGTCGTAGAACTGGTGCGCGAGATCCTTGTAGCGCAGCACCGGTCCGGCGATCAGCTGCGGGAACAGTGCGATGAACGCGGAGAACGCGATCGGATCGCGGCTGGCCTCGACGTCGCCGCGATAGACGTCGGCGAGATAGCTGATCGCCTGGAAGATGTAGAACGAGATGCCGATCGGCAGGATGACGTGCATCGCCGTAATCGGTGCGCCGCCGGCCAGCCCGAGCAGTGTGTTGAGCGTGTCGATGCCGAAGTTGGCGTACTTGAAGTAGCCGAGCACGCCGAGATCGACGGCGACGCCGGCGATCAGCCAGCCGCGCGCAGCGCGCGAGCCCGGTCCCGCCGCAGCGATGCAGCGTCCGGTCGCGTAGTTCCACAAGGTGACGACGATAAACAGCAGCAGGAAGTCGACCCGCCACCACGCATAGAACGCATAGCTGCCGAGCAGGATCACGGCGTTGCGCGCCCGCGGTGGCGCGGCGTAGTACAGCGCCAGGAACAGCGGCAGGAACAGGAACAGGAAAACGTTGGACGAGAACACCATGTTCGTTCCCCTCAAGTCCTTGGCTCGGCGCGGGCGGCCGGCTCGATGACCACCGGCAGGCGCTGGCGCAGCAGGAGGTCGAGCACGCGGTGCTGGTAGCGGCTGAGCACGCCGGTGAGGCGCAGGCCGCTGGCATGCTGCGGTGCGAGCATCTCGACGTCGAACAGCTCGACGCTCAGCGGCTTGTCGATTCTGATCGGCGAGCTGCCGTTTCGAACGAGGCGTCCGCCGACGACGACCAGCGACACGACCGGCGCGAACGGATCGATCGTCAGGTTGCGGTCGGTGCCGCTCAGGTCCTTGATGTGGCCGTAGATGCCGGCGGAGCCGTTGGCGATCGAGTTGTTGTTGTACAACTTGATGCCGACGCTGTTGCGCACGCGGATGCCGTGCTTGCCGTTGCCGATCGCGTTGTTGGCCCAAAGCAGGTTGTCGGGGCTTTCATAGATCGTGATGCCGTCCGAGCCGTTGTTGTACACCGTGTTCCCGGCGATCACGTTGCGCACGCTGCTGCGATCGATGACGATGCCCGACAGCCCGTTTTCGTACGCGCGATTATGGAAAATCCAGCTGTCGTTGACTTCGCGCGAGATGATGATCCCGTGCTTCTTCTTCGTGCCGTAAGCTTCGTTTTCGGCAATGATCAGCCGATGCGAGCGGTCGTGCGGGTCGATACCGTAGACAACGTTGTCGCGGTAGACGTTGCCGACGATGACGACATTGTCCGCCTCATAGCAATAGAAGCCATACCAGTTATCGACGAATTCCGAATTGATCAGCCAGCCGGTCGGCGGTACGCGACCCATCTGGCCGACGAGACTCGGGCTGTATTGCGAGATCGAAACCCCGTAGGACTTGCTTGCCGCGTAACCGAGACTGGAGACCACGCTGTCGACGATGTACGTCTCGGTTCCGCCCCAGGCGACCAGGAACGGCCGGAAGCGCTCTCCATCGCGAAACAGCGCCGGTGCGTCCTCGCGTTCACGCCACGCCGTGACGCGGCTGCCGGTGACGAACAGCCGGCCGTCGTTGACGAGGAACGCACCGCGCTCCTCCGACATGCGGAAATCGAGCGTCGAGCGGTCGATGTGCAGCGTCGCGTCGTGGCCGATGACGAGCGGCATGCGCAGCAGATAGATCCCCGGCGCGGTTTGCTCGATCAGCTCGCCCGGTGCTGAGTGCGCGAGGTCCGCCGGAGTCATGTAGCCACCCTCGATGAAGATCGCCCGCGGGTTGGTCGCCTGCCGGCGCGCCCACTCGGCAAGGCGTTCGTCGGTTCCGGCGAACTCCTTGAACGCCGCTTCGCGAATGATGCGGCGGATGTCTACGCGGCCTTTTCGGCTGCGATCGATCTTCGCTTCGACGGCGGACGCGGTGTAGGCGGACAGGTCGGGCAGCGTTGGCTCTGGCAGAAACAGGCCTTCGTCCGAGGCTGCACGCACGACATAGTCGGATTCGCCGACGGGCACGGCCTGCATCGCCGGCAGCGGCTCGGCAGCGGCAGTGGCAGCGACAGCGGTGGCGAGCATCAGCGCCAGGGCGCATCCCGCCGGTGCGCTCCGCACACCGGCGGCGCTACGCGGGCAAGCAGGCAATGGGGGTGTCGCGCGTTTCATGACCGGGTCTCGCGCTTGTCGGCCGGCTCGATGACGACCGGCAGCCGCCGGCGCACGAGCAGGTCGAGTACTTGGTGCTGGAATTCTCCGAGCACACCTTTCAGACCGATCCCGGTCGTGCCGACCGGCGCCAGCAGAGCGACGTCGAACAGCTCGACGCTCAGCGGCTTGTCGATCGACACCGGTCCGCTGCCGTTGTGCATCAGCTGTCCGCCGACGACGACCATCGAGACGTTCGGCTCGAATGGATCGATCGTCAGGTTGCGGTCGGTGCCGCTCAGGTCCTTGATGTGGCCGTAGATGCCGGCGGAGCCGTTGGCGATCGAGTTGTTGTTGTACAACCTGACGCGCACGCTGTTGCGTACGCGGATGCCGTGCTTGCCGTTGCCGATCGCGTTGTTGGCCCAAAGCAGGTTGTCGGGGCTTTCATAGATCGTGATGCCGTCCGAGCCGTTGTCGTACACCGTGTTCCCGGCGATCACGTTGCGCACGCTGTTGCGGTCGATGACGATGCCGGATAGCGCGTTGTCATGGATCGTGTTGCCGAAGATCCAGCTGTCGTTGACCGCACGCGAGATGATCAGCCCGTGCTTCTTCCTCGTGCCGGAGATGCGATTGTTGGCGATGACCAGGCCGTGCGAGCGGTCGTGCGGGTCGATGCCGTAGACGATGTTGTCGCGATAACGGTTGCCGATGATGACCAGGTCGTCCGCTTCGTAGCAGTAGAAGCCGAACCAGTTGTCGACAAACTCGGAGTTGAGCACCCAGCCGACCGGCGACGGCCTGCGCAGGCGCTTTTGGCGCGCCGGGCTGTACTGCGAGATCGACACGCCGTAGCCTTTGCTCGCGGAGTAGCCGAGGCTGCGCACGACGCTGTTGAGGATGTAGATCTCCGCTCCGCCCCAGGACACGAGAAACGGCCTGAACTCGGTGCCGGCGCGAAACGATGCCGGCGCGTTCTCGGCCTCGCGCCACGCCGTGATCCGCGTGTCCAGCACGAACATGTGGCCGTCGTTGACGAGGAAGGCGCCGCGTTCCTGCGACAGCCGCAACTCACGCACCGACGCGTCGATGACCAGCGTCGCATCGGGCAGCACCAGCAACGGCAGGCGCAGCAGGAAGACACCGGGCTCCGGCTCTGCGAGGTGGGTCGCCGACACCTGCCGCGCAAGCTCCGGCAGGGTGATGCGACCGCCCTGGACGACGATCGCGACCGGATTGGTGCTTTGGCGCGCCGCCCATTCGGCGAGGCGATCCTTGTCCTCGCCCTTGACGAACTCCTCGAGCGCGACCAGCGAGACCATGCGCTGCACGCTCGCGCGCGCCCGCGGTGCCTTGGGGATGCGCTCGATGATCGCCTGGCGCGTGTAGCGGCCGAGGTTCGGCAGCCGCGGCTCCGGCCGCTTCAGGTCGACCGGCGATGCGGCGCGCACGACGTAGTCCCGCGGCCGAATGATGTCGTCGGCCGCCGCCGGCGCCGATACGCCGGCGAGACAGCCCAGCAGCAGCACACACCGCGCGGCACGGCTGATGGTGCGATCTAGAACCACAGCGTGAGCTCCAGCGTCGTGCGGTATTGATTCTCGAGGTCGTCGCCGTAGGCGTCGCCCGGCTGAAACAGCGATCCGCGCACGCGCACGTTGGAGCGCAGATCTTCGCGGTCGTCGATCCACCACGACGGCACGGAGCCGAAGTAGACCGCGAACACGAGGTCGTAGCCGTGGCCGAGGAACTTGTCGGTCGTCGTCGGCTGCACGTCGAGTCCATCGGTCTCCACCGGCACGCCGACGTCGTCACGCGTGAAATGGTGGTAGACGAGATTGGCGTCGAAGCGCGACCCCGGGATCGAGACGAACGCGGAAGCGACGCGGATGTTCGAGAGGTCCGGCTGCAGCGCCTCGTTGAACCGGTACAACAGGCTGCGCGTGCCGGTAAAACGCGAGCGGTTGGAGTGCAGGCCGGTCTGCTCGAAGGTCTCCGAGCGCTCGGGGTCGCCGCCGCCCTGCCCGTAGGCGTAAGCCACGCCGATCGCCAGCGGTGCTGCCAGGTGCAGGCGCAGGCCGACATCGCCAGCGAGCGCGGTGACGTTGCGGTCGCTGCGCTGCACCGCGGGGTCGGCCGCATCTGCAGCAGGGAGAATCACGTCCTCGCGAGTGCCGACCAGCAGGTCCACCTGCGCCCAGTAGTACAGCCCGGGGCGTTCGGGCATCGTGTAGTAGCCGTTGTGCATGTAGGCGCCGACCCAGCCGTAGCGGCGCTCGGCGAGCTTCGGCTCTTCGTCGTCTTCGTCGCGCATCGGGTCCTGCGCGCGCGCGGTCTCCTCGTCGAGGTCGGCGTAGTCCATGGCGTAGGCACCGCGCACGCCGAAGAAGTGCGTCGGATTCCATTGACCGGACATGCCGGCGAGCGCATAGGCGCGGTCGCGCTGCGAGGCCGGCAGCTCCCAGTCGCCGGTGCGGAACGTATGCAGCTGTGAGGCGATACCCCAGTGGGTCTGGAACAGCGTCGTATCGAAGATCCAGCGCACCGCTTCGACGTCCCGGTCCCACCAGGTTGCGTCGCGCTCGTAGCGCAGGCGCTGGCGGCCGATGCGGAGCAGCTCGTTGGGATAGCTGGTCAGCCCGCTGTACTCGATCCATGCCTCGCGCAGACCGGCGTAGGACTCGGTGCGCTGCGGGCTTTCCTCATCGGTGACGACGATCTCGCCGCTGGGCACGAAGCCCTGTGCGCGGATGAACGTGGCCCAGGTTTCGTTCATGCGCCAGTACAGCGTCGGCTGGATCTCGACGAAGCCTTCTGCGGTCTTTGCATCGGCGTCGATCGGCGTGCCGTCGGGCCGCGTCAGGCCGAGATCGCGCGCTCCCTCGCCGAAGCCGGCCAGCCGCAGCTTGGTGCCGAAATCCGCGCTGCCGGGCTCGATCTCGGCACCATGCCCCGCGCCGCAGAACAGTGCGGCAGCGATGGCGAGTGGTGTGAGAGGTGTCGGCTTCATGGTACGTGCTCCGCGAGTTGCGATTCGGCCGAGGCCGGCGCGTCGGGCGTGCCCTCGGAACGCGCGGCCTCGCGCGCGAAGAACTCGGCCTCTGCCTTGCGCTGGCCGGCAAGCGCCACTTCCGGTCCGAGCTCGCTGTGCAACTTCGTCAGCAGCTCCTTGCCGCCGGGTACACCGTTGTGCGCGGCCAGGCGGGCGAAGCAGTAGGCGTTCACCGGGTCGAAGCGCACCCCCTTCTTGCCGGCGTACATGCGCGCCAGCGACAGATCCGCCTGGCTGTATCCGCTGCGCGCGGCGAGCAGGAAATGTTCGAGCGCGCGCTCCGGGTCGCTGCGGCCGAGATAGCCACGCAGATAAAGCCGGCCCAGGTAGAAGTGCGCCGCCGGCCGGCGCTCGACGACCTCTTCGAGCAGGGCCCGCGCATGCTCGGGATCGGCCTGCGGCAGCTGCGGGTCGAGGTAGATCCGGGCGAGGTAGTAGGCGGCGTCGGGGTCTCCGGCTTCGTGCGCCTCTTCCAGAAGCCTGCGCGCGTCGCGCCCGCGGTCGAGCATCGGATCTTCCATCAGCAGCCGCGCCATCCGCGTCTTCGCCGCCGGCGAGGCGTCCGCGACCAGCGCATAGAGCCGGTAGGCTTCCGCCGGCGCCGGCTCGCCCGGAAGAGACGCGGACATCAGCCGGTGTGCCGTGCGCTCGACGAGGTCACCGCCGATCTCACCGTCTTCGTAGCGTGCGATCGTCTGCTCGACGGCTTGCTCGAGCGCTTCGGCGTCCCCGACCGCCCGGTACTGCTGCACCAGATCCGCGTGGCATTCGGGGATCCGGGCGACCCATTTCGCACACAGGCTCGCGCCGGCTTCGGCGAACTCTGGATTGGCGCTGTGCTCGCGATACCACGAGACCGCCTCGGAGACCAGCTCGGCCGAGCGGGTGCTCGCGGCGCGGAAGGCGAGCCATGCGGCCTCCTCGACGTCCACGAGATCCGGCCGATCGCGATACAGGCGCAATCGCAGCTTCAGTGCGTCCGGATCGCCGTCCTCGTCGGCCTCGCGCAGCAGCGCGTCTGCTTTTTCGTCGCTGCCGCCGTAGGCGATCATCGCTTTCGCCAGCGATGTGCGCACACTTTCGTCGTACGGGAGGACGGTCCAGTACCAGCGGATCGCCTCCTCGAGCGCGGTTTCGCTGCCGCGCTGAGTGTACAGACGGGCCAGCTGGATCTGCGCTTCGCGGTAGCCGCGCTCGGCGAGCGGGCGCAGGTCGCGCTCGGCCGCGTCGAGGTCGCCGTTCTTCAGCGCCTGGATGCCGCGCTCGAGATCGGGAAGCGCGATCGCGGGGCCGAGTGCGCCGGCGCCGAGCACCAGCAGCAGCACGCGGCCAAAATGGGGCAGCGCCGTGCGCATCCGGTGCTCCGCCTCAGTCCGCGGCCCGCCCACGCAGGTTTGCCTCCTGCGTGTCCTTCTGCGGCACCGGCGCGCGGCTGTCGGCGCTCGAAATCATCGTCCGCGGTGCTTCCACCGGCAGATCGTCCTCGGCGACCACGTGCACCGGACGGCTGACCATCCCCACCGGCAGCGGCTCGTCCGGTGTGACGATGACGACGAGGCTGTCGTTGAGCGAGTCGGCGTCGCTGCCGGTTCTAAGCTGGGTCACGCGGCCGCGCCGTGGCGAGGCTTCGCCGTCGATGCGCAGGCTTACCGGCGAGCCGACCGCGAGGCGCTCGGCGCCGGGATAGTTGAAGCGGGCGACGACGTAGGGCTCGAACTCGATCGGCTGCAGCGTGGCAATCGGCTGCCCTTTGCCGACGTACTGCTGGTCGGCGGCGTACAGCGCCTGGACCCGGCAGTCGCAGGGGCTCGTGATCGTGCCCTTGATCGTGCGGTCGAGCAGCGCTTCGAGCTCCTTGGCCGGCAGCTCCGCCTTGAGCGCCTGGCCGCGGACCAGATCGAGCATCGTCGTTTCGAACGAGCCGATCGGCGCGCCTTTCTTGACGACGCGGTCGCCGGACACGAGGCTGTAGAACACACCGTCGCGCGGCATCGTCACCTCGAAGCGCGGGCCGCTGACGCGTGCCATGACCGAGGACGTGGTGAACACCTTTTCATTGATGCGCTGCGCCGAGTAGGCCAGCGCGGCAACACCGGCCACGAGCATCAGCGCGGTGACGGTGGCTGCACGCACGCTGGCGGCGAAGCTGCGCTTGTGCGTGCCGCCACCGCGCGGCGGCGTGAAGTTGTTGCGCGACAGCGTGTGCACGACGTCGCCGACGCTGATGATCTCGCCGCCGAGATAGGCGGAGACGACGCGGCGGATCGACGAGATCTCGGCGGCGCTCATTTCCTCGAACTGTGCGCCGACGCGTCCGGTTTCGGGGTTGTAGTGCCGGACCACGAACCCGATCGGGATCGTCACCGCGATCGGCTCGATCGTGATGCTCAGACGGCCCGAGTACATCTGCCCGACCTTGAACGGGATGTTGCGGGCCTCGAAGCCGATGCCGCCGGCCGACAGGTCGTGCAGTCGGAACTGCATGCGCGTCTTGCCGCCTTCGATCTCGACGACGCCGGGAACGCGTACGCGCACGTGCTGGCGCTGCGTTTCGGATTCGTGCACCAGGTTGAGTGCGGGCGGTACCTTGGTCATTACATTCCCCTTGTTGTCCGTAGCCTCATACCAGGGTGACCACCAGCGCGAGGAACAGGCTGGCACTGGAGGCCAGCATCACCTCGGAAGACCAGCGGTTGAACGCGGCCTGCAGCGGGCTGAGGTCGCGGTTGAGCGCGGTCTTCTGGCGCGTCCACGACTGGCGGTCCAGGTGGAACATCACGTTGATCTTCATCAGCGAGCCGACGATCTGGTTGTAGTACAGCAGCAGCGGATACGTCGGGCCGATGCGGTGGCCGGTGCCGGCGAGCAGCAGCGTCAGCGCCAGGCGCGACGTGCCGATCCACAGCAGATAGGCGACGAGCAGCTCGATGCCGTAGACGGCGCTGCTGACGATGGCGACTGACAGGCCGAGCAGGCTGGTCCACATCGAGATGCGCTGATCCCACAGCACGTACATCGTGAACGCGCCGAGCCGGCGGATGCCCAGCCGTGTCGCGCGGCTGTTCTGGCGCAGCGAGTTGCCGTACCAGCGGAACATCAGCATGCGGCTGGCGCGGACCAACGATCGGTCGGGCGGATGCTCGACGGTCGTGATCGACGCGTCGGGCACGTACCAGGTGTCCCAGCCCAGACGCATCAGGCTGTACCAGCTCGACTTGTCGTCGCCGGTGAGAAAGCGGAAACGGCCGAGGCGCCAGTGATCGAGCGCGTCCTCCTGCACGTCGCGGATGAACTCCGGATTGGTGACGATGCAGGCGCGGAAGACCGACATGCGCCCGGTCAGCGTCAGTACGCGCCGCGACAGCGCCATCGAGCACATGTTGAGATGGCGCTGCGCGAAGCGCAGGCTATGCCACTCCTGCATCCAGAAGCTGCCTTCGACGCGGCAGAACTCGTTGGTCGTCAAAGCGCCGACGGTCGGCAGCAGGCGGAAGTAGGGCTGCGTCTTCTCCAGCACGCCGGAGTCGAGCACGGTGTCGCCGTCGACGACCGCGACCAGCGCGTCGTCCTCCGGTGCATCGCGGGAAATCGCGCGGAAGCCCTGCGCGAGGCCGTCGCGCTTGCCGGTGCCGGCGACACGGACGATCTTCAAGCGCACGCGCTCCGGCGGCGCCAGACGCTCCCACAGCAGCTTCACCAGCTGCTCGTCGGCGAGCTCCACGATCGACGCGACGATCGTCACCGGCACGCGCTGCGCGACGGCTTCCCGGATCGCCGCGCGATACACCGCAGCGGTCGTTGCCGAGTCGATGCGGAAGCTGGTGATCAGCATGTACCAGTGCGGCGGCGCGGCATCCTCGCCGAGCGCCGCGGCGGCGCGCCTGGCGCGCGGGAACACGATGTGCTGGAAATACATGGCACGCAGGAAGTGGATCGCACCCAGCGAGTAGCGCCAGATGCCGATCGTGCCCAGTGCCAGCCAGAAGTGCGCGTGCCGGGAGTCGAACGCAGAGCCGGGTAGGGAGAGCGCCAGTGCGCTCAGCCCCCCCAGGTAGAACAGCCAGCCGGCGATGGTCGACAGCATCGTCGTGCTCCGTCGGGATCGGCGTATCCGTTACCAGCAGATTCCCTGCGCGTGATCGTTAGACACGCTCTGCATGAAGCCGACGAGGTCGACGGTATGGCAGCTGCCGTTGACGCGCTTGATGACGTCCGCAAACTGCGCATCGCGATTGCCGACGACCATGACCTCGGAGTTCGCGATGACCTCCTCCAGGTCGGACTTGAGCAGGGACGACACGTGCGGAATCTTCGCGTTGATGTAGTCCTTGTTGGCCCCGTGCACGCGGGCGTAGTCGACGTTGCGGTCGTAAATGCTCAGCTCGTAGCCCTTGCCGATCAGCGCCTCGGCGAGCTCGACCAGCGGGCTTTCGCGCAGATCGTCGGTCTCCGCCTTGAACGACAGCCCGAGCAGGCCGACGCGCCGCTTGCCAAACGAGGTGACGATGTCGAGGGCCTTTTCGATCTGCGCCTTGTTGCTGCGCATGATCGAGCCGAGCAGGGGGGCTTCGACGTCGAGCTGCGACGCGCGATAGGTCAGCGCGCGCAGGTCCTTCGGCAGGCACGAGCCGCCGAATGCGAAGCCCGGACGCATGTAGTACGGCGAGATGTTGAGCTTCCGGTCGAGACAGACGATGTCCATCACCTGGCGGCCGTCGACCCCGACCGCCTTGGCGATCGCGCCGATCTCATTGGCGAACGTGATCTTCGTCGCGTGCCAGGCGTTGCAGGTGTACTTGACCATCTCGGCGACTTCGATCGAGCGCCGGACCAGCGGCGCCGGCAGACCGGCATAGAGCGCGGCGAGCGGCTCGCCGGAGCGCTCGTCGAACTCGCCGATCACCGTCATCGGCGGCTCCAGGTAGTCCTTGATCGCGGTGCTCTCGCGCAGGAACTCCGGATTTACCGCGACACCGAAGTCTTCGCCGGCGCGCTTGCCCGAGGCAGCCTCCAGCACCGGGATCACCAGTGCCCGCACCGTGCCGGGCAGCACCGTGCTGCGCACCACGACGGTGTGGCGCGTGGGCTTGCTGCCGAGTGCCGCGCCGATTTCACGGCAGACCTGCTCGACGTAGTGCAGGTCCAGATCGCCGTTCTTCTTGCTGGGCGTGCCGACACAGATCATGGTCAGGTCGGTGTCGCGAATCGCCGACGCCGTGTCGGTGGTGGCGCGCAGGCGCCCGGCGCCGATCTGCTTTTCGAGCAGCGCGCCCAGCCCCGGCTCGACGATCGGCGTACGACCGCGATTGATAAGATCCACTTTCAGCGCGGAGACGTCGACACCGATGACGTCGTGACCCGCGTCCGCAAGGCAGGCCGAGCAGACTGCGCCGACGTACCCCATTCCAAAGATGCTGATTCGCATGTGACCCTCGTCCGTGAGTTATGCCTGGTCCAATTCCTGCGCCTGTACCGGGGCGCCCGCAGTACCCGCTTAAGAAGCAGGAAGGATCGGCGCCGACCCTTCCTGCCGGGACATCACGCGTCCTTGCGTGATCGACCTACGTCACCGCGGGTCCGAGAGGTCTTACGCAAGGCCGGTGCCAACTGGAATAAAGCCTTTCAAATCCATAGGTTAAGCTGGTATTCAGGTGCCGGGGCAGACAGTGTTATGCCGCATCGCACAAAAGCTGTTACCATGCGGAGACAGCCTGGGCGGCACCAGCAGCTAAGTGTTTGTTAATGCGTGAGACGGGCACGTCGCAAAACGACGACACCGACGAAGAGCGAACGGACGACGGTGGCATATGGAATCGGCGGACAGGCAGGCTCGTGGCCGCTGGATCGGACCTCCGGGAGCCGCGATGTTGCCGAATGGCGACGCGGTCGCAGCAGGACTGCTGAGGAGTGAGCCCGTGGGCAAGGCCGCCGCTACCGAGCTTCGCTTCAGCATGCACAGCGAGCGCGTCGCCGCTGCGGGCACTGCGTCCGTGCGACACCGCAACCGCTGGCACTGGCTGCAGGCATGGCTGCCGAAGACGATGACCGGACTCGTCGCCGCCGGCTGTCTGCTGGCGGGCACACCGCTGGTCATCGCCGTCGTCGTCTCCGGATTCGCGCTGCAGAAGCAGGCGCATCGCAGCGAGGAACTGGTTTCGGAGAGCTTGCGGCTGGAGCGGCTCGGTGCGCAGCTACTCAAGGAGCTGGAGAATCTGGAGCGCGGCGGCCTGCAGTACATCGCGCTCGAGGACCCCGCGCTGCTGCCGGTGATCGAGCGCCGCCGCGGCACTGCCGAGGAACTCGTGCGCCAGATCGAGAGCGCGGGATTCGCCGATTCGGTCGCGGTGCACACGCATTCGATCGCGCTCGGGCTCGCCGACGTCGCGACCGCATGGACACCGGAAACGGCCGATGTCGAAGCGCTGTCGCTTGCCGTCGAGCGCATGCACGGACTCGCCGACGAAGTGCAGGCAATGATCGACGCGGGTCGCGCGGCGATCGACGACCGCGTACGCCTGCTGCAGAACGAAATGAGCGAGATGCGGCGCGCGACGCGCCTGTCCGCGTTCACGCTGATTCCCCTCGCCGGGCTGCTCGCGTGGGCGTTTTCGGTAGCGGTGACGCGGCCGCTGCATGCGCTGCGCGCCGGCATCGTCGCGCTCGGTACATCGAACTACCGTCACGAAGTCTCGATCGCCTACCCGCGCGAGATGTCGCGCCTCGGCGAGAAGCTCGACTGGCTGCGCCGCCGTCTGCTGATTCTCGAAGCCGACAAGGAGCGCTTCCTGCGCCATGTCTCGCACGAGCTGAAGACGCCGCTCGCGAGCATGCGCGAGGGCAGCGGCCTGCTCACGAGCGGCGCGCTCGGCAGCCTCAATCCGCGCCAGAGTGAAGTGGTGCAGATTCTCTACGACGCCACCGTCGAGCTCGAAACCCAGATCCGCAACCTGCTGGCGTACGCGGAATGGCGCGACGGCCACCAGCGACGCGCGACCCAGGAATGGTTCGACGCGCGGCCGATGATCGAGGAAGTCGTCGGCGCGCACAAGCTGCCGCTGGCCAAGCGCAACCTGCAAGTTGCACTGGCCGCCGCGCCGGAGCTGCAGCTCTATGGCCAGCGCCCGCGCCTGCGCGTCGCGCTCGACAACCTGCTGAGCAATGCCATCAAGCACGCGCCGCCGGGCAGCACGATCGAGATCGGCGCCGGGCGGCAGGGCGGAGTCTGCCGGCTTTCGGTACGCGACTACGGACGCGGGATTCCCGCGTCGGAGCGCCAGCGCGTGCTCGAGCCCTTCGTCCGCGGCAGCGAGCAGGAAGAGTCCACCGTCCGGGGCACCGGCGTGGGATTGTCGATCGTCGTCGAGACGGTCTATGCGCATGGAGGCGACCTTGAAATCCAGGATGCAAAACCGGGCGCGTGCGTGGTCATGGCCTGGAGCTGTCCGCCGCTGCGCAGTTAACGCGCTGGCCGGTGCCGGCGTGCTGACCACAGCCTGCAGCACGATGCCCGGCGACTGGCCGGCCATGGCGATGGACCCGTTGACCTACTGGGCGACCGCGGTCGACGCGAGCACCGCGGATCGCGATTCGATGTGGCAGGCGGCAAGGCGCGACGACGTCGAATGGCAGCTGGCGCTGCTGCAGAGCCTTCCCGACTACCACCGCTACGATCCCGAGTCCGCGCGACGCAGGCTCAAGGCCGTGCTGGAGCGGAATCCTTACGGCGAAGTTGCGGCGCTGGCACAGGTGCGGCTTGCCGACCTCGCCAGCCGCAAGGCCTGTCAGAGCCAGGTCGCGGAGCTGCAGCGGCGGCTCAGCGATGTGATCGCCATCGAAAGGAGGCTGGACGACAATGGCCGCTGAGCTACGCTCCCGCCCCCGCGTTCTCCTCGTCGACGACGACGCCAAGCTGCTGCGCGTGCTGACGCTGCGCCTCGAGGCCGAGGGCTGCAACGTCGTCGCCGCCGCAACCGGCGAAGAAGCGCGGCTGCGCCTCGACGACGCCGAGCCGGACTTCGTCATCGCCGACCTGCGCATGCCCGGCATGGACGGCATCGCGCTGCTCAAGCACGTGCAGGCGCGGCGGCCCGGACTGCCGGTTGCCATCCTCACCGCGCACGGCGACATTCCGGATGCCGTGCGCGCGACGCAAGCCGGCGCGGTCGACTTCCTCACCAAGCCGGTGCGCAGCGATCTGCTGCTCGATTGCATCCGCCGCAACGTCCATCACTTCAACGAGCAGTCCGAGAACGACGGCAGCCGCCGCTGGGCGGCCGAGATCCTCACGCACAGTCCGCGCATGCGTGCGGTGCTGGACAACGCGCGCCGCGTCGCGCGGCTCGACCCTGCGGTGCTGATCACCGGCCCGAGCGGCAGCGGCAAGGAGCTGCTCGCGCGTGCGATCCACGCCGGCAGTCCGCGCAATGCGCGGCCGTTCGTCGCGATCAACTGCGCGGCGGTTCCACCCGACCTCCTGGAATCGGAGTTGTTCGGGCACAAGCGGGGTGCGTTCACCGGCGCACATAGCGACCAGCCCGGCCTGTTCCGCGCCGCCGAGGGCGGTACCGTATTCCTCGACGAGATCGGCGACATGCCGCCGGTACTACAGGTCAAGCTGCTGCGCGTGCTGCAGGAGCGGGAAGTGCGGCCGGTCGGCGAGGTGAAATCGATCCCGGTCGACGTGCGCGTGCTCTCCGCCACGCACCGCGACCTCGATCTGCTGGTGCAGCAGGGCCGTTTCCGCGAGGACCTGTATTACCGGCTCAACGTCGTCGAGCTGCGCCTGCCGCCACTGGTGCAACGCCGCGAGGATATTCCGCTGCTGGTCGCCGCGCGGCTCAACCAGCTCAGCGCCAGAGGCGCGCCGCAGCGCGTCTACTCGCCGGAGGCGATGGAGCTGCTGCTCACGGCGAACTGGCCGGGCAACGTGCGCCAGCTGTTCAACGTCGTCGAGCGCACCGCGGCGCTGGCGCCCGGTCGCGTGATCAGCGCCGAGCTCGTACGCAAGGCGCTAGGCGAGCACGACGGCGGTGTGCCGTCGCTCGACGAAGCACGCGACTTGTTCATGAAGGACTACCTGCAGCAGACGCTGAAGCTCGCCGAAGGCAATGTGAGCCGCGCGGCGCGCCTGGCCGGCCGCAACCGCACCGACTTCTACAAGCTGATGCGCCGCTACGGGCTGCGCCCGGACCCGCGCGCGACCGAGGAGTGAGCGCACGCGCGATCAGTCGCCCAGAAATCGGCGCCGCGAATGCCCAGCGCCTCTGGATCGAACACCGGGTCCCTGCCTGCCTTCTTCTGCGTCTCGTAGTCCTTCAGTGCCCGCAGCGCCGGCTTCTGAAGGATCAGGATTGCGACGATGTTGAGCCAGGCCATCAGCCCGACGCCGATGTCGCCGAGCGCCCAGGCGATGCTCGCGCTGCGCACGGTGCCGTAGGTCACCGCAGCGAGAATGCCGATGCGCAGGGCCGGCACCAGCCACGGCCGGTGCACCTTGCGGTTGATGTAGCTGATGTTGGTTTCCGCCATGTAGTAGTAGGCGACGATCGTCGTGAACGCGAAGAACAGCAGCGCCAGCGCGACGAAGCCGGCGCCGTAGCCGGGCAGCACCGATTCGACTGCGTTCTGCGCGTAGCCCGGGCCGGCTTCGACACCCGGCAGCGCTTCGACGATCGCGTGGCCGTCGCGCCCGATCACGTTGTAGGTGCCGGCAGAGAGAATCATGAACGCCGTCGCCGAGCAGACCAGCAGCGTGTCGACGTAGACCGAGAACGCCTGCACATAGCCCTGCTTGGCCGGGTGCGACACTTCCGCGGCCGCGGCCGGATGCGGGCCGGTGCCCTGGCCGGCCTCGTTCGAGTAGATGCCGCGCTTGACGCCCCATTCGACGGCGAGCCCGATGACCGCGCCGAACGCCGCTTCCGCGCCGAATGCGCTGCGCAGGATCAGCCCGAGCACTTCGGGCACCTGCGCGATGTTGAGCAGCATGATCGCCAGCGCGACGAGCATGTAGGCCAGCGCCATGAACGGCACCACCAGCTGCGCGAAGTGCGCGATGCGGCGCACGCCGCCGAAGACGATGAAGCCGAGCGCGACGACGATGCCGGCCGCCGAGACCGTCGGCGCAACGCCGAAAGCGACGTTCATGCTCAGCGCGATGCTGTTGGCCTGCACACCGGGCAGCAGCAGGCCGGTGGCGAGCACCGTCGCGACGGCGAAGATCCAGGCGTACCACTTCTGGCCCATCGCCTTCTCGATGTAATAGGCCGGGCCGCCGCGATAGAGCCCCTTGTCGTCCTTTTCCTTGTAGATCTGCGCGAGCGTGGACTCGACGTAAGCCGTCGACGCGCCGAGAAACGCGACCATCCACATCCAGAACACCGCGCCCGGTCCGCCGAAGGTGATCGCCGTCGCGACGCCGGCGATGTTGCCGGTGCCGACGCGCCCCGACAACGACATCGCCAGCGCCTGGAACGCGGAGACGCCGGCGGCCGACTCCTTGCCGCTGCGCATCAGCCGCAGCATCTCGCCGAAGCCGCGCACCTGCATGAAGCGCGTGCGGATCGAGAAATAGAGCCCGGCGCCCAGGCACAGCGCGATCAGCGCGCGGCTCCAGACGACGTCGTTGATCGCGCCGATGATGGCGTCCACGGACATCCCCCGTCACGAGAAGCGTGCGACGCTACCAGCGCACCCCCGGTCCCGCAAGGCGAAGCCTGTCCCCGAGCACGCCGGGGTCCCGTCGGTGTGCTGGTTCAGCGCGATCTCGTGCGGCCGCCGTGCGCCTCGCTGCGCCAGGCGCCTTAGACGACGCTTAGACGCGGATTCGGGCCACTGCCGACAGCTTGAGTCCGCCCGTCGCGACGATTACTGTGGCGGCGTATCCGCATGGCTCATGCGTCCAAGGGGGAATCTCGTGCGCGTACTGAAGTGGCTGGTGATCGTCGTGATCGTGCTCGCCGCCGGCGTGGTCGGCGTCGGCTTCCTGCTGCCGGACACGGCGCATGTGGAGCGCTCGGTGGTCATCAACGCGAGGCCATCGACGGTTTATGTCGCGCTCAACGGCTTTCGCCAGTTCGACAAGTGGTCGCCGTGGGCCGGCCTCGATCCCCAAGCGGAATACCTCGTCGAGGGGCCGCCGCTCGGCGTCGGCGCCAAGCAGAGCTGGCGCAGCCAGGACCCGTCCGTCGGCGCCGGCAGCCAGGAGATCATCGAGGCGGTTGCCCACGAGAAGATCGTCGTCCGCCTGATCTTCGAAGGCTGGGACAGCGACAACCTCACGACCTACACGCTCGCGCCGGAAGGGCGGGGCACCAGGCTCGTCTGGTCGTACGATGCGACGTTTGGCGGCAACCTCATGGCGCGCTATTTCGGCCTGATGATGGACGGCATGATCGGCGCCGACTACGAAAAGGGGCTCGCCAGCCTCAAGGCGCTCGTCGAGACGCTGCCGCAGGTGGATCTCTCCGGCCTCGAGGCCGAAGTCACGACCGTCGACAGCCGGCCGATGCTGTTCATCTCCGGCGCCGCGCCGGCGGACGAGGCGGGCGGCATGCTCGCCGCGGCGTTCGAGAGGATCGCCGCGCACATGGCCCAGAACGGCCTCGCGCAGGCCGAGCCGCCGATCGCCATCACGCGGCAGTACGACGAGGAAACCAGGCTCTGGCGCTTCGACGCGGCGATGATCGCCGACCGTCCCGATCCGCCGGCGTCGCCGGAGGCCGGCATCCAGAGCGGTATGACCTACGGCGGGCTGGTGATCCGCGCCGCGCACCGCGGCCCGCCCTCGGCGATGGAGCCGACCTACGAGCAGCTGGTCGCGTTTCGCACGGTCGCCGGCTTCGAGGACAACGGCGATTCGTGGGAGCAGTACGTCACCGCAGATGGCGGCTCGGACGGGATCGTCTACATCTACTGGCCGATCCGGTAAAGGCGAAGCGCGCGGGCCGGCAGGCACTGCGCGGTGCGCGGGATCAGGCACCGGCGGAGCGCTCGTACCAGCCCCTGGTCGTGTTGACGATCCTGACCACCGAGAGCATCACCGGCACCTCGATTAGCACGCCGACGACGGTCGCCAGCGCCGCGCCGGAATCGAAGCCGAAGAGGCTGATCGCGGCAGCGACCGCGAGCTCGAAGAAGTTGCTGGCACCGATGAGCGCCGACGGACCGGCGACGCAGTGCGCCTCGCCGGCGAGCCGGTTGAGCAGATATGCGAGGCCGGAGTTGAAGTACACCTGGATCAGGATCGGTACAGCGATGAGGGCGATCACCAGCGGCTGCTGCAGAATCTGCTGCCCCTGGAAGCCGAACAGCAGCACCAGCGTCGTCAGCAGCGCGACCAGCGACAGCGGCTGCAGGACGCGCAGCGCGCCCGCGAGCGCGGCTTCTCCGCCGCGCGCGAGCAGGCGGCGGCGCAGCAGCTGCGCGACGATCACCGGAACGACGATGTAGAGCGCCACCGACAGCAGCAGCGTGTCCCAGGGCACGGTGATCGCGGAGAGGCCGAGCAGCAGGCCGACGATCGGCGCGAACGCGAAGATCATGATCGTGTCGTTGAGCGCGACCTGGCTCAGCGTGAAATGCGGCTCGCCCCTGGAGAGATTGCTCCACACGAACACCATCGCCGTGCACGGCGCCGCCGCCAGCAGGATCAGGCCGGCGATGTACGATTGGATCTGGTCTTCAGGCAGGTACGGCCTGAACAGCCAGCCGATGAACAGCCAGCCGAGCGCGGCCATCGAAAACGGCTTGACCGCCCAGTTGATGAACAGCGTCACGCCGATGCCGCGCCAGTGCTCGCGCACGCGGTGCAGTGCGCCGAAGTCGATCTTGACCAGCATCGGCACGATCATCAGCCAGATCAGCACCGCGACCGGAAGGTTCACCTTGGCGACTTCGGCGCGGCCGATCGTCTGGAAGACCGTGGGGAAGGCATGTCCCAGGGCGATGCCGGTCACGATGCAGACAGCAACCCAGAGCGTGAGGTAGCGCTCGAAGACGGACATCTCGGATCTCGCTGGAATCGGGGCGGACGGAGCGCGCAGCGTCGATTGCGCTGCGCAGGTGCGATTTTATAATTCCAATATTATAGAAATGATGAAGGTGCCGCTGCCGGCCGGGTCCGGATCACGGCGCGCGGGCGGCGGTAGCGCGCCCGTCGCGGTCCAGGACGGCTTCGCGGAACCCCGGATCGAAAGCCGCCGGATCGAGCCGCTGCGCCCAGGCCATCATCGGCACCATCCGCCCGTCCGGCCCGCCGCGCACCGGGTTGATGAACTCCCAGACGATTTCGCCGGCGCGCGTCACTTCGACGAGCCGCCCGGCTTCGGATTCGGTGATCAGCGTGTTGCCGTTGGCGAGCCGCTGCTGGTCGGCACGGATGCGGCTGGCCAGCGGCGCGTCCGCCGAGCCGCGGTATTCCCAGGCGATGCGCAGGTCGCGCGGATCGATCTCGATGACGCGCGAGATGCCTTCCGGTCCGGCGTAGGCGCCGTAGTTGTCGAACAGCAGGATGTTGCCGTTGGCGATGACGTCCGGATCGTGCTGGCCGATCCACGGACCGCGCGTGGCCCAGACGATCGCCTCGGTGTCCACATCGAGCACGGCGATCGCACCCAGCTCGCGAAACGACAGCAGCAGCTGGCCTTCCTTGCCGAACGCGAAGCGCGCCGCGGTCTGCCGGTCGATGTAGTCCACCGCGTTGGCGTGCAGCGGATCGGCGAGCGCGAAGCTGGAAACCGTGTACAGCAGGTGGCGGTAGCGTGACTGCGCAACGGCGCTCAGCAGGCGGATCTTCTTCAGCTCCGCGCCGTCGGGCGAAAGCACGACGAGGAAGTCTTCCAGCCGCGGACGCGCGAGATGGCCGAGGTTTCTCGGCTGGTCGTCGACGAACTCATGCGTAAGCACGTAGATCCGGCCGTCGCTGCCGATGCTGAGCTGATGATGCGCGCGTCCCGGATACTTCCAGACCACTTCCGAATCGCGGTTCAGCCTGACCACGCCGTAGCCGTACGGCGTGTCGCCGGTGCCTTCATAGAGCGCGATCAGATCGCCGTTGGGCAGCACGTGCGCATTGCGGAAGTGCACGAACGCGTCCGGGCGCGGATCGCGGATCGGCCCGCTGCCGTCGGGCCAGAGCGCGCTGAACGGCTTGCGCCACTCGTGCACGAGGCGACCCTGCATGTCGATGAGGAAGGCGGCCGGCGCGTTGCCGGCGGTGTACAGCGTCAGCCCGTCCTGCGCGGCGCCACGCACGTAAGTCGTCACGCCCTTGCGCTCGTCACGCGCCGGATACCAGAGATCGCTGCGGTAGACGTCCTGATAGACCGTGCGCTGCGCGTAGAGCGCCTTGGCGGCTGCGTAAGCGCGGGAGATCTGCGGCGCGGGAAAGACCCCGGCGACGGTCATCAGTACGCCGGCGACAAACACCAGCACCGCCAGACCGGCGACCGACGCGATGCGGAAGACCCTGTCGGCGCGGGACGACGCAGCGCCGGGCCGCTGATACTCGGTGTGTCGCAGATCCATGCCGCTCAAACCCCGTGCCTTGAGGGAACGGCAGCAATAGCAAGCGACGACGGTCTGCGGCCTGAACAAAAGAAAGGGCCCGCGCGCGGCGGGCCCAGTCGATGGAGGTACCGCGAAAACGGATCAGACGCCGATCTCGCCGCCGTCGTCCCGGTAGATGACGATCGTCGCCGAACGCGGTCGCACGCCGGCCTGTCCGGCGGATAGCGCGTTCCGGTTCGGATTCGGCCAAGTGCCGTCCGGCTCGGTGAGCGAGCCGTCTTCGCCCGGATGCTGAATGTTGACGAACATGGTCCGGTAGTCCGGCGTCATGTCGATGCCGGTGATCTCGCAGCCGCGCGGCCCGACCAGGAAGCGCCGCACCTTGTCGACGGTCGCGGGCGCACCGGCGATGGTTGGAGTACTGGTGCTGCTGACGACGGCGCCGTCGCCCACTTGTCCCGGCAGCGCCGCGAGCATCTGGTTGTTGCTGCGGCCGGCGCCGGGAAACTCGCCGTCGTCGGTCTGGATCCAGAGGACGCCACGGCTGTCGAACCACAGGCCGTCGGGGCTGGAGAAGTCATTGTCGTCGACGAGTCCGGAAACGTTGATCTTCTCAGGATCGGCATCTGCACGTGCACCGAACAGATAGATATCCCAGTTGAAGCTCGTGGCCTCCTGAGCGCCGCCGGTTTCGCGCCAGCGGATGATATGGCCGTTGACGTTGCCGTCCAGATCGGCATTGCCGGCGCCGCGGTCGTAGTTGCGCGGATTGGCGGCATCGGTGGCGCCATCTGCGGTGCGGCGGGTGTTGTTGGTCAGGGTCATGTAGACCTCACCGTTCACCGGATTGACCGTGCCCCATTCCGGGCGGTCCATCTTGGTCGCACCGACGGAATCGGCCGCCAGACGCGTGGCGATGCAGACGTCGGCCTGGCTCGCGAACGGGAACAGCGTGTTGTTGATGTCCAGGCCGTTCTTGTTGACCGTCAGCTCCAGCCAGTCGCCGCTGCCGTCCGCGTTGAAGCGGGCGACGTAGAGCGTGCCGTTGTCGAGATACTTGGCGCCAACGGCGAGACGGTCGCTGGGGTTGGCGTCGGCCGGCTCCCAGTTCTCGGCGGAGACGAACTTGTAGATGTAGTCGAAGCGATTGTCGTCGCCCATGTAGAACACCAGCGGCCGGCCGGCGATGGCCGGTGCCGCCCAGCAGCCTTCGTGGACGAAGCGGCCGAGCGCCGTGCGCTTCTGCGGGCGCGAACCGGGATTGAAAGGGTCGATCTCGACGATATAGCCGTAGGTGTTCGCTTCGTTGCGATAGTCCGTGGTCGCGCTGCCGCCCTGCTGCGCGGTGATGTTGAAGCGACGATAGACGTCGGCGTTGACGGTATCCCACTTGCGGTAGGAAAAGCCGGTGCTTCCCGGACCCATGCCGTAGCGCTCGAGCTGGGCGTTGTCGGCGGCGTTGCGCAGCGCCGCGTCGTCGTCGCGGCGCCAGTACGAGAACCAGTTCTCCTCGCAGGCGAAGTAGGTGCCCCAGGGCGTGCGGCCATTGGCGCAGTTGTTCAGCGTGCCGCGCGTGCGCGTGCCGCCCTGCGAAAACGGCGTGACCAGGCGCGCGCTGCCGCGCGCCGGACCGGTGATGTCCATCTCGGTGAACGCGGTGATGCGGCGGTTGAAGCTCGAGGCCTGCACGTAGGACATGCGATTGGAGCCGGACTCGCGGCGCACCTCGATGACCGAGACGCCATGCGCGTTCATTTCCTTGTCGACCTCGGCCTGCGGGCGATTGCCGTTGAGGTCCTCGGTGGGCCCGGCGACGTGAATGTACTGGTCGAGCACCTGCTCGTGATTGAGCACCAGCAGGCCGCGGTCGGAGCGGTTCGGTTCCCATTGGCCGGCGTCCGACAGACCGAAGTAGGCCATGCCGTCGTGCTGGTCGCCGGCACGGCGCTCGGAGGCGGTATCGGTGCCGTTGTTGAGGAAGGCGGGGGTTCCAGCGTCTATGGGATCGCCGAACGCATACAGCACGGCGGCGCTGTAGCCAGCGGGCAGCGTCACCGCGTCGTCGAGATTCTTGGCCACAGCGTTGAACCCCAGGGACCGGGACGTGTTGCTGCCGTCGTCGTCGTCGTCGTCGCAGCCCACGAGCGCGAAGCTGCTCAGCGTCGTGGCTGTCGCCAGGGTCACACCTCCGCGCAGGACTTCGCGGCGCTGCAGGCGCTGGGCCAGGACATCCTGGAAGCTGGTGTTGACCGAGTGATTGTGGACTTCGTCTGGATGGCTGCTCACGGAAGACTCCTTGGCTGGTTGGCTTGCGTTGGCTTGCAAAAATCCGGGCTGAGCCTAAGCAGCGCCTGTTACCGTTCGCGGATGTTTTTGTGACGGTGGCACGGCGGACCGCCGTAGCCGCCCGCTTCGCTGCTAAGATGGTCTTCTGGCGAAGGAGGGTCCGATGATTCGCATCATGCTGGTCGATGACCACCGTCTGGTTCGCGCCGGGCTCAAGCGCGTGCTGACCGAGGTGGCCGACATGGAAGTGGTAGCGGAGGCCAGCAGCGGCGAAGAGGCGCTGGAACTGGTGCGCACGGCGACGCCCGACATCGTGCTGATGGACATCAACATGCCCGGTGTCGGCGGTCTCGAAGCGACCCGGCGGCTGCTGCAGCGCTGCCCGACGGCGAAAGTCATCGTCGTGTCGATGCACCTCGAAGAGCCGTATCCGAGCCGCATGCTCGCCGCCGGCGCCGCCGGTTATCTCAGCAAGGATTCGGCGGCTGACGAGGTCGTCACCGCGATCCGCCGGGTGCATGGCGGCGGGCACTACGTGGCGGCGGACGTGGCCGGCAATCTCGCCGCCAGCCTCGTCAAGGGGCCGGGCGGGGCGTCGCCGTTCGACCAGCTGTCGCAGCGCGAGACGCAGGTCATGCTGATGGTGACGAAGGGCTATTCCACGCAGGAAATCTCCGATCGCCTGCACCTGTCGCCCAAGACGGTCAGCACCTATCGCTACCGCCTGTTCGAGAAGCTCGGCGTCGGCAACGACGTGGAGCTCACGCGCATGGCAATGCGCTACGGCCTGCTCGACGAGCGCAGCGAGAATCGCACCGAGGTCGGATGAAGGAGCCGGACGCGCCCTTCGATCACCGGGCGTTCCTGTCGCAGCTGTCCACGCACCCCGGCGTCTACCGCATGTACGGCGCCGGCGACGAGCTGCTCTACGTCGGCAAGGCGCGCAACCTGCGCAAGCGTGTGGGCAGCTACTTCCTGCGCGCCAGCGGCAATCCGCGGATCGAGAGCATGGTCTCCCAGATCCGGCGCGTCGAGGTCACGCTGACGCACACCGAAGACGAGGCGCTGATCCTCGAAGCGACGCTGATCAAGGATCTCAAGCCGCGCTACAACGTCTACTACCGCGACGACAAGAGTTATCCGTACGTTCGCCTGACCGCGCATGCCTACCCGCGCGTCACTTACTATCGCGGCGCGAAAACCGGGGCGGACCAGTATTTCGGGCCGTTTCCGAGCGCGTCCTCGGTCCGCGAGACTCTTCAGACATTACAGAAGCTATTCAGGATAAGGCCATGTAGAGACTCGTTTTTCGTACATCGAGACCGGCCCTGTCTGCAGTACCAGATCAAGCGCTGCTCGGCACCCTGCGTGGGTCTGATCAGCGCGGCCGAGTACGCCCGCGACGTGCGTAACGCGGCGCGGCTGCTCGAAGGCAAGGGTGACGAGCTGGCGCGCGAGCTGACCGTGGAGATGGAGCAGGCCGCGAGCAAGCTGGAATTCGAGCTGGCCGCGCGCCTGCGCGACCAGATCGCGGCGCTCAAGCGCGTGCGCCAGAACCAGGCCATGACCGGCGGCGCGGACGATGTCGACGTCGTCGTCGTCGCAGCGCATCCGACCTCGAGCTGCCTCACCGTCGTCTCGGTCCGCGACGGCGTCAACCTGGGGCACCGCAGCCACTTCCCGCAGCACCCGCCGGACGCCGCACCGCAGGAGCTTCTGGAGAGCTTCATCAGCCAGCACTACCTGCAGCAGACGCCGCCGCCGGAAATCCTCGTCAGCCACGCCGTGGACGACGCCGGCATGCTGGAAGAAGCCTTGAGCCAGCGCGCGAAGCGCCGCATCCGGCTGCACCGGCCGCTGCGCGGTGCCAAGCTGCGCCTGCTCGACATGGCGGCGCAGACGGCGGCGCAGGCGCTGTCGTCGCGGCTGCTGGCAGCCACGAGCATGGACCAGCGCCTGCTGGAGCTTAAGCGCGCGCTCGATCTGGAGCGCCTGCCGCAGCGCCTCGAGTGCTTCGACATCTCGCACACGCAGGGCGAGCGCGCAGTGGCATCCTGCGTCGTCTTCGGTCAGGACGGTCCGCTGAAAGCGGCGTATCGCAAGTTCAACATCGAAGGCATCACGCCCGGCGACGACTACGCCGCGATCGGGCAGGCCGTGGGCCGCCGGTTCGCGCGCGTGAAGGGCGGGGAAGGGCAGTTACCCGACGTGCTGTTCATCGACGGCGGGCAGGGGCAGCTCAAGGCCGCACTCGAAGCGCTCGACGGGCTCGAGCTGAGTGAGCCGCTGCGCGTGGTCGCGATCGCCAAGGGCCCGACGCGCAAGCCGGGTCTGGAGGAACTGATCCTCCCCGAGCAGGAGCTGCCGCTGCGCCTGCCGCCCGATTCGCCGGCGCTGCATCTGATCCAGCGCATCCGCGACGAGGCGCACCGCTTTGCGATCAGCGGGCATCGCGGCCGCCGCGACAAGGCGCGGCTGAGCTCCGGGCTCGAAGAGATCGAAGGGCTGGGGCCGGCGCGCCGGCGCGCCTTGCTGCGCGCGTTCGGCGGGCTGGCGCAGCTGCGCCGGGCCGGGATCGACGAACTGGCGCAGGTCGAAGGCGTCTCGCGGCGGCTTGCGGCGCGTATCTACGCGCACTTCCATTAGTGTCGCCGGCAACGCTCGGCTATTCTTGCGTGGCACGTCTGCAATCGCCCAGGACCCGGTCGCCGTAGTGAAGCTCACACTGCCGTTGCTCCTCACGCTGATGCGCGTAGCCATCATCCCGGTGGTGCTGGCGCTGTTCTACGTGGACTGGCGCTACGCGCGGCAGCTCGCGACGGTGCTGTACGCGCTCGCCGCCATCACCGACTGGCTCGATGGCTGGCTGGCGCGCCGCTGGAACCAGACCAGCAAGTTCGGCGCGTTTCTCGACCCGGTGGCGGACAAGCTGCTGGTCGCCGTCAGCCTGGTCATGCTGCTGCGCGCCGATCCGAGCGGCGTGCTCGCGGTGATCGTTGCGATCATCATCGGTCGCGAGATCACGATCTCCGCGCTGCGCGAGTGGATGGCCGAGCTCGGCCAGCGCACGAGCGTCGCCGTCAGCCGTGTCGGCAAATGGAAGACCGGATTCCAGATGACCGCGATCGGCATGATGATCTGGGAAATCAAGGTACTCGGCCTGCCGATCTACGAGATCGGCTACGGACTGCTGTTCGTCGCCGCGGCACTCACCGTGTGGAGCATGCTGGTCTACCTGCGCGCCGCGTGGCCAATCCTGCGGGATGCAGGCGTTTCCGGCGACGTTTGACGTATTGTCGTGCGGGGCAGGGCAGCGGCGATAAATTCCTTGACTTGGCCCGGCCCACCCCTAAAATACGCGGCTCACGCGGGAATAGCTCAGTTGGTAGAGCGCAACCTTGCCAAGGTTGAGGTCGCGAGTTCGAGCCTCGTTTCCCGCTCCAGTTTTAACGAAAAACCCCGACACGCTGCTGGACGGGGTTTTTTAGTCCGAGGCACTGTGCACGGCTGCTAAAATCACGCCGCGCAACCGGTCACCAAGGCTAGGTGGCAGAGTGGTCATGCAGCGGACTGCAAATCCGCGTACGCCGGTTCAATTCCGACCCTAGCCTCCATCTCTCTTCACGCGCCCGTGTGGCGGAATCGGTAGACGCAAGGGACTTAAAATCCCTCGACCTCACGGTCGTGCCGGTTCGACTCCGGCCGCGGGCACCAGTCACGAAAACGCCCCGCTAGCGCGGGGCGATCCGTGTTCGTACGGCACGATCAGCGGTCGCGGTACTGCGCCTCGACGCGCTCGTCCTGACCCTTGACGTCGACACAGACGGTGGCCGTCGGCCGCGCCAGCAGGCGCGGGATACCGATCGGATCGCCGGTCTTCTCGCAATAGCCGTACTCCCTGGCCTCGATACGGCGCAGCGCGTCGTCGATCTTGCGCAGCAGCAGCGACTCGCGCTCGCGCAGCCGCAGATCGAGCCAGTGCTCTTCCTCGGCAGTCGCGCGGTCGGCAGGGTCGGCGAACACCTCGCGCTCGTGCAGGCGCTCCTTCACATCCATCTCGCGCTGCAGCACCTCCTGGCGCATCTGCAGCAGGCGCCGCCGGAAGAACTCCAGCTGGGCGTCGTTCATGTAGTCGTTCTCCGACATCACCTTGATGCTCTCCTCGGTCAAGGGACCGTCGAACGAGACGGGTGGCGTCTTCTTGGTAGCGGTCTTGGTCACGTTCTCAATTGCGGCTGGGGCCTTGGGGGCAGGTTTACGTGGTGCTGCGGCCGGTCGTTCGACCGTAGCGCCGCGGCGCGAAGCTTTCGTTGCAGGGATCTTGCTGGATGGTTTGGACTTGGCCGAGGCAGCCTTAGCGCCGGAAACTTGCGCCGCCGGCCGCGCCGGCTTTGCCGGTGCAGCGGGCTTCTTCTTCGACAAGGCCCCCTTGAGGCTTCGAAACAAGCCCGACGCGCTTCTGCCTTTGGCCGTCGTCCTCGTCGTCGAGCCGGCCTTCGCAGACTTCTCCGTCTTCTTGGCTGTCATGGTGTTAACACTCATGAAGTTTTGCCTGGAATGACCAGCGCAAAGGCGGGCGTTATACACCCCCATGCCATGGCGGTCAACGAACAAACGTGCTCACGCGAAAAGCTCCGCCGATTCAATCGCATCCCACATCAGCTCGAAGAGCAAGCATATGCCCCCGCGGAGCGCTTCGCCATGACTCCGGACGCACGCGCGGCTCGTGTGCGTGTCAAGAACCACTCAGTATATATGTGCATAATGTATATTATGTTAAGTAGAAGGCGCAGCAGGAAGCGTGCCCAGGGCGCCCTTTATCGCAATGCCGCCCTGCACGCACAACGCGCCGGGCAGATGTCCCTCTTTTCTTCTCCGCGGCCGGCTTGTAACCTGCACTGAATCAGCCGCTTACACAACGAGAATTGGCGGCCGGGGGGCATTTTGGAGACCTTCGACTTTCGCGACTGGTGCGCGCGCTATGCGCTGTCGGTGGAAAAGGCAGCAAAAATCTTCGCGGTGAGCCGACGAACGGTCATCCGCTGGCGAAATTCTGCCCGCATCCCGCGCCCGGCCGCGCAGCTGGTGCGCGTCATCGAGCGCCAACAGGCACCCTGGAACGCCTCGTTCTCGCGCTCGGAGCACGTCGGCATGATGCGGCTGGACCCGGATTGGCGCGACGAGCTGTTCGCCCCGCCCGGTGGGCGCTGGCAAGACTACCGATCGCCGGCACAGCGCGCGCTCGCGCGCGACCTGGCGGCGCGCGCCCAGGCCTACGCCGCGCAGCGCACGCAGCAGCGGCGCTCGGCGCGGCTGGCCGCCGGACGCAAGGCGGCGGCGACGCGGACGCGACCGTGCACAGCTGCAGGAGGATGCCGCGGCGTCAGGCGCGGGCTTTCTTGCCGCGGGTGTAGGCGTGCGGATTGACGATGCGCGCGCCGCCCTTCTGCGGCCGCGTCGGGCGCACGTAGCCGAGCGCCTCGGCGAGCGGTCGGTGCCTCTTGACCAGATCCTTGAACGCCTCGGGCGCGTCGGCGCCGGCGCCGACGGCGACGAAGTTGCGACGGACGAGCGCCTTGCGGCCAAAGTCGGCCGGCAGCGACGGCACTTCGTCGAGATCAGCCGCGGACGGCTTTCCAGTAGATCGCTTCTTCATGACGCTCAGCATAGCGCATCGAAATGATCCGGATCACCTGATCGGTTTCGGTATGCGCCACAACGACTAGCGGCGTCGGCGGGCCTGCGCGGCGGTAGGCGTCTTCATGGTCCCCGGCCGCAAAGATCGTGATCAGGTGCGAGGACGTGAAGTAGACAACGCGCGGCTTGTCCGGCTCGATCTGCGGGCCGACAGCAAAGGCGCGCCAGCCGCGCAGCTGTCCGGATAGCCCGTGATCGCCCGGCGGCAGCTGGCCGCGCTGGATCATGTCGAGCGCCTGCTGAAACTCCCGCGGGATGCGATCGCCGTAGCGGCGTCGCAGTTCGCGCAGCTCGGCGCGCGCCGGCTCAGTGATTTCCACGTCTCGACGGACGGGCCGGCGCCTCATTCGTCGCCGAACACCCAGGCGGTTGCTTCCTCGGCGGTCTCGAAGCGCCGGTAGCGGCCTTCCTGGTACGCCTTGATGCCGCGCTTGACCTTGGCGTGCATCTGCGGCGACAGCACGACCCCCCGCTTATAGACGCGCGGCGACGGATTGGGCAGCGGCGCGCGCGCGACGGCGCGCGGCGCGGTCCGAATCGCTTTGGCTTTCTTGCGGGTCATGGCGTGATCCTCGGTCGGGTCTATTCTACCCGGCCCGATGAGGAAGATCCCCTCGCCGTCTGCGGCGATGCGCGCCGGCGGCGCTTCAGTCACGGCGATCGCCGTCGCCGAGGCGGCGCTCGATCGCCCGGGTGAGCGCGTTGTCGAGCGCGCGTAGATGAAGCGCGTACCCATATGGGCGGCGACCGACACGGCGCCGAGCATGACCGGCGTAGAGACGTGATCCATCAGCAGCAGACCGCAGGTGATGCCGGCAGACATGCAGACGACGGACTCTCCAATGACCTCGGCGAACGAAAACCGCGCTTCACCCTTCTTGAGCTTGATCCAGAACTGCGCGAACGCCGACAGCAGCGAGACACCGACCATGAGTGCCAGCAGCTCAGCGTTCTTCAGCAGGTAGTCGAATCGCACAGTCGGCCTTGTTCTGTTGGAGCGCGGTCCGTGCGCAGTCGACCCGGCGCGCGCAGTCTCCGGCGCGGCGATGGTTGATCACCCAGGCGGACAACAGTTCGTCAAGGCTCGGGTGCGCTGCGCGCGTGCTCGAGCATCGTCGAGCGCAGCGAGGGCGGCCGAGGCTCGAGCGTCGGCCTCACGACGTCGACGCTCGCCGGCGTCGGCGATGACCGCTCGAGCGTCGGCACAGCGCGCGCTCGCGCGCGACCTGGCGGCGCGCGCCCAGGCCTACGCCGGACGCAAGGCGGCGGCGACGCGGGCGCGCCGCTCAGCTGCTGCGACGGCGGCGCTTGGCGCGGGCGCGGCTGATGCGGCCGGCGGCGGCAATGCGCTTGAGCTGCGCCCGATCGTAGGCATCATCGTGCGGCCCGGCCGACACGATGGTCACCGCCGCCCGCGACGCGAAGTAGACGACCCGGCCGCCGGTGCCGATCTCGAAGGCGCGCCACCCGCGCAGCTCGCCGACCATCGGGTGATCGCCGAACGGCTCGGGCAGCGGCTTTGAGCGGCGCAGCAGGTCGAGCGCCTGGGCGAAGTCTTCCTCGATCGACGGATCAAGGTCGGCCAAGCGGCGCAGGCTGTCGGCTACGTCGGGGCCGAGCTTCACCCGGCCTCATTTGCGGCCGAAGATGTACTCGACCGCTTCCTCGGCCGTCTCGAATTCGAGCACTTCACCGCGGTTGATGCGCTCGACGGCGGCGCGCACCTTGCGATACTCGCGCGCGCTCAGGGTGATGCCGGTCTTGTTGAGCTTATGCGGCGGAATCGCCGGATTGGGCAGCAGCGCGCGCGCACGCTTGCCGGCGTGCTTTCGGGCGTTGCGGATGCGCGTGGTCGGCATGGCGAGCTTCCTTCCCTCTCCTGACGACCCTTATTTTACGCCCGTCGGGCGACCCCGCGAACACTGTCTTGGCTCCGGATCAGGCGGCGGCGCGCAGGTTGCCAATGGTGCTCTCGATCTCGTCGAGGAAGTGGCGGTTGTCGTGATCCCAGGGATGAAAGTCGCGACGGAAGTAGTCCAGGTAGGGCTTGAGCAGGCGCGGGAAGAACGGCACCTTGGTGGCGATGTTCTGCACCAGGAAGCGCCAGCCCTTGACGTCGGTGAGCCTGCCTTCGCGGCGGATCACCGCGACATAGGCCGGGATCATGATCGACCAGAAGATCGCCGTCGCCAGCACCATGCCGGCGCTGCGTTCCAGATAGGCGCCTATGCCGCGGCCCATGACGGTGTCCCAGACGTCGAAGGCCACGGACTTGTGCTCGGTTTCCTCGAGCGCATGCCAGCGCCACAGGCGTGCGAAACGCGGCTCCGCACCCTCGAGCACGCGCGGATCCTTGAGGACGCCATCGGCCATGATCGCGGTGAAGTGCTCCAGCGCGATCGTCAGCGACAGGCGCACGTGCGGCGGCATCTTCTTGATCTGCTCGAGCAGTGCGCCGACGAAGCGCTCGACCTGCGCCGCCTCCGGCACGCGCGCATACAGCAGCGCGTTGTAGTGCTCGTGCTCGCGGCCGTGCATCGCCTCCTGGCCGATGAATTCGGTCACCGCCTTCTGCAGCTCGGGGTCGGTGATCCGGTCGCGGTACTGGCGCACGGCGTCGATGAAGAAGCGCTCGCCGACCGGGAAGAAGATCGACATCGTGTTCATGAAATGCGACAGGTGCACGCTGCCCTTGTTCCAGTCGGCGATATGCTCGGCCGGCAGGTCGAAGCGGATGTCACGACGTGTCGGCAGCACCTTGGGCTGCGCCTTGGCGGTGAGATGCGTAGTAAGCTCGGACGGCTTCATCGTGAGTCTCCTCTGCGGCTCGCCGGAAGGCGAGGTGTACAATCGTCTACCGCCAAAGTAGACGAGCGTCTACTACGATGTCAACGCCTGATGTGATTGTTTCACCGATGCTGCAACACATACCATTGAAATGAAAAACATTTCCGCGGGTGAGTTAGCCGCGTCAGAGGGTCGTCACAGGCCGGTAGGTGCACACCAGAACGGGCGCCAGAGGCTCATGGCGGCGGCCCTGCAGCTGGCGGCGACGACCCGCAGCCTGGCCTCGCTGGGCCTGCGCGAGGTGGCGCGTCAGGCCGGCCTGAACCCGAACACCTTCTACCGCCACTTCAAGAACTTCGACGATCTCGGCCTGGCCGTGATCGACGAGCTCGCCGGCGAGCTGCGGCGCGGCCTGCGCGAGCGCCGGCGGCGGCCGATGGACGATGCGCTGCGGCTGGATACGGCGCGCGACCCGATCGAGCTCATGCGCCGCGCCGAAATCATCATTCAGGAATCGGTCGCGCTGGTGCTGGAGTTCGTCACCGAGCACGAGCAGGCCTATGTGGTCGGCATCCGTGAGCTGCACGGCAGCTCGCCGGTGCTGCGCGCCGCGCTGCGCAAGGTCTTCGATCAGATCGCCGCCGACATGGCCGAAGACATCCGCGAGATCGTGCCGCCGCAGTTCGTCGATGCCGAGTCGCTGCCGGGCATCTCTGCCGTGGTGGTCCGCCAGATGGCGTTTTACTCGCTCGACTATCTGGAGCAGCCGCAGCGCCGCGACCAGATCCGGCTCGAGGCGCAACGCTTCATCCTGATGCTGCTGTGGGGCGGTATGGCGATGCGCAACCCGCAGCTGATGCGCGGTCGCTGATCAGGCGCGCACCGCGAACAGATCGTATTCGTCGGCGTCGACGAGTCTGACTTCAAGCGCTGGCCCGGCATCGGCTCGTGCTGGAGGGAGACCGATGCGCGCTTCCTACGACAACCGACGCGCGATTCACACCGTGCAGCTTTCGGCCTGTTCCCGCCCCGACCATGCCCGGACATGGTCGAGCAGATACGCCGCGTCCTGCCCGACGTCGGCGAAGCGGCCGGAGCCCCAGGTGTTCTGCCAGCTCAGTCCCAGAAAGTAGACGCCGGGTACCGGCGTGACGCCGCGCCGGTGGACAGGCTGGCCGCGGCCGTTGAAGACCGGCAGGTCGATCCAGGCGTAATCGGCGCGATAGCCGATCGCCCAGACGATGCTGCGGATACCGGCGGAGACGTAATCGAGCTCGGTGATCTCCTGCGCCGGTGCCCACGGCGGGACGTACGGCGGCTCGACCGGCGCGTCGATGCCGGCCGAGGCGATGTACTGGTCGACCAGCGCGCGGATGTTGTTGTACGACGCGTCGGCCTGGTCGAGCTTGTGCTGGAGGTCCGGTGCGAAGTGCAGGGTCCGCCCGGACACCTCAAGGAATCGGCCGTAGAGCTTCATGCCTTCCAACGCGCGCCGGCGCAGGTCGATCTCGCGGCCGCCGTCGCGGCCGGTGAGATAGTGGTTGGTCTTGTCGCGCACGGCCTCGCCCTGCGGATGCCGCTCGACCGGGATGTCGTAATAGCCGGACTCGGTCAGCCACTCGGTGACTTCCCTGCCGCGATAGACGCGCGGCGAGCGCGGCGCGCTGCCCACGCTCAGGTGCACCTCGCGTCCCGCCAGGTGCAGGTCCTCGGCGATCTGGCAGCCGGACTGTCCGCTGCCGACGACCAGCACGGCGCCCTCGGGCATCGACTGCGGATTGCGGTAATTCGACGAATGCAGCTGCAGGATATCGGCCGGCAGACGCTCGGCACTGCGCGGGATCACCGGTTTTGCATAAACGCCGTTGGCGATGACGACCTGCTCGGCGAGCCACTCGCCGGCGCTGGTCTGCAGCAGGAATCCGCCGGCAGCCGGGCGCAGCCGCTGCACCTCGACGCCTTCGAGTACCGGCGGGTCGAAGCTGGCACGAAAGCCTTCGAGATAGCGCAGGATCTCGTCACGGGACATGAAACCCTGCGGATCGCGGCCGCCGTACTCCTGCGTGTAACGATAACCCGGCAGCCGGCATTGCCAGTTCGGCGTCACCAGGCAGAACGAATCCCAGCGCGCCTCGCGCCATTCGCAAAAGCAGCGCTTGCGCTCGAAGACCCGATGCTCGATGCCGGCGTCCTGCAGATGCCGGCTCATCGACAGGCCGGCCTGGCCACCGCCGACGATGGCGACGGGCAGCTGCCCGGGCTTGGCGAGAGGCGTGCTGCTCATGACGGCTTTAGTCCTCGAACGACTCGACGATGATGCGGGCGTCCGGATCGCCGGCGAAGGCGCTCGCCCGCTGCCGGATCTCCGCGATCTGCGCCAGTGCCTGGCCGCAGCCGAAGCCGTACTTCGCGGCCACCCGGCGGCTGCCCTGCTCGAGCGCCGCGGTCGCCGCCTGCACGAAGTCCTCGACCGTGTACGGCTGCTGCAGCCGCAGCGCGTCGCGGATCGTCGTCGAGGGCGAATAGCACAGGCTGCTGCTCTGGTCCGGCCAGCGCACGCGGAATCTCAGCTCAGGCATAACGCATCTCCACGGTTGCAGAGCGGGCTCGTGAAGAAAGGCCCCGTGAACAACGGGCCGGCGCGCAGCCGGTCAGCAGGTCCTCGGGGAAACGCCAGGCCACGCACGAGCGCTCGCCGCTGCGCAGGCGCAGGCTCGGCGTGTCGTCGCAGCGGCCGATCACGGCGCAGCCGATGTCGCGCGCGCGGAAACGCTGCAGCACTGTATCGGCCTGCTGCGGCGCCACCGCGAGCAGAAAGCCGAAGCTCGGAAACGTCGCCAGCAGCCAGTCCGCGTCGTCGACGCCGGCGGGGCGCGGCACGCGATCGACATCGATCTCGGCGCCGCAGCCGGAGCATTCCAGCAGCATCACCGCGGTGCCGAGCACGCCGGCCTGGCTGATGTCCTTGGCGGCGCGGCACAGCCCCTGCTCGGCCAGCACCGGCAGCAGTTCGAGATCCGCGCGCAGGCGCTCCGGCGCCACGCCGGTGCTGCAGTTCCAGTTCAGGAACGGCGCGCGATAGGCGCCGCGCAGATCGATCGCGGCGATCAGCAGATCGCCCGGCCGGGCGTCGAAGCTGGTCAGCAGGCTGCTGGCGCGGCCGAGCACCGCCACCGCCAGCTGCTCGCCGCTGCTGGAGAGATTGCTGTGCCCGCCGGCGATCGGCACGCGATACGCCGCTGCCGCCGCGCGCATGCCGGCCAGCAGTTCGTCCAGCGCGCTGCCGCCGCGGCTCCACAAGGCATCGACCACCGCCAGCGGCCGCCCGCCCATCGCATGAATGTCCGACAGGTTCACCATCACGCCGCACCAGCCGGCGAACCAGGGATCGCGCTCCACGAAGGCCGGCTGGAAACCCTCGATCGCCAGCAGCAGCCAGCCCTGCCCGCCCGGATCGGGAATCGCCGCGCAGTCGTCACCCACCGGCACGAGGCTGTCGCCGTTCAGGCCGAGACGGCCGACGACGGCGGCGATGTCGCGCTTGCCGGCCAGGCCGCGACTGCTGCGCAGACCCGCGACCAGCGTGTCGATGGCGCTGCTCACGCCGCGGCCCGCAGGCTGGTGACGAAGCGCACTTCGCTCTGCGTACGCGGCGGATAGTGCGCGAGATCCGCCTGCATCAGCACGTGCGGCCGGCCCTGCACGGCGATCGGCCGCAGGGCTTGCCAGTGCAGGCGCTGGAACAGGCGCAGGTTCTGCACCTGCACCTGCGCGAGAAAGCGCGTGCAGCCGCGCGCCTGCGCGCTGCCGACCGCGTGCAGGATCAGCTGGGTGCCGAGCCAGGCGGCGCCGCGATAGTCGCGATGCACGGCCAGCCGCGAACCCCACCACAGACCCGGCTCGGTCGCGTCGTCGCCGCGATGGATGCGCACGGTGCCGACGACCTCATCCGGCGCGCCCGCAACGCAGCTGATCGCGGCGATCGCGATGGCGTGCGCGTCCGTCGCGTCGCGGTCGTCGCCTTCGAACATCCGCTGCTCGGTGCAGAACACCGCCCGCCGCAGCGCCACGCAGCCGCTGCGCTCCCAGGCGGCGTCGACCTGCTTGATCCGGTACTCCCCGGGAATGAACGGAAACGCGGTCTGTTCGGCGGGCGCGAAGGGCAGCATGTCCGGATCCCGTCAGCGCTCGAAAGCCGACAGCGACGAGCAGGCCCCGCAGCGCCCGCAGCCGGCCTTGATGTCGCGCGAGCGCAGGCCGGCGTCGACCAGCATGCGGCCCAGCGGCGCGAGGATCGAGCGCATGAACGCGGCGTCCGGCGGCGGATGCTCGGCCAGCGGCGTGCCGGTGTTGGGCACGAAGGGCACGACGAAGGGATAGACGCCGAGCGCGATCAGCCGCTCGCACATGGCGAGAATCGCTTCGCGGGTGTCGCCGAGCCCGGCGAGGATGTAGGTGCTGACCTGCCCGCGGCCGAAGACCTGCAGCGCATCGCGGAACGCCCTCATGTAGTCCTCGACGCTGAGGCTGGCCTTGCCCGGCATGATGGCAGCACGCACTTGTGGCGTGACCGCCTCCAGGTGCATGCCCAGACTGTCGACGCCAGCGTCCCGCAGCCGGCCGAACCAGGCCGGATCGTCGGGCGGCTCGCATTGCGCCTGGATCGGCAGTTCGACGGCGGCCTTCACCGCGGCCGCCGACTCGCACAGGATCGCCGCGCCGCGATCCGTGAAGTTCGGCGTGCCGGTGGTCATGACCATGTGCCGGACCCCGTCCAGCTCGACCGCCGCCTTCGCTACCTCGGCGAGCTGCTGCGGCGTCTTGCGGTTGATCGTGCGCCCGGCGGCCAGCGACTCGCCGATCGAGCAGAACTGGCACGAGGTCTCGCGCCGGCCGTAACGGATGCAGGTCTGCAACACCGTCGTCGCCAGCACGTCGCGCCCGTGCAGCTGCGCGATCTGGCCGTAGGGAATTCCGTCGGCGGTCTGCAACTGCGTGAACTTCGGCTGCGGCGCGAAGGAAACCGTCGCGACCGCGACGCCGTCGCGTTTCAGCAGCACGGTGTCGCCGCGGCCGGGTGCGGTGACAAAGGGCGAAGCCGCCGCGCTACCGGTGTGCACCGGCACCATGATCGTGTGGCCGTCGATGACCACCGCCTTGTGATCGGAGGGGCCGGCGCCGCCGCGGCGGCTTGGGGCACCGAGCTCCGGGTCAGCCAGCCGCAGTCCGCGCGACTGCAGTTCCGAGATCAGTTGGCGGTTCGGCGCTGCCTTCATCGCAGGTGTTCCCATCGCTCATGCTCCTCAGGCGTTCGACGGACGGCGCGGCCGTATGCAGCGGCGTGACGGCGCGCACGTCCAGGTGCAGCGACAGCAGCTCCGGTCGCGCGTAGTGGCCGACCGAATCCATCATCCGCTTGCGCTTGGTGATCAGTGCCAGGTCCAGCTCGGCGACGACCATGCCCTCGCCTTCGCGCAGCGGCTCGCAGAGGTGCTTGCCTTCCGGCGAGATCACCGCGCTGTAACAGCCGCCGCGCAGCGCCTTCTGCAGGCCCGCATCGGGCGTGATTGCGGCGATCTGGTCCTCGCTGAGCCAGCCGGTGGCGTTGACGACGAAGCAGCCGGACTCCAGCGCGTGGTGGCGCAGCGTCACTTCCATCTGCTCGGCGAACACCGGCCCGACCAGCGAACCGGGAAACTGCGAGCAGTGAATCTCCTCGTGCCCGGCCATCAGCGCGTAGCGCGCCAGCGGGTTGTAGTGCTCCCAGCAGGCCAGCACGCCGAGACGGCCGACCGCGCTGTCGACCGGATGCAGGCCGCTGCCGTCGCCCTGCCCCCAGACCATGCGCTCGTGATACGTCGGCGTGATCTTGCGCCGCTTCAGCAGCAGGCTGCCGTCGGCGTCGAACACCAGTTGCGCGTTGTACAGCGTGCCGTGGTCGCGCTCGTTGACACCCAGAACAACCACGATACGGTGCCGGCGCGCAGCGGCGGCCACTGCATCGGTCGCCGCACCGGGGACCGTCACCGCTTCCTCGTACAGCTTCAGATGCGCCGGCCCCATCGCCACCGGCGGCGTGATGAACGAGAAGTACGGGTAGTACGGCACCACCGTTTCCGGAAACACCGCCAGCTGCGCACCGTGTGCGGCGGCCGCCGCGATGGCGTCGATCACCTTGGCGATCGTGCCCTCGCGGCTGCCGAGCACCGGCGACAGCTGTACCGCGGCGACGGTGACGCGACCTGCCATGCGTCTTACAGCGTCCAGGTGTCGAGAATGAAGGCGCCGGCCTTGCGATGCAGCAGCACCAGGTCGAGCACGTCCAGCGGGTTGATCGGGCGGATGCCCGGCTGCAGCGCCGCCTCGCCGTGACCGTACAGCGCCTGCAGCGCGAAGCGGCAGGCGTAGACCTTGCCGCCCTCGTCCATGAACGCCTTCAGCTGGTTGTTGAAGTT
Organism: Pseudomonadota bacterium; assembly: GCA_040754295.1. Lineage (GTDB taxonomy): Bacteria > Pseudomonadota > Gammaproteobacteria > Nevskiales > Nevskiaceae > Solimonas. Next base: position 4,751 of record JBFMCQ010000020.1, on the reverse strand, counting down.
CTGGTGTCCCGGAAACGCGTCGTCGCCGATCTTGGGAAAGCCGCGCTGCACGCCGAGCGTCACGCCGGGGCCGTACAGCAGCACCGAGGTTTCGAAGCCCTTGCGCAGCAGCCGCTTGGCCTGCAGCAGATTGACCAGGCCGATCGAGCCTTCGAAGGCGACGGTGTGGAAGGTGATCAGCGCCTTCTCGCCGGGCTCGGCCTTGACGTCCTCAAAGACCTTCTCTTCGTAGTCGACGTAAAAATCGCCCTTCTGATGCGCGGGAATGCTGACTGCGGGCATGAAGCTCTCTCCTGGTTGCGGTTGATCCATCGCCTGGCGGCGGTGCCATCCGCAAGCGCAACCGGCATGCCATGCAAGCGGCAGATGCGCGCGTCGCGATCCGATCAAGACGAAACATTCATGAATGACCAGCGATTGTTGGGCCGTCGGCGGGGCGGTGTCCGATAGCTCCCTCCACCAGAGGCGTCCGGACACAGCGCTTGCGCATGCACCGCAGCAGGGCCACGACGGCGCATGAGTGGTGCATTGATCACCTGAAACCGTGCACATGATTGCGTGTCGATAGGCAATCAATGCGCAACAGTCCGGCGAGCCGCCGGCATCATGCCGATCCCGGCTCCTGGACAGCGATTTGCATGGACCTGCGGCGCGGATTGATCGCACTGCGATGCAATCAATCAGACCACCCTGCTTGCGGAGTCCATGCACGCATGTCCAACGAACCCAGCCGCTGGGCCGCGGCGATCCGCGCCAGCCGCAAGCCGGCCTACCTCGCGCTCGCCGATGCGCTGGCCGATGACATCCAGTCCGGCAAGCTCGTCGCCAACCAGCGCCTGCCGACCCTGCGCCGGCTCGCCGATACGCTGGCGCTGAACTTCACCACGGTCGCGCGCGGCTACGCCGAGGCCCAGCGGCGCGGATTGATCGACGCCCAGCCCGGGCGTGGCAGCTTCGTGCGCGAGGTCCTGCGCAGCGGTCCGCTGCGCCGCAGTCCCGCCGCCGGCATGATCGACATGACGATGAACATGCCGCCCGAGCCGCAGGACCCGGCGCTGCAGCAGCGGCTGCGCCAGGGGCTCGCCGGGCTCGCCGGCGCGCCCGATCTGCACGCGCTGCTGCGTTACCACGAGTTCGGCGGCACGCCGGAGGAGCGCGACGCCGGCGCCCGCTGGCTGGCGCCGCATGTGCCCGGCGTCGAGGCCGCGCGCGTGCTGGTCTGCCCCGGCGTGCAGGCTGCGCTGCTGGCGCTGTTCACGGTGCTCGCGCGCCCGGGCGACGCCATCGCCTGCGAGGCCGTCACCTATCCCGGCATCAAGGGACTTGCAGCGCAACTCGGCATCCGCCTGGTCGGCCTGCCGGCCGACGACGACGGTCTCGATCCCGATGCCTTCGCTGCGCTGTGCGCCGCCGATCTGCCGAAGGCCCTGTACCTGAACCCGACGCTCAACAATCCGACGACGGCGACGCTCTCGCAGGCGCGCCGCGAGGCCGTCGCCGAGATCGCGCGCCGCTACAGCGTGCCGATCGTCGAGGACGATCCCTACGCCTGCCTGGCCCGGCAGCGCCCCATGGCCCTGGCCGCACTGGCGCCGGAGCTGACCTTCTACGTGAGCGGACTTTCCAAGTGCCTCGGCGCGGGCCTGCGCATCGGCTATCTGGCCGCACCCAATCCGCGCTACGTCGCGCGCCTGGCGGCGACGCTGCGCACGACCACGGTCATGGCCGCGCCGCTGCTGGCGCAGCTGGCGACGCGCTGGATCAACGACGGTACCGTGCACGCAGCGACCCAGGCGGTGCGCGAGGAATCCCGCGTTCGCCAGCAGATCGCCCGCGAGGTGCTGCGCAAGGCCCGCTACGCGACCCGGCCGGAGGCCTTCCACCTCTGGCTGAGCGTGCCGGAGCCGTGGACGCGCATCGAATTCGCCACGCACCTGCGAGCGCACGGGGTGGCCGTCGTCGTCTCCGACACCTTCACCGTCAGCGGCGCGCCGCCGCAGTGCCTGCGCGTCTGCCTCGGCGGTGCCGCCAGCCGCGACGAATGCCGGCACACGCTGGAACTGATCGAGGACGCGATCGAGCAGGCGCCGGCGATGCTCTCGCGGGTGATGTAGCCGCGCCGGACGGCGCCGTCCAGGCCGCCGGCATCAATGCTTGAGCGCCGCGGCCGTCATCGACTCATGGTGCTCGATTGCTCTGTGCAGGCCGGCGACAGCCGCGATATTTCAAAGTCCTCCATCCGCGGCCTTGCCAGCAGCGCGTTGAATTCGCGCGGGCGGCGCGGCCAGACCTCGGGCAGTCCGTCCTTGCCGATGTACCAGTTCTGGCAGCCGCTGACCCACACCGTGCCGTCCATGTTGCGCCGCAGCTCGTCGTAGAAGGCGTCGGTGGCGGCCCGGGTCGGTGCCAGGGTGTCGAGCTCGCCGCGCCGGTACAGCTCGATGCATTGCATGGCGTAGTCGACCAGCGCTTCGGTGTAGAGGATCACCGAGCCGTTGGCCAGCGGGCTGTGCGGGCCGCCGAGCAGGAAGAAGTTCGGAAAGCCCGGGATCGCCAGGCTGTAATAGGCGTGCGGGCCGCGTTCGTCCCATAGCGAGCTGAGGCGCAGGCCCTGCGCGTTGGTCAGCTCCAGCGGGCGTATGTATTCGTGGGTCTTGAAGCCGGTGGCCAGGATCAGAACGTCGAGCGGGTGCGTGCGACCGTCCCGGGTGACGATGCCCTCGGGCACGACGCGCTCGATGCCCTCGGTGACGAGCTTCACATTCGGGCGCTGCATCGCCTCGTAGTACTCCCAGGACATCACGATGCGCTTGCACATCGGCTGGTAGTCCGGCGTCAGGCGCCGGCGCAGTTCCGGATCGCGCACGCGGCGCAGATTCCAGTGGCAGGCGGCCTCGATCAGCCGGCGCTGCAGGCCGGGCCGGATCATCGCCCGCGAGAACAGCGCATCGAACAGCTCGTCGTACATCTGATAGGCCAGGCGCGCCAGCCCGGGAAACTGCGTGACCAGCTCGCGCTCGACCAGCGAGTACTCGCGATCCGGCAGCGGGAAGACCCACTGCGCCGTGCGCTGGAACACGTTCAGCTCGCAGGGCAGCCGCGACACCGCGCAGACGATCTGCACGCCGGTGGAGCCGGTGCCGATCAGGCCGATGCGCTTGTCCTTGAGATCGACGCTGTCATCCCAGCGCGCCGAATGAAAGCGCGCGCCGGCGAAGCGGTCGAGGCCGGGAATGTCCGGCTCGCGCGGATGGTGCAGAAAGCCGCAGGCGGCGATCAGGAACTCCGCGCTGTCCTGCCGGCCGCTGCGCAATTGGAGCTGCCAGCGGCGGCCGTCGAAACGGGCCTGCGCGCCCTCTTCGCCGAAGACGATGTGGCGGCGCAGATCGTACTTGTCGGCCACGTGCCGCATGTAGTTCTGGATCTCCGGGCCGCGTGCGAAACGGTGCTGCCAGTCGGGATTGGGCTCGAAGCTGTAGGTGTAGTAATGCGCCGGCACGTCGCAGGCCAGGCCCGGGTAGCGGTTCTCGCGCCAGGTGCCGCCGACCTCCTGGCTCTTCTCGTAGATCGTGAAGTCCTCGATGCCGGCCTGGCGCAGCCGGATGCCGGCAAGCAGGCCGGACATGCCGGCGCCGAGGATGATGACGCGCGGCGCACGCAGTGCGGAGCCATGGTGCTCACGTTGTGGAAACGCGACGGCGGGTGTGGGGGCGTTCATGAGACAACCTCCTGCGGGGCAGCTTGCAGTTCGGGTGGCTGGTCTTGGCCTGCGGCCGCCGGCTGGCGCGCCAGCGCCTCGCGCAGGAAAGCACCCAGCTCGGCGATGCTGCGGTCGGCTTCCGGCAACAGACCGGCCTGCAGCTGAAAATCGTGCCAGAGGCCCTCCCAGACCTGTCTTTGTACGGGCACGCCGGCCGCGCGCAGCCGGCTCTCCAGGCGCGCGGCGTCGCTGAACAGCACTTCCTCGCTGCCGACGTCGATACGCGTCGGCGGCAGGCCGCCGAGCTCGGCGAACAGCGGCGACACCTTGGGATCGGTCAGCGCCGAGCCGGCATAGTGTCGCGCGGCGTAGGCGAGCCAGGCGCGGCCGAGCAGCGGATCGCGCTTGGCATGGGTGCTCATGCTCAGGCCGGACAGACTCAGATCGACCCAGGGCGAGATCAGTGCCAGCGCCCGCGGGGCGGGCAGTCCCCGGTCGCGGGCCGCGACGGCCGTGGCCAGGGCCAGACCGCCGCCCGCAGAGTCGCCGGCCAGGGCCACGGCCGGGTGCGAGCGCGTGAGGGCGGCCCAGGCCTCGACGGCATCGTCGAGCGCCGCCGGCGCGGGATGCTCGGGCGCGAGCCGGTAGTCGACGACGAAGCACTCGCAGCCGGCGGCGCGCGCCAGATGCGACACCAGGGCGGCATGCGTCCCCGGCGAGCCCAGCACATAACCGCCGCCGTGCAGGTACATCACGGCCGCTCCCGTCGGCGCGGACTCTGGAATCAGCCGGCGCGACAGTACGCCGCCCAGGTAGTGCTCGACGTCGCGCACGCCCGCGGCGCGCGGAAACGCCCTTGCGGCCAGGCCGATGTAGCTGCGCTGAACCAGCAGCGGCACGCGCGGTGAAAACACCGGCCGCAGCCCCAGTCGCACGCCCTGTCGCATGGCCTCACGGATCAGCATGGCATTCGTCCTCCTCGCACCGCCGGCGTCGCCCGCCCCTCACCGGCCGGCGCTGACCGGAATCAGCCGGCCGCTCTCGTACAACG
>JBFMCQ010000019.1:48575-55697 GCA_040754295.1 Pseudomonadota bacterium | reverse complement strand
AGCGCGAAGCCGAGGAAGCCGCCGCGCGCGCCGCCGCGGAGGAACAGGCACGCCAGGAGCAGCTGCAGAAGGAAAAGGAAGAAGAAGAGCGCAAGAAGCGCGACGACCGCCTGCGCCGGCCGTTCGGATTCTGAAGCCTCGTGACGGGCGGCGTAGGGGCGGCCTCCGCGATCCACACGAGGCCTTCGCGCGGGAGTTACCGGACAGGCCTACGCGACCTCGTAGCGCAGCAGGTGCTCCAGGCTCTCGTCCGGACGCTCGCCGAGTGCGAACACACCGCGCCCGAGCAGCGTGAACACTTCGCGACGGATGTAGACGAACTTGTCGGGATCGGCGCCTTCCGGCAGCACGTAGGTGCCGTTGGTGCTCTCGTCGACCAACGTGAACTTGCCGCGGTGCAGCTCGATGCGGGCGTGCACGCGCGACGCGAACGGTGACGGCACCACCAGGTTGCAGCCGACTTCGCGGCCGATCGTGAAGGGCAGTTGCTGCTGGGACAGCAGCAGGCTCTGCGCGCCGTACTTGAGGACGAGCCCGCTGACCGCGGGAATCGCCACATCGCGCGGTGCGATGAAGATCTGGGTCGCCGCGCGCTGGTCCCAGAGGAGCTGGACGATCGTCAGCGATTCCGTCACGCCCTTGACCGGGGTCCGGTCGAACAGCCGCACGCTGCCGCGCAACTCGGCGCACATCTCGCCGGCAGTCGACTCGGTCGTCAGGATCTGCTCGGCCTTGGCCATGTCGCACAGCCGAGCGGCCAGATTGACGGCGTCGCCGAAGACGTCATCGTCACGCGGCACGACCGGCCCCGACATGAAGCCGATGCGGAACAGAACCCGCTGCTCGCCCGCGGCCGGCGGAAGCCGTGCGAAGCGCTGCACGTCCATCGCCGCGCGCGCTGCCGCATCGGCGTTGGGCAGCTCGCACATCGCGCAGTCGCCGATCGTCTTGACCAGCCGCCCGCCCTGCTGCCGCGCGCTCTTCTCCACACGCTCCAGCGCACCGCGGATCACGCCCTCGGCGCGCTGGTCGCCCAGCTGGCGATACAGCGCGGTGCTGCCGACGACGTCGGCGAACAGGACGGCGCGCTGCTGCATGTCGATGACCGTATTTCTCCAGACTGGCCGCCGGCGTCAGCCGGGGGCCATGAGCCGCCTTAGAAAGCAAACGCGTACGAGTACGTTGCCTGCACGTAGCTTTCCGTGAGCTCGACATTGTCGATGACAACGTCAGCTGTTCCGTCGCCGTCCAGATCGACCGGCTTGTTCGACTCGTCGCCGGTGAACCGCTGGTACCGGAGCTGGAGGCTGTGCTGCGGCATCGATGCTGGACTCATGCTGAACTTTAGGCTGAAACCGTCGTAGTCGAATTTGCCCTGCGGAAGAAAATCGTCGACTTCGGACAGGTTGTACGCGAAGGATGCGCCCAGCAGCAGCGGCCCTGCTTCGAGCCCACCCACGCCTGCGCCGAGAAAGCCGCCCGCTTCGCTGAAGTTGTCGTCATTGAAGGCCGAATCACCCTGCATCCCGCGGCGATAGCCAGCGAAAGCCGACCAGTGCCTGCCGATCAGGTAGCCGAGCGTGAGCAGCACGTCGGTCCGCTGGTCAACGGCGTCCGACTCAACCTTCAGGTACTCAATGGCGACGTCGCCGAAGAAGTCCCAGTACGCGAGGCTAAAGCCCGTCTGCAGCCCGTACGAAAGCTCCCAAGAGTCGTCCGACCTCGCTGACACCAACACCTCACCGCTAGCTGCGTCCGAGATCGTCAGAGTGGAATCGATCTGGTACATGCCAAGCGTGGGGCCAATGCGCGGGCTGAAGACCACGTCCTGCGCCTGTGCCGCACCCGAAACACACAACAGCCCCGCAGCCGCCGCAACTGCCAGTTTCATGATTGACCCCCTACGGTTCAGGAAAACTCCCAAGACAGCGTCGTGTCCACACTGCACATCATAACGCGTGTGCCGTGCTCCGCGTCAGCGGCACCGGCGAAATGGCGCGCCGATCAAAAGAAGCGCACCACGGCAAAGCCGCAGCGCGCCTCACAGGGACCACTTCAGCGCGTGAACGGCAGCGAGGTGATCACAGCCGTCGGGCGCGTATCGGTAGTCCTGCAGTCTCCCGGTTGCGCGGGCTCGCTGCTTGCCAGCGTGAACGGAAGCGGAAAGCCGAGGAAGAACTGGCTGAAGCTGCCGCCGCTGCCTTCGAGCCGTATGAGGTTGTAGCAGGGTGCGGCCAAGGTGCCGAAGTTGGGGTCGTTGGGATCAGGCACGAAATCGATCGGGCGCGCGTAGTTGCCCTGGCTGTCCGGACCGGCATTCGCTCCGACGGAATAAGTGCCGCCCGGCGCCTGCGCGCGCTCGGCAGTGCCCTCACAGCTGCGGTTTGGATAGAAGTCGAAGAACGTCGCGTACTGGTTGCTGCCGGTGAAGCTGATCACTTCGCGGACGGATTCCTGCTCGTCGCTGCTGATCGTCCCATCACCGTTGGAGTCCTCGCTGATATCGGAGCAGGGGCTGTTCCAGTCGCCCTGGAGTGCCGTCGGGGTCTGCTCGGCGCTGGGCTGATCGTCCGAAGGAGCCGGGCGCTCTGCCACCACCTCGATGCAGGATTGGTCGGTCGACGACACGTTCCCATCCGCGTCCTCGGCCGAGAAGTCGAAACAGAGCGTCCCCCCGGTCTCGAGGTTCGTCGGCAAAGGCACCGTAAAGCCGACGATCGTGGTGAAGACGAACGATCCGCCGCCCTGCTTCCCGCTCCGGCCGGCCACCTTTGCGCCCGCCTTGCCGCCGCCGCCTCCCAGGTCGACCTGAAAGTACGAGCTTGCGCCTGGCACCTTCGCGAACAGTGCCAACAGCTCTGGCGCGCCGCCGATGCTCACCGGCAGGCTCACCGTCTGGCCCGGTTCGGCCGTGGCCATGATACCCGCCGTGAGCTTCGGCGTCTGGCCGTCGCCGGTCTGGGGATCCGGGTCTCCGTTCTGCAAGGAAACGCTGCCGCTGGAGGACGTGATCTTGCCGTCAAGGGCGGCCATCACGCCGTTGGGATCGTCCAGTGGAATCGGTGTGTCGCCGCCGCCACCGCCTCCATCGCCACCACCGCCGCAGGCGGTCAAACCGAACATGGCGAAGGCGCTGGCCAGTGCCGCAGAACGAATCGAGTAGGGAAATTTCACTTTGGTCATTGTCGAACCCTCGCGGCAGCACCGCTGCTCACCGGCAGCGCGCGGACCGCACCTGATATCACGCTGAACGATCCATGTCCAGGCAGTCGTGCACTAGTCCTCGCGCATCAACAGCCTGAGCCCGTCGCGCCGAAAAACGGCGATGTGTCCGCCGCTGCCGTCGGCGACATCCGCGAACAGCAGTCCGCTGTCGCAGGCGCCGTTGTCCCTGGCGGAAGAAGATCTGCGGACAGCCTCTCCGGCATGCCGCTGCGCGGATAGAGCGCGTTGCCTCGGTGCTTCGGTGCGGGGCTGCAAGCAGATCGACACGGCGTAGTTCCTGTTTGGCGCGTGCATATATGTAGCAACAGCGCATGACCGAGAGTGTGATGACGGCCACAGGCGAAGGGCGCGATGTGAACTGCGTCTAATCGCATGGCCTGCCTCCTGTTGGCGCCGGCCGGTGTCCCTGCCGGTCGAGGCGCCCCATCGGTAATGCCGCGTCAGATCCTGGCGAGGCCTTCAGTTGCTCACGTACCACGGCCTGCCATCCTTGTCGAGATACAGTGCCTGCTGCTCCTCCAGCGTGAACGGCCGCGAGCCGATGCGGCCGAACACGGCGATCTGGCCGCCGGTTTCGTCGACGGCACGGTCGCGGTGCAGACCTTCGGAGACGGCGAGCGCAGCCTCGGAGGTCGCGCGCGTCGCGATCAGCTGCGGCTTCGGGTCGGGCGAGAAGCCGTAGAACCCGGGCTGGGTCTCCGGGCTCATCAGCTGGATGACCTTGAGGCCGTTGGCGCCGTCGGCGACGTAGGCGAACAGCGAGGCGTTGGTCGCGCCGACCTTGACGTCCCAGGCATCGGTGATCCGGCCGTCCGCCGTGTACTGCTGGTAGAGCTTCGGCTTTTCCGGATTGGTGATGTCGACGATGCCCAGACCCTCGGCGCCGGCGGCGACGTAGGCAAAAGTGCGCACGAGATAGACGCGGCGCGCGTCCTTGAACGGCACGCGTGCGCCTTCGACGATGCGCGGCCGCTCCGGCTGCGTGACGTCGACGACGCGCAAACCCTCGTCCGTGGTCGCGAACAGGTAGCGGAACTGCACGGCGCTGGCGCGCACGCCGGCGAGCGGTATCGTCGTCACGTAGCGGGGCTGGAGCGGGTCGGCGAGGTTGAGCACGACGAGCCCGGCGTCGGCGGCGACGTAAACCCAATCGCCGGCCACCGTCAGGTGCCGTGCGCCGTCGAGCACGCCCTTGTCGTTCCAGGTCAGCGCGCGCTCGAGGAAGTTGTTGCGCGGCTCGCCGTCGGAGAGCGTGTTGACGTCGACCAGGATCAGGCCTTCGACACTGTCGCTGATGAGCGCGTAGTCGTAGATCGGATGGAACGGCTGCTCCATGTTGATCACGCGCATCAGCTCGCCTTCGTTGCGGTCCGGGTGGATCGGCTGGTTGGACGGCAGTGCCACGCAGGTCGCGTTCGTCGTCGACACGCGCGTGTCGTGGCCCAGCGGCGAGAACGGCGCCGTGATGACGCGCTGCGAGAAGCCCTTGTTGGCGATCGCGTTGACGTCGTAGACCTCGAAGCCGTTTTCGCCCTGCGCGGCGTACAGGTACTCGCCGCGCAGCTGCAGGCAGCCGACGCGGTCGCCGGTGCCATGGCTATAGGCCTCCGGCAGCTCGCGTCCGCGCGCCTCGTGGCGCATGTAGCGCTCGGGATAGGCGTAGCGGTGCAGGTAGCTGCCGATGACCGCCTGCGGCTCATCCCACTCCGTGACCGTCACGGAGCCGAGCGCGCCGTCCATGCCGACCCAGGCGTTGTAGCCGATGAAGTTCATGAAGTTGGTGCCGTGCAGCAGCAGCTGCGCCATGATCGCGTTGTTGTCGTTGGCCTTCGACAGGTGGCAGTCCTCGCACTGCTTGGTTTCGGTCTTGCGCTCGGTGTGCGGGTAATGCGGCGCGAAGGCCTGCGACGAATAGCCGCTGGCGGCAATCGGCGGCTGCTGGATGTAGATCTTCTCGCGGTTGACGTTGGTCGACGACAGTACCAGCGCGCTCGACGAGCGCACCGGTGCGATGCGCCCGCCCTTCGCCGGGCCGTGCTTGCCGAGCTGGTAGACGTCGTCGCGCACCACCTGCGGGTTGTAGGTGGCGAAATTGCGCGTCGCGCCGCCCTCGTAGTGCTGGACGTCGCTCTTCCAGTTGGCCTGGATCGGCAGATGGCAGCCGCCGCAGCTCGTGGTCCACGAGGTGTGGCAGGTGATGCACATCATCTCCTCGTCCTTGTGCGCGCGGTCTTCCGGCTTGACCTTGGGCCCCCAGGTCTGATTCTTCGTGTCGGCGGCCACGAGCTTGGCGCGCGCGGCCTTCTCGTTGTAGTGCGGGTTGCCCGGCGTCACCGTGTCCTTGACCAGGCTCATCTCCCACTCCAGGCCTTCGGTGACGTTGGAGCGCTGGATCAGTTTGCCGTTGACCCACTCGAAGCGCAGCTGGCCGAACGGCGTGCGCGCCAATGACAGATCGGTGCCGCCTTCGGGCGCCGCCGGGCCGCTGGTCAGCAGGGAAGGATACGCGTCCGCGGTACCGTGGCAGTCGGCGCACTCGATCTCGATCGCCTGCGCGACCTCGCCGTAGATATGCCCGTCGCCGTGCATGTCCTGCGAGAAGTGGCAGTCGACGCAGTGCATGCCGACGTCGACGTGGATCGACGACATGTGCACCGCCTTCTTGAACTTCTCCGGATCGTCGTCGGAAACGACCTTGCCCTTGGCATCGAGCAGGCGGCCCTTGCGGTCGCGCTTGAAGATCGCGCGGAAGTTCCAGCCGTGACCGTGGTAGTCGGCGAACTGCGTGTCCTTGAGCATCGGATTGAGCTCGCTGACCTTCTTCAGGAACTCCACATCGCCCCACTTGCCGCGGATCGCCGCCTCCTCCGGATTGCGCCGGTTGATCTCGCGGATCTCGTCGAAGCTCGGCTTCTTCTCCTCCTCAGGCCACATGAACGGCGCGTCGGACTCGTAGTCCCACATCGTGTAGCCGAGGAAGCTGTTCACGAACACGTTGGGCTGGTGCATGTGACAGACCATGCACTGGCTGCTCGGGATCGCCGACGTGAACGCGTGCTGCAGCGGATGACCCGGGCGGTCCTTCGCGATCGTCGGGTCGGACGTCTGCGACAACCCGGTATGACCGGCCTTCGCGTACGGTCCGCTGTGGCGCGGATCGCGGTCGTTGGCGTAGACGACGTGGCAGGACGCGCAGCCGGACGAGCGGTAGTCGCCCGGCTGGTCGTTGGTGCCGAGGAACCACATCAGCGGGTCGTTCAGGCGCGACTTGTGCACGTTGAGCACCGGCACCGAGATGCGCAGGCCGGTGCCGGGGCCGCGGTTCGACTGGCGCTGATCCGGGCGTCCCGGCTCTTCGAGGCGCTGGATCGTGCCGACCGGCTGCGGCAGCGCCGTTTCCGGGAACAGGTTGACGATGTTGCGCCCGCCGCGCTCGAACACGCGGAAGATGTCGCCCGGCGGCGTCGTCTGCCAGGTCGGCAGCGGATAGAGCCGCTCCAGCACACCCTTGGCCGCCATGTTCTCGTCCGGCTGTACCGGCCCGAGCAGCGTGGCCGCCTCGCCTTCGCGCGTGTAGCTTTCGCCGAGGATGTAGCGCTTGAACGGCAGGATGCCGTTGTTGTACGACGCACCGCCCCAGAGCATCGCGCTCGTCGCCATGATGCTGCGCTCGGCGGCCTCGATCACCGGCAAGTGACAGGCGCCGCAGGCTTCGCGGGCGACGCGGTAGTCGCTCGGATTGACGAAGCGCACGTATTCGGGGCTCTCGCGGTTGAGCAGCGTGTAGCTGTGCTCGGGATTCGCCGAGTCCGGCCAGTTCCAGGTTTTCGGCAGCGTCGGCAGCACGTGCGCCTGCGCGACCGCGCCGCCGTACATCGAGCTGCCGTATTCGAAGCC
>JBFMCQ010000019.1:11595-48475 GCA_040754295.1 Pseudomonadota bacterium | reverse complement strand
GGTTGAGCAGCGTGTAGCTGTGCTCGGGATTCGCCGAGTCCGGCCAGTTCCAGGTTTTCGGCAGCGTCGGCAGCACGTGCGCCTGCGCGACCGCGCCGCCGTACATCGAGCTGCCGTATTCGAAGCCCTCCGGCTTCATCACCGTCGCATTGCCGCCGTGGCAGTCGGTGCAGCCGAGAACGACGCCCGGATTGAGGTGCATCGTCTTCGCATCGGAGGCGGTGTGGCAGGAGACGCAGCCGGCGGACTTCGCGTCCGCGTCGGCCTGGGACTGCCCGCGCGGGGCCGGCGGGTAGACCGGATACTCGATGTCCTTCGGTGACTCGCCGCCCGCTGCGAAGCCCGACGGGCTCAGCAACACGGCCGCACCGCCGATCAGCGCGAGGCACAGCTTCAGGACGATTGCTCGGCTCATGGCTAGTAGGTCAGCGTCAGGTTGAGGAGCACCGAGTACGGCAGGTCCTCGTCGCCGTAGAGGGCCTTGTAGCCGTCGCCCGGCAGCAGTGCCGCGCCCGACGCGCGGAAAACGATGTTCTGCGTGAAGAACGGACGCCAGATCGCGGCGATCGAGAGATCGAGGCCGATCTCGCGGTCGACACCCGCCTGCTGGCGTGCGACTTCGATGACCTCGGTGGTCGCGAACGCGATGTTGTTGAGGTTGGTGCTGATGCGCCACTGCGGCGTGACGTCGAAATCCGCGCCAAGGCCCAGGATCACGGTGCCGGGATTGGTGAAATTCGACTGGCCTTCTTCCTTGGAGCTGCGCAGGTTGTTGAGCAGGCCGTTGCGGCTGGAGATCGCCACACCGCCGCCGCCGATCAGCGGCACGTTCTGGCGCACCCAGAAGCTGGTGTCGGCGCCGGCGAACAGCGGATTCTCGAACACCGCGTCGAAGCCGGTTTCGACGTCGTCGAACGGATCGTCGTCGCCGGAGGCGTAGACCGCGGTCAGGCGCACGCGGCGCCAGTCGAAGTCCATCGACAGCTCGGAGGCGAGGAAGAACGCGCGGATGTCGGTGCCGCCGTCGACGAAGACGCCCTGGTCCTGGTCGCCGCCGAGCAGATACGCCGAGCCGGTGAAGTTGAGACGGCCGAAGTGGCCTTCACCGTTGAGACCCAGGTAGATCGCGTCGTAGTTGCGCGGTCGCTCGCGACCGAACGACGCCGGACGCTCGATGAAGCCGTTCTGGTTGAAGTACGCGCCTTCATCGCCTTCGCGGTTGCGGTTGTACAGCAGCACCGCCTCGCTGACCATGCCGAGTGTCGGCATGTCCTGCCAGTAGAAGTTGGCGACGAAAACGTCGTCCTTGCGCAGCGGCTGGCCGAGATCGTTGAGCCCCGAGTTCGTGTCCTTCTCGACACGCCGGAACCAGGCGATGTTGTACAGATAGATGTTGTTGTTGCGGTTGCCGAACAGGCGGATGCCGAGCTGCTCGTCGCGGAACAGGAAGCCGCGGAAGTCGGCGTTGAACGGCTGGATGCCGATACGCAGGCTGTCGAAGTCGTAGCGCGTGGTCCAGTCCCACAGGTGCTTGTCGATGAACAGGTCCTGCACGCCGATGTGCTCGTCGTTGCGCGTGTCGCCCTCGGTCGGGTCGATGCGCGCGGCGCGGAACTGATTGACCGCGGCGCGGTTGACGTTGAACACCGGCGTGAAGCGGAACTCCCAGTCGGGCGGCATGAACACCGTATTGCCCTTGTACAGCACCAGGCCGACGCCGAGGCTCTGCGCCAGCAGCAGCTGCTCGCCGTCGCCGATCAGGTCGGACTGACCGGGCCCGCCTTCGCCCTGTGGGGCGACCGGCGTCGGCAGCTGCCGCGGCTCGACGACCGTGTCGGACACGACCTGCAGATTGAAGAACCAGTCATCGCCGAACACCGGACGGTCGGCCTTGAGCGTGTTCTGGTTGTAGGGGTCGTACCACGGGTAGTCGGTCAGGCCGAGCGCACGCGTCAGCTGCCATCGATCCTCGACGAGCTCCTTGCGGAACTCGGCGCCGGCGCCGGGCTTGGCCACCGGCTTGAGCCCGCTCGCACGATTCGGCGTGAACGGCACGCGCTTGCCGCCGACCGGAGAACCGGGCTCGCCACGCTCTCCGGTGACACCGGGTCGCGTGTAGTCCGGCTGACCCGGCCGGCGCCGCTGCGACGGGCCGATGCGCGGCGAGACCTCCGCCGGTGTTACGGGCACGGCCGTGTCGGCCTTCGGCGCAGCGCCCTCGCCGGGGCGGCGCCGATCGACGCCGATCCGCGGCGCCGGCAGCGGCTCGGCCTTCGGCTTGGGGGCGGGAGTCGGCAGCGCGCCTTCGGGCAGCTCGGTGTCGCGCTCCGGACGCTGCCCCGGCCGCCGGCGATCGTCCTGCGCGCTGGCCGCGAACACACTGAGCATCAGCAGGCCCGCGACGATGATCCTAGAGGCCATCGCAGACCTCCTGCTCGTCCGAGTCGAGGAACGGGGTCTGCGGACAAATCACGTAGCGCAGGTTCACGTCGAAGCCGCCGGGCGCGAGCTGGTCCGCGCGAATTTCCTTCGGCGCATTGTTGATGCTGCCGGGAGCCAGCTCCTTGCCGACCTGGTCGATCGCCAGGAACGGCAGGAAGTCGTCCTGTTCGAGGCCGTCGCCGGACAGCCCGATCGCACCGATCAGCTCATTGCCGCGGTAAATGGGAAAGCCGCCGCCGAACAGCGTGATGCCGTTGCGCAGCTCGGGAATCGGGTTCTGCGGCGTGTCGTTGCCGTTGAGCAGCGTGTCGCCGATCGTCGGAATGCCGGTGCAGCCGGTGCCGACCGCTCCGTCGCCGGCGACGTCCGTGTTGACGTCGACGACGCCGTCCTGATCGAGATCGCCGATGACGAAGGCCAGATGCCGGATGATCGCGTTGTAGACCAGATCCAGCTCGAGGCCGGTCGAGAAGATGCTCCACTGGCCTGCCGGCTTGGACAGCGGCCCCGGCGGGTTGCCGTCGATCGCATCCGGATAGAACGGCCGCGCGATCAGACCGAAGGCGCGCGTGGAGAACGCGAAGCCGCCGTCGAGCACGGCGTCGGTGCCGAAGAAGTTGCGGTAGTCGCTGACGTAATCGGCGAGGTTGATCGTCGGCTGCGCGCTGACCGCGACCGGCTCCAGGTCCGCAGACAGCACCGGCGGATTGGGCAGCACCGGAAACGCGAAATTCGGATCGGGCGGACCGGGCGCGATGTACTGCGGTCCGGGCAGGCCCGGATTCTCCAGCGCGCGCACTCGATCCGACGAGAAGAACAGCGCCGTGCGCGCCTTCTGCGCGTTCACGTCGATCGCATCGACCAGCGCGTCGCGCGTGCGCGCGGCGCCGACGATGTCGCCGTTGACGTCGACGACGACGACGTGGATGCCGGCCGGTGAGCCGAGCGGGCGGCGCACCTGGCTGCGCGTGCGGTTGGCGAGCTCGACCGAGCGCGCCAGCAGCGTCTCGACTTCCTGCTGCGTCAGGCCTTGCGTGCCATTGGCGGTGTCGGCACCGTCGCGCGCCGGGAAGCGGTTCTGATTGTTCTCGTCGACGATGACGAAGCCATCGGCGGCGGCGAGACGCTGGGGATCTCCTCTCGCGGGATCGGCGGCAGCGATACCCGATTCGGGCAGACCGAAGCGCGTCCCTGCCTGCACCTGCGCATTGGCGTAGCCGCGGATCGCGATCAGGCCCGACGGGTCGAAGTCCGGGGTCTGGCCGGCGACCAGCTGGTCAAGCGTGCGCAGGTCGTCGAAGTCGACGTCGGCGAAGCGCGCAGTCTTGCCTTCGAGCGTGATCACGTCGGCGCGGCGGTCGCGCGGTGCGCCGAAGCCGAAGGTCGCGGCGGTGGCGATCAGCTCGTCGAGGTCGTTGTCGATGTCGGTGACGATGCGGTCGACGCCGTAGTCGCCGAAACCGTCGCCGTCGTCGTCGGCGATCACGCCGACAGCGCCGACGGTCACGCCTTCTTTATAGAGCGGCAGGCCACCCGGATCGGCGGCGAAACCGATCGGCGAGCGGTGCGGGCCCGGATCGGGGCCGATGCCGTTGAAGCGCCGCGACACGTCCGAGCACGGCAGCTGGCTGATCTGCACACCGAACAGCGCCCCGCCCGGCGTGTTGAACTCGCCCGGATTGAAGTGCTCCTGGATCACCTGGCCGGCGGTGCGTGACGAGAACGCGTTGCCTTCCGACGAGAAGTACATCGACGTCAGCGCCTTGGCGAGCGCGCCGAGCTCCGCGGGAACGATGCCGACGTTGTCGACGCCGCCGCGCACGAGCTGCCCGGTGATCGGCTCCGGCCCTGTGCTGATATCGAGCAGCCTCGGCGCGCCGGCCATGCGGTAGGCCGCGAGTACGTTGCCGACGCGGTCGGTGACGACGAAGGTCGCCGGCTTGCTGCGCGCGGCTGCCTCGGCCACACCCTGCGCGATGATGCGCTCGACGTCGGCGACCTCCAGCCGCTGCGGATTCTCGGTCTGGCACTGGCCCGTGCACGGCGAACGACCGGCCTGCTCGGCGCTCAGGCCGATGCCGGTCACATTGTCAGGTCGATCACCCCCGGAACAGCCTCCCAACAGCAGCGCGCTGACTACCCCCGTCAACGCTGCCCCTGGAAATCTACTGCCCCATCTCCAGCGTCTGCCCATCTGCAAGTTGCCCCATGAACTTGCTCATCGTCAGCGCCTCCGCTTGGTGGAAGCGGTGGCAGTCGATGCAGGTGGATTGGATCTGCGCGGAGGACTCTACGCCGCCGTGACACAGGCGACAAGTCTCGATCTGTGGCAACAACAGATCAACTGAGTCCGAGCTCACAGTTGCCGCGTGGCAGCTCGCGCACGGCACCCATTCGTGCGGCGCATGCGTGAAGCGCGCCATCGGCATCCAGGTCTTGCGCAGCATCGGCGCCCGCACAGCTGCGGCACGATCCTGCGCCTGGTCGATTTCGTGACACTTGGCGCAGACGCGGCGCTCGAACACCTCGTCGATCTCGTCGAGCGCGCTCGCCCCGTCGCCGCGCTGCGCACGCTCGCCGGGCCTGCGCCGGTCGCCGTCCTGCGGCTCGGGCGGCGGCGTGGCCGCCGGCATGCCGGCGGCGCTTTCGAGCAGGGCGCGCACGGCGTCGCTGTCGCCGTGCGGCAGACGATACGGCAGAGCGCCGACGGTGACGTCGAGCTGATGGCAGCGCTGGCAGTGGGGCTCGAAGCGCAGTGGCTGGAATCCGACTTCGCCGCGACCCGGCTCGTGGCAATCGCCGCAAAGCAGCACTTCGGGTCCGTCGGGACCGCGCACGCCTTTCGGGTCGAGGTGCAGATCGTGCGGGTAGATCAGCGCGCTGTTGTCCTGGACGCCCTCCGCCAGCAGGCTGCGCGAGGTTTGCGGCTGTCCGTCACGGACCGTGGTCACCGTGACCCGGAACGGCGGATGCGATGCAGCGAAATCCGACACCGCAGCCGTCGACGCGAGCGCGGCAAAGTCCTCGGGATCCTCGTGGCAGTCGACGCAGATCCCCGGGTGCTGCGGCAGCACCGCATGCGCGTCGCCGTGCTCGAAGTGGCAGCTCGCACAGCGCTGCGTATCGAGCCCGGCGAGCGCCAGCGCTTGCGGGTCGTCGCCATGCTGCGCGAGCGCGGCGTGGCAATCGAGACAGCTGCGGTCGCGCACCGGAACGAACAACGACTCGTGACAGCTGCTGCACTGAACGCCGAAATGCTTGTGCGCCGCACTGATCTCGCCGGACGACCACAGGCGCTCGGTCGGAATCCAGTTGCCAAGCCAGCTCGGCAGCGGCAGCGCCCGCAGCACCAGCGGCAGCAGCAGCAGCAGCACGAGGACCGCAGCGGCACCGATGAGTGACGCGCGGCGCATGCGCCAGCCGGCGGCCTCCAGCGAGGTCAGCGTGCCCTGCGCGGTGGCGCCGCCCTGCGCATCCTGCTCGTGGACTTCGAGCATGAGTCCGCTGCCGGCGTTGTCGAGGCTGACGCGGATACGATGTCCGCCGACGCGCAGCTCGTCGCCGGGGAGCAGCTCCGCCGTGCGCTCCGCGGGCAGGCCGTTGACGATGACGCCGGCCGGGCTCAGGCATTCGAGCTGCACGCGCATCCCGGCCGGCGACAGGCGCAGATGGTGCAGTGCGACCAGCAGCCCCGGCAGCTGGATGCTGTTGTCGGTGCCGCGACCGACCGTGATCGCGCCGTCGACCGCCTGCTCGGTGTGAGCGCCGTCCGGCGCGTAGCGTCTGACCTGGATCACGACGGCCGCCTTACCAGTACAGGAAAACCGCGAGCACGTGCACGAGCAGCGCCGCCAGCAGCGCCACCGTCAGCGGCACGTGGAAGTACAGCCATACGTTGAGACGTGCGCGCAGCGTGATGTCGCGGTTGACGCGCTCGAGCAGCGCCTTGCGCCGGGCGATCGTCTGCAGCAGCTTCTGCAGCGTCTCCGAGCCCTTGCCCGCCTTGCCCTCGCCGCGGCCGCTGCCGGCGGCGAAGATCTGATCGGCGACGAAGGCGATCGTCGCCTGACGGCCGCCGCGCGGCGCGGCGGCGCTCGCCGCCTGCGTCTGCAGCTGCTTGCGCTTGAGCGAGATGAACTTGTCGAGCGCGCCCGGATCGTCCGGCATGCGGTAGCGGCCGCTCAGCTGCTCCCAGGCGCTGCCGCCGATGCGCACCTTGCCGACCGAGCGCGCGACCACCGCGTGCGTCTCCGGATCGATGCGGTCGGCCAGCATCAGCGCGGTCTCGTTGAGCTGCGCGATCTCCTCGAGCATCGCGCGGAACTCCACATCGGCGCGGTTGGCGGTCACGCGGCTCGGCAGCAGCGAGTACGCAAAGATGCCGTAGATCCCGCTGACGATCACCAGAATCATGAGCACGTAGGCCAGCGTGTGCACGTTCCAGCCGAGCTGGAAGCCCGCATGCAGCGTGCCGATGACGAGCAGCGACAGGCCGAGATAGACGTGCGCCGACACCCAGGCCTGTACCGGCGCGCGCGCCTCGCGGAACTGGCGCTTGCGCACGCCGAACCACGCCAGCCAGACGATCAGGCCCAGGCCCAGCGTGCCGAGCGCATAGCCGAGCCAGGTGCTGCCGCTGGCACCCTCGACCGGGTCGTGGATCGCGTACAACAGGACGGCCAGCGCGCACAGCGCGAACGCGACCTTGAAGTAGTAGCCGTTGCGGTAGACCAGGAAGGATTCGTGGCGCGCGACGCGCGGTGCCGGGCGCAGCAATGCGCGCAGCCGCACCAGCATCCGATCGGCGATCATGCCGGCCATCCCAGGCGCGACTGCACACCAACGGCCGCTGCCCGGCCATCCCGGGCCGGGCGTTGCTCGCACATCCATGTGCTCGCCCTGACGGGCCGCCGTCGGCGTCCGAGTTCGCTCCCGGCGAACTCGTCGGCAAAGCCGACGATGCCACTCAAGGCATCGTCGAAGGGCTTTGCCTCACCTCCCGCCACGCGACAGCACCTCGAAGAACTCTTCGGGGCCGACGCGGATCGCCGCTCCGGTCGGGCAGGCCTGGACGCAGGCCGGGCCGGCCTCGCGTGCACCGCACATGTCGCACTTCACCGCCTTCTTGATCGAGCCCTTCGGATACTCGTGCAGCTCGCTGCCGGGAGCGGGGCCCTGCCCGAGCAGCAGCCAGCGCCACAGGCTCGGCTTCTCCTGTGACTGCACGCCCATCTGGATCACGCCGTAGGGACAGTTGCGCTCGCAGTTGCCGCAGCCGATGCAGCTGTCCTGGATGAAGACTTCACCGTTGGGCGCGCGATGGATCGCGTCCGGCGGGCAGTCCTTCATGCAGTGCGGGTGCTCGCAATGCCGGCACGAGGTCGGCACGTGCAGGTTGTCGAAGGTCGCGCCGGCCTCGCGGTCGAGCCGCGAGACGTTGCCGTGGGTCGCGGCGCAGGCCTTCTCGCACTGATCGCAGCGGATGCACAGCGATTCGTCGATCAGCAGCGCGTCGGTGGCCTCGCCCAGGCCCTCGCCGAGCAGGAAGTGGATGCGCGCACCGCGCTCCGGATCGCGCTCCATCTGCAGGCGCTGCTCGACCTGGCCGCGGAAGCGCTCGCGCACGGCCGCCTGCATCTCGGGATTCTTCGCCAGCAGGTCGAGAAACGGCTTGGCGTCGAGGCGGATCGTCTCGGTCTTGATCGCGGCGTGCGCGCTGTGGCTGCGCGGCGTACCGGCGATCACGTCGAGCTCGCCGAAGTACTGCCCGGCGGCGTGATACTGCAGCACGACGTCGCGGCTGCCGATGCGCGTCGACAGCATCACCGAGCCCGAGCGGATCAGATGGATCTGGTCGGCCTCGTCACCGGCGTTGTAGATCGGCTCCTTGGCCTTGAACTGGCACAGCTTCGCGGTCTCGAGGATCTCCTTGAGCTGCCAGTCCTCGGCGCCGGGCACGAGGTAGCGCTCGAGCGCGCGCTGCGTGAACACGCGGTCGACGTAGTCGCGGACGATGTCATTCGCGGCGATCAGCTTGAGCATCGCGCGGCGCGGCACTTCGATCAGCACACAGTCCTTGCCGGCGATGACCGCCGCGGCACGCGGGCGGCCGGAGATCAGCGCCATCTCGCCGAAGATGCGGCCGGCGCGGATCTGGCGCAGCTTGGTCGGATCGCCCGGATCGAGCTGCACGCCGACGTCGCCGGAGACGACAATGAACACCGAGTTGCCGTAGTCGCCCTCGCGGTACAGATAGTCGCCCTGCTTGGGCGCGTAGATGCGGCTTTCCAGCAGGAACTCGCGCAGCTGCAGCCGGTTCATCGCCGCCAGCACCGGCGAGCGGCGGTTGAGCACATCGAGGAAGGCCTCGACGTCCGGATCGGCCGAGAAGGCGGCGAACTTCTCGCGCAGGATCGGCTCGTCGGCGGGCTTGACCGGGCGGCCGGTGATGAACTCGACGACCTCGTAGCCCTGGTTCATCGCCTGCTTGATCAGCGGATAGCCGGCGAGCGCACCGATGATGTAAAGCCCGGGCACGTTGGATTCGTAGGTCGGCGACACCTGCGGCACCGCCGCCGGATCCTTGTTCGGGAAGGTGATGCCGCAGGCCTCGACGAAGTCGCGCTGCGGCGTGGCGCCGAGGCGGGCGATGATGCGGTCGCAGGGCACCTCGACCGCGCCCTCCTTCGAATTGAGCCTGAGCAGCATCGGCTTGCCGCTGGGGTGGTCCGCCGGCAGCGCTTCGACGGCCTCCGGCGCGCTGTTGTAGTGGCACTGCAGCTTGCCCTGTTCGATCGCCGACAGGATCAGCGCGTTGTTGCCGTCCTTCGCGCGCGAGAACTCGGCCTTGCGGTTGACGATGTGGACCGTGTTCTGCTTCGCCAGCGCCACCGCGTTCTCGATCGCCGCGTCGCCGGCACCGACGACGACGATGGTCTCGCCCTGGTACTCGTCCGGATCGTCGAGCTGGTACTGGATGTTCGGCAGATCCTCGCCGGGCACGCCCATCTTGCGCGGATTGCCCTGCACACCGATGCCGAGCACGACCTTCTCGGCGAGCACCGCGTCGCCCGAGGCCAGCGACAGCCGGAAATGCCCGTCGAGCTTCTCGATCTTGACCACCTCCGCGCGGTAGCGGACGTTGATCTTGAGCTTCGCGGCATCCTCGTCCCACTCGCCGAGGATCTTCTCGCGCGTGCCGGCTTCGAAGCGCGTGGCCGCGCGCAGCGGCAGCACGTTGGGCTCGGCCATGACGTGCTTGCCTTTCTGGTAGCGGAAGATCGTGTTCGACAGGTGCGGCTGCGCTTCCAGCAGCACATGCGAGTCGCCCATTTCGGCAGCACGGCACGCGGCCGACAGGCCGCCCGGGCCCGAGCCGACGATGGCAATGCGATAGGTTTGCGCTGCGGACATCCCCCCTCCGCGTGAGGGCAACAAGCTTGCAACCTTAGCTCAAAGATGTGACGCCGCGCGACGGTGTAAAACGCCCTAGTGCTGCCCAGGTCACAAACGCGCGCGAGATCGCAGGGCGTGCTGGCGCCGAATGCGCGTGCAACCCGCCCGGGGATGCTCAGAACGGGATGTCGTCGTCCTCGAACGGCGCGTCCATGTCCTGCGCCGGTGCGGCCGCGGCCGGTGCGCGCGACGCTGCCGGACGGCGCTCCGCCGGGCCGTCGCCGGACATCGGCGCCGAGCCGCCGCCGCGGCCGTCGAGCATCTGCATGTCGTTGACGATGATCTCGGTCGTGTAGCGGTCGACGCCGTCCTTCTCCCACTTGCGCGTGCGCAGCGAGCCTTCGACGTAGACCTTGGAGCCTTTCTTCAGGTACTGGCCGGCGATCTCGGCGAGCTTGCGGCGGAACACGACGTTGTGCCACTCCGTGTGCTCCTTCTTCTCGCCGGACTGCTTGTCGGTCCAGCCCTCGGTGGTCGCCAGCGTCACGTTGCAGACCGCGTCGCCGTTCGGGAAATAGCGCACCTCCGGATCCTTGCCCAGGTTGCCGATCAGGATGACCTTGTTGACGCCCCTTGCCATATGCCCTCTCCTGTAAATGTGATCGTCAGTCGGTGCTCGTCAGCTCGCGGTGCGCCGCGACCGGCGGTCTGAGCTTCGCGGCCACGCCGAGCCAGATTATCGGCATCGCGGCGGCGACGGCAAACGCTCCGCCGACGCCCCAATGCTGCAGCGCGAGCCCGCCGAGCATGCCGCCGGCAAAAGCCCCGAGAAACTGCGCGCTC
Organism: Pseudomonadota bacterium; assembly: GCA_040754295.1. Classification (GTDB taxonomy): domain Bacteria; phylum Pseudomonadota; class Gammaproteobacteria; order Nevskiales; family Nevskiaceae; genus Solimonas. The sequence continues at coordinate 37,795 of JBFMCQ010000019.1, read as the reverse complement.
GAATACAGCCCGAGCGCCGCACCCTTCTGCGCCGGCGGCGCCATGCGCGAGATCAGCGACGGCAGCGCGCCTTCGAGAAAGTTGAAGCCGACGAAGAACAGCGTCAGCGCCGCCAGCAGTCCGTAGGCGTGGCCATGCAGCTCGGCCGCCGTGAGCAGGGCGACGGCGAGCACGACGATCGCACCGATGAACGCGGGCTTGATGCCGCGCGACTCCGCGCGCCGGATCAGCGGAAACACCGGGATCAGGCTCAGGGTGAGCACCGGCAGGTAGACCTTCCAATGCTCGGTGCTCGTTAGGCCCAGCGTATCGACGAGCGCCAGCGGCGCGGCGACGAACAGCGCCGTCATCGTCGCGTGCAGCAGGAAGATGCCGGCATCGAGCCGGACCAGCTGGCCGTCCGCCAGCACTGCGCGAATGCGCCCGGCGTTGCCCCTGGCGATCTCCGGCGTCGGCACGCCGAGCAGCAGCACCGGCAGGCTCAGCAGCGCGAGCACGCCGGTCATGAGAAAGATGCCGTCGACGCCGATGATGCCCGACACCACGGGCCCGAGCACCAGCGCGAGCACGAAGGCCAGGCCCATGCCTGCGCCGAGCACGGCCATCGCCAGCGTGCGCACCGATTCGCGGGTGACGTCGGCGAGCAGCGCGGCGACCGCCGACGAAACCGCCCCGGCGCCCTGCAGCGCACGCCCGGCGATGATCCAGCCGATCTCCTGCGTCGAGCCGGCGAGCCAGCTGCCGGCGGCGAAGATCAGCATGCCGGTCACGATGACCGGCTTGCGCCCGAAGCGGTCCGAGGCCATCCCCATGGGGACCTGCAGGATGGCCTGAGTGAGGCCGTAAATGCCGATCGCCAGCCCGATCTGCCAGCCCTGCGCCGGCTCGGGCAGGTCCGCGGCGTAGAGCGCGAACACCGGCAGCACCATGAACATGCCGATCATGCGCAGGGCGTAGAGCGCCCCCAGTGCGAAGACGGCGCGCCATTCGAGGGCGTTCATGCGGCCAAGCCTTGGGAATTCATGCCCGTGTGAAAGAGATTGACTGGCGGCCCCCGGCAATCGGGGCGGCACCGCCTTTGAGATGACACGTCGAAGCCGCATATATTAGCCCGTTTGGACTCTCCCCCCGCTCCCCCCGATGGACAGCATCCGCATTCGCGGCGCGCGCACGCATAACCTCAAGAACGTCTCGCTGGACCTGCCGCGTGACAAGCTGATCGTCATCACCGGCCTGTCGGGCTCCGGCAAGTCCTCGCTCGCCTTCGACACGCTCTACGCCGAAGGCCAGCGCCGCTACGTCGAGTCGCTGTCGGCCTACGCGCGGCAATTCCTGTCGATGATGCAGAAGCCGGACGTCGACGTGATCGAAGGCCTGTCGCCGGCGATCTCGATCGAGCAGAAATCGACCTCGCACAACCCGCGCTCGACCGTCGGCACCGTCACCGAGATCTACGACTACCTGCGCCTGCTGTTCGCGCGCGTGGGCACCGCACGCTGCCCGGACCACGACGTCGCGCTCGAAGCGCAGTCGGTCTCGCAAATGGTGGACCAGGTGCTCGCGCAACCGGCCGAATCGGCCTGGCTGCTGCTCGCGCCGGTCGTGCGCGGGCGCAAGGGCGAGCACGCGGAGTGGTTCGAGCAGGCGCGCGCGCAGGGCTTCGTGCGCGTGCGCGTCGACGGCAAGGTCTTTGATCTCGACGAGGTCCCCGCGCTCAACCGCAAGCTCAAGCACGACATCGAGATCGTCGTCGACCGCTTCAAGGTGCGCGCGGACATCAAGCAAAGGCTGGCGGAGTCGTTCGAGACCACGCTGCGGCTGTCGGATGGCCTGGCGCTGGTCGTGCCGCATGGCGCTCCGGCGACTCCCGATTCCCGATTGCCGATTGCCGGTCTGACGTTTTCCGCCCGCATGGCCTGCCCGCACTGCGGCTACTCGCTCGAGGAGCTGGAGCCGCGGCTGTTCTCGTTCAATGCGCCGCACGGCGCCTGCCCGAAGTGCGACGGACTGGGCTCGCTGCAGACCTTCGACGAGGCGCGCGTCGTCGCGCACCCGGAACTGTCGCTGGCCGCCGGCGCGATCCGCTCCTGGGACAGGCGCAACCCCTATTACTGGCATTTCGTCACCTCGCTGGCAAAGCACTACCGCTTCGATCCCGAGAAGCCCTTCGTCAAGCTACCCGACAAGGTGCGCAAGCTGCTGCTCTACGGCAGCGGCGACGAGCGCATCGAGTTCGAGTATCCGGACGAGCGCGGGGGCGTGCACAAGCGCGTCCACCGCTTCGAGGGCATCATCCCCAACCTGGAACGGCGTTACCGGGAAACCGAGTCCGAGGCCGTGCGCGAAGAGCTGGCGCGCTATCTCAGCAACAAGCCGTGCCCGGAATGCAAGGGCCAGCGCCTCAACCGCGCGGCGCGCCACGTGTTCGTCGCCGAGCGCAGCCTGCCGGCGCTGACCGCGCTGTCGGTGCGCGAGGCCGACGCCTTCTTCCGCGCGCTGTCGCTGCCCGGCCACAAGGGCGAGATCGCCGACAAGATTCTCAAGGAAATCCGCGCACGCCTGGGCTTTCTCAACAACGTCGGCCTCGACTACCTGACGCTCGCGCGCAGCGCCGAAACGCTCTCGGGCGGCGAGGCGCAGCGCATCCGCCTCGCCTCGCAGATCGGCGCCGGCCTGGTCGGCGTCCTGTACGTGCTCGACGAGCCGAGCATCGGCCTGCACCAGCGCGACAACGAGCGCCTGCTGCAGACGCTGTTCCGGCTGCGCGACCTCGGCAACACGGTGATCGTCGTCGAGCACGACGAAGATGCGATCCGCCATGCCGACCATGTCGTCGACATCGGGCCGGGTCCGGGCGTGCACGGCGGCGAGATCGTCGCCCAGGGCACACCCGCGGACATCGAGCGCAGCGCCGCGTCGGTGACCGGCAAGTACCTTTCCGGCCGCGCGCGCATCGAAGTGCCGGATCTGCGCGTGCCCGCACGGCCGGACCGGTCGATCACGATCCGCGGTGCGCGCGGCAACAATCTCAAGAACGTCACGGCCGAAATCCCGCTCGGCCTCGTCACCTGCGTCACCGGCGTCTCCGGCTCGGGCAAGTCGACGCTGATCAACGACACGCTCTACGGCTTCGCCGCGCGCGCGCTCAACGGCGCGGCGACGCAGCATGCGGACTGCGACGGCATCGACGGGCTCGACCAGCTCGACAAGGTCATCGACATCGACCAGTCGCCGATCGGCCGCACGCCGCGCTCGAACCCGGCGACCTACACCGGGCTGTTCACGCCGATCCGCGAGCTGTTCGCCGGTGTGCCGGAAGCGCGCGCACGCGGTTACACGCCCGGCCGCTTCAGCTTCAACGTCAAGGGCGGCCGCTGCGAGACCTGCCAGGGCGACGGCGTCATCAAGGTGGAGATGCACTTCCTGCCCGACGTCTACGTCACCTGCGATACCTGCAAGGGGCAGCGCTACAACCGCGAGACGCTGGAGATCCGCTACAAGGGCAAGACCATCGACGAAGTGCTGGACATGACGGTGGAGGACGCGCGCGACTTCTTCAGGCCGGTGCCGGCGATCCACCGCAAGCTCGAAACGCTGATGGAGGTCGGCCTGTCCTACATCACGCTGGGGCAGAACGCGACGACGCTCTCAGGCGGCGAGGCGCAGCGCGTCAAGCTCGCCAAGGAGCTGTCGCGCCGCGACACCGGCCAGACACTCTACATCCTCGACGAGCCGACCACGGGCCTGCACTTCCACGACGTCGCGCAGCTGCTGCGCGTGCTCGAACGCCTGCGCGACCACGGCAACACCGTCGTGATCATCGAGCACAACCTCGACGTCATCAAGCGCGCGGACTGGATCATCGACCTTGGTCCCGAGGGCGGCGACGGCGGCGGCGAGATCATCGCCGCCGGCACGCCGGAGGACGTCGCCAAAGTGCGCCGTTCGCACACCGCGCGCTTCCTCAAGCCGATGCTCCGATAGCCGCGCGGCGTGGTCGCGCTCAGCCAGCGCTGCGCCTGGCCGGCGCGCCCTTCGCAGACTTCAGCCAGTCCCCCAGCTCGGCGGAGCCCACGGCAGCGGCGACCGCGTCGCCGGCGACGCAGTCGATTCCGGCGGCGCGGACGCGCTCGAGAGTCTCGGCGTCGGCGACGCCGGTCGCCACCACGCAAGCGCGATCGCCGACGCCGCTCAACAGGCTGCGCACGGACGCGGCATCGGCGAGCATCGCGGCAGTCGCGAGGACATAGCTCAGCGGCAGCGGCGCGGCAGCGGGCAGGAGGTTGAAATCGCGCAACGCGAAGCGCAGGCCCCGGCGGATCAGCGCGTCGCAGTCGGCATGGCGGTCGCCGGCTTCGGCGAGCCCATCGGGCGTCAGCGCCAGCACCAGACACGACGGCGGCACGTCGTAGCGGTCGAGCAGCTCGGCGACATGGCCGATGAACTCGCGATCGCGCAGCTGCCAGCCCGACAGCGACAGCACGTGCGGCAGCAGCGGCCGGCTCTCCGCCGCCGCGGCGCGCAGATGCTCGCAGGCCTGGCAGATCTGCCAGAGCTCGAGATCGGCGATCAGTCCGGCGCGGGCGGCCGCCTGCCACACCTCCATCGGCTCGATCCAGCCATGGCGCGGGTGCTGCCAGCGCAGGCCCGCGAGCAGCAGATGGGCATGCCCCTGCGCGTCGAGCGCCGGCGCCATCGACAGCTGGAACTGGTTCAGCGCGACCGCGGCGTGGATCTCGCGCTCCAGCTCGATCTGGCGGCGGCGCTCCGGGTCGATCTCGGTCGTGAACAGCCGATAGCAGCCGCGGCCGCTCTGCTTGGCCTGGTACATCGCGCTGTCGGCGTGGCGCAGCAACGCCTCCGGCTCTGCATCGTCGAGCGGATAGAGCGTCACGCCGACGCTGGGCAGCACGGTCAACGCGAGCCCCGGCAGATCGAGCGGCTGCGCGAAGCGGTCGAGCAGCTTGCGCGCGAGGAACTCGGCGTCCTCGGCAGTGCGCATGCCGGGCGCGACGACGACGAACTCGTCGCCCGACAGCCGCGCGACCGTGTCGGTCGGGCGTACCGCGGAGCGCAGGCGGTCGGCGACGGCCTTGAGCACCTGGTCGCCGATCTCGTGCCCGTGCGTATCGTTGATCAGCTTGAACCGGTCGAGATCGAGGAAGAGGACCGCGAGCAGCCGCGTGCTGCGCTGCGTCGCGAGCACCGCCTGCTGCAGGCGGTCATGGAGCATCACCCGGTTCGGCAGGCCGGTCAGCGCATCGAAATGCGCCAGCTGGTTGAGCTTCTCCTCGGCGGCAAGGCGATCGCTGATATCCGCGGCGATCGCCATGAACACCGGCGGCTCCTCGTCGCGCGAGAAGTTCAGACGTACCTCCACCGGATAGCTGCTGCCGTCGCTGCGGCGGTGCCGGCAGCGGTAGACCAGGTGATCCTTGTCGCCGCCCCGGAGGCTGGCGAGGTAATTATGGAAAGTCTCGGGCTCGAGCTCCTCGCTCATGTCGAGCGGCGTCATGCGCGCGAGCTGCTCGGCGCGGTAGCCGAGATTGCGCCGCGCACCGCGGTTCACTTCGAGGAAGAACAGCGACTGCGCATCGAAGATGTAGACCTCTTCGCTGGCATTGTCGAGCAGGCGGCCCAGGCGCGTCGCCAGGTTCTCGCCACGCAGGCGCTCGCTGATGTCGCGCACGATGACGACCAGTCCGTCCGAGCCGTCGACGCGCATCGGTTGCACCCACAGCTCGACGGGAAACGTCGTCGCGTCCTTGCGCCAGCCGACGACCTTCGGCAGCTTGCCGCCGCTGCGCCCGGCGATGTAGTCGGTGATGCGGATGTTCGGCGCGTTGAGGAACGGCACCGGCATCAGCTTGGTGACCGTGAAGCCGACGAGCTCGTCGCGCGAGTAGCCGAACATGCGCTCCGCGCGCGCGTTGGCCGAGCGCACGACGCCGGCGACGTCGGTCGTCAGCAGGCCCTCGTCGAGATGGTCGACGGCGGCCTGCGACAGCCGCGCCTCCCGCCGCAGCGAATCGAGCTCGCGCTGGTGTGGCGTCGTGTCGCGGAACAGCAGCACGACGCCTTCGAGCGCGCTCTGCCGCGAGCGCAGCGGATACGCGCTCATCTCGATGGGCACGGTAACGCCGTGGCGCTGGCGCAGCACACCGAGCTGCGCCGGCTGCGGACGGCCCAGCTCCAGCACGCGCTCGGCCGGGCTGTGCAGCGGCGCGCCGGCGCCATCGGTCGCGTGAAACACCGAGTACAGCAGCCGTCCGCGCGCGTCCGCGGCGCTCCAGCCGGTCAGGCGCTCGGCGGTCGTGTTCAGATAATGGATGCGCGCTTCCCGGTCGGTGAGAATGAAGCCGTAGCTGAGCGTGTCGGCGATCGCCCCGGCCCGCTCGCGGAACTGCTGGCGCTCGGAAGCGCCCCAGTCCTCGGTGTCCGGCGGGCGCGTCGGATCGGCGCGCTGCGCCCACGCGGGCACCCGGCGCAGCTGCCGGCGCAGGCCGACCAGGAACATCGCCATCACCGGCAGGACCAGTGCGGCCGCGAGCCACCCGGCCATGCGCAGCGCCGCGACCGCCTCGACCTGGACGGCCTCGACGTCGCCCGGACCGAGCGCGTACTCCACGGTGCCGAGCAGACGTCGATCGGGCGCGAGCAGCCGCCGGCTGCCGACGCTGCCGACCAGCGCGTACAGCCGGGTGCGCGCGCGTTCCTGAACCGCCTGCGGGATCAGCGGCAGCTGCCAGCCTTCGAACCAACCGGTGCGCGCGAGCAAAACGCCCTCGGCGTCGCGGATTGCGAGATACGCCAGGCTGAGGTCGCGGCGCCGCAACAGGCGCTCGGCCAACAGCCTGAAGTCGCGGTGCGCAACCGGACCGCCCTGCAGGACGGGCTCGAAAGCCTGCGCCGCCTGCTCAGAGACGTAAGCGTGATCGAGCCGCAGTTGCAGCCCGCGCGCCTGCCACAGGCAGAACACCGCAAGCCCGGCCAGCACGAGCAGGCACGCGCCCGCCAGCGCCGTGAGCCAGCCACGTCTGTCCATACGCCAGCGCCAGCCGGGGGAGGGCACGTCAGACTCCTCAGCGGAGGAAAAGATAGGGCTCCTTGGCGGTCACGCTGTAGACGCGGACATCGGCGCCACCGAGCGTGAGCCCCGCGCCGTCGAGCACGCGGCCCAGCAGGCGGTCGCCGCCGGCGGTCAGTGCTTCGGCGATCGCCGTTTCCAAGGCCGACTGGACCATCTCGCGCGCGTTCCTCACGGCGTCGCGCAGACGGGTTCCGCCAATGTCCGCAAAGCGCTCGCCGCCGGGCGCGAGCGGCGTGATCTCGACGTCGAGATCGAGACCCGACGGCAGCTGCGACACGGCTTCGAGCAGCGCCACCGCCCGCGGACCGCCGAACGAGCGCGATTCCGAAGGGAACGGGCCCGTAAACACCAGCTCCTCGCGGGCACTCGGGATGTCGACCGTGGAGAAGCCAACGGCGCGTACGTTCACCGGCACCGGTATGCCGAGCCGGCCGGCCGGCAGGTCGAGCTCGAGCAAGGTTGCGCGCTGCGGCTGGGGCAACGGCGCTTCGAGGTCTTCGAAGCGGCCGATGCCGATGCGGCTTACGCTCGAGCGCGCATCGACGGTGACGAGGTCGCGCGGCTCGCCCAGCCGCGCGCAGCGGATGTCGGTCACGCGCGCGGTGGCCTGCGCGACCTGCAGCCACAGCGGCAGCTCCAGATCGGCGCCGAGCAGCGGCACCGGCGCGCTCAGCGAGACCTCGATCAGCGCCTGCGTGTTGAAGGCGTACTGGGGCTCGTCGCTGCCCTCCGCGCCGGGCGTCAGCTCGGCGGCCTGGCCGGGCTCGATGAAGCGGATCAGCACCGTACTGTCGCCCAGTGGCGGTGGCAACGAGTACAGCAGCTCGATCACCGCGGAATCGGCGACCGCCTGCGCGGCCAGCACGACCAGATCACCGGCGCCGATCAACGCGCTGCCGAGAATCTGCGCCACTTCGCGCTCGACCGCGAGCAGTGCCGGCGGCGTCAGCCATTCGGCCGCTTCCGACACGTACATGATCTGCCGCGCCGCCTCGGCTGCGGCGTCGTTACCCGCCGCCGCCAGCGTGTCGACGATCCGTCTCAACAGCTGCGCCACCGACAGCGGCCGCAGGCGAATGCGATCCGGCGTACCCGGTTCGAGCACGTCGATGACCGAATCGAGCGGCACGCTCGCCTCGAACAAACTCGTATAGCCGACCGCGCTCACCGACGGGCCTTCCGATCCGAACGCAGCGCCGAAGAAGCGGTTGAGGCCTTCCGGATCGAGTTGGACGGGGCGGCTGCCGATGTGCACGCTCGCATACGGACGCGAGCGCGCGGCGGCGACCGCGATCAGCCTGCCCGTCGCGGGCGTCAGCGACAGCAAACGCTGCGGCGCCGGGCGTGTCAGCGTGACGCGGACGGCGTGATTGGTGCGATCCGGCGCAGCGTGGAAATAGCGCTTGCCGTCGGCAGCCTTGAACTCGCGCCCGAGTTCCACACGCAGCGGACGGATCTGTTCGGGTCCACCGCCGTTGCGCTGGATACTGTCGAGGGCTTCGCCGAACGCGGCCGCCGCCGGATCGTCCGGCAGGCCCAGGCAGCCTCCGGAGACGCGCGCGGCGTCGAGCGCGGCGAGATTGGCGACGCGCTGCAAGTCACGCTGCGCCGCATACAGACGGCCGACGTCGATCGCCAGTGCAAGCGCGGCCAAGCCGGCGCCGGCGGCAATCGCTGCCAGCACCGCGGCCGCACCGCTCTGACGCAGCCGCCGCCGCATGACGATCAGGAGCCGCCCGACCCCGAGCTGACGAAGCTCTCGCGCTCGTAGCGCTCCGGAATGCGGTTCTCGAAGCTTTCGAGGTAGCGCTCGTAAACCTTCTCGGCCACTTCGCCCGGCATCGGGCGGACCGTGCCCAGCGACGCCCGGCCGCTGGCCTGCAGCTCCACCCAGTTGCGAGTGTCGGTGCCCAGCGGCGCTTCGGAAGCGCGGTCGGCGGCCCCGGCGGTGCCGGCTGTCAGCAACAGCGCGACCATCCCTGCGAACATTCTCACGGCATGCCTCCTTGGCCCCCCTGCGGGGCCTGCAATACGAGCGCCTGCTGGCGCAGACGCGAAAGCGTGTCCGGCGGTACCAGGGCCTGGCGTGCCACCCGGCTCACGCCCGCCTCGTCGCCCCGTACCATCAGCAGCAACAGCAGATTATTGCGCGCTTTGTCGGAATCCGGTGCCAGCTCGACGGCGGTGGCAAGCTCCGGCAGCGCCTGATCGAACTGACCGGCGCGCAGCAGCGCGTAGCCGAGATCGTTACGCACGTCGGCGTCGGTCGGCGCCCGCTGCGCCGCTTGGCGCAGGTAAGCCACCGCGCGGGCGATATCGCCCTGCGCGTGCAACAGACCGAGGCCGTGATAGGCGCGCGCCGCCCACGGCGTCTTCAGCAGACTCTGATAGAGCGCGTCTGCCGCCGCCACCTGGCGCAGCCCGCGCCGCGCCTCGGCTTCGAGGAAGCGCAGCTCGTCGCGATCGCCGTCGCCGCTGCGCTGCCGTTGCTGCACGTGCGCCAGCGCGGCGTAGTACTGTTCCTGGTCGAGCATCGAGCGGATCAGGTCGCCGTAAACCCCGCGATCGGCGGGCGTGGCCTGCGCCGTGCCGGCGGCCGGCTGCGCCGGCGCGTCGAGGCGCTGCGGCAGCGCGCAGCCGGCGCTGAGCACGGCGACGCCGAGCGCGACGCCGATGCGGCGCAGGCGTTCAACCGGCATTGACCTCTCCGAGTGCGCGGATCAGCGCCAGGAACGCGGGGCCGGCGACGAATACCAGCAGCGCCGGAAAGAAGAACATGACCATGACCACCGTCATGCGACCGGACAGGAGGTTGACCCGCTCGCGCAGATCGAGGCTGCGGCGCTGCTCGATCACGCTCAGCGATTCGAGCAGCGGCTCGCGGATCTCGCCGCCGTAGCGGTCGACCTGACGCAGTGCGGCGAGAATGGTGGTCAGATCGTCGACTTCCAGTGCTTCGGACAGATTCTTCAGCAGCTCGGCGATATCGCCGCCCGCCTCGATCTGGCGCAGTACCAGCTCCAGCTCGTAGCCGAGCTCCGGCAGCACGCCCGCGCCCTCGCGGACCAGGCTCGCGAGCGCCTGGCGCGTCGACAGACCGGCTTCGAACAGCAGCACGAGCAGGTGAATGAACAGCGGCACCTCGGCCTTGATCCGTGCTTTCCGGGCGGCGGCCGCGGCACGCAGAATCCAGCGCGGCAGCAGGAACGACAGCGCCGCGGCCGTGAACCCGAGCAGCAGCAGCAGCAGGCTCTTCCGCGGCACCTCGGCGAACGCCCAGAAACCGATCAGCAGGCCGGCGAAAACCACCGGCAGCAGCGCCTGGAACGCGTACCACAGCAGACGCTGCTCGGTGCTGCGCCAGCCCGCCTGCACCAGCAGGCGCGCGCTCTCCCCCTTGGTGTCGACCAGACCTTCGAGCGCCTTGCCGCTGCGTGCCATCGACGCCACCAGCGGCGCGCGGCTCTGGTCATCGAACTCGACGGAGCTGCCGGCCTCGGGCGTCAAGCGTCGCCGGATGCGCGCGTCGGCGCGCGCGCGCAGCAGCAGCAGCGCGAGCGCCGCGAGACCGACGAGCGCGACCAGGATCGCGCCGGCGACCAGGCTTGCGAACAGGGTCGGCGTCACGACGGCTCCTCCGTCGAGCGCATCATCCGGTAGATCACGAAGACGCCGGCGACCTGCAGCAGCACGGAGACGATCAGCAGCCAGCGGCCGACGCTATCGAGCCACATATTGCGATAGTAGTCGGGGTTCTGCGCAAAGATGTAGAGCATCAGGCCCACCGGAATGAGCGACAGCATGAGCGCCGAGAAGCGCGTCTCCGCGGTCAGCGCACGCAGCTCGCGCGCCGCGGTGTCGCGCGCGCGCACGGCCTGAATCAGGCTGCGCAGCACGTTGCGCAGGCTGCCGCCGTACTTGCGGTTGATCGCCGCCGCGAGCGCCATCACCTTGAGGTCGCGCAGCCGGTGGATCTCGGCGGTCTCCATCAGCACCGCCTCGACCGGTGCGCCCAGCCGCACCTGGCGGCTGACGCTCTGGAACAGCGGCTGGATCGGGTCCGGGCTTTCGCGTGCGGCCGCCGCGAGCGCCTCGTCGAGCGTGTTGCCGGCGCCGAGCACGCGGATCACGCCTTCGAGGAAGGATGGCAGCTGCTCGGCGATGAGCGCGCGCCGCCGCGCCGCCTGGCGGCTCAAATAAGCCCAGCCGAACGCGATCAGCATCGCCGTTGCCCACAGCCCGCCGAACGCGCCGAGCGCGACCACCGCGACCACGGCGAGCGCGGCAACCACCACGAGGATGCGCGCAACCGTATCGGGCGGCAGCTCCGAACCGGTGCGCCAGATCAGGTAGCAGGCCCAGCGCAGCAGGGGATTGCGGATCTGGCCGCGTCCCTGCTGCATCGCGTACGCCGCTTCGTCGCCACCCATCGCGCGCAGGCGCAGCAGCACCTCCTCCTCGCGCTCGCGCTCGCCGGCACGCACGAACAGCCAGATCGCGGCGGCGCCGAGTCCCAGGGCGGCGACGAAGAGCAGCATCAGCGCCATCAGATCGCCTCCCGGCAGTCGATGTGCTCGCTGCGCTCAAGCTCGTAACGGAACAGCTCGCGCATGATGATCTCGTGGCCACGCGTGCCGAGGACCTCGGTCACCGACATCACCCGGCGCTCGCCGCCCTTGAGGCGGCTGACGTGCACCATCAGCTGGATCGCCGACGCGATCTGGGCGCGCAGTGTGACTTCGCTGCCGGTGTAGCCGGCGAAGCCGGCGAGCAGCTCCAGGCGGTGGATGGCGTCGCGCGTACTGTTGGCGTGCAGCGTGGTCATCGAGCCGTCGTGGCCGGTATTCATCGCCTGCAACATGTCGAGCACCTCGTCGCCGCGCACCTCGCCGACGACGATGCGGTCCGGGCGCATGCGCAGCGCGTTGCGCACCAGATCGCGTGCGCTGATCGCGCGCTCGCCCTCCAGGTTCGGCGGTCGCGTCTCCAGGCGCACGACATGGCCGTGATGCAGCCGCAGCTCGGCTGCATCCTCGATGGTGATGATGCGCTCGTCCTGCGGAATCCACTGCGACAGCAGGTTGAGGAAGGTCGTCTTGCCCGAGCCGGTGCCGCCGACGATGATGAGGTTCGTGCGTTTCTCGACGCGCTCGCGCAGGAACTCCAGCTCCGCGGGGCTGAGCGTACCGTAGCGCAGCAGGTCGTCGGCGGACAGCGGCTGCTTGCGGAACTTGCGGATCGACAGGCACGGCCCGTCGAGCGCGATCGGCGGAATGATCGCGTTGACGCGCGAGCCGTCGGGCAGGCGCGCGTCCACCATCGGCATCGACTCGTCGACGCGCCGGCCGATCGGCGCGAGGATGCGCTGGATCACGCGCACCACGTGCGCGTCGTTGAAGAAGCGTACCGGCACGTTGTACAGCCGGCCCTCGCGCTCGATGAAGACGGTGCTCGGACCGTTGACGACGATGTCGTTGACCGTGTCGTCATCGACCAGCGCCTGGATCGGGCCGTAGCCCATCAGCTCGTCCTTGGCGTCGCGCGCCAGCGCTTCGGATTCCCGCTGGTTCACCGGCAGGCGCTGTTCGACGACATAGCGCCGCATCTGCTCGGTGACGAAGCGCTCGATCTTGACCGCGTCCCAGCGGTCGATGTCGAGATTGCGCTCCTCGATCTGCTGGATCAGGTGCCGGTGAAAGCTGTTCTTCAGCTGCTGGTACTGGTCCGACATCCGGAAGCGCGTGAGCTGTGGATCTGTTGGCGTATTCACGGCGCTAACCGAACAGACGGCTCAGCAATCCGGCGGACGCGCGCTCCATGCGCGCGCTTCCGCCGATCAGGGCGGCCGCGAGGCTGCGCACATCGGCGCAGAACGGATCCTTGGGTGCGATCGTGAACAGCGGCTCGCCCGAGTTCATCGCCTGGATGCGCGCGTTGCCGTGGCTCGCGGAGAGCGTGCCGAGCATCGGCAGATCGAAGATCTCGGCGAGGTTCTCCGGCTCCAGCCCCAGCCGGCGGCGATAGTTGTCGACGACCAGTGCGGTGCGGTCGAGCGGGCAGTCTTCCAGGCGCAGCGCGCGCAGCAGGTACTTGCTGTGGCGCGACTTCAGGATCGACTGGTCGGTCAGCAGCACCGAGCGGTCGGCCTGGGTGATGATGCCGGCGATGGTTTCCAGCGGGCGGTGGCCGTCGAACGCAACGACGACCACGCCGAACAGACCGCGCGCAACCTGCAGCAGCTTGATGAACTCCTCGAAGTTGGCCTGCGGATGGCCGACCAGATCCTCCGGCAGGCTCAGCAGGTACAGGCCACTCGGATGCTTGGCGAATGCGGTGTCGACGAGCGTCTGATCGCAGCGGTAGACGTCGTTGATCGCGTCGAGCACGCTGTACGACTGGTTGATGTTGAGGAAAACCGCGCAGGCGCCCGCCGGCGTCGCCATGTCGACGAGCAGCACCGGTTCGGTGCGCGGCTGGGTCCCGACCGCCGCGAGCGCGACGTGCTCGGCGACGAAGCCGATCGCGTCGCTCGGGTGCGCAGCGAAAATGCCGAACATCTGACCCTGCTTCTGCGTCACGCGCGCGGCCGGCACCGAGCGGCGCAGCAGCTTACTCAGCAGCACGGAGACATCGCCCTCGTCGCGGCGCAGCACCAGGAAGTCGCGCGCGCCGGCACGCATCGCGGCGAGCACGATGTCCGGATTACTGTCGGCGCCCAGCCCGGCCACCGGCAGGTCCGGCATGCGCTCGACGAGACGCTCCATCATGCTGATGCGCGCCTCGAGGTTGCCCGCCTCGAACTGGAAGAACGCGACGTCGACGCGCCCCATCATCTGCATGCGCTCGATCAGATCCTCGGCGTCCAGCGGGCGCACCAGCGAGAACTCGGCCCCCTGCCCGGCGGCGTTTTCCAGCCAGCTCAGATAGACGGGATCGTCGGCGACGACGACGGCCTGAGTTTTCATGATTAGCGGCGTCCTCGGCCCTGAATCCGTCCGATTCTAGCCATCTAGCGGCTAAAGCCCGCGTCGAAGTCGCCGTTCTCCAGGAAGATGGTCCGCCCCCAACCCGGATCGTAGCGGTCGTACTCGGCACCGGGCATCTTCGGCAGCCGCGCCTCCTTAGCCATCGGTCGCACCAGACGCGGCGTCACCACCATGATCAGCTCGCGGTCTTCGCGCTCCAGATTGCTCGACTTGAACAGCGCGCCGAGGATCGGTACGTCACCGAGGCCCGGGAGCTTGTCGATGCTGCTGATCAGATTGCTGCTCACCAGCCCTGAAATCAGGAAGGTCTCACCGTCGCCCAGCTCGACCGTCGTATCCGTGCGCCGTACCTTGAGCGCTGGCACCGACACGCCGCCGATCTGGATGCCGGCGGAGAAATCCAGATCGCTGACTTCCGGAGCGATCTTGAGCGCGATGCGGTCGCGCGCGAGCACCGTCGGCGACAGGCTCAGGCGCACGCCGAACTCCTTGTACTCGACGGAGATGCTGCCGGCGACCGAGCCGCCCTGGCTGACCGGCACCGGAAATTCGCCACCGGCGAGAAACGTCGCGGTCTGGCCGCTCATCGCCAGCAGGCTCGGCTCGGCGAGCACGCGCGCGAGCCCGCGGCTCTCGAGGATGTCGAGCACGGCGGTGATGCTGTCGCCGTTGCCGAGGTCACGGCCGAACACCAGATTGAACGCCCTGTCGATCACGCTGTCCGGCCTGCTCGGCGGCGCCAGCACGACGCTGCTGCGCGAGCCCTCGTGCCGGTATCCGAGCCCGAGGCCGTACTGCTCCGCGGTCGAGCGGCTGACCTCCGCTACCTTGATCTGCGTCAGCACCTGGGTTTCGAGCGCGACGCCGCTGCGATCGTCGATCTGGTTCTCCTGCGCCGGCTGCGCCGCCAGCGCCGCCCGCCTATGGGCGAGCAGGTTCGGCAGTTGTCCGGAGAGACCGCGGCCGGCATCGATCGTCGCGCGCGCCAGCTCCGGGTCGGCGCGGTCGGTGCGCAGCGGATCCTTCACCGTGTCGACGCGAACCCGATACTCCTTCGGCGCCCGCAGGCCCTTGGTCCAGACGTGCAGGCTGGTCACTCCGAGCGCCTTGCCGGTGATCAGCAGCTCGCGGCGGTTGATCACGCTGACATCGGCGATCTCCGGATTGCCGACCGCGACGCGCGCGACATCGCCGCTGGCGCGATGCAGCCGATGCGTGCCCTGCTCGACCAGCAGGATGTCGCCCGGATCGACCGCCGCGGCCGGCCAGACGAGCAGCGCCGCGAGCACGCTCAAGCCGATGCGAGCCAGTACCCCTACCCTGTCCCCTGCGAGTTTCATGGGCGCCTCAGTTGGTGGTCACCACTTCGCGCGCGTTGCCGCGCAGGATTTCGACGCGCGGCCGCGGCGGCACCTTCGACGGTGGCGGCTTGATGCGCGCCAACTCGGCGATGCCGATGGCGTTCTCCGGTGGCCGCTGCGCAGCGTCCGCGGCGGTCGCTGCGGCAGCGACGGCCTGGCCGCCATCGGCTTGCGGTGCCTGGCCCTGGCCATGCAGGGCCAGCCGCAGCTCGCCGAGGCTGACGCCGAGCATCAGCTTGGTCGTGTCCTTCTCCGGTACCGCGAGCACGGCCGTGCGCACGCGCGAGCGCTGTTTGTCGTTCTCGCCCTCGATGCCCTCGGGGCGGTCGATGATGCGCTCCTCGTAGGCGAGCACGCGGGTCGCCTCCAGCAGCACGCGCGACTGCGCCTGCTCGATGCCCGCGCCGCCGCGCAGATACAGCAGCACGTCGACGATGTCGCCGGGCCTGACGAAGCCGCCGACGGCGACGACGTCGTTGACCTCGACCGAAACCGCCTTGTGCCCGGGCGGAATGATGCGCGCGAGCACGTTGCCCTCCTTGAAATAGCGCCGCGTCACCGGCGCACCGGCGTCGATGTCGACCAGCGGCACCTTGTCGACGACGTCGTCGATGCTGCCGTACGGATCGGCCGGACTGACCGAGACCGGAACCAGCGCCACCGCGTCGCGTGCGATCGGCTGGTAGGCCGCCAGCGGCTTGAGCGCGACGACCGCCAGCGTCTGCTGCACTTCCTGCTGCTGCACCTGCTGCTCCGCCTTCTGCGCCTGCTCGGCGTAGTTGCGGCTCAGCTGGAAGCCGACGATCGCCAGCACGACCGCCAGCAGGACCGCAGCCACTGCGACGATTTTCAGCGTGGTGCTACTCATCGCTTCGAGTCTCCCATCTCAGCCGCTCACGCCCTCAAACACGGACCACCGCGGTAGCCGACAGCGTCGCCGGCAGCGGCGGCACGCACCCGACCATGTACAGGTTCAGCATTGGAAACAGCGCGTCCGCGGCGCAGCCGGAGCCCTCCGGGCGTACCGTGAAGCGCAGTCTGACGATCAGCCCGTCGGAATCCGCCGGGCAGCCGTCGCCTCCCATCTCGCAGAGCAGGATTTCGACCTTGTCGCCCGCGTCGCCGAGGACGCGCGCCTGCTGGCTCTCGGGCAGCCAGGATAGCGCCGAAATCGCCATCTGGCGGGCGACCTGCTGCTGCTGCGTGAACGGGTCGTCCTGCTCCGGGTCCACCGCAACGGCAGCCTCCGCCGCCTCCTGCGCCGCGTAGGTGATCGACTGCTGGATGACGTAGACATAGGCGTAGACGATGACGCCGTAGACCAGCAGGAACAGGATTGGAAAGACAAACGCGAACTCGACCATCGCGCCGCCGGCCTGGCGTTTCCGGGCAGCAACGGGTGTTACGTCTGGCGCGCTCCGAGCATCCATATCGACCACTCCCTCAGCCCAGCCACAACGGTCCCCAGATCAAAGGCGGCATCAGCCCGCCCGCGAGCGGCAGCGCCGCCGGCAGCCGCGCCGACCGGCGGCGTAGCAGCCACGCGCCTGCGCCCATCACGCCCAGCATCAGGGCGGCGATCAGCATGGCCTCGACTGCGGCCGCAGTGCCGAGCAGCAAACCGATGCAGGCCGCGAACTTGACATCCCCGCCGCCGACCTTGTGAAGCAGGTACCCAGGCAGCCACACCGCCCCTGCCAGCGCTGCCCCGGCCAGTCCATCCGCGCGACCGGCACCCAGCGGGCCGTGGCCGAAGATTAGCATCTGCGCCACCGCCGGTACCGCGGCAACGGCCAGCAGCGTATTGGGAACGCGCCTGCCGCTCAGATCACAGGCGGCAACTGCGAGCGCCCACGCGGCGACCAGCGGCAACGCCCATGGCGACAAGGCCGGAGCTATGGGCCGGCCGGAGGCGCGGCGCCCTGCAGCTCGGTGCTCACGGTGGTGAACAGACTGCCCAAGTCTGTGCCAACGGCCGCCAGGACCGCAATAAGAGCCACCGCGATCAAGCCGACGATGAGTCCGTACTCGACCGCGCTGGCCCCTTCCTCGTCCCTGAAAAACGTCTTCAGATACTCAGTGTAAACCTTCAACATGACCTGCTCCTTTGACTGGATCCGGCTCGATTCGCGCCGTGGGGACACTATCGGGGCCGCCTGAGCGGGCGTCAAAGCAGTAAACCCGGCGCATTCCTACCGTTCGTCGGCCGTACCGCGACCCGCGGCCACTCGCCCCCGCATTCGCTACCGCTGGACCCTGTACCCCGGTTCGTCGCAAGACGAGTGCTGCGCTTCCACGCCCATCCCGGCGCCGCCGCGCGCAGGCGGTGCGCCACTATTCATTCAATGCCAGCGCAGGCGCCACACCCTCGACTTTTCAAACCGTAGCGCGCCATGCGCACCATTGCGTGGACGAAAGCTGCGCACGCGCTGCTGGCGCCAGATTCGGAGCCGAAATCCGCTTGACGTCACTCCGGCGCGATGAGCTTGAGGCCGGGAAAGTACGTCCGGTAACGGCGCGCGTCGCGGGTGAGAAGTGCCATGCGCTCGACTGCCGCGTGAGCGCCGATCAAAAAGTCGGGCAGAATCGTCCGGCGCTGCCCGCCGCGACCGCGATAGTCGGCGTGGCAACGCGCGGCGAGAAACGCGGCCTCGCGCGGAATGTCCAGATAACTGAAGTCCGCTTCAGGCAGCAACTCGTCGAGCGTCTCGATGCGCTCCACATTGAACGCGACTTCGCCAAAAATGATCGCGTTGATACCCAGCGGTGCGCCGGCCAGCTGCGCCTCGATGGCCGCCGCGGACCACCGGCCCCAGACGGGATCCTCCGTGACGATGTCCAGCAGGACGGTGGAATCGACCAGGACGCGCGCGCTCATTGGCCGCGAGTCAATGCAAGAATCTCGTCGGTCGTGAGCGCCGTACGCGGCTTGGTGCGACGCAGCCGCTCGACGGCGAGGGCTCCCCGGCTTTTCTGCCCGCGTGCCTTCCTGAGAATGATGCAGCCGCGTTCATAGCTGAACTCGACCTCCATCTCCGGGGTGAGGCCCGCCCGCTGGCGCAGCGCCTGAGGAATGGTGACTTGTCCCTTGCTGGTGATGCGCATCGGCCGCTCCGGTAAGAATTGCTACAGTCTTACCGATTCTACGCGTTCACGCGTCGGATCTCCGCCGAAAAAAGGGGTCAGCAAAAAAAGGGGGCGGAGTAAATATTTTCAAGACAGCGACTCCGAAGGGCGAGCCAAACGCTAAAATCCGGACATGAGTCAACCCGCGCTCGACGCGCTCTGGATCAAGCCGGCCCCGGAGGCTCCGGCCGGGCGTTGAGCGCGCGCAGTCAATCGCGCAAGCGCTTGTACACGGGCCGGTCGTCGATGAACAGCTCCTCGATCAACGCGGGCGGCCAAACCGAAGGACTTCCGGGATGACCACCTATGTAATCGGCGACGTGCAGGGATGTCTCGATCCGCTGCGTAGATTGCTCGATCGCCTTCGGTTCGACCCTGCCGCGGACCGATTGATTTTCGCCGGCGATCTGGTCGCCCGCGGCCCGGACTCCGCGGGCACCTTGCGCTTCGTCCGCGGCCTGGGCGCCGCGGCGACGACGGTGCTGGGCAATCACGATCTCTATCTGATCGGCGTCGCGCACGGCGCGGGCGAGGCGCGCGACGGGCTCGAGCAGGTGCTCCGCGCCGCCGACGCCGACGAGCTCGTTGCGTTCCTGTGCCGGCAGCGGCTGGCCTGGCACGACGCGCGCAGCGGCACACTGGTCGTACACGCGGGTGTCGCGCCGCACTGGACCCTCGACGAGGTGCTCGCGCAGGCCGCGGAGATCGAGTCGATGCTGCGCGATGCGCAGGCCCGTGCACGCTTCCTGCCGCACATGCGCGGCGACGAGCCGGCGCGCTGGACGCCGCGGCTCGACGGAGCACAGCGCCTGCGCTTCGCCATCAATTGTCTGACGCGCGCGCGCTACTGCAGCGCCGACGGCACGTTCGAGTTCAAGCAGAAAGGTCCCCCGGGCTCGCAGCCGCCGCCGCTGCTGCCGTGGTTCGCAGTGCCGGACCGCAGAACGCTCGACACGCGCATCGTCTTCGGCCACTGGTCGACGCTGGGCCGCATCGAATGGCCGGAGTTCAAGGTCGTCGGGCTCGACACCGGCTGTGTCTGGGGCGGCCCGCTGAGCGCGCTGTCGCTCGAAGAAGGCCGCGTGATTCAGGTCGGCGGCGGACAAGGCTGATCGCGTGCGCGCACCACGCTGATGCACGCGGCGCGCTCGGGTCCGGAATCGACGCTGTCTGACGCCGCTGTCCGTGCGCCTGCCGATGGCGGCAGGTGCGGCGGCTGTGCCACAATGAATCCGGGAGTTCGGCGGATCGTTCTGCGCCTGCTGCGCCGATGCGCGAATGCAAGGCCACCTGCGCGTATGAGCAACAACCTCGTCTTCATCGTGATGGACAGCTGCCGCTTCGACAGCTACGCAGCTGCGAAGACGCCCAACATGGACCGGATCGGCGCCGGCGAGCGTCGCTACGCCTACGCGTCATGGACGTCACCTTCGCACTACACCTACCTGATGGGCATGATCCCGCACGACAGCCCACAGGGCGTGTTCGCCTCCGAGGTCTACAAGAAAGACTTCGTGAAGTGGGTCGACCGGCTGGGCATCGACGGCCTGTCGTTCAAGAGCTTCGTGCCGCAGCTGTCGCTGCCCAAGGTGCTGCAGGACCACGGCTACCGCACGGTCGCGCGCGTCTCGCTGCCGGTGCTCAACCCGATGAGCCACCTCAACCGGCACTTCGACGACTACAAGCTGATGGCGAACCACAACGACTTCGCCGGCATGATCGACGAGATCGAGTTCGACGAGGACGAGCCGAGTTTTCACTTCCTCAATCTCGGCGAGACGCACTATCCCTACATGCTCGACCCGGCGAGCCTGCCGCACATCTCCGGCGTGCACGGCGTCTTCAAGCGCATGGACGATGAGCTCGGCAAGAGCGCCGAGGACCGCTTCTTCGACGACGAGCAGATGAGGATGCTGCACCGCCAGCAGATCAGGACCGTCGAGCACGTCGACACGCTGCTCGATGCGCTGATCGCCAAGGCGCCGCGCAACACGCATTTCATCGTCACCGCCGATCATGGCGAGTGCTTCGGCGAGGCCGGTTACTTCGGCCACGGACCGATCGTGCACGAGAAAGTGCTCGAAGTACCGTTGCTCGAAGGCAAGAAAAAATAGGATGACTTCCCGCCGGAACGGGAGTCCGGCGGTTCACCAGGGAGCAGTAAGGTGAGCGACGACAATCTGGACATTCTCGGCATCGTGCCCGCCGGCCTGCCGCATCCCGGCCTCGCGCTGGCGCTTGCACGCGCCGGCGGCGCCGGCATCCTCGATCTGGAATTCACCGCCGACGCGACGCTCGCGCAGCGCAACTTCCGGCAGCTCTGCGAAGCGAGCGATGCGCGCATCGGCCTGCGCATCGTCGACGCGCAGACGGCGCTCGCGCGCCGGCTGATCGAAGCGGCCGGCGAACGTAGCCTCACGCTCGTCATCGCCGGGTCCGTACGGAACGCGCGCGAAGCGCTCGGCACGCGGACGCAGGACTTCTGTCTCGCTGAAATCACCGGCGCCGACGAGGCCGAGGCCGCGCGCGGCCACTGCGACGCGCTGCTGCTGCGCGGCCACGAGGCCGGCGGCTGGGTCGGTGAGGACACGAGCTACATCCTGCTGCAGAAGCTGCGTGCCGGACCGGCAGCAGAGCTCCCGCTCTACGTCCAGGGCGGCATCGGCCTGCACAGCGCCGCGGCCTGCCGCGCGGCCGGCGCCGCCGGCGTCGTGCTCGACGACTGCCTACTGCTGCTCGCCGAATCGCCGCTGCCGGAAGCGCTCAAGACGGAGCTCGGCCGTCTCAACGGTGCCGAGACGCGCCTGTACGGTGAGCCGCTCGGCGCGCCCTGCCGGGTCTATGCGCGGCCCGCGAGCGCCGGCCTCGAGGGCATCGACGCGGCGACGCGCGCCGCCGAGAGCACCCGCGCGACGGCGGCGCAGTGGACGGCACAGCTCGAGTCCCGTATCGGCTGGGATGGCGATGCGGCGCGCGTGCTGCCGCTGGGCCAGGGCATCGGCCTTGCGCAGACGTATCGCCGGCGGTATCGCAGCGTCGGCCGGCTGGTGCAGGCGGTGCGCCGCGCCGCGTCGAAGCAGATCGATGCGGCCGCCGAGCTCGCCGCGCTCGACGAGAACGGCGCGCTCGCGGTCTCGCACGGCACGCGCTATCCGCTGTGCCAGGGCCCGATGACGCGCGTCTCCGACAGCGCCGCGTTCGCGGCCGCGGTCGCCGATGGCGGCGCCCTGCCCTTCCTCGCGCTCGCGCTGATGCGCGGGCCGCAGGTCGCGCAGATGCTCTCCGAAACCCGGGCGCGCATCGGCGACCGGCCCTGGGGCGTGGGCATGCTCGGCTTCGTGCCGCAGGCACTGCGCGAGGAGCAGTGCGCCGAAATCTGGAAGTGCAAGCCGCCGTTCGCGCTGATCGCCGGCGGCCGTCCCGACCAGGCCGCCGAGTTCGAGCGGCGCGGCATCGCCACCTACATCCACGCACCGGCGCCGGCGCTGCTCAAGCTGTATCTGGAGCAGGGTGCGCGCCGTTTCGTCTTCGAAGGCCGCGAATGCGGCGGCCACATCGGGCCGCTGGCGAGCTTCCCGCTGTGGGAGCAGATGATCGAGCTGCTGCTCGATCAGGTGCCGGCCGGCGAGGAAGGCAAGGTCCACGTACTGTTCGCCGGCGGCATCCACGACGCCGTCTCCGGCGCAATGGTCGCCGCGATGGCCGCGCCGCTGGCCGCGCGCGGCATGAAGGTCGGCGCGCTGATGGGCACGGCATATCTGTTCACGCGCGAGATCGTCGAGAGCGGCGCCATCGTCGAGGGTTTCCAGGCCCAGGCGCTGCACTGCACACGCACGATGAGCCTGGAGACCGGGCCCGGCCATTCCACGCGCTGCGTCGACACGAAGTTCGCGCACGACTTCTACGAAACGCGCCGCAGGTTGATCGGCGAAGGCCGTTCCGCCGAGGAGATCCGCGACCAGCTCGAGGCGCTCAACCTCGGACGGCTGCGCCTGGCGAGCAAGGGCGTCGATCGCGACGCCGACGGACACATCGTCGAGATCCCGCCGCAGCGTCAGCTCGACGAAGGCATGTACATGATCGGCCAGGTGGCCACGCTGCGCCGCGAGGTGACCAGCATCGCGGCGCTGCACGCCGAGGTCTGCACCAGGGGCCAGCAGCATCTGCAGGCGCTCGCGAGTGTGCGGCGCGCGCACGCGCAGGCCGCCAAGCCCTCCGACGTCGCCATCGTCGGCATCGGCGTGCTGCTGCCCGGGGCCGGCACGCCGCAGGACTACTGGCATCACATCGTGCACAGGATCGGCGCCATCGGCGAGATCCCGGCCGCGCGCTGGGACTGGCAGCAATACTTCGACGCCGACCGCAAGGCGCGCGACAAGGTCTATTCGCGCTGGGGCGGCTTCCTCGACGAGATCTCCTTCGATCCGATGCGCTTCGGCATCCCGCCGAAGTCGATGAAGGCCATCGATCCGATGCAGCTGCTGACACTCGAAGTCGCCAGCCGCGCGCTGTTCGACGCCGGCTATGCAGACGGCGGCTTCGACCGCGAGACCACGTCCATCATCCTCGGCGCCGGCGGCGGCCTGGGCGACCTGGGCCTGCAGTACGGCGTGCGCGCCGAGCTGCCGCGCTTCGTCGAGAACATCTCCGAAGACAGCTGGGAGCGCCTGCCGGAATGGACCGAGGAGTCCTTCGCCGGCTCGCTGCTCAACGTCGCCGCCGGGCGCGTGGCCAACCGGCTCGACCTCGGCGGCGTGAACTTCACCGTCGACGCCGCCTGCGCCTCCTCGCTCGCGGCGATCTCGCTGGCCGTCGGCGAGCTCGAATCCGGCCGCAGCTCGATGGTGCTGGCCGGCGGCGTCGACACGGTGCAGTCACCGTTCGGCTATCTGTGCTTTTCCAAGACGCAGGCGCTGTCGCCCACCGGCGAGCCCAAGACCTTCGACCAGAACGCCGACGGCATCGCCATCAGCGAGGGCCTGGCCGTGGTCGCGCTCAAGCGCCTGGCCGACGCCGAGCGCGACGGCGACCGCATCTACGCGGTGATCAAGGCCGTCGCCGGATCGAGCGACGGCAAGGCGCTGGGCCTGACCGCGCCGCGGCCCGAAGGCCAGCTGCGCGCGCTCACGCGCGCCTACGCCAAGGCCGGCTTCTCGCCGGCGACGCTCGGTCTGCTCGAAGCCCACGGCACCGGAACCGCGGTCGGCGACCGCGCCGAGGCGCAGACGGTCACACGCGCGCTCGCCGCCGAGAACGCCGCGCCGAAGTCGGTCGCGCTCGGCTCCGTGAAAACGCTGATCGGCCACACCAAGGCCAGCGCCGGCGTCGCCGGGCTGATCAAGGCCGCACTGGCGCTGCATCACCGCGTGCTGCCGGCGCATCACGGCGTCAGCAAGCCGATCGACACGATCGCCGAGGCGCAGGCGCCGGTCTACCTGCTCAAGGACGCGCGGCCCTGGCTCGCGCACCCGCAGCATCCGCGCCGCGCCGGCGTCTCCGCCTTCGGCTTCGGCGGCACGAACTTCCACGCCGTGCTCGAGGAGTATCCCTGCGGCGGCGCGGGCGGCGGCGCGGGCACCGCCGGCGAGCGGGCATGGCCGGCCGAGCTGTTCGTGTTCCGCTGCGCGGATCAGCCGGCGCTGGAGCGCGAGCTGATCCGCGTACGCGAGCTGCTCGGCGACGATAGCCGGGTGCCGATGGGTGAGCTGGCCTTCGCGCTCGCGCGCAGCGCCGCGGCCAAGGGCGCCGCGCCACTGCGGCTGGCGATCGTCGCCGGCGATCGCGCCGCGCTGGCGAAGGACATCGACACCGTGCTCGCGCAGCTGCGCGGCGCCGGCCAGCCCCTGCCCGCGCACGTCCGCCTGAATCGTGCGGTGCCGGCGCAGGCGCCGGCGCTGGCCTTTCTGTTCCCCGGCCAGGGCGCGCAGTACGTCGGCATGGGCCGCGAGGCCGCGCTCTATCTCGACGAGCTGCGCGAAGCGCTGGAGCTCGCCGACCGCCGGCTGCTCGCCGAGTTTCCCGAGCGCCTGTCGAGCCGCATGCTGCCGCCCTCGGCCTTCGACGCCGAAACCGAAGCGGCGCAGAACCGCGCGCTGACCGACACGCGCGTCGCCCAGCCGGCGATCGGCGCGCTGGCGCTGGGGTATCTGGGCTTCGCACGGCGCCTGGGTCTCGTCCCGGCCGCGGTGGCCGGCCACAGCTATGGCGAATACGTCGCGCTGCACGCGGCCGGCGTCTTTGCCGCCGAGGACCTGCTGCGGCTCTCGGCCGCGCGCGGGCAGGCGATGGCGGAGGCCTCGAAGTCCGCGGCGCCCGGCGGCATGGCGGCCGTGCAGGCTGCGCGTGCGCGCATCGCCGCGGCGATCGCGCGCTTCGACGGCGTGCAGATCGCGAACCACAACGCGCCCGAGCAGAGCGTCATTTCCGGGCCGAAGGCGGCGGTCGAAGCCGCCGTGCAGGCGCTCGCCGCCGAGAACCTGCGCGCGGTGCTGCTGCCGGTCTCCGGCGCCTTCCACACCGCGCTCGTGGCCGCTGCGCAGGCGCCGCTGTCCGCGGCGATCCGTGCGACGCCGTTCGCGCCGCCGCAGTGCGCCGTTTACGCCAACAGCAGCGGTGCGCCGTATCCGTCCGCGCCCGCAGCGATGCAGGCGCTGCTCGAGGGCCATCTGCTGAGCAGCGTCGAGTTCGTCGCCCAGATCGAGGCCATGCACGCTGCCGGATGCCGGGTCTTCGTCGAGCTGGGCCCGAAGAGCATCTGCAGCACCATGGTCCGGCAGATCCTCGCAGGCCGTGATGCGCTCGCGGTTTCGTTCGACGCCGGCAACGGCCTGCGCGGAACGCTCATGGCGCTGGCGGAACTGTATGCAGCCGGCGCTGCGTTCGACGTGCTGCGTCTGTTCGAGACCCGGGACCTCGACCTGCTGGAACTGCAACAGCTGTCCGCGCTCGCACAGCCGGTGCAGCTGCCCAGGCACGTCTGGATGGTCAGCGGCGGCTGTGCACGGCCGCTCGACGATCCGCAGCACCGCACCGGCAGGCTGCCGCCGCTGACGAAGGCGAGCGCGCAAGCCGCGCGCGCGCGCACCCAGGCAGATCCGGTCGTCGGTCCGGCTTCCGCCCGACAGACACCGCCGTCCGCCGTCGGCCTTAAGCCCGAGCTGCAACAGCCAGGCGTCCCGGCAACGGCGCAGCCGACGGTCTCCCCCGCGCTCGCGAGCGAAGCGCTGGTCGCCTACCAGCAGACCATGCGCCAATTCCTGCAGCTGCAGGAGCGTGTGATCCAGCAGTTCCTGGGCACCGGCCTGCCCGCTGCGATGCCGCCTGCCGCTGCGGCCCTGCCCGAGCCGATCGAGCGTGTCCCGTCGGTCGCGCCCGCGCCGGTCATTGCAGCGCCGCCGCAGGCGGAATCCGGAATCCAGCCGGCGGGCACGAGTGCCGGGCATCCGGATCACGCCTTGGGCACGGCCGGAGCGACGAGCACTGTCGCACCGGCCGTCGACTTCAAGTCCCTGCTGCTCGGCCTCGTCGCCGAGCGCACCGGTTATCCCGAGGACATGCTCGGCCTCGAGGCCGATCTCGAAGCCGAGCTGGGCATCGACTCGATCAAGCGCGTCGAGATCCTCGGCGCCTTCCAGAAA
>JBFMCQ010000019.1:0-11495 GCA_040754295.1 Pseudomonadota bacterium | reverse complement strand
GCTGCTCGGCCTCGTCGCCGAGCGCACCGGTTATCCCGAGGACATGCTCGGCCTCGAGGCCGATCTCGAAGCCGAGCTGGGCATCGACTCGATCAAGCGCGTCGAGATCCTCGGCGCCTTCCAGAAAACCCTGCCCGCGGACATCGGCGCGGCGATGCAGGCGGCGATGGAAGGCTTCACCCGCTCGCGCACGCTCAGCGCGATCCTCGCGCAAGTGCAGGCGCTGGCGCCGGCGGTGGCTGCAGCACCTACGGCAGGCGCAGCACCGGCGACGGCGGCGGCCGGCGCGAGCGTCGATTTCAAGTCCCTGCTGCTCGGCCTCGTCGCCGAGCGCACCGGTTATCCCGAGGACATGCTCGGCCTCGAAGCCGATCTCGAAGCCGAGCTGGGCATCGACTCGATCAAGCGCGTCGAGATCCTCGGCGCCTTCCAGAAAGCCCTGCCCGCGGACATCGGCGCGGCGATGCAGGCGGCGATGGAAGGCTTCACCCGCTCGCGCACGCTCAGTGCGATCCTGAACGAGGTCCGCGCCCTGGCGCCGGGCGCTGCGGCACCGGCGGTGCCTGCCGTCCCCCCGCCGCCGTCTGCCGGCGCCGAAGCGGCGCAAGCGGCGCCACGCATCCCGCGCTACGTGCTCAAGCCGCAGCCGGCAGCGCTGCACGGCAGCTCCGTGAGTCTGTCGGGGTTGGCGCTGGTCCTGGGCGGTCCGGATACCGTGAAGCGGGTGCTGCACCCGGCCCTGACCGCCGCCGGCATGACCCCGGTCGACATCGACAGCACCGCGCCCGACGCGCTGCGACTGGCGATCGCGCAGGCGCGCGCGGCCCACGGCCCGGTGCGCGCACTGCTGCACCTGCACGGCCTGCACTCGCCGGCGGTCGAGACGCTGGACGACTGGCGCGACCAGTACCGGCGCGAGCTGCTGAGCCTGTTCCACGCAGCGCAGGCGCTGGGCGGAGAGCTCGCGCAGCTGCGCGTGCTCGCCGCCACGCGGCTCGGCGGCACTTTCGGCCGCGACACCATCGGTCCCGGCTCGATCACGGCCGGCGGCGTCGTCGGCATGCTCAACTGCCTGCGCCAGGAGTTCCCGGAAAGCGCGATGCGCGCGGTCGACTTCGACAGCCAGACCGACGCACAGATCGCGCAGCTGCTGCTCGCCGAGCTGCAGACCGAGGACGCGCAGCCGGAAGCCGGTTACGTCGGCGCGGAGCGCCACGGCGCGGTCACGGTCGAGCAGCCGCTGGTCGAAAGCCCGTTTTCGCCGAACCGGGTGCCGCAGGCCGACTGGATCGTGCTCGCCACCGGCGGTGCGCGCGGCATCACCGCCGAGCTTCTCGAGGAGCTGGTGCAGCCGGGCATGCGCCTGGTGCTGGTCGGCCGCAGCGCCGAGCCGGCCGCGGAAGACCCGGCAAGCGCCGCGCTCGAGGATCCGCAGCAGCTGCGCAAGGCGCTGATCGCCATGCTAGCCGCGGCGGGCGGCAAGCCGAAGCCGGCCGAGGTCGACCGCGCGCTGGCGCGCCTGCTCGCCGACCGCGAGATCCGCGCCAACCTGGCGCGACTGCGCAGCGCCGGCGCCGAAGTTGAGTACGCCGCCTGCGACGTGCGCGACGAGTGCGCGTTCGGCGCGCTGATCGACCGGCTCTACGAGCGCCACGGCAGGATCGACCTGGTGCTCCACGGCGCCGGCGTCATCGAGGACCGGCTGCTGGCCGACAAGACCGCCGAGTCCTTCGAGCGCGTGCTCGCGACCAAGCTCGATCCGGCCTTCGTGCTCAGCCGCAGGCTGCGCCCCGAGTCGCTCAAGGCCATTGCCTTTTTCACCTCGGTCGCCGGCCGCTACGGCAACCGCGGCCAGACCGACTACGCCGCCGCCAACGAGACGCTCAACCGGCTCGCCTGGGATCTGCAGCGGCGCTGGCCGGAGACGCGCGTGGTCGCGATCAACTGGGGCCCCTGGGACGCGGGCATGGCGAGCGAGGGCGTCAAGCGTGCCTTCCGCGAGCGCGGCATCGAGCCGATCCCGGTCGCCGCCGGGCGCCGCCTGTTCCGCGAGGAGCTGGCTTTCGCGCCGCGCCACGACGTCGAGCTGGTCGCCGGCCGCGGCCCGTGGGGACAACAGCCGGCGCCGGCCGACGCAGGGACCGCCGATGCCGTGGCAGCCGAGCTGCCGCTGCTGCGCGGCACACCGCGCCTGGGGCCGGGCGGCCACATGCTGCTCGACCATACCTTCTCGGTGGCAAGCGATCCCTACCTGGACGATCACCGCATGGACGGCAAGGCGGTGCTGCCGGCCGCCGGCGCGCTCGAATGGATGGCGCAGTTCGCGGCCGCCGCGTGGCCGGGCGCGCAGGTCGCCGAGATCCGCGACCTGCGCCTGTTCAACGGCATCGTCCTCGACGGGGACGAAGTCAGCGTGCAGCTCCGCGCACGCGCGGCGACGCATTCCGAGCCCGATGCGCAGTCGGTGTCGGTGGAGATCCTGAACCCGGCGCGCAAGCTGCCCTGCTATCGCGCGACCGTGGTCCTGCGCCAGCGGCTGCCGGATGCGCAGCTGCTCGCGGTCACGCCGCTGGATACGCCGCAGCCGTTTTCCGCCGAAGAGGCTTATTCGACCCTGCTGTTCCACGGTCCGCGCTTCCAGCTGGTGACCTCGATCGACGGCGTCGACGCGGCCGGGCTCGACGCCCGCGTGCTGTCGACGATGCCGGCCGAATGGCTGGCGGCGGGCAGGCCCGGCAGCTGGCTGTTCGATCCGGGTCTGGTCGACGTGCCGCCGCAGATGGCCCTGGTCTGGGGCCGCCTGCAGCGCCAGATGTCGGCGCTGCCGTCGCGCTTCGGCTCGGTGCGCCGTTACGGTGCCGAGCCGCTGCCGCGCAGCCTGCGGCTGGCCTTGCGCCTGCGTCCGGCATCGCAGGATGCGTCCGTGGTCTACGACGCCTTCTATTTCGACCAGGCCGGACGCCTGCGCCTGGAGCTGCGCGACTGCGAGAGCACGCTCAGCGCGGCACTCAACCGCCTCGGCGGCCAGGCCGGCCCGGCGGTACGCCGGGCGCCGGAGGTATTGACGTGAGCATCCGGCGATGAGCCGCAGCAGTGACATCGCGATCATCGGCATGTCGGCGGTCTATGCCGGGGCGCGCGACCTGCGCGCGCTCTGGCAGAACATCCTCAACAAGGTCTACGCGGTCAGCGACGCCGGCCCGCAGTGGGCCGAACCGTATCTCGACCCGTCGTCGAAGGCGGTCAACCGCGTCTATACGCAGCAGGGCGGCTGGCTGCACGAGCTGGCGCGTTTCGACCCGCGCGAGTTCGGCGTCATGCCCAACGCCGTCGACGGCCGCGAGCCCGACCACTTCCTGGCGCTCAAACACGCACACGACGCGCTCGCCGACGCCGGCTACACGCAGCGTCCGTTCGATCGCGAGAAGGCCGGCATCATCCTCGGCCGCGGCAACAACGTGAACCGCGGCCAGGCGACGCTGCTCGGCCACGGCTATTTCATCGACGAGATGCTGGAGCTGGTCGCCAAGCTGCGTCCGGACTTCACCTCGCGCGAGATCGACGCCCTGCGCGACGGCCTGGCCGCGCAGCTGCCGCAGCTGACCGCCGAGATCCTTCCGGGCATGATCCCCAACGTCAACACCGGCATCGTCGCCAACCGGCTCGACCTGATGGGGCCCAACTTCATCCTCGACGCCGCCTGCGCCTCGGTGCTGGTCGCCGTCGAGCAGGCCACGCGCGAGCTGCAGTCCGGGCGCTGCGACCTGATGCTCGCCGGCGGCGTGCACGCGCAGACGCCGCCGCAGAACTACATGATCTTCTCGATCATCAACGCCCTGGCGCGCGACCGGATCCGGCCGTTCCAGAAGGGCGCCAACGGCACGCTGCTGGGCGAAGGCTGCGGCATCGTCGTGCTCAGGCGCCTCGAGGACGCCGAGCGTGACGGGGACAAGATCTACGCGGTGATCAAGGGCACCGGCGTGGCCAGCGACGGCAAGGCCAAGGGCCTGTTCGCGCCGCGCGAGGAAGGCCAGGTGCTCGCGCTCAAGCGCGCCTACGCCGCCAGCGGCATCGACCCGGCGACCGTCGAGCTGATCGAGGCGCATGCCACCGGCATCGCCCTGGGCGACCGCACCGAGATCCGCAGCCTGGCGCAGATCTACGGTCCGCGCAGAGGCCGGCTGCCGACGGTCGCGATCGGCTCGGTCAAGAGCATGATCGCCCACGCCGTGCCGGCCTCGGCCGGCGCCAGCCTGATGAAGGCCGCGCTGGCGCTGCGGCACAGGGTGCTGCCGCCGACCCTCTGCGACGAGCCGGCGCCGGAGCTGGAGCTGGAAAAGACGCCGTTCTACATCAACACCGAAACGCGCCCCTGGGTGCACAACGGCAAGACCCCGCGGCGCGCCGGCGTCGACGCCTTCGGCTTCGGCGGCATCAACGCGCACGCGATCCTCGAGGAATACGTGCCGCGCGCGCGCAAGGTCCAGGTCGCGGTGCCGCACGCCCCCGGCGAGTCCGAGCTGCTGCTGCTGGGCGCCGGCTCGCGCCCGGATCTGCTCGCCGCCGTGAACCGGCTGCGTGCGCGCCTGGCCGACGCCACGCCGGCGACGCTGCCCGAGCTGGCGCGCGCCTGCGCGCAGCACGCCGGCGGCGAGCACCGCCTGGCGATCGTCGCCGCCGACGCCGCCGATCTCGACCGGAAGCTGCAGCAGGTGCAGGACCGGCTGGGCCGCGACGACGCCGCGCCGTTCAAGACGCGCGGCGGCGTCTTCTACGGCACGGGCAGCGCCGCCGGCAAGCTCTGCTTCCTGTTCCCCGGCGAAGGCGCGCAATACCCGAACATGCTCGCCGACGTCTGCGTCGGCTTCCCGCAGGCGCTGGCCTGGTTCGACGCGCTCGACCGCGCCGACGACGGCAGCCCGCGCGCCGCGGTGGTCTATCCGCCCCCGACGGCGATCGACGCCGACACGCGGGCGCAGCTGGAGGCGCAGATCTACGAGATGGATCACGCCGCCGAGAGTGTGTTCGCGGCGAGCATGGCGCTGCATGCCGTGCTCGAATCGATCGGCCTGAAGGCCGACGCGATGCTCGGCCACTCGACCGGCGAGAACACCGCACTGACCGCCGCGCGCCTGCGCCGCTACAAGGATCCGGAAGAGATCGCGCAGGCAGTGCGCGATCTCAACCGGCTGTTCCGCGAGCTGGACGCGCGCGGCGAGATCGTCACCGGCAGCCTGCTCACGGTCGGCGCGCTCAAGCC
This sequence comes from Pseudomonadota bacterium, assembly GCA_040754295.1. Taxonomy (GTDB): domain Bacteria; phylum Pseudomonadota; class Gammaproteobacteria; order Nevskiales; family Nevskiaceae; genus Solimonas. The sequence continues at coordinate 6,235 of JBFMCQ010000019.1, read as the reverse complement.
GGAGCAGCGCGCCGCGCTGCTCGCCGATCCCGGCGAGCACATCGTCGTGGCGATGGACAACTGCCCGAACCAGCTGGTGCTGTTCGGGCCGCCGGCGGCGATCGGCGCGCTGCGCGAAACGATGGCCGCTGAGGGCGCGATCTGCATGGAGCTGCCTTTCGGCCGCGCCTACCACACCGCCCTGTTCAAGCCGATGGCCGACGCCTACCGGCGCTACTTCAAGCCCGCGGACTTCGGCCGCGGCTCGACGCAGCTCTACAGCGCCTGCAGCGTCGGCCCGTTTCCGCAGGAACCTGCGGAGATCATCGAGCAGGTCGCCGCGCAGTGGGAAAACCGCGTGCGCTTCACCGAGACGCTGACGCGGCTCTACGCGGACGGATACCGCTACTTCGTCGAAGTCGGCCCCAGCGCCAATCTGACCTCGTTCGTCACCGACACGCTGCGCGATCGCGACGACGTCCTTGCCGTCGCCACCAACAGCCGCCGCAGGTCCGGTATTGGCCAGCTGCACACGGCGCTGGCGCAGCTGCATGCCGCCGGCGTCGTCTTCGATGCACCGGCCCTGTACGCGCATCGCGAGATCGCGGTGATCGACCTGGGCCTGCCGCACGTGGTCAAGCAGCAGCCGGTGCTCGATCGCACGATGCCCAGGCTGCGCTGGCCACAGACGATGCCGGTGCCGCCGCTGCCGCAGACGATCGTCGAACGGCCTGCCGCTGCGGCGGCGACGGCGCCGAGCGCGCCGCCCGGCCCGCGGCTGGCCTTCCTGCAGACGCATTTCTCGCTGATGCAGGAGTTCCTGGACAGCCAGGCGCGCGTGATGGGTCTGGCCTCGCTCCCCGGCCCTTCCGCGGCAGGGCCGGCTCCAGGAGGAACGGAGCCGGCAAGCCCTTCGCCGGAGCAGGCGCCCGAGGCATTCCCGCTGCTCGGCGAGATCGTCGAACACGACCCGCAGCGCCTGGTGATGGAGCGCCGCTACGCGCTCGACAGCGATCTCTTCCTGCGCGACCACACGATCGGCGCGGCGCCGAGCGCACGCGACACGAGCCTGCTGCCGATCGCGGTCGTCCCGTTCACGTTCAGCATGGAAATCCTCGCCGAAGCGGCGATGCGCCTGGTCGATCGGCGCGACCGCCGCGTCGTCGCCATCGAGCAGGCGCGCGGCAACCGCTGGCTGTCGCTCGACGACGACAGCGTGCTGCTGCGCATCGTCGCCGAGCGCGAGGCCGCCAGCGCCACCGAGGACCGCATCGGCGTGCGGCTGTTCATGCTCGGCGCGGGCCCGCAACCGGGCCTGCCCGGCGGCATGCTGGTCTTCGAAGGCAGCGTGGTGCTCGCCGAGCACTACCCGCAGGCGCCGCAGGCGCGCGCCTGGTCGAGCGCCGACGAACACCCGCCGAGGAACAATCCCGACGGCGAGCTCTACAGCCACGGCATGTTCCACGGCCCGCGCCTGCAGGGTGTCAAGCACCTGCGCCGCTGGGGTGCCGAATCGATCGAGGCCGACCTCGAGGCGATTCCCACGCACGACTACTTCAGCTTCACGCCGCGCCCGCGCTTCCAGCTCGATGCGGCGATGCTCGACGCCGCCGGCCAGCTCGCCGGCTACTGGCTCGCCGAGAAGCATGGCTGGGGCTACAACTGCTTCCCGTTCCGGCTCGGCCGCCTGTCGATGTATGCGCCGCCGCCCGCCGCCGGCACGCGCGTGCTGGGCCGCGGCGACCTGCGCTTCACCGGCGAGAACCTTCTCGAAGCGCGCTTCGACCTGATCGACGGCCAGGGGCGCGTGCTCGTGCGCGCCGACGGCTGGGAGGATCGCAGCTTCGCGGTGCCCAGGCGCTACTACGACTTCCGCATCCGGCCGCAGCAGGAATTCATGACGCGGCCGTGGCCGGAAAACGCCGTGCCCGACGGCTGGCTGCTGCGGCGCATGGAGCCGTTCCCGCCGCAGTTCCTCGACGAGGGCGGCGCGATCTGGAAGCGCATGCTCGCGCACATGGTGCTCAACCACGCCGAACGCCGGCAGTTCTACGCGCTGCCGGCCACCGGGCCCCGGCGCGAGGAATGGCTGATGGGCCGCATCGCCGCCAAGGAAGCGGTGCGCGACTGGGCCGCGCGGCGCGGCGTCGCCGTGGCCGCCGCCGACATCGAGATCGCTGCAGACGCGCAGGGCGCGCCGCGCATCCTCTGCCCCGCGCTCTCGGGCCAGCCGCTGCCGCAGCTGTCGATCAGTCACAGTCGGCGCTGGGCCGTCGCCGCGCTCGGCCCCGCGGACGAAGCCGTCGGCCTCGACTACCAGCGGCTCGATCAGATCGACGCCGAAGCGCTGATCGCCGGCGGCCTCAACGCCGCCGAGCGGCACTGGCTGCCCGGCCCCGACGACAGCGCCGAGCGCCTGCGCGTCGCCGTCGCCCTGTGGTGCGCGAAGGAAGCGGCAGCCAAGGCCTTCGGCACCGGCCTTGCCGGACGACCCCAGGACTGGCGCGTGATCGCGGCGCAGCTCGACCGCCGCAGCGGCGAACAGACGCAGGCGCGTGTGCGCCACGGCGGGCTTGAATTCGACGTCGTCCTGCACTTCAACGGCAGCGACGAAGTGCTGGCGCTGTGCGGCGCCTCGGTCCGTGCGCGGACCCCGGCATCGCAGGCGCCGCTGACTCTCCCCCCGGCCGTCTCCGCGCCCCCGCGGCCGGAAACCGCGACATGACCCAGGAGCTGCCATGACCTCCACCCTGTTCATCGGCCTCGACGGCTGCACCTTCACGGTGCTCGACGAAATGACGCGCGAGCTGCCCGGCGTCGGCGTGACGATGCCGTTCATGAGGAAGCTGCTCGAAGGCGGCACGCGCGCGAAGCTGCGCTCGACGCCCAACCCGCTGACGCCGCCGGCCTGGACCAGCATCCAGACCGGCAAGGGTCCCGGGCAGCACGGCGTCTTCGACTTCATCCGCGCCGAGGACAAGGGCGGCGAAGTGTTCTGGACGCTCTACGACGCGCGCGACGTCGACGCCGAGACGATCTGGTCGATCGCGACGCGCAAGAACAAGACCATCGCCGCGCTCAACTTCCCGCTGACCGCGCCGCCGCCCGGCAACGTCAACGGCACCATCGTGCCCGGCTTCATCCCGGCGAAGCACCTGCGCCGCAACACCCACCCGCGCGAGCTGTTCGAGCGCATGAAGCAGGACATTCCCGGCTTCGATCCCAAGCAGCTGGCCTGGGACTTCGACAACGAGAAGCAGGCCACCGAGCTGCTCTCGCCGGAGGAGACCGAGAAGTGGGTGCGCTACCACCTGCCGCGCGAGGAGCAGTGGTTCCGCGTCGCCGAATACATCCTCGAACGCGAGCGCCCGGACCTGATGGCGGTGATGTTCGACGGCACCGACAAGATCCAGCACCAGGCCTGGCCGTTCCTCGATCCCGCGCTGCTGCCGAAGGACCCGCAGGGCTGGGAGCAGCGCATGCGCGAACTCTGCCTGGAATACTTCCGCAAGCTCGACGGCTACATCGCGCGCCTGGTCGAGCTAGCCGGGCCGCAGGCGCAGGTGTTCTTCGCCTCCGATCACGGCTTCACCGCGAGCACCGAGGTGCTGCGCATCAACGGCCTGCTCGCCGATCTGGGCTACCTGCAGTGGGCCGCCAGCGACGGCAGCGAGCAGGCGCTGCGCCGCGAGGCCAGCGACTTCGCCAATCTCGACTGGTCGCGGACGACCGCCTACTGCCGCACGCCGTCGAGCAACGGCATCCACATCCGCGTCGCCGAGAAACCGGGCGATCCCGGCATCCGTCCCGAGGACTACGAACGCTTCCGCGAGAAGCTGATCGAAGACCTGTTCTCGTTCAAGGATCCGGACAGCGGCGAACGCATCATCGCCGACGTGCTGCGCCGCGAAGAGTGGTTCCCGGGGCCGCACATGAAGCAGGCCTGCGATCTGACGCTGGTGCTGCGCGACAACGGCTTCGTCTCGATCCGCAACTACAAGCCGGTGCTCGTGAAACGGCCGATCCCGGCGGGCACGCATCATCCGGATGGCATCTTCGTCGCGTACGGCAAAGGCGTCGCCGCCGCGGGCGAAGTCGGGCTGCGGCGCATCGTCGACGTCGCGCCGACGCTGCTGTACAGCATGGGGCTCTCGGTGCCGTCCGATCTGGAAGGCGAGGTGCCGGCGGCATTCTTCACGCCCGAGCACTGGGCGGCCCATCCGGTCCGGAAGGGCGCAAAGACGCGGCTCGCGCGCAGGCAGGACGCCGGCGAGGAAATGGACGCCGGCGAGAAGCAGAAAATGATCGAGCAGCTGCAGATGCTCGGCTACATGGAATGAGCGCCGACCTGCGCGGCGCCGCGACCCCGGCCGACGGGCCGGCGGCCGCGACGGCGGCCACGACGGCGGTGCTCGCCGAGCGCGGCCTGATCACCGACGGCCGGCTGGTCGTCGGCTCGCTGGTCTACGAGCGGCCGGCGTACATCCACGGTCACCGGCTCAAGGACTGCACGGCCGGTGCCTTCACGTTCTTCAACGCCGCCGGCATGACTTCCGCGTTCCGCGTGCACTTCGGCCGCTACGCGCAGATCGGCGAGTCCTCGATCATCGGCCCGCCCGAGCATCCGATCGACTGGTTCTCCAGCCACATGTTCGCGTTCACGCGCCCGCAGCAGGTGCCCGGCATGTATCAGCTGCCGGATTTCGCGCGGCTGGCGCCGGACGCGGACGCCGGCCCGTCCTGGGTCGAGACCCAGCCGAACGAGACGATCATCGGCCACGAGGCCTATATCGGCGCCGGCAGCTTCATCAAGCGCGGTGTCACCGTCGGCGCCGGTGCGGTCGTCGGCGCGCGCAGCGTCGTCACCCGCGACGTCCCGCCGTATGCGATCGTCGTCGGCTCGCCGGCGCGCGTCGTGCGCATGCGCTTCGACGACAAGCTGGTCGAGCGCTTCCTCGCACTGCAGTGGTGGCGCTACGATCTCGCCCCGTACAAGCGCGCGGTCGATTTCTCGCAGGTCGAGGCGACGCTGGCCTTCTTCGAGGAGCGCGTCGCCAACGGAACGCTGCCGCTGCTGCAGCCCCACACCTATCGCATCCGGCGCGGCGCCGACGGGCGCTTCGATGTCGAAGCGCTGGCCGCGCCGCTATTCTGATTTCCCGCCCACCCATTTTTCGAAGCCGATGTCCAGCGACGCCATTGCCGGCAAACTGATCGCCCTGCTGCAGGACTTCACCCAGGACTGGGACCGCGAGTACGACGCGCCGGTGAGCCGCGAGACGCGGCTGCTCGCCGACCTCGGCTTCGAGTCCGTCGACATCATCCAGCTGACCGTCGCGATCGAAGAGGACTTCGGACTGTCGAAGACGCCGTTCGACAAACTGCTGATGAAGGACGGCCGCTACGTCGACGACCTGTCGATCGGCCAGATCGCGGATTTTCTCGCCGGGTACGTCAAGGCGGCCTGATGGCTTTCGCCGTCGTCAACGGCGCGCGCCTGGCCTGGCAGCAGCTCGGCGAAGGGCCGGACCTGGTCATGGTCCACGGCCTCGCGGCGAACCGCGCGTTCTGGTTCGCGCAGGCGACGGCGCTCGCCGACCGCTGCCGCGTCACGCTGTTCGACCTGCGCGGCCACGGCTACAGCGAGGCGACGGACGCCGGCTACTCGGCGACCGCGCTGGGACGGGACATCCTCGGGCTGATGGATGCGCTGGGCATCGCGCGCGCCGCGCTCGCCGCGCACAGCTACGGCGGCGCCGCGGCGCTGGAAGCGGCCGTCGCCGCGCCGGCCCGCGTCACGCATCTGGCGCTGTTCGACGCACGCATACAGAGCCTGCAGCCGCAGATGCGCCTCAGTGATCTGCCCGAAATCTCGCCCTACGAGCGCGCCGTCGCCGAGGCGAGCAGCCGCGCCTACGGCTACGACTGGCAGCGCGAGGACCAGGTCGGGTTCCGCTTTCTGGAAGCGGCGGCGCGCCTGCGCGTGGATCGGCTCGACACCGGGCTGCGCGACCCGTTCACGCCGTTCGGCGAAGGACGCGGCGCAGCGCGCGCGGCGAAGCAGTGGCTGCGGCTGCTCGACCACGGAAGCATTCGCCAGGAGCTCGTGCGAGCGGGCGCCGCGGCCGAAGACATCGCCCGGCTGCCGATGCCTGCGCTGCTGATGTATGCCCGCGACTCGCGCTGCCTGCCGTCCGGGCGCGCGCTGCGCAAGCTGCTCGAACAGGCGCGCTACCTCGAAGTCGCCGGCGGGCAC
>JBFMCQ010000018.1:0-56319 GCA_040754295.1 Pseudomonadota bacterium | reverse complement strand
CACTTTCGGTCTGGGCCATGCGTTCTGGCAGCGCGCCTACGCCGCGCCGGCACAGGCCGGGCCGAGCCCTTACGGCGAGCTGGTCGGGCCGGATGCGAACGGGCTGTACCTGCCGCCGGGTTTCAGCGCGCGGCGGATCGCCCAGGCCTATGCGCCGGTGCCGCTGGCCAACGGCGGAGTATCGGAATACATCTGGCATCGCGCGCCGGACGGCGGTGCGGTGTTCCCGCAGGACGACGGCGGCTGGATCTACGTGTCCAATTCCGAGATTCCGATCATCGCCGACGAGTGCCTGCAACTGCCGCCGTCCGCGCTCTGCGGCGACCAGGGTGGCGTCGGCGCGATCCGTTTCGACGCGCAGGGCAACGTCGTCGCCGCCTACCCGGTACTGCAGGGCACCAACAACAACTGCGCCGGCGGACCCACGCCCTGGGGCACCTGGCTGTCCTGCGAGGAGAATTTCTGGGGCTTCGTCTACGAGTGCGATCCGACGGCGCTCAATCCGGCGCGGCGCATCCTGCCCATGGGCCAGTTCAACCACGAGGCCGCGGCGGTCGATCCGGTCGGCCGGCGCGTTTACATGACCGAGGACCAGGCGGACGGCGCCTTCTACCGCTACACGCCCGACGCCTATCCGGACCTGTCCAGCGGCCTGCTCGAAGTGCTGGTGCTCGACGAGGCCGCGCCGGCGCTGCGGCGCAACTACCAGCCCGAGATCGACGCCTGGCTGGCCGCGAATCCCGGCGTGGACGTCGACGAGATTCCATGGAAGGCGATCATGCCGCAGGTCGAGGAAACCAGCGCCGGCCGGGTTCGCTGGGAGCCGATCCGCAATCCGCTGGGCCTGCCGGTGCCCACGCGCAACCAGGTGCCGGAAGCCGCGATCTTCGACGGCGGCGAGGGCTGCTGGTACGACAGCGGCAAGGTCTATTTCACGACCAAGGGCACGAACCGCGTCTGGGTCTACGACACGGTCGCGGAGACGCTGGACATCCTCTACGACGCCGCCGACGCCGGCGACAAAGCCGTGCTGACCGGCGTCGACAATCTCGTCGTGCATCCCTTGAGCCGCGATCTGTTCGTCGCCGAGGACGGCGGCAACATGGAGCTGGTGCTGATCACGCACGACACGCGCACGGTCGCCCCGTTTCTGCGCTACCCGGTGCCGCATTCGGAGCTGGCCGGCCCGGCGTTCTCGCCGGACGGCATGCGCCTGTACTTCGCGAGTCAGGGCAAGCGCCACCGCATCGACGAGGCCACCGGCGAGGAAGTGCGCGGCGAGATCTTCGAGATCAGCGGCCCGTTCCGGCAGGGCAGCGCCGGCGGCGGTGGCGGTGGCGGTGGAGGTGGCGACATGGACTCGATCGGCGGCGGCGGTGGTGGTGATGGTGGCGGTGGTGGCAGCCTGGGCCTCGGAACGCTGGCGGCGCTGGGCGGCGCGGCGCTGGCCTGGCGGGCGCTGGCGAAGCCGCCGCGCCGCAACGAGGAGGAACCGACATGATCACGCACAAGCGCTGGCGCAGCGGCGCCGCCCTGCTCGCGGCCATGCTGCTCGCCGCCTGCGGCGATGATGGCAGCGGCTCGCCCGACGGCGGCAGCGGCGCGCCGCCGCCCGAGCCGACGGTTTTGTCGTTCAGCGTGCCGGTCGGCTCCGGCGGGGATCTGGTCTACGTGCCCTTCGAGGTCCCCGAAGGCGTGCAGCGCATCGAGGCGCGCTACCTCGAAGGCACGCCGGACAACATCGGCATCGGCGTGTTCGACGCCAAGGGCAGCGACTTTCTCGGCACCGGCTTTCGCGGCATCGCCGGCACCGAGCGCCGCGAGTTCTTCATCGCCGGCGACGAGGCGACGCTGGGCTTCATTCCCGGCCCGATCCTGCCGGGCCCGTGGCAGCTCGTCATGCCGAACTACTACGCGCTCGGCACGGCGCAGATCGAAGTCACGCTGCATTACGGCGAGGCCGCGCCCACGCCGCAGCGGCAGGCCGTGCCCGAGCAGCTCATCGTCGAGGGCGGCTGGTACCGCGGCGACCTGCACGTGCACACCGAGCATTCTTCGGACGCCTTTGCCTCCGGCAAGGCCCTGCTGCCCGCCGCGATGGCCGAGCGCGCGAAGAACCGCGGCCTGGATTTCATCGCGCTGACCGACCACAACGTCTCGACCCAGAACGACCGCCTGCCGGAGGCCCAGCCCGAGAATTTTCTGCTGCTCGCCGGCAACGAGGTCACGACCTGGATCGGCGGCCCCGGGCACCTGATCGTCGCCGGCCTCGATGCCGGCGAGTTCATCGACTGGCGCTTCCGTCCGGTGCGCGGTGTCTGGGGCAAGCCGGTCTCGTCCTGGGGCGAGAACGAGCAGCCGATCCAGATGCTGCTCGACTACACCCGCAGCCGCGGCCTCTACACCAGCGCCGCGCATCCCTACGTCGCGCCCGGCTTCGGGTCGAACTGGGGATTCTTCGGCGACTCCGACGCCGACCCGGCGGCGCTGCCGGACGCGCTCGAAGTCTGGAACGGTGATTTCTTCCTCAGCGGCGGCACCGCGGCGCTGATCCGCTGGGATATCGAGCTGGCCCGCGGCCGGCGCGTCTGCGGCAACGGCGGCTCCGACCTGCACGGCATCGACAGCGGCGCCGAGGTCGGTGCGCCGACCACCGTGGTCTACGCGCGCGAGCTGTCGCGCGCCGGCATCGTCGAGGCGCTGCAGGCCTGCCGCGGCTACCTCACCGCCCAGCCCGACGGCCCCGCGCTGCTGCTGACCGCCACCGGCGCCGACGGCAGCGAGGTCATGATGGGCGAATGGCTCAGCAGCGCCACCGGCGAGCGCGCTCAAGCGAAGGTGCGCGTGCTCGGCGGCGAAGGCACACGCCTGATGCTCACGCGCGGCAGCCTCGGCGTGCCGCTGCTGTCGACGACGGTGGCATCCGCCGACGAGACTTTCACGACCGAGATCGACATCCGCCGCCAGGACGCCGTGCGCGCCGAGCTGTGGCCCGATGCGCTCTCGGCGCCGCTGGGTCTCAACCCGATCGCGCTGAGCAACCCGATCTTCTTCGGCCCCGAGGCACCGCTGCCGCTGCGCGCCCCGCTGCCCGAGGCTCACCGCGCGCAGGCGATCGCGACGCTGTCGACGACGCCGCGCAATCGCTGACGCGCCCGCACCCGATGCGCACCGCGATTCCGTTGCTGCTCGCCGGCCTGCTCTGCGCCTGCACGGACAGCGCGCCGGCGCCGGCAGCGGCGGACGCCGGCAGCGGTTTCGCGCTGCGCCGCGCGCACGCCCACAACGACTACGAGCACGAGCGGCCGCTGCTCGATGCACTCGACCGCGGTTTCACCAGCGTCGAGGCCGATGTCTGGGTCCTGCCCCTGGGCGGCGAGCTCTATGTCGCGCACGATCTCGTCGACATCCGCGCGCAGCGCACGCTGCGCAGTCTCTACCTCGATCCGCTGGCGCAGCGCGTCGCCGAACAGGGCGGCAGCGTCTACGCCGGCGAAACCGTGTCGCTGCAGCTGCTGGTCGACATCAAGAGCGACGCCGAAACGACTTACGCCGTGCTCGAAGCCCAGCTGGAGTCGTATCGGGCGCTGCTGAGCTGCGTCGAGAACGGCGTGCTGCGCAGCGGCGCCGTCACCGTCGTGCTCTCCGGCAACCGGCCCTACGACACGCTGGCCGCGCAGACCACGCGCTGCGCCTTCCACGACGGCCGCATCGGCGATCTCGACCGCGGCGACCCGGCGACGCTGACGCCGCTGATCTCCGACAACTGGACCACGCTGTTCGGCTGGCGCGGCGAGGGCGAGATGCCGGCGGACGAACGCGCCGAACTCGAAGACTACGTGCTGCGCGCACACCGCGCCGGCCGGCGGCTGCGCTTCTGGGAGACACCGGACGAGGCGGGGCCGGCGCGCGAGGCGGTGTGGGGCGCACTCATCGACGCCGGCGTCGATCATCTCAATACGGACGATCTCGCCGGCCTCGAAGCCTTTCTGCGCACAAGAGGCAATCCGTGAACCGGCTGCGCCCCGCCCTGCTGGCCCTGCTGCTGGCGCTGGCCGCCTGCGGCCGTTCGCCGGAAGCCTCCGCGCCGCCGGCCGAGCCGCCATCGGCGCCGCTGCCCGAACCCGAACCCGAACCCGAACCTGAACCCGAACCCGAACCCGAAGCGCCGACCGACGCCGCGGCGACGGAGTTCCAGAGGCGGCGCGCCCTCGAAGACGGCTGCTGCACACTGCATGCGGAGAGCTGAGATGAAGCATTCGACCAAACGCGCCGCGCTGCTCGCCGGACTGGGGCTGGCGCCGGTGGGCGCGGCCCTGGCCGCCGGCATGACCACCCACGCGCACATCGCCGATCTCGGCCGCCAGGCGCTGCCCGAGGGCGCGCTCAAGACCCTGCTCACGCAGCACCGGCCGTCGCTGCTCGCCGGCGCGATCCACCCGGACGGCGGCTACGGCAGCGGCGCGATCTTTCCCGAAGACGGCGAGATGGCCGAGCGCGCGCACTGGGAGGATTTCAACGACGCCTTCATCGCCCACTTGCAGAACATCGGCTGCAGCGGCGAAGTGCAGCAGTTGTTGGTGTCGCGCCAGCCGCTGGGCCTGATCGATCTCAACGGCCTCAGCGACCGCTGCGGCAAGCTGATCGCGTTCGCCTTCGGCAATGCCGCGCACGGCATCACCGACGAGACCTGGGACAGCCTGTTCGAGCCCGTGGTGCGCGAGCGCGACCTGAGCCCCGAATCGGCGGCGGCCGCGAACGCGAAACGTCGCGCAGGCCCGAGCTGCCGCGGCCTGTTCGGTACACCGGCCGACGAGCCGGCGCTGCGTCGCGCGCTGGAAGCCGAAGACGAGGCGGCGCTCGCCGCGACGCTCCCGATCGGTCCGGTGCCGGGCATCGAGTACGCGATGGATGTGGTCGCGATCGTCGAGCAGAACCTGTGGCTGGACGCGCCGCTGCTGGTATTTCCGCCGGTCGAAGAGCTGGTCGCGGTGCACGCGATCAACCGTCCGGAGCTGGGGATCAGCGCCGCGCAGGTGCGCCGCGGCTTTCTCGTGTCCAAGGCCGGCGTCACCGGCGAGCGCCTCATCGCCGCCGTCGAGGCGCCGCGCATGCGCCTGGCGATGCCCTGGGCCGCGGCGAACTACTACATGACCTCGGGCGGCATGGTCGACTCGGCGCGCGCGGTCGCGCGTCTCTACGAGCACCTGTGGGCCAAGCTGCTCGACGCGCCGCTGCCGATCCTGGTCATCGCCGTGCACCCGGAAAACGGCGAGCGCAACGTGCCGGTCCGCCGCGACGCGGCGCAAGCGCGCATCCGCGCCTTCACCGGCCAGTCGGCGCCCGAGGCCAAGGTCGAAAAGCCCGGCATCATCTGCCTGTTCGACGACCAGGGCCGCCTCGTGCCCGGGCAGTCGCGCTCCGGCATCTACGACCCCAACTGGGGCCACGTCATCGACTTCACCGCCGATACCGACCTGCTGCCCGATCACCGCTACACCGTCGTCGTCACCGACCGGCTCGTCGATCAGCTCGGCCTGACCCCGCCGTCCGCCTATTCGTGGAGCTTTCGCACCGCCGCCGAGTAGCCGGACGATGCGGCGATCTGCGGCAGCGGTCTTCAGCCTGAGCGCGTATCGTCCGCGCACAGCGACCAGCACTTGCCGTCGCAAACCGCATGTTCCTCTTCCAGCGTACGGACGTAGACGGCGTGCCCGCCGCTTGCCGCGTGATATGGACGATATTACAATGCATCACTGTCCAGTACAGTCCGCATGATCCGATCCTTCCGTCATCGGGGCTTGGAGCGCTTCTTCACCCGCAGCGACTACCGCGGCATCCCCGCACAGTTCGCCCCGCGCCTGGAGCGGATGCTGGACCGCCTGGACGCCGCGACAAGGCCCGAGGACATGAACCTGCCCGGCTATAAGTTCCACCCGCTCAAGGGTACCCGGAAAGGTGCTTACGCGGTCTCAGTGTCCGGGAACTGGCGGCTGACATTCGAGTTCGAGGGCGAAGACGCCACGGCCGTGGACCTCGAGGACTATCACTGATGAAGAGCATGCGAAACCCCAAGCGTCGCCCGACGCATCCCGGCGCAGTGTTGCGCGAGGACGTGCTGCCGGCACTCGGCATGACGCAGACCGAGCTCGCCGAGCGCCTGGGTGTGAGCAGGCTGACCGTTTCTGAGCTGCTGCTGGAGAAACGCGGCCTGTCCGCCGAGATGGCGGTGCGCCTCGGCAAGCTGCTGAACACGGCGCCACAGAGCTGGCTGCGGATGCAGGAAGCGCTGGATCTGTGGGAGGTGATGCAGAAACCCAACCGCCTCGCCGGCATCAAACCCCTCGGGAAGACGCGGGCGGTGACGGCCTGAGCCGGCTGCATCGCTGTTGCCACCGGAGCACGGCGTCGACGCGGGCACGGGCGCCCGGCCAGCGGCCAGCGGCCGGACGCGCCCCCGACACACGACGTTACGCGCCGTAGCCGAGCGCCCGGTCGCCCGCCGGTACATTGCGGCTTGCGTACTGGGAGTGGGTTCGATGCCGATGCACATCTTGCGGACCGACTGGCTGCGGGCATGGCTGCTCGGCTGCGCGGCGCTGGTGCTGGTCGCCTGCGGCGGCGGCGGTGGCGGCGGCAGCGATGGCGGCGATGGCAGTGGCGAGGTGCCGCCGCCGGCGGCGGATTTCCTCGACGATCCCGCGCTCGATGCGCTGGGCTTCACGAGCTTCGAGTCCGGTCCGGTGCGGCCGCTGGCGCTGAGCGCCGACGGCGCGACGCTGCTGGCGGCGAATACGCCGGACAACCGGCTCGAGATTTACGACGTCTCCGGGGCCGCGCCGGCGCTGCGCGCCTCGGTGCCCGTCGGGCTCGAACCGGTCGCGGTCGCGCTGCGCGGCAGCAGCGAGGCCTGGGTCGTCAACCATCTGTCGGACAGCGTCAGCATCGTCGATCTCGCCGCGATGCCGCCGCGCGTGAAGCAGACGCTGTGGGTCGGCGACGAGCCGCGCGACATCGTCTTCGCCGGCACGGGGCGGGAATACGCCTTCGTCACCACCGCGCACCGAGGCCAGAACGCGCCCTTCGATCCGCAGCTCAAGACGCCGGGCATCGGCCGCGCCGACGTCTGGGTGTTCGATGCCGCCAGCCCGGGCGCGGGCGCCGGCACGCCGGCGAAGATCCTCACGCTGTTCGGCGACACGCCGCGGCCGCTGGCGGTCACGCCGGACCGCAAGACGGTGTACGCGGGCATCCATTTCTCCGGCAATCGCAGCACGGTGCTGTTCAACGACGCGCTGGCCGGCGGGCTCGACAAGCCCGGGCCGCAGGCCAGCGCCGACGGCGTCGAACAGCCGGTGACCGGGCTGATCGTCAAGTACGACGGCGAGCGCTGGCTCGACAGCGGCGATCCCGAGAACGGCGAGCCGCCGCGGGACTGGAGCGAGCGCGTGCGCTTCGAGCTGCCCGACTACGACGTCTTTCCGATCGACGCGGCGACGCTCGAAACCGGCACGCCGGTGGCCGGCGTCGGCACGACGCTGTTCGCGATGGCGGTGCGACCCGGCAGCGGCGAGCTGTTCGTCGGCCATCTGGAGGCGCGCAACGAGGTCCGCTTCGAGGGCAGCGGCGAGCGCTCGACCACGGTGCGCGGGCACTTCGCCGAAAGCCGCATCGCCGTCGTCGACGGCAGCGGCGCAGTGCGCCAGCGCCATCTGAACAAGCACATCGCGAGCTACGATGCGCCGCTCGGCACCGAAGCCGAGCGCGCGCTGAGCCTGGCGATGCCCTCGGCGCTGGCGTTCAGCGCCGACGGCGCCACGCTCTATGTCGCCGCCTTCGGCTCGCAGGCGCTGGGTGTCTTCGATGCGGCCAAGCTCGCCGACGACAGCTTCGTGCGCGGCGGCGACATGATCGCGCTGTCCGCCGGCGGCCCGGGCGGCCTGGCGCTGGATGCCGGCCGCGGCCGGCTCTACGTGCTGACGCGCTTCGACAACGGCCTCTCCGTCGTCGACACCGCGCGGCGCAGCGAGGTGGCGCACGTGAGGATGCACAACCCCGAGCCGGCCATCGTCGTCGCCGGACGGCCGTTCCTCTACGATGCGAAGCTCGGCTCGAGCCGCGGCGACTCGGCCTGCGCCGGCTGCCACATCTTCGGCGACATGGACCATCTCGCCTGGGATCTCGGCATCCCCGAGGACAGCGTCGCCGAAAGCCCCAACGCATACGGCCCGACCAATCGCTTCCAGCAGCGGCCGAGCTTCCATCCGATGAAGGGGCCGATGACCACGCAAAGCCTGCGCGGGCTGGCCGGCAACGGTCCCATGCACTGGCGCGGCGACCGCACCGGCGTCAGCCGCGACGCCGACGAGAGCATCGAGGAACAGGCCTTCGAGGATTTCAACGTCGCCTTCGTCAGCCTGCTCGGCCGCGAAAGCGAGCTGAGCAGCGAGCAGATCGACGCCTTTGCCAGGTTCGCGCTCGAGATCCGCTACCCGCCCAATCCGATCGCCAATCTCGACCACAGCCTCAGCGCCGACCAGGCCGCCGGGCGCGAATTCTTCATGACCCGGCAGGTCGACGGCGGCAACACCTGCAACGACTGCCATCGGATCGACGCGGCCGCCGGCGACTTCGGCACCAGCAGTCTGCAGAGCGCGGAAGGGCCGATCATCGACGAGGACTTCAAGATCCCGCATTTCCGCAACCTGTACCAAAAGGTCGGCCGCTTCGGCAGTACCGGCAATCCGAACGACGGCGAGCCGCAGATGGGCCCGCAGATCCGCGGCTTCGGTTTCCAGCACGAGGGCGTGGCCTCCACCGTCGAGGAATTCCTCAGCGCGGCGCTGTTCCTGTTCCCCGACGACCAAACCCGCTTGCAGGTCGAGTCCTTCGTGCTCGCGCTGTCCGGCGAGCTGGCGCCGATCGTCGGCCAGCAGGTCAGCTACTCGGCGCTGACCGCCGCGGAGCCGGGCATCGACGAGCGCGTCGCGCTGCTCGTCGAGCGCGCGCTCGTGACCGCGCCGCGGCCGGAGTGCGATCTGGTCGTCAAGGGCGTCTTCGGCGGCCAGGCGCGCGGCTACGTCATGAACGCGCAGGCGCGCTTCCTGCCCGATCGCGCCGCGGGCGAGGTTCTCGATCTGACCGCGCTGCTGGCGCTGGCTGCCGAGGAGGGCAACGTCGCGACCTTCACCTGCGTGCCGCCCGGCAGCGGCGCACGCATCGGCGTCGACCGCGACGCCGATGGCGTGCTCGACGGCGATGAATCGTCGGTGTAAACGAAACACCCTGCCGGCAGGCTCCCACGATGGAGAAACACCGATGCGTTTCAAACACCTGACCATCCTGCTCGCCGCCGCGCTGGCGCTGACGCTCGCCGGCTGCGCGGTCGGCCAGCGGCGCGAGCAGATCGAACAGATGCTGCAGTTCGAAAACGCCGACCGCAACGCCGACGGGGTGGTCGACCGCAGCGAATGGGAGGCCGTGAAAGCGCAGCTGCGCTCGGCCAAGCGGTTCTGAGCATCCCAGGCCCCCGCATGCGCGCACCCGACGTTCGCGAAGAAAACCAATGCGTTACAGAACGTTTACTTGAGAGGCTCTGCCCGAGGGGTCATGCCCAGGGGGCAGGTCTAGCGCCAAAGGAATATGACCTCAACGCCCTGAAGATGAAGCGCCGCGGCCTGCCGCCGCGCCTCAAGCACCAGACCGCGGAGCAGGCCAAGGGCGATCGTCGACGCGAGTGCCGTCAGTCGCACCGCTGTCCTGGGCGGCGGCTCCTGGAGACCGACGCCGACGCAGTGCCGCTTTTCGCGATGTGCTCAGCGCCGGAGCCCGCCGGATAGCAGGCCCCGCACTCTGGCCCCCGGCGCGATGCCGGCGTGCGTGATCCCTGCCGGCCTCGCGAGCTTGGCGTTGTGCCGCGCCAGGGACTCCGCTGTCACCGCCTCGGGTGGCGGGGGCTCCGGCGCCTGCCGCGGAACAACGTAGACCACCGGGTAGACGTAGTACGGCGCGGGATAGTAGTAGGCGTAAGGATAGGGGAACGGATCGTAGACGTACTGGTAAACCGGGTCCTCACGCTCCGGCCACAAGTACACCGTCTGCGCCTCGATTCGCGGATAGGGGTATTCGTAGTCGCCGATGCGGCGGACCTCGGTGCCGGAGAGACGTCCGACGGTGGTGATCTCGCGTCCGGGCCGGTAGGTCTCCGGGTCCAGGTAGTCCGGCGTGCAGGCCAGAAACCGCCCGTTGTCACTGTCACCGGCCTTGGGTCGTGCCTGCACGTCCAGCGCTTGGCCGAGAACCTCGAAGCAGGTTCGCTCGGCGGCATTGGTCATCGAGAGAATCATTCCGCCCCAGCGGACCTGCTCGCCGCCGGCGCCGGCGTCCGGCGCCGCGCTGGCCTGGCGGGGCGTAATGGCGGTGAATTCGCCCTGCAGCACCGCCGGTGGCGTACAGGCGCAGACGCTCAGGCTCGCCATCGCCGTTGACAGCCAAATCGGTAGTTTCATCATGCCAGCACCTTCTCAATCACCACAGCTTCCCGCGGGTGCGGTCGCTCTCGCCGCGAATCAGTCTAGCACCCGTGCTGGGGCGGCGCGGTTACCTCGTGTAACGCCGTGCGGCGACAGCGCAGGCACGGACGCTCAGCCGGCGAGCGTGATGCGGTGCAGATAGCCTTGCGCCTGACCGGGTTCGTTGCTGGCGAAGTAAACCTCGCCGTCGCCGCCGACTGCGATCGTGGCAATGGTCGCTCGCGTGGCCGGTGTCGCGAGTCGTGCGCGCTCGCTGCCGGTCGCCAGATCGAGGGCCACGAAGTAGTTGCGGCCATCGGCGTAGTCGGTGCAGTAGACCAGACCGCGATCGGCGACGATTGCCGGGCGCGCGCTGACCCGCAGGCCTTGTTCCCACAGGCGCTCGAGTCTTTCGTCCGCTCCGACCCGAAGTGCGGCGATGCGGCCGTTGGCCTGATCCATGCCGATGACGATATCCGTCACCACATCATCCACGGTGGGGTGAAAGAAGTTCCAGCCGGCGGTTTCTGCGTCCGAGAACATGAATTCGCCGACCAGGGGCGGCGCCGACTCCGGGTACACCTCGTCGACCCCGGCCCAGAACAGCTTCATCGCGTGGCTGGCGCCGGGTGCGGTATTGGTCGTGTAGTAGACACGTCCGCCGGCGACGACCGGCGAGGTCGGCTCGTCGTTGCTGCTGTCCTCGGGATAGGGTCGGTAGGCCGTACCCCAGTCCGGGTCGGGAGTCAGCTCGTTGGCGCCGATCAGGAAACGGAACACCTGCTCGCGGTCCAGGTGATAGAGGTATTCGCCACCGTCTCCGGCCGCCGAGACCGTCAGCCGCGGCGATGCGCCGTTATGGTCGAACACGAAGTCGATCGCCAGCGACTCGGGATCGACCAGGACGAAGCGCGCGCTGCCGCCGGAAAAGGCCTTGGTCAGGAGCCGTCCGCTTCGGCTGACCGCCAGGCCGTTGTACACCAGGGCCTGACGCGGCTTGCCGGGAATGTCCGGCAGCTCGATGGAAGCGGCAAGCTGCATCGTCTCCGGGATGATCTTGTACAGATGGGCCTGCGAAACCACGTAGACCGAGCCGTTGCCATGCATCAGGGCCCCGCCGATGTACGGAAAACCGGTCCCGCGGTCGAGGGCGAGGCGCAGGGTCCGGCCGCTGAGCGGATCGATTCGGGTGATGTGGGGATCCGGCGGCGTCGCACCGGGCGGCAGACCGTCGATCGCGCTGACGTACGCGGCCAGCACCGCAGGCAAGCCGCCGACGACGAACACCTCACCGGCGGCGCGCGTGTAGGTAAACACCGGAAACGGCACCGGGTAACTGTCGATGCGCAGCGCGCCGGGGTCGAAGTCCGCCGGCAGGCCGGCGCCGATCACCGTCCCAGAGCGATTCGAGTTGGCCATGTCCGCGGGCCAGGTGCCCGGATAGAGGCTGGCGCGATAGCCGGTGAGCGACGGCGCCTCGCCACCGGGGCCGGATTCGCCGCCGGATCCGCAACCGGACAGCAGCACACCGCCGGCGATGCCGGCGAGCAGCGAGCGCCGGCGGTGGTCCACGGTTTTGGAATCGTGCATGCTCGGGACTCGGGTACTGCCGCGGTTGACCGGGGGGCAAGCTTCAGAAATCGTAGCGGATGCCGCCGGCCACGCCGCCGAGCTCGTAGAACTCGTCGACGTAGCGGATCCAGTCGAGGTTGAGCGACCAGTGCGGCGTCAGCTGCAGTGCCGCACCGCCGCCGTAGGAAAAGTCGAACTCGTCCCCCTCGCTCGAAACGCGCAGGCAGGTTTCGCCGATGCCGGGACAGACCGGCTCGCAGCGGGCGCCGCTCAGACAGCTGTAGTCGGTTCGCGCTTGAAACCCGACATGGGTGAAGCCGAACAGGCCGTAGAGGGTGACGAAACGCAATGGCAGTTGCGGCTTGCCGTAGAAGCCGAAGAGCGTGTCGATCTCCAGCCGGCTGCTGGCGCTGACGTCGTCGTTGGCCGACGTCACCGTGTCGCCGGACAGGCCGACACCGCCGACCAGTTCCAGAGCAAAGTGCCGGTGCAGCTTGACCCCGCCGCGCAGACGCAGCACCGGCAGATCGAGCCCATCGAACTCGGATTCGTCGTAAACGGTCGCCAGGTAGTCGGCGCCGAGATAGAAGGCCTCCGGCACCGGGCCGCCGGCCTCGTAGACGGTCGAGGGTAATCCCGCGGCCAGTGCGGCGCCGGGACTCACCATCGCGATGCAGCAGCACAGCAGCGAGCGACGAATCAGCATGAGGGCTTCCATCGGCAGATGCGACAGTCCGCCTATCATCGCGCGTGGGCGTAACCGGGCGCTTTCGCTGCGTAAGGACCTGTAACTCCGGTGCCGGATCGCGAGGCACGCCGTTCACCAGCGGCACTCGCCGCGCCGCTGGCTGTGTGCGCTTACACGGTGCTACATGCCGACGCGCAGCGGCGGCAGTGGCGCATCCGCGCCCCCCCCCCCCCCGCGGCAACACAGGCAGCGTCGCTGCGACTGCGGCGTCGATGACTCAAACGAGAGTAGCAAAGGACCACTTGGCCTTCATTTTGCTTCGATGGTCCGGAGCATCGATCCGGTGCTGCAACGGGGGATTGTCGTGCGACGACTGCACTGGCTGGGGCCGCTGGCCGCGGCGTTTCCATCATCGGCGCTCGCCGCGCCGCTGGAGCATCCGGCCGATATCGCCTGGGTATGCATTGCCGCGGCGCTGGTGTTCTTCATGCAGGCCGGCTTCGCCCTGCTCGAAGGTGGCTTCGCGCGCGCCAAGAACGCGACCAACGTGATCATGAAAAACATGGCGGATCTCGCCTTCGGCGCGCTTGCGTTCTGGGCCGTGGGCTTCGGCCTGATGTTCGGTATCAATCCGAGTGGCTGGCTCGGCATCAGCCATTTCCTGCCCGAAACGCTCAGTGGCACGGAATCGGTGTTCCTGCTGTTCCAGGCCATGTTCGCGGCGACCGCGGCCACGATCGTCTCCGGCGCGGTCGCCGAGCGCATGCGCTTCGGACCCTATGTGATCGCCTCGGTCGTGATCTCCGCGCTGATCTACCCGGTCTACGGATCCTGGACCTGGGGCAGCTTCTTCGACGGCAAGGGCTGGCTCGCGGCGCTGGGCTTCACCGACTTCGCCGGCTCGACCGTGGTGCATTCGGTCGGTGGCTGGTGTGCGCTGGCCGGCGCGATCGCGGTCGGCCCGCGGCTCGGCCGCTTCGCCCCCGATGGCACGCCGCGCCCGATTCCCGGCCACAACCTGCCGTCGATCGCGCTCGGCGTGTTCGTCCTCTGGCTCGGCTGGTTCGGCTTCAACGGCGGCTCGACGCTGGCGGCCAGCGGCGACGTCGGCGTCGTGCTCGTCAACACGCATCTGGCCGGCGCCGCGGGCATGGTCGGCACCTACCTGATGCTGGTCGCCCTCGGCCGGCCGCTGCTGATGACGACCACGGCCAACGGCGCGATCGCCGGGCTGGTCGCGATCACCGCCGGCTGCGCCACGATGCCGGCGGGCTTCGCGATCCTGACCGGCCTGATCGCCGCGCCGGTGATGGTGCTCGGCGGCGACCTGCTGGAGCGCCTGCGCGTCGACGACGTCGTCGGTGCAGTGCCGGTGCACGCCTTCTGCGGCGTCTGGGGCACGCTCGCGGCGGGCCTGTTCTACAAGGGCGACTTGTTCAGCGCCGAGCGCGTCACCGTTCAGCTCGCCGGCATCGGCGGCGCTTTCCTGTGGGCGTTTCCGGCGGCGTGGATCACGTTCTGGGCGCTCAAGCGCACGACCGGCCTGCGCGCCGATACGCTGCACGAGCAGCGCGGTCTCGACTACACCGAGCACTACGAGATCGGCTATCCGGAGTTCCAGAAGGAACTCCTGCACGGCGGGAAGGGCTGAGGCGCCCATGGCCCGTGACAACGGCGGCGCTGCCCTGCGCGCAGCCTTGAGCACCGGCCTGGCGGCGGTCCTCGGCGAAGCGCGCGTCGGCGCCGCGCTGCAGCTGTGGGAGCGCCGCAACGCCGGTGGCAAGCCGTACACGATGATCGAATACGTCAACGAGCTGACGTCGACGCTGGCGCTGCCTGCGCGGCAGCGCCACGAGCTGCGCATCGCGCTGTACCGTGCGCTGATGGAGCGCGGCATCGATCCGACGCTGAACACCGCGCTGCCGCAGGCCGCGCAGCGGCCCGCTGCCCAGCAGGCGGCGAACGCCCCGTTCCGCGTGTTCCGCTGCGTCGTCCATGACGTGCTCGGCAGCGTTCGCGCGGACACCATGGGCGGAGCGCAGCTGTTCGAGAGCACGCTGCGGCTGCGGGCCGCCGAGCACGGCCTGAGCGCCGGTCTACAGCAGGCCCTGCTGCAGTGGATCGACGGCGCGGACGACAACGGCTATTTCCTGCGCGCGGCGCCCGCCGACTACGCCGCCGTGACCCATCTGCTCTATGTGGCGGCCTGCGAAGCGCTCGGTCCGGTCGCCACGGACCGCCTGTTCAGCCGTGCCATCGCCCGGGCGGAAGCGCTGCCCGAGGCCGCGGCGTTTCCGCCGCAGCGCCTGCTGTAGGAGGCTCAGCGACGCGCGAAGTACAAGGCCGCGTAGATGCGCGGCTCGATCAGCAGGCCGCGCGCGGCCTGCGCGCCCAGCCAGGCGTCGACGTCCTGCATCGGCACGCGGTGCACGACGATGTTCTCGTTGCCGACGCCGCCGCCGTCGTGCACGCGCTGCAGGTCGCGGACGCGCACGAGGTGCAGCATCTCGCTGGTCAGGCCGGCAGCGACCGGCCCGTCGACCAGGATCTCGACGCGCCTGCCGCGGTAGCCGGTCTCCTCCTCCAGTTCGCGCAAGGCCGACTCGGCGGCGGACTCGCCGCGCAGATGGGCTTCGTCGCCGACGATGCCGGCCGGCAGCTCGATCGTGCGGCAACGCAGCGGCACGCGGTACTGCTCGACCAGCAGCAGCTCTTCATCGTCGGTGATTGCCAGCACGAAGACAGCGGACGTGCTGTTGACGCGGGAAACGTACTCCCAGTGTCCGTCGCGCAGCAGCCGCAGGAACTGGCCGTGGTACAGCTCGCGGATTTCGCTCATGTCCGGTCCGGACCCCCGGAGTCCATTGAATGCGGTTTGTACGGCCACGGCTCGTGCGCGACCTCTGCGCCGGCGCTCTGCGCGAGCAGTGGGCGCAGCGCTGCGAGCAGCCTGGGCACGGCCGTGGCAAACGAGTATGGCGGATTGATCACCAGCATGCCGCAGGCGTGCATCTGCCCGGCGCTCGGCGCGCCGGTGTCCAGGTGCAGCTTGAGGGCTTCGGCTGTGAGCCCGGCGCGCAGCCGGCGCAGCCAGCGCCCGGTCTGGTAGCGGTTCTTGTGCGGATACCAGATCGCATAGGTGCCGTTACGGTAGCGCTTCATCGCCGCAGCGAGGAAATCGGCGATCGCCTCGAGCTCGTCGCTGCGCTCGAACGGCGGGTCCACCAGCACCAGACCGCGCCGCTCCCTGGGCGGCAGCAGCGACGCCGCCTCGTAGCCGTCGCGCACATGCACCGCTGCACGCGGCTCGCCGGACAGCAGCGCCCGCAGCTCCGCGGCGATCGCCGGCAGCTTCTCGCAGACGACGATGCGGTCGCGCGCACGCGCCAGCCGCAGCGCGATCAGCGGCGAGCCCGGATAACGCTGCAGCGGGCCGCCGTCGTTGAAGCTGCGCACCAGCTCGAGATACCGCTGCAGCGGCGGCGCGCCGGGCGCGTCCCAGAGTCTGAAGATGCCGCCGCGGGCTTCGCCGCTGCGCTGCTGCGCGACGTCATCGAGCGCGTAGAGCCCGGCGCCGCCGTGCGTTTCGAAATAGCACCAGGGCGCGTCTTTCGCGTTGAGCGCGTCGATGAGCTCGACCAGCAGGACGTGCTTGAAGACGTCGGCGAAGTTACCGGCGTGGTAGCGGTGTTGGTAGTGCACCGCTGCATTATCGGAGCACCGGGCCGCGCAAAAAAAGACCGCGGCTCGCGTGTCCCGGGAGGGGAGGTCGCTACCGCGGTCCAATAATGTCCGGCCTAAGGGAGGGAAAGTGACCGGACATTCACTTTATTAAACCAGATTGCGGAATTTTTCGGGAGCCCCCGTTGCAAAGCTTGCGTTCCCGCACGCGGTGTCCTGCGGCACAGGTCCGGCAGGACTACAATTCGGCTTTACAAGCGACGTACGGCACATTGGGGATCGCCCGCCCCTTGGGTGGACGCGGCCCGGCCGGCGTGCCATAAAAAACCTCCTGTCAGTCAGTGCCCGATCCGAGGAGATCGCGATGAGCAACGAGAAGATTCAGTCCGTCCTGACCGAAACGCGCCGGTTCCCGCCGTCGGAGGATTTCGTCGCGCGGGCGCGGCTCGACGCCGAGCGGCTCGCCGCGCTGCACGCCGCCGCCGAGCGCGATCACGCCGGCTTCTGGGCCGATCTCGCCCGGCGCGAGCTCGGCTGGCAGACGCCGTTCACGCAGGCGCTCGATGAGTCTTCGGCCCCCAACTACCGCTGGTTCGCCGACGGCCGGCTCAACGTCTCCGCGAACTGCCTGGACCGCCACCTCGGCGCGCGCGGCGACAAGACCGCGATCCGCTTCGAGGGCGAAAAAGGGGACACGCGCAGCTACAGCTACAGGCAGCTGCACGCCGAGGTCTGCAAGCTCGCGAATGCGCTCAAGTCGCTGGGCGCGCGCAAGGGCGATCGCATCGTCATCTACATGCCGATGGTGCCCGAGGCGGTCATCGCGATGCAGGCCTGCGCGCGTATCGGCGCGATCCACTCGGTCGTGTTCGGCGGCTTCTCGGCCGTGTCCCTGAAGGACCGCATTGAGGACGCCGGCGCGAAGCTTTTGATCACCGCCGACGGCGGCCATCGCGGCGGCAACATCGTCGAGCTGAAGCGCGCGGTGGACGATGCACTGGCGCAGGGCTGCAGGACCATCGAGAAGGTCGTCGTGCTCAGGCGCAGCGGACACGAGGTGCCCTTCGACGCGAAGCGCGACCTGTGGTGGCACGAGCTCGTCGCCAGGCAGTCCGACCGCTGCGATCCGGAATGGGTCGAGGCCGAGCACCCGCTGTTCCTGCTCTACACCAGCGGCTCGACCGGCAAGCCCAAGGGCATTCAGCATTCGAGCGGCGGCTACCTGCTCGGCGCGACGGTGACCTGCCAGTGGGTCTTCGACCTGCGCGACGACGACGTCTTCTGGTGCACCGCCGACGTCGGCTGGGTCACCGGCCACACCTACGTCTGCTACGGCCCGCTGGCCAACGGCGCGACGATCATGATGTACGAGGGCGCACCGACCGTGCCCGACGCCGGGCGCTTCTGGAAGATCTGCCAGGATCACGGCGTGACGATCTTCTACACGGCGCCGACGGCGATCCGCGCGCTGATGAAGCTCGGCGAGGAATGGCCCAACAAGTACGACCTGTCGAAGCTGCGCCTGCTCGGCAGCGTCGGCGAACCGATCAACCCGGAAGCGTGGATCTGGTATCACCGCGTGATCGGCAAGGAACGGCTTCCGATCGTCGACACCTGGTGGCAGACCGAAACCGGCAGCATCATGATCTCGCCGGTGCCGGGCGCGACACCGACCAAGCCCGGCTCGTGCACGCGCCCCTTGCCGGGCATCGTCGCCGACGTCGTCGACGAGAGCGGCACGCCGGTCACCGATCCCGCGCAGGGCGGGTATCTGGTGATCCGCAAGCCCTGGCCGTCGATGCTGCGCACGATCTGGAACGACAACGCGCGCTACATCAACACGTACTGGGCGCAGTTCAATCACCGTTACTACGTGGCGGGCGACTCGACGCACCGCGACGCCGACGGCTACTACTGGATCATGGGCCGCGTCGACGACGTGCTCAACGTTTCCGGCCACCGCCTCGGCACGATGGAAGTCGAAAGCGCGCTGGTGGCGCATCCGCGCGTCGCCGAAGCCGCCGTCGTCGGCCGCCCGCACGACGTGAAGGGCGAAGCGGTGTTCGCCTTCGTCATCTGCCGCGGCGCGCGCCCGAGCGGCGCGGAGGCCGAAGCGCTCGCCAAGGAACTGCGCGAATGGGTCGGCCGGGAGATCGGCGCGATCGCCAAGCCCGACGACATCCGCTTCGCCGACAACCTGCCGAAGACGCGCAGCGGCAAGATCATGCGCCGCCTGCTGCGCTCGATCGCCAAGGGCGAGGAGATCACGCAGGACGTCTCGACGCTCGAGAATCCGGCGATCGTGCAGCAGCTGCAGGGCAAGGCGTGAGGCCGTTTGCCGCGTGAGGGCGGTCTCGCGGAGAATGCGCGTGGGGGGTGCGACAGATCCGCGATGGCCAAGCTGACGGTTCAGATCAAGGGAGAGCTCAAGGAGTTTCCGCTCGGGTCGTTCCTGCTGTCGATCGGCAGGCGGCCCGACAACAACATCGTCCTCGACGACAAGTTCGTCTCGGCGCGCCACGCGGTCGTCGGCTTCGACGCCCACCGGCACTACATCGAGGATCTCAAGAGCAGCAACGGCACGCTCCTCAACGGCGCACCGGTGCAGCGCGCGCCGCTGAAAGATGGCGATGTGCTGACGGTCGGCACGCACGAGCTCCGCTTCGTCGAGCAGGCTGCCAGGCCGATTCCGCTGCCGGAAGCGCCGCCGGCCACTGCGATCGATCCGTCGGCAACGGCGGAGGCCGAGCTGCTCGACGAGCTGATCGGCTCGATCCGCACCCACCGCGAGCGCGAGCGCAGCGAGCGCGAAGCCACCGCGGCGCGCCTCCGCGGCGAGTGGGAAAAGGTGCTGCAGCTCGCCGAGCAGCTCAAGGACAAGATCGGCGGCGACCCGCGGGTCAAGTACTTCGGCATCGACCGCAAGGCCGAGGACGTGATGATCCGCATCCAGCGCTACGCGTCGAGCCCGCCGAGCACGATCCTCATCGCGCGCCGCCATCCCGACTACCGCGGCGACCACGTGCTGCAGGGCATCTGGCTGTTGCGCACCGGCGAGCCCGAGCGCTGCCTGCCGAGCGCGCAGGCCATCGCCGCCGAAGTCGTGCGCGAGCTGGCGTTTCTGCTGGCCTGAACCGCGCCGGGCGCCGTGTAGGGTAGTGCGCGACTTCAGGTCGAGCGCCGCGCCATGAACGCCACGCGCTCGAACAGATGCACGTCCGCTTCGTTCTTCAGCAGCGCGCCGTAGAGCGGCGGTAGCGTCTTCTTGCTGCTGGCCTCATGCAGCACCGTCGGATCGATGTCCTCGGCGAGCAGCAGCTTGAGCCAGTCGAGCAGCTCCGAGGTCGATGGCTTCTTCTTCAGGCCCGGCAGCTCGCGCAGACCGAAGAACACTTCCATCGCTTCCTTGACCAGGTTCTTCTTCAAGCCCGGGAAGTGGACGTCGACGATCTTCTGCATCGTCTCCTTGTCCGGAAAGCGGATGTAGTGGAAGAAACAGCGACGCAGGAAGGCGTCCGGCAGCTCCTTTTCGTTGTTCGAGGTGATGATGATGATCGGACGGTGCCGCGCCCGGATCGTCTCGCGCGTCTCGTAGATGTAGAACTCCATCTGGTCGAGCTCGCGCAGCAGGTCGTTCGGGAACTCGATGTCGGCCTTGTCGATCTCGTCGATCAGCAGCACCGGCTGCGTGTCGGATTCGAAGGCCTCCCAGAGCTTGCCCTTGACGATGTAGTTGCGAATGTCCTTGACGCTCTCGTTGCCGAGCTGCGAGTCGCGCAGGCGCGAGACCGCGTCGTACTCATAGAGACCGTGCTGTGCCTTGGTCGTGGACTTGATCGCCCAGTCGTAGAACGGCCGGTTCAGCGCCGCGGCGATCTCGCGCGCGAGCTGGGTCTTGCCGGTGCCGGGTTCGCCCTTGACCAGCAGCGGCCGCGAGAGCGTCACGGCGGCGTTGACCGCCATCATCAGGTCGTCGGTGGCGACGTAGTTCTCGGTGCCTTGGAAACGCACGGGAAGCCTCGGGGAAAATCGGTCGGAAAGAGCGAAGTCTACAGAACCACGGGCGTATCCGGCAGCTCATTGCCCGGCCCCTCCCGCCCCGGCGGATGCCGGTGCAGCACTTCGGCGACGGCCTCGACGCCGGCCACCGCGCCGTCGAGAAAGCGGCCTTCGCGGAAATGCCGCTCCATCGTGCGGCAGCAGGCCTCCCATTCCGCGGCTCCGACGCGCCCGCCGGCGACGCCGCGGTCGGCGACGATCTCGACATCGCGATCGGCCAGCAGCAGGTAGATCAGCACGCCGTTGTTGTGCTCGGTGTCCCAGACGCGCTGCAGCGCGAACACCTCGAGCGCGCGCTCGCGGGGCGCAAGGCCGCGGCGCAGCGCCTCCCAGGGCAGCGCGGCCTCGACGGCGAAACGGATTTCGCCGGCGTGGCGCTCCTCGCAGCTGCGGATCGCGCGCTCGACCGCGGCCAGCGTCGCCGGCGGGAAGGCACGGCGCAGCTGCCAGTCGCCGTAGCATAGGTGTCTGAGCGCGCGTGCGAAGTCCATCACCAGCCCCCCGAAGCACCGCCACCGCCGAAGCGGCCGCCGCCGCCGCGAAAACCGCCGCCGAAGCCACCGCCGCCAAAACCGCCGTGCCGTCCACCGAAGCCGCCCATATACCCGGCGATGCCGCCGAGCACGAGTGCGAAGACGATGAAGCCGACGAAGGCGCCGAGCAGCACGGTGCCGCTGACGAGCCAGACGACGAGGCCCGCGAGCCCGCCCATCAGCAGCCCCGCCGGCAGCGCGCCGAACAGGCGGCGCAGCGCCTGGCCGATCAGCAGCGGGATGATCAGCAGCACGGCAAAGCCGTCCCAGCCCCGGCCGTCGCGAGTGCTGCGGCGCTGCGGCTCGGGCAGCGGCTCACCCTGGATCACCGCGAGCATCTGCTCGACGCCGGCGCGCACGCCGCCGTACCAGTCGCCGCTGCGCAGATACGGCGCGATCGTCTCGGCAATGATGCGCTTGGCGATCGCATCCGGCAGCACCCCCTCGAGACCGTAGCCGACTTCGATGCGCAGGCGGCGGTCGTTCTTCGCGATCAGCAGCAGCGCGCCGTCGTCGACGCCCTGGCGCCCGAGCTGCCAGGCTTCGGCGACGCGCAGCGCGTACTGCTCGATGGTTTCCGGCTCGGTGGACGGCACGATCAGCACGGCGATCTGCGCGCCCTTCTCTGCCTCGAAATCGGCGAGGCGCCGGCTCAGCTCGGCCTGCTGCGCGCCCGTGAGCGTGCCGGTCAGATCGGTGACGCGGGCGACCGGCGGCACCGCGAGCTGCGCGAGCACGGCGGTGCCCAGCGCGAGCGCAGCGGCGGCGAGCGCGGCGCGCAGCGGCATGGCGCTGCCCTCGTCAGCCCTCGTCGCCGAAATCCACTTCCGGCGGCTTGGAAATCGCCTTCTCGTCCTCGACGGTGAAGCTCGGTTTCACGTCCATGCCGAACAACATTGCGGTGAGATTGGTCGGGAACGAGCGCACCGTCGTGTTGTAGCCCTGCACCGCCTGGATGTAGCGGTTGCGCGCGACCGTGATGCGGTTTTCCGTGCCTTCGAGCTGCGCCTGCAGGTCACGGAACAGCGCGTCGGACTTGAGCTGCGGGTAGTTCTCGGCGACGACGAGCAGGCGCGACAGCGCACCGGAGAGTTCGGCCTGCGCCTGCGCGAACTGCTGCAGCTTGGCGGCGTCGTCGACGGTGTCGGCCGAGACCTGCATCTGGCCGACGCGCGCGCGTGCCTCGGTGACTTCGGTGAGCACGCGCTCTTCCTGCGCGGCATAGCCCTTCACCGTGTTGACGAGATTGGGCACCAGGTCGGCGCGGCGCTGGTACTGGTTCAGCACCTCGGCCCAGGCGGCCTTGATCTGTTCGTCCTGGCTTTGCAGCCTGTTGTAGCCGCAGCCGGACAGCAGCAGCGCGGTGGACAGCAGGAACAGCGCGGCGATGCGTTTCATCGGGCAGACTCCGCCAGCGGCAAAGAGCCGCACCGAACCGCGTCGGTGCTGCGACACCGCGGCGGCCGGTGCGAGGCGCAGGCTACTCACGGATGGACTCCTGAGCCGCGCGCGCTTCCAGTGCCGCGACCGCCGGCAAGGTCTTGCCCTCGAGGAACTCGAGGAAGGCCCCGCCGCCGGTGGAGATGTAGCCGATCTCGCCGCCGATGCCGAACTTGTCGATGGCCGCGAGCGTGTCGCCGCCGCCGGCCAGCGAGAACGCGTCGCTCTCGGCGATGGCCTGGGCCAGCGCCCGGGTGCCGCCCGCGAAGGCCTCGTACTCGAAGACACCGACGGGTCCGTTCCAGACGATCGTGCCGGCGTTCTTCAACTGCGCCGCCAGCTTGGCGCGTGTCTTCGGGCCGATGTCGAGGATCATCTCGTCGTCGTGGATGTCGCCGGCCGCGCGGACCTCGGCGCGTGCCTCCGCCGAGATTTCGGTGGCGACGACGACGTCCTCGGGCAGCGGGAGGTCGCCGCCGCGGGCCTGGATCTTGGCGCGGATCGCCGTCGCGGTGTCGAGCATGTCCATCTCGCAGAGCGACTTGCCGACCTGAAACCCGGCGGCGGCGAGGAAGGTGTTGGCGATGCCGCCGCCGATGATGAGCTGATCTGCGGTGTCGGCGAGATTGTTGAGCAGATCGAGCTTGGTCGAGACCTTGCTGCCGCCGACGATGACCGCGAGCGGGCGCTTCGGATTCGCCAGCGCCTTGCCGAGCGCGTCGAGCTCGGCCGCGAGCAGCGGCCCGGCGCAGGCCACCGGCGCGAAGCGCGCAACGCCGTGCGTCGAGGCCTCGGCGCGGTGCGCGGTGCCGAAGGCGTCCATCACGTAGATGTCGCACAGCGCCGCCATCTTGCGCGCCAGCGCCTCGTCGTCCTCCTTCTCGCCGACCAGAAAGCGCGTGTTCTCGCCGAGCGCGATCTCACCGGGCTTGAGACTGACGCCGTCGATCCAGTTGCCGAGCAGCGGCACCTCGCGCCCGAGCGCCTGCGACAGCCAGGCGGCGACCGGCGCGAGCGAGGCCTCGGGATCGAACCGGCCTGCCTTGGGTCGGCCGAGGTGCGAGACGACGAGCACCGACGCGCCCCTGTGGAGCGCGAGCTTGAGCGTCGGCAGCGAGGCGCGCAGCCGCGCGTCGGAGGTGATCCTGCCCTCCTGCACCGGCACGTTGAGGTCCTGGCGGATCAAGAGGCGCTTGCCGGCGAGATCCAGGTCGGTCATGCGGAGGATGGGCATCGGAAGCTCCGTGAGGCGTGAGGCGTGAGGCGTGAGGAGTGAGGCGCAAAAAGCAAAAAGGGGGTGAGCGCGATGGCTACGCCTCACGCCTCACCCCTCACGCCTCACAAGCGAGCGTCAGCGGGCGACGACGCGCACCATCTCCAGGCACTTGTTCGAGTAGCCCCACTCGTTGTCGTACCAGGCGACGAGCTTGACGAACGTGGAATCGAGCTGGATGCCGGCGTCGGCGTCGAAGATCGAGGTGCGGGCGTCGCCGCGGAAGTCGGTGGCGACGACCTTGTCCTCCGTATAGCCGAGGATGCCCTTGAGCGCACCGATGCTCTGCGCCTTCATCTCCTCGCAGATTTCCTTGTACGTCGCCGGCTTTTCCAGCTCACAGGTCAGATCGACCACGGAGACGTCTGAGGTCGGCACGCGGAAGGACATGCCGGTGAGCTTCTTGTTCAGCTCGGGAATGACGACGCCGACGGCCTTGGCCGCACCGGTCGACGACGGAATGATGTTCTCGAGGATGCCGCGACCGCCGCGCCAGTCCTTCGCGCTCGGACCGTCGACGGTCTTCTGCGTGGCGGTCGTCGCATGCACCGTCGTCATCAGGCCGCGCTTGATGCCCCACTTGTCGTGAACGACCTTGGCCAGCGGCGCCAGGCAGTTGGTCGTGCACGAGGCGTTGGAGATGATCGCCTGGCCGGCGTAGGTCTTGTCGTTGACGCCGTAGACGAACATCGGCGTGTCGTCCTTCGACGGCGCCGACAGGATGACCTTCTTCGCACCGGCGGCGAGATGCTTCTCGGCCGAAGCCTTGTCGAGGAACAGGCCGGTCGATTCGATGACGATGTCGGCGCCGACTTCGCTCCACTTGAGATTGGCCGGGTCGCGCTCCTGCGTCAGGCGAATCTTCTTGCCGTTGACGACGAGCGTATTGCCCTCGACGGCGAGCTCGCCCTTGAAGCGGCCGTGCACCGAATCGTACTGGAGCATGTAGGCGAGGTAGCCTGGCTCGAGCAGATCGTTGATGCCGACGATCTCGATGTCGCCGAAGTTCTGCACGGCCGCGCGCAGCACGTTGCGTCCGATGCGACCGAAGCCGTTGATGCCAAGCTTGACTGCCATTTCGACCTTCCTCTCTCAACCGGGGCGGGCCGTGCCCGCCGTGTCAGTGAACCCAAGGGGCGCCTATTTTACGCCAGCAGCGTCTCGGCCCTGGCGACGATCGCGTCCACGGTGAAGCCGAGGTACTCGAAAACCGCGGATGCCGGCGCCGATTCGCCGAAGCGGTCGACGCCGATCACCTCGCCGTCGAGGCCGACGAAGGCTCGCCAGTACGCAGACACGCCGGCCTCGATCGCCAGACGCCTGCGCGCAGCCGCCGGCAGCACCGACTCGCGATACACGGCGTCCTGCGCGAGGAACACCTCCGCGCAGGGCATGGAGACGACGCGCACGACGCGGCCGGCGCTCGCGAGCTTCTTCGCCGCGTCGACGGCGAGCTGCACTTCCGAGCCGGTGGCGATGAGGATCAGCGGCTCCGCGCCCGGCGCCGCGCTCTCCCACAGCACATAGCCGCCGCGGCGCGCGTCCCGCATGTGCGCGTCGCCGTGCGCCTGCGGTTGCAGGTTCTGGCGCGACAGCGCGAGCACGCTCGGCCCGTCCCTGCGCTCGAGCGCAGCGGCCCAGGCCACGGCGGTCTCGAACGGATCGGCCGGACGCCAGACCTGCAGGCCCGGAATCAGGCGCAGGCTCGATAGCTGCTCGACCGGCTGGTGCGTCGGACCATCCTCGCCCAGGCCGATCGAGTCGTGCGTGAGCACGAAGATGCTGCGCTGCTTCATCAGCGCGGCCATGCGCAGCGCGTTGCGCGCGTAGTCGGAGAACACCAGGAAGGTGCCGCCGAACGGGATCAGTCCGCCGTGCAGCGCGATGCCGTTGAGCATCGCCGCCATGCCGAATTCGCGCACGCCGTAGTGCACGTAATTGCCGGCGAACACGCGGGGACCTACGGCCTTGTGGCCCTTGAAATCGGTGCAGTTGGATTCCGACAGGTCCGCCGAGCCGCCGAACAGCTCCGGCAGCTTGGTGGCGACGATGTCGAGCACCGCCTTCGAGGCCTTGCGCGTCGCCACGGGCTTGTCGGCCTGGCTCGTGTCGACGAGCAGCGCATTGACCACGGCCGGCCAGTCGGCCGGCAGCTCGCCCTGGGTGCGGCGCTCGAACTCGGCGGCTTCGGCCGGATGCTGCGCGGCGTAATCGCGGAACAGCGCGGTCCAGCGCTGCTCGCGCTCGGCGCCGGCTTTGCGCGCGTCCCAGCCGGCCCGGATCTCGGCCGGCACCTCGAAGCGATCGTGCTTCCAGCCCAGCTGCTCCCGCGCGAGCAGGATTTCGGCCTCGCCCAGCGGCGCGCCGTGGCACTTCTCCTTGCCCTGCAGCGTCGGCGCGCCGAAACCGATGATCGTCTTGCAGCAGATCAGCGTCGGCCGGTCGGCCGAGGCGCGCGCGGTCTCGATCGCGCGCTTGAGCTCGGTCGGGTTGTGGCCGTCGACCTTGCGCACGACCTGCCAGCCGTAGGCCTCGAAGCGCGCCGGCGTGTCGTCGCGGAACCAGCCTGCGACTTCACCGTCGATCGAGATGTCGTTGTCGTCGTAGAAGACGACGAGCTTGTTCAGGCCCAGCGTGCCGGCCAGCGAGCAGGCCTCGTGCGAGATGCCTTCCATCAGGCAGCCGTCGCCGGCGAACACGTAGGTGTAGTGGTCGACGATGGCAAAACCGTCGCGGTTGAACTGCTGCGCGAGCACCGCTTCGGCGAGCGCCATGCCGACCGCGTTCGCCAGACCCTGGCCGAGCGGCCCGGTCGTCGTCTCGACGCCGGGCGTCAGGCCGTATTCGGGGTGGCCGGGCGTCTTCGAATGCAGCTGGCGGAAGTTCTTCAGCTCCTCGATCGGCAGCTCGTAGCCGCTCAGATGCAGCAGCGCGTACAGCAGCATCGAGCCGTGACCGTTGGAGACGACGAAGCGGTCGCGGTTGGGCCAGAGCGGGTTCGCCGGATTGTGCGCGAGGTAGTCGTTCCACAGCACCTCGGCGATGTCCGCCATGCCCATCGGCATGCCCGGATGACCGGAATTGGCTTTCTGGACCGCGTCCATCGCAAGCGCGCGAATCGCGTTGGCCAGCTCGAAACGGCTTGGCATGGGGCTCACCGGAGGGGAAAAAAACGGGCGCGTATTGTCCGGGTTTGGTCGTGTGCGGGCAAGGAAAAGCACGGCGCGGCGTGCCTGCCGTTCGTCAGCGGCATACTGTTCCGGCGTGCGCGCCGGCGCGCGGCTTCGATGCTGCAGGAGCACCGCATCGTCGAGGCGTAGGCATGCAGATCGGACTTCAGCCGGACGGCGAGCCGCGCACGTCGGACTGAAGTCCGACCTACAGCCCGACCTACAACCGAACTAACTGGCGGCGGCCTTGAGCCAGACGATCGTCAGCGCCGGATATGCCGGATGCTCGGCGTACTCGAGCCGCAGCAGCTGGCGGGTCTGCGGGTGCAGCCAGCGCGTCCGCCGCTGCGGCTGCGGATGCGGCGGCAGCAGGTAGCGCTCTTCCACGCGCAGCGTCTCGCCGGCGTACGCCGGGGTGACGATTTCCTCCACGCTGCAGCCGATGTTCTGCCGCAGCTCGGCCTGAAACTCGCGGTGGCCGCGCAGGCGGCTGTAGTAGAGCTCGGGCACGACGCCGAGCTCGATGCCGCGCCCGCAGTAGAGCCGTTCTTCGTCGACCGCCGGTGCCGCCGCGTAGCTTTCGGCGATGTCGAGCGGCAGCCCGCGGCTGTAGACCAACCGCCCGTTCTGCAGCTGGATCGCCAGCCCCTCGCGGCCGTACCAGGTCTGCACCGCGTCGGCGTCGATGCTGCCAAGGAGCACCAGCGCCTCGTACTCGTCGCCGGCGCGCACATAGGCCATCGCGAACGGCATTCCGCCGAGCCGGGCCACGGCAGCCGCCAGCGGCGACTCGTCGTCAGTGGCACCGATTTCGCGCAACAAGGCCTTGCCGGTGCTGCAGGCGGCGCCCGCGGCGGCGACCAGCAGCATCGCCGCGCGCAGCAGTGCCCTGATCTCAGTTCTCATAGACCTGACCGGCATGGAAGCGGCCGACGACGTCGTACAGCGGACGGCCGTCGCGGACTTTCTGACCGCCGTCACGCGTCAGGAAGCGGTAGTCGAAGCTCACCGCGCCCTTGTCGGCGCCCGGATAGAACAGCGACAGCGGCAGGCGCAGGTAGATGCCCTTGTCGAACGAGCCTTCGCCGAATTCCTCGGCGGACACGTCGGTCTTGGTCGCGAAGGCGCCGAGGATCACGCCGTTGCGGAACTCGCGTGCGATATCGAGGGTGACGCCGACGTCGCGCGCCAGATAGCGGCCGAAGCTGGTCTTGAGCACGAAGCCGTCGAACGGGGTGTCGTAATAGACAGTGAAATGGCCGGTCGCGACCTTGTAGTCGAGGAAGTCGAAGCGCTGGTCGAAGTCGCGCTGGCGCACGTAGTTGACGTTGACGCCGTACGCGAGCCGCGAGTACAGCGGGCGGTACAGCACTTCGGCGGCGACGCCGCCGTACATCTCCTCGAAGATGCCGGCCGAGAGGCGGCCGTACAGGCTCGGCCCGAGCGGAAACAGGTAGTCCGTCTCCAGCTGGTCGATGTAGGCGTCGTCGCCGGTGGTCTGGTACTGCTCCAGGCGGCTGCGCACATTGGGCAGGCTGCTGCTCTCACGCTGCCGGGCTTTGTCGAGATTGCCGGCGATGCCGATCGCACCGACTCCGGTGAAGCTCCAGCCCGGCGTGAGCTGCAGCGTCACGAACGGCTTGAGCTGCAGCTGGGCGAGCACGAAGCCGTCGAGGCCGCCGATGTTCGCGCGAATGGCCGGGCTGGCGCCGTAGACCCACACCGGGTACTCGAGCAGGTCGCGATAAGCGGCCTGCTCGCGCGCGAGCGTCGCACGCGGCCTGAGCTCGACGCGTGCGCGCAGCTCGTCGACCGAAGCCAGTCCGCGCGCTTCCGCATCGAGCGCGTCGCGCTGCGCGCTCAGGCTCAGCGCGTCCATGCCGCCGGCGACCTCGACGACCTCGACGCGCTCGATCCCTTCCGGCAGACGCGCCAGCGCCGTACGCGCCGTGGTGCGCAGCACGTCGATGCTCTGGTCGGACACGTTATTGCTCTGCCACACGCTCAGCGTCCGCGTCTGCGGATCGACATGCGCCGCGTGCGCGTAGACCCGCCGTGCCGCGAGCTCGTCCAGCCATTGCGACACGCCGTCCGGTGTGTCCAGCTTCTCGAGGCTGCGCCGGTAGTCCGGATGGTGCAGGTGCGTCGACGCCGGCAGGCCGTACTCGCGCACCCGCGAGCGGTCGCTGCCGAGCCGCGGCGCAACGCCGATGTGGCCGATCAGGGTTTCGCCGCGCACAAAGGCAAGGCCGGCGAACCAGCTGCTGTCGCGCGGCTTGTAGCGCAGGCCGACGTTGATCCGCGAGCGTGGATCGATGCGCTCGTCGAAGGTTTCGAGCCTGCCGTCCGCAGCGAGGCGACGCTCGGCAGGCTCCGCGGAGTAGTCGTTGCCGTCCAGCTCGATCTGGAACGACCACGGCAGGTAGCGCGGCGCCCACTCGATGCCGGCGATGATGCTCGCGTCTCTTCCGGCGAACCAGTCGTCGACGGCCGGCGCACCGCCCTGTGCTTCCGCCGGCGCGAGCAGCTCGCGCTCGTCGCTGCGCAGGCCGAGCGCCGCGAGCGGATTGCGCACGTCGCCCTGGGTGCCGAAGCGGCCGAAGCCGAGGCCCAGCGTGACCGACCAGTCGTACCAGCGCCGTGTCGCGACGATGTACTCGGAGCTGAACAGGCCGGTCCCGCCGAAGTCGTTGAGACCGACGACGATCGAGGGCAACGCGTCCGACTCCTCGAGCAGCCGCAGCGCCACATCGAAGGACTTGTCCTTGAACGACTGGTCGATGGCGTCGTCATAGGGGCGGTTGGTGATCGCGACATAACGCGCGCCGGCATGCAGCCAGTCGGTCGGCTGCCCAGACAGGTACAAGGTGTTGTACGGCGGCGCCACGGAAACGCCGACGCCGATCGTGCCGCTCGGCGGCATCGCCGCGGTGGGCATCATGATCAGCGCCGGATAGCCGCCGGAACCGTGTACGCCGCCTGCGGGCGGCTCGGCCTGCGCGCGGGCAGCGCAGGCGCAGGATGCGGCGAGGACGGCGACGACCGCGCGCAGGGCTCGACGGCTTGCGCTCACTGCGCCAGGCATTCGACGGCGGGCGCGATCAGCGCGCCCGGCGGCACCATCGTCGGGCGATACTTCCACGGCGCCAGCGCGAGCGGAATCGACTGGCCATCGGGATACAACAGCACGAAGTCGCCGACGTCCGCATCGTCCAGCGCGGCCCGCTCCAGATAGTCGTCTGCAGTCGCGAGCGGCTCGTGACGCAGGCTCACTGCCCGGCCGCTGCGCGCGGCGACGTAGACGCGCGCACTGCGCTGCGGCACGGCGACCGCGTCGCCGGCATGCAGCGGCACGGCCACCCGGTCGCTGCCGAGCCCGGCCTGCGGCGCGGCGCGCGCGTCGACGCGCACACGCCGACCGTCGCGCACCTCCTCGACGAGCATCGTGTAGGCACTGAGCACCGGATCGTCGCGCAGCAGCAGCGACACATGCAGCGCCTGCAGCGGAACGCAGCCCTCGACACGCGGCGGCGCAGTCGGCACGGCGGACCGCGGGCGCAGCACCATCGCCGCGAAGCCATAGCCGTTGGGAGAGACGCCGCCGGCGTGCGCCAGCGCCTCGTCGAGCGTGGTGCCTCCGGGCGCGAGCCGCAGCGAGTCCACGTTGCGCACTGCGCCGATGATGTCGACGAGTGGCAGCCGCGCAGCAGGCGGCGCCTGCGCCCAGGCTGCGGCGCTGGCGCTCAGGCCGAGCGCGAGCGCGAAAGCAAGCGCCCGCCGCCGCGTACCCGGCCGGATACGTCCGCTGAGGCTGGCTTCAATCATGACGCACCGAAAAGAAAGGCTAGCCTTAGGCTAGCCTTTCCCGGCACGGATCAAAAAGCGACTTACTGGGTCGCCGAGCCGGTGTTCGTACCGGTGCCCGGCTGCGTGCCTGTGGTCGTGGTCGCCGGAGGACCGGGCGGCGTCGATGTCGGCTGCGGCGTCGGCGGGAACGACGGCGTTGTGGTCGGCGTGGGCGTCGGGCCGGTGGTCGGCGTCGGGCCGGTCGACGTTCCCGTCGTCGTGGTCGTCGGAGGACCGGGGGGCGTCGGGCTCGGGCTCGGGCTCGGACTCGGGCTCGGGCTCGGACTCGGGCTCGGGCTCGGGCTCGGGCTCGCGGTCGTTCCAGGACCTCCATCGTCCTCGTCGTCGACGAAATCGACGGTGACCAGCGTCAGGCCGAGCGCGCCGGCAACGAGCGCCGTGATCTGCAGCGGCGTCAGCTTGCCGCCGGGCGGGAAACCGACGCCGGCCGCGCGCGCACCTTCTGCAGTGACGACATAGGTCCCGGGGACCTGCGCCGGTTTGAGCAGGCCAGCGTCCAGCGCCTGGCTCAGCGTCATGCCGCGCTGCTTCGCGAACTCGATTGCGGCGGCCTGCGACAGCACGCCCGCATTCTGGGTCTCGGCCGCGATGACTCGTGTGCTCGTTACGCCGGCTGCGATCGGCCCGCCGACGAGGCAGACGGCCGCGGTGAAAATTATGGCTTTGTTCACTGAAAACCCCGTAAAGATACCCGTGAAGTTCTGCCGGTGCTGCGAGACCCCTCAGCCCCGGGCGCTTATTAACGTATCCCCACTACTGAATGGAATCTTAACATAGCCCTGTTCTCGCTCTGCGAAAGCACACTGCGAACGCGATCACATTATTCAGCCGGCCTAGCCAGCGCGCCGGCCCGCCGCCGTACCAAGTCCTGCGGAGCACCGGCTCCGCCGAACATCCTCAAGAACTCGACAACCGCTGCATCGAGCACGCCGGCATGGCGTAGATTACCGGCGCCCGCTGCGTCCAGAACCGCTTCAGCCGTCGCCTGGTATTCCGCCGGCGTTGCATCCCAATAGTCTGCAATCGCCGTGCCGGTTTCCGGAGTCGCATAGGAGGATGACGGCGCAGCCACCGGGTTGGCGGCAACTGCGGTGCTGACACCGCCCAAGCCGAGAACTGCCGCCGCAGCGACGGGCACGAACCGATGCGCGGCCGTTACTCGCCACGAACCGCTCTGAATGTAGGACTTCGTCACTCGCACGTGTCTCCCTGTGTGGCTTTTGAGGCCGTGCAAGGCAATGCTGCTAGAATCCTCGGCGCGTGCGCCACTTGGCGACGCCCGCACTGACAAAACTAACGGAACGCGAGCCGCACGTATGGTGCCACCGCCCGCGACAGCGAGTCAATTGATGCTGGTCTTCGCCGCCAGCGTCTTCGGTACGGCGTTTCTGATCATCGGCAGACACTGGCATATCCGTGTCACCGGCGACACTGCCGACGAATCCCATCACAAGGTTCACGTCGGCACCGTGCCGCGAGTCGGCGGCGTTGCGGTGTATGCCGCGGGTCTGATCGGCCTTGCACTGAGCTCGCGCGCGCTGCCGGATCTCATTGCCAAGATCCTGTGGATGATCTGGGGCTGTCTGACGATCATCTTCGTCTCCGGCCTCGTCGAAGACCTGACGCGCGCCGTCCCGCCGTGGGTACGCTACCTCACCGCGCTCGGTGCCGCGGTGCTGTTCAGTCTGGCGCACGGCAGTTACGGCATCTCGTCGGTGGGCATCGACCCGCTCGATCAGACGCTGAGCTCGTCGATCGTGCGCGTCGGCTTCTTCGCGTTCGCGGTCGCCAGCCTCGCCCACGGCTTCAACCTCACCGACGGTCGCAACGGCCTGTGCGCCGGCGCCAGTATTCTGATTTTCGTCGCGCTCGGCATCACCGCGAGCCGCACCGGGCAGGTTCCGCTGGCCAATCTGAGCTATATCATGGCGGCGGCGAATCTCGGTTTTCTGCTATTCAATTTCCCTTACGGCAAGATTTTCCTCGGCGACGGCGGCGCCTATTTCAACGGTGCCGTGGCGGCGGTCATCACGGTCTTCGTCGTCCAGGGCTCGAGCGACGTGTCGCCGTGGTTCGCGATCCTCGTTCTGATCTATCCGGTATGGGAAACCCTGTTCACGATCGGGCGGCGCGTCCATGCCGGACACCCGTTCTACCTGCCCGACAACGACCACCTGCACCACAGGCTGCTGCCGGCGACCGAGCCCGGGCCGTTCTGCGCAAGCTATTCGGCCCTGCCGATCCTGCTCCTCGTCGCGCCGTTCACGCTGCTCGCACCCTATGTCGCCGACCAGACCGCAGCGCTCATCGCCCTGATCGTCTCGTTCGTCACGGCTTACCTGGGGCTGTACTACCGCCTGCGCAGCACGGCCACGACGCCGGTCCGCGAGCTGACGGCGGGCATGCCGAAATAGCCACGCGTACAGCGCCCCCGCGAATTATCGCCGCGCCACGGGCATAATCGGCGCCAGTCCCGGGACAGGGCCCGCACCGTTGACGAACCAACCGCCAGAAGCGCGCAGCGCCGTCGCGAGCGTCGTCGTGACCTTCAATCCGCCGGGCGGCCTGCCCGAGCGCCTGGCCGCCGCGCTGCAGCAGACGGATTTCGTGATTGTGGTCGACAACGGCTCCGCGACACCGCCGGATCTCGCCGCGCTCGACGCTGCCTTCCGCGACCGGATCGAGCTGATCGATAACGGCAGGAACATCGGCCTTGCGGCGGCGCTGAACCGCGGGATCAACCGTGCGGCCGCGCGCGGCGCCGGATTCGCGCTCCTGCTCGATCACGACAGCACGCCGCTCCCCGGAATGGTGGAAACCCTGCGCCGGGCCGCCGCCGCGCACGGCCGGCCGGCGGCCGCGGTGCCGCGCGTCCTGTATGCGCATCCCGACATCCAATGTCGCTGGCCGAAATCGTCTCGCGACGGCGGCCTGCGTTTCGAGCTCGTCTACGCATCGCGCATGCACGAGCCGACGACCGTCGATCTGGCGATCAGCTCCGGCATGCTGCTCGACATCCGCTTGTGGCAGGACGTCGGCGGCTTCGACGAGTCGCTGTTCATCGACCTCGTCGATACCGAGTTC
Organism: Pseudomonadota bacterium; assembly: GCA_040754295.1. Lineage (GTDB taxonomy): Bacteria > Pseudomonadota > Gammaproteobacteria > Nevskiales > Nevskiaceae > Solimonas. The sequence goes on along the minus strand of JBFMCQ010000018.1, from coordinate 22,441 downwards.
TGCCTGCGCGCACGCCGGCATGGACACGACATTCTAGCCGTGCCGGCCGCGCAGCTGAGCCACCATCTCGGTCAGGTCACGAAGCGCATGCTGCTGGGCCGCATTCCGGTATTTCCGACCCATCACCATCCGTTGCGACATTACTACCTCAGCCGCAACCGCGTGATCCTGGCGCGGCGATTCGCGCAGCGCTTTCCGGGCTGGTTCGTCTACGAAATGCTCGGCGCCGCCAAGCTCACCCTCAAGGTCGCGCTCTACGAGCCGCAGCGCCTGCAAAAACTCGGCAGCATGCTGCGCGGTACTTTTCATGGTGCGAGGCGGGTCGCCATCGAGGGGGCCGAGTCCGCATGAACGCGCCCACCACGGGGACGTCGGCAGGCCGCGTCCGCTGGACCGTCTCGATCGTAAGCCACGGGCACGGCGCCGGCGTCGCGCGCGTCATCACCGACATTCATCGAGCGCTCGGCGCCGTGCCGCACCGCTTCATCCTGACGCTCAACGCGGGAGAAGACGCGGCATTCGTCGAGGCGCTTCCTGACTCGGTGAGAGCGCGGCTGCGGCTGATCGTCAATGCGCGGCCGCGCGGCTTTGGCGCAAACCACAATGCCGCGCTGCGCGACGCCGATTCCGACTTCGTGGTCGCCGCCGACCCGGATCTCGCCATCGATCACCCGATCTTCGGCGCGCTCGACGCGGCCTTGTCCGATCCGCGCTGCGGCATCGTCGCGCCGCTGGCGGAAACGCCCGAAGGCGCGGTCGAGGACAACGGGCGGGCGCTGGTCACGCCGGCGCGGCTTCTGCGCCGGCGCTTGCTCGGCCGCCGCCGCGAGGCGCAGCGCGAAACCGATGGACCGATCGAAGTCGACTGGCTCGCCGGCCTGTTCCTGGCGATGCGGACGGAAACCTTTCGCACGCTCGGCGGCTTCGACGAGCGCTATTACCTCTACTGCGAGGACGTCGACCTCTGCCTGAGGGCACGCCAGCGCGGTCTGTCGGTGGCGCTGCTATGCGGCGTGCGCATTACGCATCGCGCCAAGCGCGCCAGCCTGCGCGAGCCGCGACACTTCCTCTGGCACGTGCAGAGCCTGCTCCGCCTGTGGCGCTCGCCGGTGTATCGCGAAGCGCGGCGGCCGCGCACCGGCATTCCCGCCGCCGTGTAGGCGCGCCCCATGGGGGCGACGCTTTGACCTGCCGCGCAAGCGCCGCAATCGCAGCCGGGGGCCGCTCCTACAGCCTGAGCACGACACCCGCCGACAGGGCGAGCTGGTAGATGATCTGCACCAGCTCCTTCGAGAACTGGAAGTTCTTCGTGTCGACTTTGGGCATCACCATGATTTCGTCACCGGGGCGCACGTTCACCGGGTTCAGCCAGCCGCCGTGTGCCTCGACCAGCTCGCCGCTCGGCCGGACGAGGAAGATCCGGTTCTTGTCCCCGTACTGCGTCAGCCCGCCGGCCTGCTCCAGGTAGTAGTCGACGGACTTGCCTTCGCGATAGGCGAACGAGCTGGGAAAGAACACCTCGCCTTGCACGGCGATCGTGTTGGTCTTGCGCGGAATGCGGATGACGTCGCGGTCCTCGAGATCGATCGCCACCGGATCGAAGCCTTCGTGCAGCACCAGCCGGCCCTTGGGCTCGACGTGTCGCGCGCGCTCGATGAACCTGAGGATTAGCTCGGCCTCGCGCACGCGCAGCTCGGCCTCCTCGCGCGTGCCCGAGCGCGCCGTGAGCACCGACTGCTCCAGCTTGTCGAGCATCTCGTCGAGCACCACCTTTTGCCGCGCTGCGATGCTGGTGCGATACAGCTGCACGCTGTCGAGGTCCGAGCGCGGCGTCGGCGTGACGCGCTCGAGCAGGTCGGCGAGATTCGCCTCGTACGGGAACACGTATTGGCTCAAGCCGGAAAACTCGCCTTCCACGCGCGCGATGATCTCGCCTAGCCGACGGTCGGCCAGCACGCTGACCTCATCACCGGAAACGATCTCGATCGACGCCAGTTCCTCCGCGCTCAGCGCGAGGTACTCCGCCTGGCGCCTGGGCGTCTGATGCCGCACGAGCTGCACGTGCGTCGCCGTGGCATCGACGCCGGCCAGCGTCAGCAGCTCGGTCAGAGGGATGCGCCCGTCGAACTCGAAGCGCGCCTGGTGCTGCACGAGGCCGGAGACGGTCGCCGTCGACCTGCGCGGCCCGACGACGATCGTGTCGCCGTCGCGGAACTGCATCAGGGGCAGTTCTCCGCGCGTGAGGAAATCATAGAGATTGACGTTGAGGATCGTGCGCTCGCCGCGGCGCACGGTGATGTCGAGAAAACTGCCGGTTTCGGTGTTGATTCCGCCCGCACGGTCGAGAAAGTGCAGCAGCGAGTCGGACGCCCAGGCGCCGTACAGCCCCGGCGCATTGACGTTGCCCGTCACGTAAACCTTGACCGGCTCCGCGTTCGCCAGCGCCGCGTAGACGCCCACGTTGTCGCGGAACACCGTCTGAATCTGCTTGCTGACGACCTCGTTGAGCGCGGCGTTGCGGGTATTGGCCACCTGCACCGGGCCGACTTTCGGCACGAAGATGTTGCCCTGCGTGTCGACTTCCAGTCGCGTCACCAGCTCGAACGCGCCCCAGAGCTTCAGATCGATGATATCGCCGCTGCTGACCAGGTAGTCCGGATTGAAGCCGCGGAACGACTGCTGCGCGAAGTGGCCGCGAAACAGAGAAGCGCCAAAGACGGACTCGTCGATGTTCCGGTCCGGCGGGACGGCCGGCGGCGTGGGGCTTGGCGTCGGTGCCGGCGTTGCCGCCGGCGCCGCGCTCAGCGAGGTGGTCATACCGTACGGCATCTCCGTGGTGCCGGTAAACGGCGGCTGCGCTGCCGCCGCCGTCGACAGGAGTACCCCCGACACCCACATCAGCGCACGCATCAAGCTCATTCCCTGTGATCCTCGATCGTCGCGATAATCAGCGTGACGACAAAGTACGCGAGATTCATAAACACGAATACCGTCAGCGTCCAGTACATGATTCGCGGCAACTCGGCGGAGTCGGGCAGGCTCGGCCGGTCCACCGAAACCAGATACTTCACCTTGCGCACGGAGTCCAGGCGCGTAGCTTCGAGCGTGGCCAGCGCCGTCTTGTAGACTTCCGTGGCCAGGCGCACGTTCATCTCGGCATCCTGGTAGGCGAGCATCAAGTCATTGAGACCGGGGTTCTGCTTGCCGACCATGCGCGCGCGCTCCTGCGCCAGCTGCGCCTGGAGCGCCTCGACACGCTGCCGCGCGGCGACCACGTCGGGGGCCGTCGGGTTCATGAACCCGGACAGCGCCTTGAGCTCGGTCCGCTGCTTCGCCAGCTCGGCCTCGAGCTGCGCCAGGATCTCGCCGATCGCCTCGGTTTCCTTCTGGGGGCTGAACACCTCATTCGAGCGCTGCAGCTCGATCACTTCGCGCGACGCCGTCTTCAGCCGATCGTTCGCCTTCTCGACCTCTTCCTGGACGAAACGCAGCTGCTCGCGCGCGAACTGCCGGCTCACTTCGTTGACGAACTCCTCGCTGCGCGCCACCAGCTTGCCGACAACCGCCTGCGCGAACGCCGGATCAAAGGCGACGAACTCGACATTGATGAGCAGCGAATCGTCGTCGATCGTGACGTTCAGGTGCTCCCGGTAGTACTCCAGAAACTCCTCGGCGGAGGCATCCTCGTCCATACGCCCGATAAAATCCACCGACGGCCCGCTGAAATGCTCGCGCAGCCCCAGCTCCGCATCCAGATACTCCAGCATCGTGCGCGAAAGCATGAAGCTCTGCACGAGTAAGGCGTCCTGCTTGCTCTTGCCGCCGCCGACGCTGAGCAGCCCCATCGCCAGCTCGGCCGCACCCGCGGTCGCCACGGAGGATTCCTGCTCGACCATGACCTGCGCACGGCTGACGTAGCCGTCCGCTGCCAACAGCCCCAGGTACAGCCAGGTCAGGAGCGTGGGGACGAGAACGGCAACAAGATAGCGACCGGACTTCGAGCCCGGCAGTCTGACGGAGGAGATCATGCTGCCAGCTGATCCTTGCGGTAGTCGGCGATCGCCTTGCCGATGTCGTCGTAGAACACCGGGCCGCTCTTTTTCATGTAGATCCCCACCTCGCAGTCACGTCGGAGCTGGTCCAGATTGTGACTGACCATGATTACGCTCGCCCGGCCCTTCTTTTCAGCGAACGCCGCCTCGGCCTTTTGGCGAAACTTCTGGTCTCCGACAGCCGTGAGCTCGTCGATCAGGTAGTAATCGTATTCAAACGCCATGCTGATCGCGAATGCGAGGCGGGCGCGCATCCCCGACGAATAGGTCTCCATCGGGCGGCCGAAGAACTCGCCCAGCTCGGTGAACCTCTCGATAAAGGAGACGCGCTCGTCGATGGTGCGCATATCGTCGCCGTTGATCCTGCAGATAAAGCGTGCGTTGTCGCGCCCCGACAGCTGCGGCGCAAACCCACCGGTCAAACCGAGGGGCGGCGAGATCGTACCGTCCGCAGTGATTCCGCCCTTCTCAGGAAGCTCCATGCCCCCAATCAGCCGCAGCAGCGTCGATTTGCCGGCGCCATTGCGTCCGACGATGCCGATATGTGTCCGTGACGGCAGCTGCAGGCACAGGTCCCTGAACACGTAGTACCGGGCGAACCCCTGGAGCGGATAGGACTTGGTGACGCGATCCAGACGGATCATTTCGCGCTCGCGACCTTTTCCATGACACAGAGGAAATCCATGTGCTGCGTCGGTATGACGCTCCTGATATTCAAGTCGATCAGTCCGAACGAGCGTATTTCCGCCCACAGCTGCGCGAACGTCTCGGGGGTAAATCGCCAGACGTGCCCGTGCCAGTTCTTCGAGGACGTCGGGTTGCGCAAGACATTCGTGATCAGCTGCCGCCAGTTCCTGTACTTGGGGAAAAAGACGCCGCCGTCGTCGACGGACCACGCGTTCTTGTCCCCCAGCCAGACGGCGCTGCGAAACTCGTCGATCATCGCCGAAATTGGCGCGTACTTCCAGTCATCGACGAAGGCCTCGATCAGCTGCCCCAGGGTCGTCGGGGACTTCCCGGCATCGAAGCACAAGGACATATCGGGGACGATCAGGCCGTAAATGCCGCCTTCGTTCAGGATTCGCGAAATATCACGAAAATGGCCGACGAGGTTGGGAATGTGCTCGACGACGTGCGACGAGAGGACGAAGTCGAACGTCCTTCCGCCTACGCATTCGGAAATGAGCTGCTGCGGGTCGTAGACATAGTCGATCTGGGGTACCGCGGCAGGATTCCTGCCTTTGGCAGCCGCCTGGGCACGTAGCTGGTCCGTGGTGCAGAAGTCGAGATACTGAACGGTAACGCCGCCGCCGGAGACCACCAGAGGGTTGATGTTTGGGCTGATCTCCAATCCGGTGCTGGGGTTTGCGATGTGCTGCCGCAACACGGCCGCCTTGTCCCTTCTCGTCTTGAGCGTGCTTCTGATCATTGTCCGCGGCGCGGCGGCCGCCGCCGCAGGACGGCTTTCCGCCGACCCCGTTCGGGGAGCGGGTTTCGATCCTTGCCGGAGCTCGCGCGCAATTCTGAGCAATGTCATGTGCAGGCCGTGCTGGCGGAAGTAGGCGCGTGCGGCCGGCAATCGGCGGAGAAGCTTCGGCGGGGTCAGCGGGCGAATCGACGACATCGCGCACCTCGTTGGCAGCTGCACGGAGCGCCGTGCCGGCCTGAAGCAGGGTCAGATCAGCTGGTACAGATACCGTCGGTAAGCCGCCAGCCCGATGAACTGCAGCAGGAGAATGCAGGACCAGAGGTATAGCCAGCTGGCCGGTGATGTGTAGTTGGCCAGCACCGCGTCCCGGGCCAAGTCTACGCCGTGCAGAACCGGGTTGAGGTATAGAACCTGAGCCAACCCCCAAGGGAGCATATCCATGGTGAAGAAGGCGCCGGACACGAAAAACAGGGGTCTCGTCACGATGGAGAAGATCTTTCGCAAGTCGCTGAACACTGTGCCGAACACTTCGAAGACAAGGCCCAGACTCAGGCCCAGCACGAACAAGGAAAACAGTGCGCAGGCGAGTTCCAGCATGCGGATCTTCGGCATCTGCAGCCCGAGCCAGTACCAGCCGAGCAGGAACACGAGCATGACGCCCGTCATCATCAGCGCATCGATCATGCTGCGCGCAAGCATGATGTCGATCGGCTTGATTTGCCGGTAGTTGAAAAGGCCTCGTTGACTGAGACATACGCCCTGTGTCTGACTCAGAGAGTTCGAAAATAGGAAGTACGGCACGGCCCCGAACACGAAGAACACGATCGGGCTTTCCTGATAGATGACCGCGTCCCCCCCCGCCACCGAGGCGTGCAAAGCGGTCAGGATCGCAACCGTCGCGGCTGGCTCGGCCAAAGCCCAGAAATAGCCGAGCCGCGCACGGCCGTACTGTGCCTTCAGCTCGCGCAGCAGGAACGCTCGAACCGACGTCAGAAAGACCAACCAGCTGGACCGCCCCACCCGCCGGGGCGGCAGCGCGGGGATCAGCGGTTTACCGGCCTGTCCGGTTGACATGTGCAGCCCTCACAGCCCGTCCGCGGGCAGTCTCCGGGGTCTTGTTTATGGGTCCGCATGACTCAAATCCGGCCCGCCAGTAGAATCCGCGATCCCGGGGGCTATGCGTGTCTGAACGATAGCACATGCCCCGACCGTAGGTCCCGCACGCCACGATGTCACTGGTTTCCTTTCTACGTCGAGTCCAGACGTACTACCGCCGGCTGCCGGCGGCCCGCGCATTCCTCGAGCGCCACGGCCTCCGCGCCACGGTGATGCGGGTGCTCGACGAGCTCGCACCCTCCGCGCCGCAGGATGGCCTCAGTGCGGTAAGCCGTTGGCTGGACAATGCCAAGCCCGGCGCAGCGCCGCGGACCGCCGATCTCCGCGCCCTCGCTCGCCCGACCATCGCCATCATCGGCGCCCTGGACCTTCCGCAGTGCAAGAAGTATCGGATTCTGCAGAAGATCGAGCAGCTGGACGTGCATGGCTGCCGCGTGGTCATCTCCAACTACTTTGACGTGCCGCGTTCGTTCGACGTGCTGCAGTTGGCGACAGGTGTGATCTTCTACCGCGTACCTGAAGGAGATCTTTTCCAGGCCTATCTGGCCGAAGCGCGCCGGCTGGGCCTGGCGGTCACCTACGATATCGACGACCCGGTCTTCTGCCGGACCATCTACGCGACCAACGCCAACCTGCAAACGCTCGCGCCAGCGGAGCGTGCGCACCTGCTGAACGACAGCCGCAGATATCTCGCGGCGATGCAGCAGTGCGATGCAGCGATCCTCAGCACACCGGGCCTCATCCAGGTCGCAAGACCTTATATGGACGGAAAGCCGGCGTACTTGTGGCGCAATGCGCTCGATGCCGAGTCGCAGGCGGTCTGCACCGACGTCACCGCGGGTACACCCGCGCGCAACGGCGCGCTTCGCATCGGCTACATGTCAGGCTCGCGCGCCCATGACCTCGATTTCGCGCTGATCGCCCCCGCTCTGGCGACCGTGCTGAACCGGTACGAGCATGCGGAGCTCGTGATTTCCGGCCATGCTAGCGTGCCCGGACCGCTGCAGGCACTCCAAGATCGCATCGCCGCCTACCCCTTCTCGAGCTATCCCGGTTACTTCCGTGCATTACGCGATGTCGACATCGTCGTCATTCCGCTGTTGGCCGACAACTTCAATGCTTGCAAGAGCGCCATACGCTTTCTCGAGGCCGCCGCCGTGGAGCGCCCCTGTGTGATCAGTATGGTAGGGGACTTTCTGAATGTGGCGAGCCACGGCAAAACCGCTTACCTCGCCGAAACGGAGTCGGACTGGGTCGGGCATCTGGCCGATCTGATCGAATCGGAGGAACGGCGCAAGCGGATCGGCGTCGCGGCGCGGCAGACCGTTTTCGCCGAGCAGACGTCCACCGCGATCGCAGAAATGCTTGATCCTGCCCTGCTGAACATGCTGAAAGGCGAGTCCCGTGTCTAAGCGCCTGCTTGTGGTCAACGTCTATTTCGCGCCGACGAGCTTCGGCGGGGCGACGATCGTCGCCGAGGAGATGGCACAACACCTTGCCGAGCAGCATGGGTGGACGGTCAGCGGTTTCACCTCCATGCGGGCGGCCGGGCTTCCTGACTTTTCCATCCGCAGGTATCGGGCACGCTCGACCGACGTCGTCGCCATCAACCTGCCTGGCGGCTTCACCTACCAGGAGCAGTACCTGAGCCCCCGGGTGAAGACTCGGTTCTGCGAAGTGCTCGATGCCTTCGAACCGGACACCGTGCATGTGCATTGTGTACAGACTCTCGGAGCCGACCTGCTCGATGCAATCGTCGAGCGCGGAATCCCGTTCGCCGTCACGCTCCACGACTGCTGGTGGCTGTGCGACCGCCAGTTCATGATCGACTCACACGGCCGCTACTGCTTCCAGGAAAAAATCTCCAAGGACCGCTGTCGGTTCTGCGTGGACGACTACATCGCCAGCGAGATCAGAGCCGACTACTTGATCGAGCAGCTGAACAAGGCGGACCTGCTGCTGTTTCCCAGCAGCTTTCAGCGCAGCCTCTACATCGCGAACGGCCTGCCGGCCGAGCGTTGCGTGGTCAACAAGAACGGCGTGCGGCCGCCGCGCCCCGGATATCGCCGCCGTAGTGCCGGCGGCCCCCCCGTCTTCGGCTTCATTGGAGGACCGGGCGCGATCAAGGGTGGCGACATCATCGTGCGCGCGCTGCGGCAGCTCGCGCGCACCGACGTGCATCTGAAGGTCGTGGATGCAGCCCAGAACGTCGGATCCACGTGGCAATCCGCGGAGTACTGGAACGTGCCGTGCACCGTCGAGCACGTTCCCGCCTACAGTCAGGAGACGATCGACGAGTTCTTCGGTTCGATCGATGTACTCCTGTTCCCGTCGCAGTGGAAAGAAAGCTTCGGTCTGACGGTGCGCGAAGCCCTGCTGCGCGACGTCTGGGTCATTGCCACGGACGCCGGCGGCGTCTCCGAAGCGCTGCGCGACGGCGAGAATGCGACCGTGCTGCCGCTGGACGGCCAGCATCGGCCACTCGCAGAGGCCATTGCCGCATGCATGGAGCGCACCGACTGGGCCGACTATCGAAATCCGCACAAGACGTCGATCACGACCTTGGATGAGCAGGCGCAAGAGTTGACCCGGTTACTGTGTCGGCTCGCCGAGCGCAGCAACGCCTCAGCGACATGAAGAAGCGACGCTTCTCCATATCGGCCGACTGAATCCCGGATCGTAGGAATCCCATGAACCGACGCGCAATTCTAATCGTCGGACCGCATCGCTCGGGAACAAGCGTCGTCACTCGCGCGTTGTGCGGCGCAGGTGTGGAACTGGGGCGCACCCTGCTCGAGTCGAATAGCGACAACCCCAAGGGCTTCTTCGAGAACGCTCGTGTGGTCGCCTTCAACGACCGGCTGCTCAAGCACCTCGGAATGTGTTGGGACTACCTGGGGCCGGGGCCCCAGGAAGCACCGGGTGGCCCGGCAATCGAGCCGTGGCTGGACGAGGCCCAGACGCTGCTGGACGAGGAGTTCGGCAGCGCGGGCTGCATCGGCGTCAAGGACCCGCGCCTTTGCCTGCTGGCGCCGTTCTGGGATCTCGCGCTCCAACGCCATGGCTTTCAGCTCGCGCACGTTCTGGTGATCCGGCACCCGGAAGAATGTGCCCGTTCCCAGCAGGCGCGCTGGCAGCGCGATCCGTCGCACCACTTTGTCGGCGGAGATCTTGCCGAAGGAATGCTTCTCTGGGGACGATATCTGCACGAAGCACTGACGTATCTCAGAGACAAATCGTTTGCAGTGGCCTCTCACTGCCGCTTCCTTGCCGATCCCGAGCAGGCCCAGAGGCAGCTATGTCAGGCCCTCGGACTAAGCGCGGATCCTGACGCGGCGGCAGACTTCGGCCGCGCCTTCGTCGATAGGGCGCTTCATCGTCAACGGCGCGATCTCGTCCACGAAGACGGCCCGCAAGCGGGGGCTTACGAGCGCATCTACGACAGGCTGAATGCGGTACGTGGAGATCGCCTCTATTCCGGACAGGAATGCGGTGACATCATCTCAGCCTTGTCCGAGCTCCTTGGCCCGGCCGAGCTTCTGGGTGCAGTACTGCGAACATATGCTCGCGCCCGCCATGCCGCCGTCGAGGCGAACCTGGAGCTCGCCGAGGCAAAGCGTATCCTCGCGTATCAGGAGTCAGCCCTTGCAGCCGCCGAGCGACGGGCGGCAGACGTCGAGCAACGCGCGGAGGCGGCAAAGATTCTTTTTGCGCAAGAAAGAGCGAAATGCGAGCGTCTGTCGCTGGAGCTTGCCGCTCTAACGGACCGGGCTGAGCAACTGAGAACAGAGCGCCGCCAAGCGGGCGGACAGAACCCTGAGAAGTCTTCGTAGAGGAACCGTGCAAAGAAATTCCAGCCCCGCCGCATACCCTTTCGTCATCGGCATAGGATCGCAGCGTGCCGGATCGACCTTGCTGCATCGGATACTGAGCGAATGCACGCGCATCTACATGCATCCGGTCAAAGAGCTGCACTACTACGACTCTCTGTTCAAGGTCCGGGATGTCCGCCTGCTGAAGATGTTTTCGTTGAAGCAGTTGAACAGCGAGTGGGATCGAATGATCGCCGCCGAAGATTTTGGCTATATCGACAAGCGGTATAAATGTTACATCCGGGCGAACAAGATGCTGTGGCTGCGCCCCATCGACACGATCGACTATGTCGACTTGTTTCGGCCCGCCCTCTCGGAGAACACGCATTTCGGCGAGATCACGCCGGAGTATATGATCCTGCCAGAGGAAGGCGTTAGGAAGATGCACGACGATCTCGGCTCAGAGACCAGAATCGTGCTCGTCGCACGCAACCCGGTCAGGCGCTTTGTCTCCGCCTTCAAGCTGCTGCGTCTTTACAACGATCAACCATATGACATGGGGAAGTTCAGCGACGATCTGGCAGAGACTCTCGACAGCATGCCCGACTGGATCTCACAGCAGGATCGGTTGAGCGACTACGAATCCTCGCTGCGAACATTTCGGAAGTACTTCCGAAATGTTCTGTTCATCTCGTACGACCAGCTCGTCGCCGATCCGGAGCGGACGCATAAACAGCTGGAGAAGTTTCTCGAGCTGGACGTGGACAAAGCCGCCTACTTGCGCCTCCTGAATCAGAACATCAACTCAATAGGCGAGACCGGACAGATCAGGCGGGACACAGAAATGCTGCTGCAGCGACGGTACGAACGGTTCAGTCGGTTTCTGTCCGACTGCTTCGGAAAGAACGGCTGCGTGCTTTGAGATCCGTCCTGGCACCTCTTGGCGTGCTGCGGAAGCCGCACGTGAGTATCGTCATTGCCTTCCACAACATGCGCCGCGAGGCGCAGCGCACGCTGTTTGCACTGACGACGCAGTTCCAGCGCGGCGTAGGAGCCGCCGATTACGAGGTCATCGTGCTGGACAGCAACTCCAGCGAGCCGCTGGACGGCCGCTGGGTCGAGTCCTTGCAGTCGAACTTTCGGTATCGCTACGTCGAGTCCGACCTGCCGACGCCGAACAAGGCGATGAACACCGGCATTGCGATGGCGCGGGCGCGGCTGGTCTGCTGCATGATCGACGGCGCGCGCATCCCTTCGCCCGGCATGATCTCCGCAATGCTCAGGGCGAGCGCCGCGTTCGGCCCGGCGTACGTGATGACGTTGGGCATGCATCTGGGGCCGAAAGCGCAGAGCGACTCGGTCTCCGACGGCTACAACCAGAGTGTCGAGGATCGGCTGCTGGCGACGGTCGACTGGCAGAGCGACGGCTACGAGCTGTTCCGGATCTCGTCGCCTGCGGTGTCGTCGCGAGGCGGTTACCTGCAGCCGATCGCCGAGTCCAATTGCTTCACGGCGCCGAAGAAAATCCTGACCGAGATCGGCGGCTTCGACGAGGGCTTCGCCGAGCCCGGCGGCGGGCTCGTGAACCTGCACATTCACAACCTTCTCGTCATGCACCCGGCGCTCACGCCGGTGATGCTGCTCGGCGAGGCCACGTTCCATCAGTTCCACGGCGGTGTGGCGACGAACATCCCTGCGGCGCAGCTGCCGTTCGACCGTTATTGCGCGGAATACGAGCGGGTGACGGGTCGAGCCTTCGCCAAGCAGTGGCGCGAGCCCGCGTACTTCGGCAAAGTCCCGGACGCAGCCCGGCGGTTCCTGCGGGTCGAAGACCACTGAAAGCGCGGCGATGCCGGTCCCGCAACAGATCATCCAGTTCTGGGATTCCCGGGACAACGTGCCTGCTCGAATCCAGCGCGCGACGCAGTCCTGGATGATGCATCCGGGCTTCACCTACCGCTGCTTCGATGACCGGCAAGCCAGACAGTTCCTGTCCGAGAACTTGCCGAGCGCGGTTACCGACGCCTATGAGCAGGCCGCGCATCCGGTCCTGAGAGCGGATCTGTTCCGTTACGCGGCGCTGTACGTACTGGGCGGGGTCTACATCGACGCCGACGACATCTGCCTGCGCTTTCCGGACGACATCATCGCCCGCTGCCCGGGCCTGACCCTCGTGCGCAAATCCAACGGCGTCGTCTCGAACAACTTCATCGTCGCCGCGCCCGGACACCGCGTGCTGCGCACGGTCCTGGATCAGGCCGTCGCCAATATCCTGCAGCGCGTTTCCAACAACATCTGGGAGGTTTCCGGCCCGCTGCTGATCGACCGGCTCATCCGCCGCGTCGGATCGGCCGACATCGAGATCCTGAGCCTCGGCGAGTATCGCCGCTGGATCGGCTCATCCAGGCCCGAAGGCAACCAGGTGCACTGGTCGGATTTTCAGCGGCGCCATTCCATCTTCACGACGCCGATCGATGCGCGCGCGCCCGGGCTGTTCGATCTCATCGAGGAGATTCCCGTACCGGAGGGTGTCGAACGCGCCCGCTTCCTCGCAGCCGGCCTCGATCGGCGCAATTGCATCAACCGTCTTCTCGAAGCGGCCGACCGTCACGTGGTCAGCCTGGAGCGTGTCGCCATCATCGACGACCACGAGTTCGCGATCAGTCGCTGGTTCTATCCTTTGCAGCTGACGCTGCAAATCATCTGCGTCTTCGAGCGCCGCGAAGGACTGCGGGTGCCCGCGCCGCTCAACTTCGCGCTGACCGACTACCGCGGACTTGCAGCACAAGACGCGTCCGCCGCCGGGCTGGATCTCGTCATCGTTCCCGATCCGGCGAAATCCCGCATGGGCGCGCAAGCCGGGCTGACCACCGAGCAGCTGCACAGCTCGCTTCGTGCCGACGGCATGGTGATCACGCTCAGACCGTCGCCGCAGGAATCGGCCTTGCGCCAGGCCCTCGTCGATCTCGGCATGCGCCCGACGCAGCAATCGGACGACGCTACGCTTTACTGCAGGTGAGCGGCCCGCTTCATCCGCGACGCAGAAACTGGAGCGCGGCGTCCAGTAGCTCGGTGCGCAGCGACGTCGGCAGGTCCGCGGGCTCGGCGGTCGACGCCTGAATCCGGGTGGCCGCAGCATCCGCGAAACCCGCGGACAATCGCCAATCCACGCGCGGCAGCCTCGCCGTGCGCTGCAGATGCGCCCACCAGTCTGCGATGCTCGTGTGCAATGCGCCCAGATCGACCGTGCACGCGTGCCGGCGCACGACATCCCTCGACGCCGCGTGAGCCTCCGGCCTCTGCTGCAACCAAGCGGGCAGCCAGGAGTCCAGGTTCAGCACGGTGATGGGGCGCGCGCGCCGGAAAACCTGCGCGTACTTCTGATCCGGCGGCAGCCCGAGGTGCGCGCAGACCAGCGCATTGGCCACACGGATGATTTCGGTCAGCTCGGCATCCAGCGAGACGTTGGCCGGCGGCGTGGCGGCGATCATCCGCGCGACCTCCGCGGCGTCTACACCGGCGCGCGCAAGAATCGAGCGGGCTGCGGCGTCCGCTTCGTAGGGCAGCACGCAAATCTCCGCGAATATCTGCTGCGTGCGCTCGACGATCAGCGCGTAGTTCGCGTCGGGATGCCGCATGCCATCGACGCTGAGGCGCTCGACGTATTGATCCGCGCGCACCGCGTCGCAGCGCCGCACGTTCTGCGCATAGCGCGACGGCAGAAACGAATACCAGTGCCGCAGGACGAGCACGAGCGTGGTCGGATACGGCGCGAGCAGGCGGCCGAGTGCCGCGAGCTCCGCCTCGTCGAAATGCGAGACGACTTCCGCAGACAGGATGCAGCTCGCGAAGCCCTGCGCGCGGGCGTGCGCGAGCTCGGCGGCGAGCGCCGCGCCGATTACGCCCGTTGCCACGTCGCGCTGCAGGTGATAGCCGTGATTGCCGTGCGGCATGCTCGGCACGTAGATCGAGCGCTGCCCCAAGGCCGCGGCGTGCTGCTGCAGCAGCTGCTGGAACGCCGTCGTCCCGGTCTTGAAGTGGCCTGCGTGCAGATAGACGTGCATTGCGCCGGGCTACGTGCCACGCTGCGCTTTCAGCTCTTCGAGCACAGCCCGGCTCGCCGATTCCATCCACGGCAGGATTTCCGGGCGCGGATAGCCGTACATGAGTCCGACCCTCGACGGAATGCGGTACGGCACGCCCCGGATCGCCTGGTACTGCTCGCGGTAGCGCGCCATTTGCGCCGGAATGTCGGGGGCCGGCCGGTTGGTCATCGTGCCGCCGTGGATCTGATGGAAGGTCGCTTCGCCGACGAGCATCACCAGATCGATGTCGGGGCGCTCGCAGCCGCGGCGCCAGAAGTCGAGGTTGACGAGCCCACCGCCGGGGAGATCGAAGCGCTCGTCGTAGCCGCTCAGCTCGTCGTACAGGCTGCGCGGCAGAAACGACAGATTGCTTTCGGCGACCGGCCCCAGCCACGCGGCTTGATACGAGCCGCCCAGCGCGCTGATCGAAAACAGCTGGTAGCCGTCGCGACGCCAGTCGACGGTGTCGAGCAGCTTGTCCTCCGCTGCCTGGTTGTAACCCTTGAGCACCGAGCGCGACTGCAGTTCCGGGCCAAGGTGAAAGCCGACCGTGCCGATCAGCGGACGCTCGAAGCGCCGCAGGCAGTCGAGCGCGAGATTGACAATGCCCGGCGACACCATGCGCGCGCCATCGATCATGATGCCGATGGCCGGCGCCCGTGCCTGCCTCACCGCATGATTGATGGCAGCCGCGGGTGATGGGGCGGCATCGTCGATGCGCAGGTGCCGGAAGTTGCGGCCGAAGCCGGCTGTCTGCTCGGCGCTCAGCGGGACGGTGGAGCCGTTGTCGACGACGATGACCTCGTAGTCGGCCTCGCTCACGTCCCGCTGGTACTGCGTCGACAACGTGTACAGCGTGCGCGGCGCTTCGCGCTGCATGTTGTAGAAGATCGCGATGATCGACAGGCGCGGCGCGCTCACGGTGACTCCGCTCACGCTGCCAGACTCAGCAGCGCGTCGTAGGTCTCGGCGACCTCGCGCGGCAGCGCTGCATCGCCGGCTGCCCGGTTGCTGCGCAGCTCCGTCGTGAAGAATTGAAAGCCGTCCGCGGGCGGCGTCAGTCCGAGCGCACGGACCAGCGATTCCACGGCACGCAGGTAGCGAGCCGGCGGCCAGTCGAAATTGACCAGCGGAAAGCCGTAACGGCGCTGATAGGCGATCAGGCGGCGGTTGTACGCAAGCCAGAGCGCGTAGCTGCGGGCAGGCTCGAACTGGTTGCGGTGCGCCAGCGACGCGGCCACGGCAGCCGGGTGCCGGAACGTTCCGACGAGGCGCAGCTGCGGCAGCACTTCCAGCCAGCGGTCGAGCACCAGCAGGCTGCGCGGCTCCTTAAAGCCCCAGGCCCTGTCCGCAGGGTATGCGGCGATCAGTTCGTCCAGGCGCCGGCGCTGCGCATCGCTCCACTCCACCCGCTCCGGTACGACGTCCCAGCTGCCGCCGTTCGCACGCAGCACATCGTCGTGTAGGTCCATGATCGCGCGGTTCTCACGGTTGCCGCGCTTGTTGAACGGTGCGGCGGTGTTGACGTCGCCGAGGAACAGCCCGGCTTCCTCGAGGCTGCCCGCGAGACAGCTCGTGCCGCTGCGGTGCATGCCCACGATACCGACGGGAGCGCATGAACGATCGGGTTGCATACCCAGCATTGTAAGCAAGCGCTCCAGGAGCGGCCCTCGGCCGGGATAGCGAAAATGCTGCCGCATGCGGATCGCGCCCTAAGCGCTGCGACTTCCTTCCAGCCAGCGACCGAGGTCGGTGCCCAGATACCGGCCAAGCGCTTGGATGCGCTCGCGGTACAGCGCGACGAGCTCGCTGCGCAGGGCGTCCGGCAGCTCGACCGGCGGACCGGCGCGCACGCGCCGCTGCAGCTGGGTGTCGTCGAGCCGCTCGAACGGTGCTGCGTCGATGCCGACGTGCCGAGCCACCGTGCGCAGCACGGCGCGCGGGTCACGCTCCAGATCTTCGTAGAACAGGACGCGGATCTGCTCGACCGGAAAGATGCTGCGCCAGCGCCGCAGCGTCGTCTCGTAGTCGCCGCGCGCCTGTGACGCGCGCGAGCGCAGCAGCGGCAGATACCAGCTCTCGTCGACCTCGTCGCCTTCGAGCTGCACCTCTTCGAGCGCCATACGTGCCGCCGCCCACGCGCGCTCGATCGGATTGCGCAGCACGAACAGGATCCGCACGTCGGGAAAATGCTCGCGAATCTGCTCGACGTAGCGCGCTTCGAGCACCGCATACGCCGGCGTCATGTCGCCGAGGCGCTTGCCGGGTACATCGGCAAACTTCCGCCGGTAAGCCTCGATGTCGTCAGGCCGCTTGCCCCGCTGCACCCAGTCCCAGTAGTGCGCTTCCTTGCCGGCGGGAAACGCAACGCCGGGATGCTGCACCAGCTGGGCATGCAGCCAGCTGGTGCCGGCTTTCTGCGCGCCGATGCAGAGGAAGTCGAGCACGGCCTACCGGGACGTCATGGCTGCGCCATCAGCGCGGCTCGACATACCACCACTGGCCATCCTGTGCAATCCAGGTTTCGACGATTCGGCTGTAGCTTTCGATCATCGTGCCTGGCGCACCACCCTCGGTGCGGAAGTGCAGCAAGACGACGACCTTCGCCGTATCCGCGAGATCGGGGTCGAACCGTACCTGGTAGATCTCGGCGCGGGTCCGCTCGATCTGCGCCGCGTACTGATTCTGCAAATGGCGCAGGTCGTATTGCTGCCGGTAGGCCGGCGTCGCGAACTCGTAAACCCTTTTCATGTCGAGCGCCAGCATTGCATCCCAGCGCGCCTGCACACGCGCGCGCAGCGCCTTCTCGCGTACGGCCGGGTCTTTGGAATCTGCACCGCCGCCCAGTGAAGCGCAGCCGGCGAGCAAGACGACGGCAGTCAGCACGGCGGAGATGACGCCTCTGCGCGTCCTCATCATGTTAATCACCTGGCTCCCTCGACTCGGCTCAGCGACCACGGACATCCTTCAGCACTTCCTTCAGCGCGCTGAGGTTGATCGTATCGGGGTCCGGATACGCCTGCGACCGCGCCTTGTCGAGCGCGGAGTTGATCGCGGCCGTCTTCACCTCTTCTATCAGCTGGTCGCGCACCTCTTCGAAACTCAGCTGTCGCGGCTGCTGCACTTCGAGCAGCTTGATCACGTGAATACCAAAGTTCGTGATGACCGGATCGCTGACATCGCCGACCTTCGCCAGCTTGAACGTCGCATCCTCGAACGCGCGGATCGTCTCGCCGTTCTCCTCGATCCATTTGTCGATCACGCCGCCGTTCCGTGCAGTCGCACGATCGGAGGACTCCGTCCTGGCCAATTCGGCGAAGTCCGCGCCTGCCCTGATCTGCTCCAGCACCGTCTTTACACGCTGGATTGCAGGCGGTCTCTCGTCGCAGGTACAGCTGGGATTGTCGGTGAGCAGGATATGCGCCACTTTGCGGCGCTCGGGCGTGACCAGCTTGGCCTTGCGCAAGGCGTAGCGCTCGCGTGCCAGCGCCTCCAAGTCACCGAACTCGACTTCGCGGCGCACCTTGGCCATGTACGACATCACGAGGATCTTGCGGCGCGCGTCGGCGAGCTTGTTGGCAATGACCGGATCTTCATCCAGTCCCAGTGCCTCGGCTTGCTTCATCAGAACGGAATCGGAATGAAAGTCCAGGGCGCGATCCATTAGCTCCTTGTCACCCCTCGACAAGTAGCCCAGCTCGTCGTTGTCGCGGCCGCTCAGATGCGCGCGATACGCGGCAACGTCGAGAGTCAGTGAATCGGACTGACTGATGACGGTGCTGTCGTTCGCGCTGCCGGCTGCATGGGCCGCAGCCGCAACGAACCCGATGACGAGTACAGCGAGCACCCGGCGAAAAACAGACATGCGCATAGCTCGAAAGAAATGTATGAACTTCTCAAAAGAAGGCGCCGACGGGGTCACCGTCGGCGCCAGGTACCACTTGAGTCCAGGCCCGTCGCTAAGACCGGGATTGAGACTCGTCAGACTTAGTCACGCAGGTAGCCGTGATCGATGCTGCTGCTGAAGTTCTTCGTCACGTCACCGAAGTTGCGCTGCTTCAGGTTGAAGCCGATCACCGGCAGGCCACTCTGCGTGCCGTCGGTGACCGCGTCCAGACCGGCGGCGTCTTCGTTGGCCAGCGTCACGAACATCCAGCCCGCTTCTGCGTCCAGCGCCGAGGTGTCGACGTTGACTTCGTTCTGCGGATCCAGCGCGCTGCCACCGTTGAACGTCACGACGTTGGCTTCGTAGCAGAGCGAGTCGGTGTCGACAACCGGAGGCGGCGCCGGCGACACGATGACGCCCGGCGGCGCAGCGGTGACGGTCTGCTCGGCGCGATCGAAGAACACGAAGCCGATCTCGTTGCACGAGGAGGCCGTCGTACGATCGCCAGCCGTGACCTGATCGAACGCACGGGCGAACGGCGGATACGGCACCGCTTCGCAGTCGAGAACGCCATCATCGTCGAAGTCGACACCACCGGTCGGAGCAGCTCCAAGCAGTGCAGCGTAGCCGGTCTCGTAGGCCCCTGCCGCGATGATCGCAATGCAGGCTTCCGGACGGCCGTTGCCGCTGCCAGCCGGGACGGAGCTGTCGTTCAGCGTGACGGCGAACTGCTGACCCTGGCCCTGGTCGACGTAGAAGCCCTTCGTCGGCATCGTGATGATCCAGTCGGTCGTCACGCCCAGAGCGCTGTTGCTCGACCACTCGTTGAGCACCGCCGCACGCTGAATCGTCGCGGAGACCGCGTCGATACCGCGGGCGCGGCCATCGGCAGCCAGCGAGGTGGCGTCGGCCGTGACCGTCGTCAGTGCGTTCGCACCGTCATCGAACCAGTTGGCGACCGTCGGGAACGCGTCGTTCAGGCTCGGTTCCAAGAACGGATACTGAGTCTGCGCGGTGAGCAGGTTGTTGCACGAGCCGCCGTTGGCGATGGCGCCAGCGTCATCCGGCGACCACTCCACGCCCAGCTGACGATAGTCGCCACGGGTGATCGTGCAGGCGGAGTCATCGAGCGGCTCCCAGCCCGCGTCGGGACCGCCGACCGGGTTGAAGAAGTTCGCCCAGGTGGTGGCCACGTTGCCGGCCTCAGTGCCGCGAGCCCCGTTCAGCAGGCGGAAGTTGAACTTCAGCGCGTTGATCGGCTCGCCCATCTGGCGCGCGGTGTCGAGGATGTAGCGGTTGCCGCTGTTCGGGTTCACCGCATCGTTGAACGCCAGGTCCAGGCTCGCGCAGTCATGCTGCTCGATCGCGCGCGCGACGTTGATCGCACCGATCTGAGCCGCCGTGATCGTGTTGCCCGTATTGGCGCTCGCCAGACCGACGTTGCCGGCGGCCCAGGTCACCGGGTCCGACGCGTCTGCAAAGTCCTCGTCCGCGTAGCCCATCACGACGAACTCGATGTAGCCTTCGCTCAGACGCGTGATGGCGCCTGCGTTCGGGCTGCTGAAGTTCGTGTTGTCGCCGCCGATGCCGCCGTCGTCGTTGCTCGCCGTACCGGTACCGCCGGAGAAGCCCAGCGGGTTGAGGCGCTGCGGCGTCGTGGCGACGGCGCTCGGGATCGTGCAGGTCACCAGGCCGTCTTCGTTCGGCTGGTCGGTGGCGGCAAACTCGGCGATGCCGTTGGCGTTCTCGCGAACGACGCCGGTGAACACGTCGAAGGCCGACAGCGCGACGTTGAAGTCGAGCACATCGCGGCTGTTGATGCCTTCATGGAAGCGGACCTTGACGACGATCGGAGAATCGGTCGTGTTGGTGAGGTTGATGAGCGTCGACCAGCCATCGCGCACCGTGTAATACGGTGCGATGGCGACTTCGCCGACGCCGTCGGTGGCGAGATTCACCGCCGACGCGTTTTGCGAAAGCATCGCCGCTGCGACGGCGGCGATTGCCCCGGTACTACGCAGTATTTTCATAACTTCAACTCCCAAAGGATGGATGAACCCGGATGATCGTCACAACATGCTGCAATGTCGGACGGGTGCCGCTTGTGCTACATCCGCCGCGAACTCTACCACCGACGCACAGCAACTATCTATCCGTTCACGGACGTTTCACAACTAGTGGATCGCACTCTCGTTTGGTGTACCCCTCCTCGCGTAGCAGCCATGCTAGAACTACCATCGAGCCCCCCGCGAACGGCGGTGAGTGCCGCGGGCGAAACTACGCTTGCGTAGGAGGGCTGTCAAGCAAAATGTAGCGGTGCGCAGAACGGTCTGCGCACTGGTTCACACATCGGGTTGCTGCACGCGGTGCTTCGTTCCTCGAGTGAGTGCCCGCGTCCGCAGCCGCTTTGCCGGCGGCAAGCCCAGGCGTGATCACGGGATGACAACCACCGGCCCGAGGATCGTCGCCCGGCTCAGCCCCGCCATTTGATATTGCAGCCGATGCTCGGCACCTGCTTCGCGTTGACCGGCCGGCCTTCGAGCACGGCATCGAGCGCCGCGCGCAGGTCTTCGCCGGTCAGCGGTACACCATTGCCCGGCGTCGAGCCGTCGAGGCGGCCGCGGTAGACGAGCTTGAGGTCCTTGTCGAAGACGAAGAAGTCCGGTGTGCAGGCCGCCTGGTAGGCGCGCGCGACGGCCTGGGTTTCGTCGTACAGATAAGGGAACGGATAGCCCAGCTCCGCGGCGACGCGCTTCATCTGTTCGGGGCCGTCGTCCGGATAGCGCCCGGCGTCGTTGCTGGAGATGGCGATGAACGCCACGCCGCGCGGCTGGTATTCGCGCGCGAGGCGGATCAGCTCCGGGTTCACGTGCCTCACGTAGGGGCAGTGATTGCAGATGAACATGATCACGGTCGCCTGGTCGGACTTGAGTTCGGCGAGTGCGAGCGTTTCGCCGCTGACGGTGTCCGGCAGGCTGAAGTCGGGCGCGGGCGTGCCCAGTGGGAGCATGGTGGAGGGAGTCAGTGCCATGAGTCTCCGGGGAGAGCCGATGGGTGGACAGAGGAGTCTACCGCCATCGGCCCGGAGTGCCAGCGCAGGTAGAATCTCGACGACCCTTCGCGCACAGACGCGCATGAGCCAGCCGGCCCGCAAACCCGCTACCTACGCAGACCTGTTCGAGCTGCCGGACACCGTCGTCGGGCAGATCGTGCACGGCGTGCTGCACGCGCATCCGCGGCCGGCCAGTCCGCATGCACGGGCGTCCGCCGTACTGGGCACCGATTTGAGCGCGCCGTTCGACCGCGGGCGCGGCGGCCCCGGCGGCTGGTGGATTCTCGACGAGCCCGAGCTGCATCTGGGGCCGCACGTCCTGGTGCCCGATCTCGCCGGCTGGCGCCGCGAGCGCATGCCGCAGATTCCGGACGTGGCGTATTTCGAGCTGCCTCCGGACTGGATCTGCGAGGTGCTCTCGCCGTCCACCGCGCGGCTGGACCGGGTGGACAAGCTGCCGATCTACGCGCAGTTCGAGGTGCGCTGGGTTTGGCTGGTCGACCCGGCCGCGCACACCCTGGAAGTGTTCGGGCTGGACCGCGGTCACTGGCGGCTGGAGGCCAGCTTCGCCGAAGACGCCCGCGTCGCCGCCCCGCCCTTCGAGGCCGTGACGCTGGAACTCGACGCGCTGTGGATCGGGCCGGCAGCGCAAGGCTGAAGGCCGCTTCGCCCGGGGCAGGAACGGCGACGCCGCCGTCCGCCGACGCATTGAAAGCCTGTCTTGATTCGGTCCGAACCTCAGCTGCTCTTCGTCATGCCCGCGCAGGCGGGCATCCAGAGCCGACGAGGACGTCCCTCGCACCACTGGATTTGCGCATTCGCGGCAGTGACAAGCCCACTTCGAGCTGCCGGGCGGCGCAGGCGAGTGGCGACCGCGATGCATTATCCGTCCATCCGTATGGACAGATCGCGCCCCGTGCCTTAGATTGCGCGCCGCTTCCCTGCACGATTCTTACGAGGCCCTTCCGTGAGTCTGCATCCCCAGTCGTACCTGTTTACTTCCGAATCG
>JBFMCQ010000017.1:0-58030 GCA_040754295.1 Pseudomonadota bacterium | reverse complement strand
CGAGATCATGGACGAGCGGCCGCCGCCGTTCTTCCGTCACGAAGCCTTCGAATAAGAGGGTGACTTCGGCATGCGGCCGGCGCGCGTGCGCCGGCCGCTTTTTTTACAGGCGCTCGACCGCCGCGCTCAGCCGCTGCACCGTACCGTCGACGTCGCCGAGCTTGTCGAGTCCGAACAGGCCGATGCGGAAGCTGCGGAAGCCTTCGGGCTCGTCGCACATCAGCGGTACACCGGCCGCGGTCTGCAGGCCGAGCGCGACGAACCTGCTTGCGTCGGCGATCCCGGGATCGTCTGTGTACGAGACGATCACGCCCGGTGCTTCGAAGCCGGGCGCGGCGACGCTCGGAAAGCCCTGCGCGGCGAGCAGCGCACGCACTTCGCGGCCGAGCTGCCACTGCGCGTCCTGCAGCTGCGGCAGACCGCGCGCGAGGGTGTCGTTCATCGCATCGCGCAGCCGCAGCAGGCCTTCGGTCGGCATCGTCGCGTGATACGCGTGGCCGCCGCTTTCGTAGGTCTGCATGATCTGGAGCCACTTCTTCAGATCGGCCGCGAAGCTCGTGCTGCAGCCGTCCTCGACGCGCCGCTGCGCCTCGGCGCCGAGCATGACCAGCGCGGCGCACGGCGTCGAGCTCCACACCTTCTGCGGCGCGCTCAGCAGCACGTCGATGCCGCGCGCGGCCATATCGAGCCAGATCGCGCCGGAGGCCACGCCGTCGAGCACGAACAGACCGCCGTGCGCGTGCGCCGCGGCAGCGACGCGCTCGAGGTAGTCATCGGGCAGGATCATTCCGGACGCGGTCTCGACGTGCGGCGCGAAGACGAGCTCCGGCTGCTCGCGACGGATCGTCTCCTCGACTTCGTCGACCGGCGGCGGTGCGTACGGCGCCTGGGTGCCGGCGGCGACCGGCCGCGCCTTGAGGACGGTTTCATGCGACGGGATCGCGCCCATCTCGAAGATCTGCGACCAGCGGTAGCTGAACCAGCCGTTGCGGATCACCAGGCAGCGCTTGCCGTTCGCGAGCAGACGCGCGATCGCTTCCATGCCGAAAGTGCCGCCGCCGGGAACGACGGCGACGGCGTGCGCGTTATGGACTCGCTTGAGCGTGGAGGAGATGTCGCGCATCGCCTGCTGGAACAGCGCCGACATGTGATTGACGGCGCGGTCGGTGAACACGACCGAGTATTCGAGCAGGCCGTCGGGATCGACGGATCGGAACTGACGGGACATCCGGTGCTCCGGAGGCTGGCGGAGGGGGCGACAGTTTACCGATCATGCGGGGTCGAGCAGGCGCGGCCCCGCACCCTGCTCGGCCAGCTCGTCGAGCGGATTGCGCAGACGGCAGGCCTTGATCGACAGGCAACCGCAGCCGACGCAGTCGCTGAGTTGATCGCGCAGGCCCACCAGCCGCTCGATGCGCTCGTCGAGCTCGATCTTCCAGCGTGCCGACAGCCGCCTCCAGTCCTCGACCGTCGGCGAGGTAGAAGTGCAGGGCCGAAACCGCAGCGCCGCTGCGTTCCGCCAGCTCGCCGACCGTCAATTCCTTTTCTCGATCTCCGGGATTGATTCTTTTCATCGCCGTACCTGTTGACCTCAACTTAAGTTGAGGTTTTACAGTCGCCGCTGGCGAGCCAGCCGCAGATCGAGGACGCGCAGCCGGTGTACTACGACGTCGCTCACGAAGCGGGGCTGCTGTGAGCGATACGACAGTTGCCGACGCGGCTCCGGGAGAAACCGGCTGCCGACCCCCCAGGCGTTTGCAGTACGATCCGCACCCCCTAAAAGGAATACCGCTGTGCAAGCGATCATTTCAGTCCAGGGTTTATCGAAGACGTACGCGTCGGGCTTCCAGGCGCTGAAACACGTCGATCTGGAGATTCGCCGCGGTGAGATCTTCGCGCTGCTCGGCCCCAACGGCGCCGGCAAGACGACGCTGATCAGCATCATCTGCGGCATCGTCAATCCGACGACGGGCACCGTGCTCGCCGACGGCCACGACATCACGCGCGACTTCCGCGCCGCGCGCCAGAAGATCGGGCTGGTACCGCAGGAGCTGTCGACCGACGCGTTCGAGAGCGTGTGGGCGACCGTGAGCTTCAGCCGCGGCCTGTTCGGCAAGCCGGCGAATCCGCAGTACATCGAGAAGGTGCTGCGCGATCTCTCGCTGTGGGACAAGCGCGACGCGAAGATCATGACGCTCTCCGGCGGCATGAAGCGGCGCGTGATGATCGCCAAGGCGCTGTCGCACGAGCCGCAGATCCTGTTCCTCGACGAGCCGACCGCGGGCGTCGACGTCGAGCTGCGCCGCGAGATGTGGGAGATGGTGCGGCGGCTGCGCGACAGCGGCGTCACCATCATCCTGACGACGCACTACATCGAGGAAGCCGAGGAGATGGCCGACCGCATCGGCGTGATTCACAAAGGCGAGCTGATTCTCGTCGACGACAAGGAGCAGCTGATGCGCAAGCTCGGCAAGAAGCAGCTGACGCTGCATCTGCAGCAGCCGCTCGAGCGCATCCCCGACGAGCTGGCCGAGCACCCGCTGGAGCTCGCCGAGAACGGCGCGGCGCTGGTCTACACCTTCGACACGCAGAGCGAGCAGACCGGCATCGCGCAGCTGCTGCGGCGGCTCACCGAGCACGGCATCGACTTCAAGGGCCTCGACTCCAGCGAAAGCTCGCTGGAAGAGATCTTCGTCAACCTCGTCCGGGCGCGCGCATGAACGTCCACGCGATCCGCGCCATCTACGGCTTCGAGATGGCGCGCTGGTTCCGCACGCTCACGCAGAGCATCGCCTCGCCGGTGCTGTCGACGTCGCTGTACTTCGTCGTCTTCGGTGCCGCGATCGGCTCGCGCATGGGCGCGATCGACGGCGTCAGCTACGGCGCGTTCATCATCCCCGGCCTGGTGATGCTGTCGCTGCTCAGCGAGAGCATCTCCAATGCATCGTTCGGCATCTACATGCCGAAGTGGTCAGGCACGATTTACGAGCTGCTGTCGGCGCCGGTCGCGGCGACCGAGGTCGTCATCGGCTACGTCGGCGCGGCGGCGACCAAGTCGATCCTGCTCGGCCTGCTGATTCTCGCCACAGCGCGCATCTTCGTGCCCTACGAGATCGCGCATCCGCTGTGGATGCTCGCGTTTCTCGTGCTCACGGCAGTCACGTTCAGCCTGTTCGGCTTCATCATCGGCATCTGGGCCGACAGCTTCGAGCGCCTGCAGGTGATTCCGCTGATGGTGGTCACACCGCTGACGTTTCTGGGCGGCAGCTTTTATTCGATCGACATGCTGCCCGGCGTCTGGCAGAAGATCGCGCTGCTCAACCCGGTCGTGTATCTGGTCAGCGGCTTCCGCTGGGCGTTCTACGAAATCTCCGACGTCAGCGTCGGCATCAGTCTGGCGATGATCGCGCTGTTCCTCGCGCTGTGCTTGGCCGCGGTCTGGTGGATCTTCAGGACCGGGTACAAGATCAAGAACTGATGCGGTCCGCGCAAAGAAAAACGCCCCCGCTAAGCGGGGGCGTGTTCATTCGTGGCTGCGTGATCCGCGCTGCGATCCGCTCGGTGCGGCGCAGCGCCAGGTGCATCGAGCGCTCGGCATGTTCGCGCACGAGGCGGCGGCGGTCGATCCGCGCACCAACCACGTCTACGAGACCCAGGACAAGTCCGACGGCCGCTTCTACCGCAGTGACCGGGCCGGCGTTCTCGCCGGACGGCCGGCATTTATACTCCAGCCCCCAGCGCGGCCTCGGCGCCAATGCCCGGTCCGGCACCGCCGGCATCACCTACTGCGTCAGCGGTCTCCCTGGTTCACGGTCTGAGCGGCGTCGCCGGGCAGGGCCTCGGGCACGCGCGCGAGGCTTGCGGCCGTCCACGCTGCGAAGTGGCGTGAACGGTACGGCCAGATCGCCACCGCGGCGTGCGCCTCGGAGCCGTCGGCTGCGTCAATCTCGCCGATCACGAGCGCCTGCGGATGCTGCCGCAGCCAGGCGCGGACCTGCGCGCGCGACAGCGTCGGCAGCGGCCGCCGCAGGCGCCCGGCAAACGTGAACTGGCCGCGATAGACGCCGGCGAAAGCGACTTCGCGCCGCGCCTGCTCGGCGGCGACGACGCGGCTGACGGCGCGCAGATCGAAGCGCGCGAACACGCGCGGTGCGACAGCGACGAACAGCAGCGCCAGCAGCGCCGCGGTGGCGAGCGCCAGCGTCGCCGTCCGGCGCGCGTCCAGAACCTCGACCGCGCCGTGCGCCAGCAGCAGCGCCAGCAGCGGAAACATCGGCAGCAGGTAGTGCGGCTGCTTGCCGCTGACCAGCGACAGCGCGACCAAGGTGCTCGCGGCGACGCCGGTGCAGAAGCGCGGCCCAGGCGCGCCGCGCCAGCCCGCGCGCAGTGCGGCGCCGAGCGCGCGCCAGCAGCGCGGCGCCAGGCTCCACGGCAGCCCCAGCAGCGGCAGAATCGCCAGATACCACCAGCCCGGCAGCGCGTGCGCAAAGGCGTCGACGAGGCGGCCGACGCCCTGGTCGTGCAGCAGCGCGCGCGCATAGGCCGCGCCGCCGGTGTGCAGTGCCGGCAGCAGCCACAGCGCGGCGAGCGCGCCGGCGGCGGCAGTCGCCAGCAGCGCCTGCGCCGCCGCGCGTCGTGCCGACAACTGCGGCGGACGCGCGAAGACGAACGCCGGCAGCACGTACAACGGTGCCAGCGGACCCTTCGCGAGCAGGCCCAGGCCCAGGCCCAGCGCCGCCAGCGCAAGACCGCCGCGCGCGCCGTCGCGCCAACGCAGCACGCCGAGCCAGGCCAGCAGCACGCAGGCGGCGAGCAGCTGGTCGAACATGAGCATCGTGCTGTCGCCGAGCCAGTACAGCGTGCCGACCAGCAGCCACGGTGCGCTGTCGGCGATGTGCGGCGCCGCCGCGAACAGGCGCAGCGCGAGCGCTCGCGTCAGCGCGCCGGACAGCATCGCCGCGAGCACGCCGAGCAGGCGCGGCCACCCGTCGTTGACGCCGAACAGCCACCAGCCGGCGTGCATCAGCCAGAACAGCAGCGGCGGCTTGTGGCTGTAGGGCGTGCCGTTGAGCTGCGGCACCAGCCACTGGCCGTCGCGCCACATTTCCCAGGCGATGGCGGCGTAGCGCGTCTCGTCGGCCGGCAGCAGCGGGCGCAGCCACAGCGACAGCAGCCCCAGCGCGGCGATCGGCGCGAGCCAGCCCCAGCGCAGGGCCGCCGCCATGTTCAGGCGGTCGCCGCGTTGCGGTCGCGCAGCAGCCAGTAGAGATTGCGCAGGTAGACCAGCACGCCGGCGCCCTGGCCCAGCGCGAACACCGGGTCGTGGCGGTACAGCGCGTAGGCGAACAGGGTCAGCCCGCCGCTCAGGCTCAGCCACCAGAACACCGGCGGAATCACGCTGCGGCCGGCCTTCTCGCTGGACAGCCACTGCGCGATGAAGCGCAGCGAGAACAGCGCCTGGCCGCCGAAGCCGACCGCGAGCCACAGCGCGGTCGCGCTCATCGCAGCGTCTCCACGCCGCGGATGTCGGCGGAGCGGTGCAGCAGCCAGCGCACGCCCAAGAGATCGAACAGGCTCGCGAGCGCGCGGCGCAGGTTGCCGTAGCGCGAGCGGCCGTGCAGGCGCAGCCGGTGGTTCACCGGCAGGTAGCGCAGCTTCGCGCCGGCGCGCTGCGCCAGCGCCGGCATGAAACGGTGCATATGATCGAAGTAGGGCAGCGACAGGAACAGCTCGCGCGGCAGCAGCTTGATGCCGCAGCCGGTGTCGGTGGCGCCGTCGTGCAGCGCCCAGCCGAGCAGGCGGTTGGCGAGCCACGAGACCACTCGGCGATTCCAACGGTCGCGGCGCACGGCGCGCACGCCGCCGACGTACAGCGGCCGCAGCTGCGACAGCGGCGCCGCCGCCTCCAGCAGCCGCGGCAGATCCGCGGGATCGTTCTGGCCGTCGCCGTCCAGCGTTGCGATCCAGCGCCCGCGCGCATGCTGCACGCCGGTCCAGAGCGCGCGGCTCTGGCCGCCGCTGCGGGTGTGGCGCAAAGCGAGCAGGCGCTCGCCGTACCGCCGGCCAAGCGCGATCAGGACCTGCGGCGTTGAGTCGCTGCTGCCGTCGTCGACGATGACGATCTCGAAACTGCAGCGGCCGTCGAGTGCCGCGACGATCTCCGCGCACAGTGCCTCCAGGCTGTCGGCTTCGTCATACGCCGGAATCACCACGGACAGGTCCGTGCGGCGACGCTGCTGTACGGGAACGACGGGCAGTATAGGGTCCATGTCTCACTGAAACGGCAGGTCCTCAACAACCACGCTAGCGCGCGCGTCGCCGCACGGCGTTGATCCGGGTCAGTCCGAGCGCCGGCCGGTAGAATTCGTCCATGCACCATTCCTCCGCGGATCTTTCTCCCCTCGTCGCCCACCTCAACCCGGCCCAGCGCGCAGCGGTCACCGCGCCGCCGCAGCACCGGCTGGTGCTCGCCGGCGCCGGCTCCGGCAAGACGCGCGTGCTCACGCATCGCGTCGCCTGGCTGATCGCCGCCGAAGGCGTCTCGCCGATGTCGATCCTCGCCGTCACCTTCACCAACAAGGCGGCGGCCGAGATGCGCGGGCGCATCGAGCAGCTGGTCGACGTGCCGATCCGCGCGATGTGGGTCGGCACCTTCCACGGCATCGCGCACCGCATGCTGCGCATGCACTGGAAGGAGGCCGGACTCGCACAGAACTTCCAGATCCTCGACGCCGACGACCAGGTACGCCTGGTCAGGCGCGTGCTCAAGAACCTCGATCTGCCGGACGACCAGTGGCCGGCCAAGACCGTGACCGGCTGGATCAACGCGCAGAAAGAGGAAGCGCGCCGCCCGCAGCACCTCGGCGACGAAGGCGATTACAGCCAGCGCCAGCTCGTGCGCATCTATAGCGCCTACGAAGAGACCTGCGCGCGCCAGGGCGTCGTCGACTTCGCCGAGCTGTTGCTGCGCGCCTACGAACTCACCCGCGACCACGCCGAGATCCAGGCGCACTACCGCCGCCGCTTCCGCCACATCCTCGTCGACGAGTTCCAGGACACCAACACGCTGCAGTACCGCTGGCTGCGCGTGCTCGCCGGCGACACCGGGATTCTGTTTGCGGTCGGCGATGACGATCAGTCGGTGTACAGCTGGAGAGGAGCACGCGTCGAGAACATGCTGCGGCTGTCGCAGGACTTCCTCGGTTGCGAGATCCTGCGCCTGGAGCAGAACTACCGCTCGACGGGCACGATTCTCAACGCGGCGAACGGCCTGATCGCGCGCAACAGTGCGCGGCTCGGCAAGCAGCTGTGGACCGATCGCGGCGAAGGCGAGCCGATCCAGCTCTACGCCGCGTTCAACGAGTACGACGAGGCCGAGTTCGTCGTCAACCGCGTCCGCGAGCATCTCGACGGCGCCTGCGCGTACTCCGACATCGCCGTGCTCTACCGCATGGGCGCGCAGTCGCGCGTGCTCGAAGAGACGCTGATCCGTGCACGCATTCCGTACCGCATCTACGGCGGCCTGCGCTTCTTCGAGCGCCAGGAGATCAAGGACGCGCTCGCCTATCTGCGCCTGCTGCACAACCGCGACGACGACGTCAGCTTCGAGCGCGTCGTCAACACGCCGGCACGCGGCGTCGGCGCGACGACGGTCGAGAAGCTGCGCAGCCATGCGCGCGAGCACGGGCTGTCGCTGTGGGCCGCTGCGCGCCACGGCAGCACGGTGCTGGGCCGCTCGGCGGCCAAGCTGCAGGAGTTCCTCGCGCTGATCGAATCGATGGCCGCAGAGACGAAGGCGCTGCCGCTGTCCAAGGCCACCGAGCGCGTCATCGAGCGCTCGGGTCTGCGCGAGCACTATCGAAAAGGGGCACTGTCCGAATCCCGCGCTTCGCGCGGGGGCGGCGAGCAGGCCGAGGGCCGGCTGGAAAACCTCGACGAGCTGATCAGCGCCGCGGGCAGCTTCGAGCTGTCGCCGCTTGATGCGCCGGTCGAAGGCCAGCCGCAGATGGACCCGTTGACCAGTTTCCTCACGCATGCGGCGCTCGAAGCCGGCGAGGAGCAGGCCGGGCCCGGTGAGGACTGCGTCCAGCTGATGACGCTGCACGCAGCCAAGGGCCTGGAGTTTCCGATCGTGTTCATCGTCGGCATGGAGAACGGTCTGTTTCCGCACGTGCGCGCGACCAACGAAGGCAATCTCGAAGAGGAGCGGCGCCTGTGCTACGTCGGCCTGACGCGCGCGCGCAGCCGGCTGTATCTGAGCTACGCCGAGCTGCGGCGCCTGCACGGCGTCGAGCAGATCACCGCGCCGTCGCAGTTCCTGCGCGAGATTCCGCCGGAGTGCGTGCTGGAGACGCGGCCGCGTGCGCGCATCACGCGGCCCGCGTACGGCGGGAGCGGCTATGGCGGCTCGTACGGAACGTCGCCGGGCAGCGCGGGCTATCGCGCGCAGACGCCGGCAGCGCGCGCGCCGTTGCCGCCGGGCATGCGCACGGACACCGGACCCGGCGGCCTGCGGCTGGGCCAGCGCGTGCGCCATGCGCGTTTCGGCGAAGGCACGATCCTGCAGTTCGACGGCGACGGCGAGCGCACGCGCGTCGAAGTGCGCTTTGCCTCCGCCGGGACCAAGTGGCTGATGCTGTCGGTCGCCAATCTGCAGCCGGCGTAGCGGGTCTTTACAGCGCGAGGGCCAGCAGCACCGCCGTCTCGACGATCTCGATCAGCGCGCCGGCCACGTCGCCGGTGAAGCCGCCGATCCGCCGCTGTGCGAGCGTACGCACGAAGCCGAACGCGAGCGCGGCAGCGAGCAGCGCCCGCGCACCGTTCCATCCGGCGAGCAGCACGAGCCCCGCTGCCGCCGTGACGACGAGCAGCGCCGCGCGACGCGGCAGATGCTTTGCCATCGCGGCGCCCAGACCATTGCCCCGCACGTAGCGTGTCGTCAGAAACAGCGCCGGCACCGCCGCACGGGCGAGCAGCGGCGCGAGCATGATCAGCGCGGGCGACCGTGCGATCAGCACGCTCAGTGCCGCCAGCTTGAGCAGCAGCACCAGCACGAGCACGACGACGGCGGCCGGTCCCGCGGCCGGGTCCTTCATGATCGCGAGGCTGCGCGCGGCGTCGCCGTGACCGCCGGCCCAGGCATCGGCGCTGTCGGCGAGGCCGTCGAGATGCAGCGCCCCGGTCATCAGCACCCAGAGCGCGAGCAGCAGCGCCGCACCGATCAGATCGGGTGTATTCGCGAGCGGCAGCGCGCTCAGGCTCAGGACGCCGCCGAGCAGCGCGCCGACGAGCGGATACCACAGCAGCGCCCGCGCCTGCTGCTGCGGCGTCGGCGCCGCGCCAAGCCGCAGCGGCAGGCGGGTCAGGAACTGCACGGCGATCAGCAGCGGCTGCATGCTCCGTGCGCGGTTTCGCCGTGGCGCAGCGGCCCGATCAGCGGCATGGCGCAGCTGCGACACCGGCTTGCGCGAACGTTGCCATGCCGGCATGCAGCGCGCAGGCCATGCGCAGCAGCGGCACGGCGACCGCCGCGCCGCTGCCTTCGCCCAGCCGCAGATCGAGATCGAGCAGGCCGCGGGCGTCGAGCACCTCGAGCAGCGCGGCGTGTCCCGGCTCGGCCGAGCGGTGCGCGAACAGCAGCCAGTCGCGCGTGCCGGGCGCGATGCGGCAGGCCGCAAGGGCAGCGGCCGTCGCAATGAAACCGTCGACGAGCGCCGCCAGGCCTTCCTGCGCGCAGGCGAGATAGCTGCCGCAGAGCGCGGCGATCTCGAAGCCGCCGAGCCGGCGCAGCGCTTCC
Organism: Pseudomonadota bacterium; assembly: GCA_040754295.1. Classification (GTDB taxonomy): domain Bacteria; phylum Pseudomonadota; class Gammaproteobacteria; order Nevskiales; family Nevskiaceae; genus Solimonas. The sequence goes on along the minus strand of JBFMCQ010000017.1, from coordinate 48,234 downwards.
AGCGGCGCGGCGCAGTGCGCGGCGTGCAGCGCCAGCGCGCGCTCGACGACGCCGATCTTGCGCGCGACGCCGGCGCCGTCGAGACCGGTGCCGGGGCCGGCGAGGAGCTGCGGCGGCAGGCGCAGCAGCGCGCAGCCGAGCGCCGTCGCCGCGGTGGTGTTGGCGATGCCCATCTCGCCGCCGATGAACAGCTCGGTGTCGGCGGAGCGTGCGCGCAGTACCGCCGCGCGGCCGCAGGCGAGCGCCGCTTCGAGCTGCGGTGCCGTCATCGCCGCATCCTCGGCGAGATTGGCGGTGCCCGGTGCGATATGCGCGCGGTGCACGGCCGCCGCCCGCGATCCGGCGACCGTGCCCAGATCGACGACTTCGAGCCTTGCGCCGAGCATGCGCGCCGCGACGCTGATCGCACCGCCGCCGGCGGCGAAGTTGTCGATCATCTGCGCCGTCACCGCCTGCGGAAACGCCGACACCTTCTCCGCCGCAACGCCGTGGTCGGCCGCGAACACGGTGATCTGCACCCGATCGACCGCCGGCCGCTCGCGCCCCTGCAGGCCGGCGAGGTGCACGGCGAGCGCTTCGAGGATTCCGAGCGAGCCCGGCGGCTTGGTCAGCTGCTGCTGGCGCGCGAGCGCCATGGCGCGTGCGGCGGCGTCGGGCTCCCGAGTCGCCAGCGTCCACCAGCGGCCGCGGTCGTTCATGCGGCGCGCTCCTTGAGCACGAGTGGAAGTCCGGCAACGGTCATGACGACGCGCTCGCAGCGTCGCGCAAGGGTCTGATGCAGCCAGCCGGCCTCGTCGACGTAGCGCCGCGTCAGTGCGCCCAGCGGCACGACGCCAAGACCGGTTTCGTTGGCGACGAGAATCAGCCGGCCGGGCAAGGCCGGCAGGACATCGACGAGCGCAGCGCGCTCGTGCTGCAGCAGCGCGTCGTCGTCCAAGCACAACAGATTGCTCAGCCACAGCGTCAGACAGTCGACGATGACGCAGCGCCCGGGCGCGGCCTGCGCGCGCAGGCAGTCGCCGAGATGCAGCGGCTCCTCGATCGTGGTCCAGCCTGCAGGGCGCTCGTCGCGATGGCGCACGATGCGCGCCTGCATCTCGGCATCCTGCGCGGTCGCTGTCGCGACATAGACGACGGCGAGCCCGCTGTCCTGCGCCAGCTGCTGCGCGTAGCGGGTCTTGCCCGAGCGGGCGCCGCCGAGGATCAGCGTGCCTGGCATCGCGGGCTCCGCGGAGCGCCGGACTGCGGCGCGGCGTCGGTCAGGCCGAGCAACCGCGAGATCGCCGCCATGTCGAGGTGCTGCTCGAGCGCATCGGCGAGCCGCTCGATCGCGGCTTCGCGCAAGGCGTCGCGGTCGATCGTCTGCGGCGCCTCGAGTCCCGCCCAGCGCAGCAGCGCGGCGCAGGCGGCCGGCTCGTCGAAGAGCCCGTGCAAGTAAGTGCCGAGCACACGTCCGTCTTCGCTGAGCGCGCCGTCGTCGCGTCCGGCGAGCCGCAGTGCGGGCCGGCGCAGCCCCGCGCCGCGGCTCACGCCAGCGTGGATCTCGTAGCCGCGCACGGCCGCGCCCGCGCCGAGCAGCAGGCGGCCGTCGACATTGCGCAGGCATTTCCCGGCTTGCAGCGTGGTTTCGATATCGAGCCAGCCGAAGCCTTCGCTGCTGCCGGCCGGGCCTTCGATGCCGTGCGGATCGTGGATCGCGCGCCCGAGCATCTGCAAGCCGCCGCAGATGCCGATGAGGCGGCCGCCGTAGCGCAGGTGGCGCTCCAGGTAGTCGCGCCAATGCTGTTCGCGCAGATACTGCAGATCGGCGCGCACGGATTTCGAGCCCGGCAGGATCACGAGATCGGCCGGCGGCGGCGCGCAGCCGGGACCGACGAAGCGCAGATCGACCTGCGGGTGCAGCCGCAGCGCGTCGAAATCGCTGTGATTGCTGATGCGCGGCAGCACCGGCACGACGACGCGCAGCGCGGCATCGGCATTCGTAGGCAGCGCGGCGATCGCGTCCTCGGCATCGAGGTGCAGAGCGTGCAGATACGGCAGCACGCCGAGCACCGGTTTGTCGGTGCGCTGCTCGAGCCAGCGCAGGCCGGGCTCGAGCAGCGCGCGGTCGCCGCGAAAGCGGTTGATGACGAAGCCGCGCACGCGCGCGCGCTCGCTCGCGCCCAGCAGCTCGAGCGTGCCGACGAGGTGGGCGAACACGCCGCCGCGGTCGATGTCGGCGATCACGATCACCGGGCAGTCGACGGCCTCGGCGAAGCCCATATTGGCGATGTCGCGCTCGCGCAGATTGATCTCGGCCGGCGAGCCGGCGCCTTCGACGAGGACGCAGCGGTATGCCTGCCGCAGGCGCGAGTACGAGTCGAGCACCGCTGCCATCGCGATGCCCTTGTAATCGTGATACGCGCGTGCATCGAGCGTCGCCACCGCGCGGCCGTGCACGATGACCTGCGCGCCGATGTCCGTGTTGGGCTTGAGCAGCACCGGATTGAGATGCACGCTGCTGGCGATGCCGGCGGCCTGTGCCTGCAGCGCCTGCGCGCGGCCGATCTCGCCGCCGTCCGCGGCCACGGCGCTGTTGAGCGCCATGTTCTGCGGCTTGAACGGCGCGACCGCGACGCCGCGCCGGCGCAGCACGCGGCACAGGCCCGCAACGAGCGTGGACTTGCCGGCATCCGAGGTCGTGCCCTGGACCATCAGCGTCGATGCGCTCATGCGGCGCGCTCCTTCCGGGTGACCGAGCGCAGCGCTGCGTCGAGCCTGGCCCAGTCCGCCTCGCGACCGGGCAGGCCGAAGCGCAGGCTCGCGGGCGCATCGAACAGCCGCGTCAGGATCGCCTGTCGCGCGAGCTCATCGTGGATCGCCGCCGCCCGCGCCGTGCGCACCCACTGAAACAGCGCGCAGCCGCCGGCCGGCGCGAGGCCGTGCTGGTCCAGCAGCGCGGCGAGGCGTGCGCTCTGCTGCGCGAGCGTTGCGCGCGCGCCTGCCTGCCAGGCGCGGTCGGCGAGCGCATGCTGCGCGATCTCGCGTGCCGGACCGGCGATCGGCCATGGCCCGAGCATTTCGGCGAGCCGCTGCAGCAGTGCCGGCGCCGCGCAGACGAAGCCGACGCGTGCGCCGGCGAGCCCGAAGAACTTGCCGAGCGAGCGCAGCACGATCAGGCCGTCGCGCCCGGTGTCGGACGCAACACTCTGCTCGGGCCGTGCATCGATGAAGGCCTCGTCGACGACGAGCCAGCCGCCGCGCGCCGCGAGCGTCGTCTGCCAGCGCAGCAGCTGCGCGCGCGTCCACTGCGTGCCCGTCGGGTTGTCCGGGCTGCACAGCACGAGCACGTCGAGCTCCGGCAGGTCCGGCCTGAGATCGCCGGCCTGCAGCACGCGCAGCTCGTGCCCGGCCATCCGCCAGCGCAGTGCATGCTCGGCGTACGCGCCCTGCAGGACGCCGACGCGGCCGCGCTCGCGCAGCCGCGGCAGCGCCTGGATCGCGGCCTGGCTGCCGGCGACCGGCAGCAGATCGCGCACGCCGTAGTAGCACCGCGCCGTTTCGACGAGCCCGTCGTCGTCCTCCGGCAGCCGCTGCCAGCTCGCGGCGCTCGGTGTCGGCACCGGCCAGGCGTGTGGATTGATGCCGGTCGACAGATCGAGCCAGTCCGGCAGCGCGATGCCGTAGTGCGCCGCCGCCTGCCGCAGAAGCCCGCCGTGCTCAAGCATGGGCGAGCTCCAGCGCGGCAAGTGCGGCGATCCACAGCAGCAGTGCATGCAGCACCAGCCGGCAGGCGCGCGCGATGTCCCTGGCGCCCGGCGTCGCGCCTGTGCCCAGCGCAGGCCGCTCGTGCCAGACGCCGCGATAGAACGCACCGCCGCCGAGCCGCAGGCGCAGACTGCCGGCGCCGGCCGCCATCACCGGGCCGGCGTTGGGGCTGTCCCAGGCCGGCGCCTGCGCGCGCCAGCATGCCAGTGCGAGCCGCAGCCTTCCGCACAGTGCATAGCTCAGCGCGGCCAGGCGCGCCGGCAGGTAGTTCAGCAGATCGTCGGCGCGCGCGGCGCAGCCGCCAAAATGCCGGTAGCGGGCGCTGCGATAGCCCCACATCGCGTCGAGCGTGTTGGCCAGGCGGTACAGCACGGCGCCGGGCGCACCGGCGAGCGCAAACCAGAACAGCGGCGCGAACAGCGCATCGTTGCCGTTCTCGAGCACCGATTCGACCGTCGCCGCCGCGACGCGCGGTTCATCCATGTCCGCCGTGTCGCGGCTGACGATCCGCGCGACCGCGCCGCGTGCGCCCGCGAGGTCGCCGGCGAGCAGCGCCGAAGCGACTTGCCGCGCGTGCTCGCGCAGGCTGCGGTGGCCGATCGCCAGATACAGCACCGCGACTTCGAAGAGCGTGCCCGCCGGCTGCGGCAGCGACCGCACCGCCACGACCGCCGATGCCGTGAGCGGCAGCACCGCGAGGCTCCAGGCCAGCGCGCCGCGCAGAAACGCCTGGCGGGGCGCTGCCGCCCCGCCCGGATGCAGCCAGCGCTCGAGCGCCTGTGCGATGCGCCCGAAGCCGACCAGCGGATGCGCGCGGCGCGGCTCGCCGAGCACGCCGTCGAGCGCGAGCGCCGCGGCGATGGTGACGATGCTCATGCACCGCGGCTCACAGGTCGATGCCCTTCTGCGCCTTCACGCCGGCGCGAAAGGCGTGCTTGACGTCGCGCAGCTCGCTCACGGTGTCGGCCGCATCGCACAGCGCCGGCGGCGCGCCGCGGCCGGTGACGACGACGTGCTGCAGCGGCGGACGCATCTGCAGATCCTCCAGCACCGTCTGCAGATCGAGCCAGCCGTACTTGAGCGGATAGGTCAGCTCGTCGAGCACGACGAGATCGAGCTGCGGGTCGCGCAGCATCGGCCGCACTTCGCTCCACGCGCGCCGTGCGGTGTCGATGTCGCGTGCGAGGCTCTGCGTCTCCCAGGTGAAGCCTTCGCCGAGCACGCGCCAGTCGACGCCGAGTCTGCGGAACAGCGCTTCCTCGCCGGTATCGGAGCGGCCCTTGATGAACTGGGCGACGCCGACGCGCAGGCCATGGCCGAGCGCGCGCGCCACCATGCCGAAGGCCGACGAGCTCTTGCCCTTGCCGTTGCCGGTGAGCACGAGCAGCAGGCCGCGCGTCTGCTGCGCAGCGTCGATACGTGCGTCGACGGCCGCCTTCTTACGCTGCATGCGCGCCAGATGGCGCGCCGCGCGCGCGGCGTCCTCAGTCGTCATGCCGCGCAGGCGCGGCTGCGAAGAGCGACGGCAGCACGCGCGCGGCGACGAGATGCAGCGCCGCGCCCACGGCCAGATACGCCGCCGGCACCTGCAGGAAGTCGCCGTAGTACGCAAAGAAGCGCTCGACGTACTGCGCCCAGTTCGGATCGGGATAGCGGCCGCCGAGCCAGTAGAACGCGCCGTTGGTGAGCACGAAGCAGACGCTGATCGCGACGAAGGCGGCGCCGGCCAGACGCAGCAGATCGCGCGCCTCGCCGCGATGAGCGCGGCGCAGCCAGTCGCCGCCGAGCCAGAGGGCGGCGTAGGCGGGCACGATCGCCCAGTACGACGGCGTGATGCAATAGCTGCTCACGCCGAGCCGCTGCGTGGCCACGTAGTCGATCAGCACGGCCTCGACCAGCAGCAGCGGCAGCGCCCAGCGCGCGCGGCCGCGCAGGTAAAAGCCGCCGGCGAAGAACACTGCCCACGAGGCATCGGGCAGCGGGCCGAAGTGATGGATGCGCGTCAGCGCCATGAGCGCCGCCAGCGCGGCGAGAATGGCAAGCGCGTGCCGGTTTGTGAGCGTCATCGCGGTTCTCCTCAGGTTCGGGGGCTGTAGCGCAGACCGAGCCAGTACGTCGCGCCGGGCTGGTTGTAGGTCAGCGCGGTTTCGTACTGCTTGTTCAGCGCGTTCTCGACGCTGGCCTGCAGTCGCCACGCCGGCAGCACGCGGTACTCGGCGCGCAGCGCGAGCGTGGCGTAGCCGCCGAGCTTCTGCGTGTTCTCCGCGTTCTCGTAGCGCTTGCCGGCGGCGTAGAGCGTGGCGCCGAGCGCGGCGCGGCTGAAGGCGTAGTCGACGTCGACGCGAGCGGTCTCCCGCGCGCGGCGGCGCAGCAGCTTGCCCTTGTTCTCGCCGGAATCGTTTTCCGGGTCCAGCCAGCCGAGCGTCGTCTGCAGCCGCCAGGCGCCGAGGCGTGCGTCGACCGCCGCCTCGACGCCGACGATCAGCGCCTCGTCGACGTTGATGGGGGCGAAGATGAAGTTCTCCGGATCGACGAGCACGGTCGTGATCAGGTCGTCGATCTCGGTGCGATAGGCGTGCACGCGCCAGTTCCAGTGCTGGGCGAAGCCGGCAAGGCCGACTTCCGCGCTGCGCGCCTTCTCGGGACCGAGGTCGGGGTTGCCGAAGTCGGGGAAGTACAGCTCGTTGAAGCTCGGCGCCTTGAACGCGGTGCCGTAGGCGGCGGACAGTCGCAGCGCATCGCTGAAGCGCCAGCCCCAGGCGGCGCCGCCGGTCTGCTCGCTGCCGAACTGCTCGTTGTCGTCGTGACGCAGCGACAGCTGCAGCGCGTGCGCGCCGAAGCCGCCCTGGTATTGCGCGAAGACGCCGGTGTTGTCGCGGGCATCGACGGCGTAGTCGGTCGTGCCGTCGACGTGGTCGCTCAGGTAGTCGACGCCCAGCGCAAGGCTCTGCGTCTGCGCCAGCGTGAAATCGTTCTGCCAGGCGACGTGATCGCGGCGCGTGTCGAAGCGGTCGGTGCGGCGGTCGTCGAGCTCGATGTCGGATTCGTCGCGGCTGATGCCCGCCGAGAGCGCCGTCTGCCAGTGCGCGAGCAGCGGCAGCCGCGCCTGCGCGCCGAGCACTTCGAGCACGGTCTGCGTACTGTCGGCGCCGCCGGTGAAGGCGCTGTCGTACTCGCTGTCGCCCTCGGCGCGCAGATAGTGCGCGCCGATCTCGCCGCCGTTGCCGAGCTGCCAGCCGCCGCGCAGCGAGCCGGCGATCTGGCGGAAGCCATCGTGGTCCGGCTCGCCGGAGCTGCGCTGCGCATTGATGCCGTCGGTCGTCCGGCCGCTCAGACTCGCCGCGTACCAAGCCTTGCCGGCCCCGCCGTGCACGCCCAGCTCGGCGGCGCCGCTGCCGCGGCTGCCGGCGCGGATGCCGAACGACGGCACGGCGGTCTCGCCGCCGCCGCGGCGCGTGAAGATCTGGATCACGCCGCCGAGCGCGTCGGACCCGTACAGGCTCGCGCGCGGGCCGCTCACGATCTCGATGCGCTCGATCTGCTCGACCGGAATCTGCTCGAACGCCGCGGTGCCGGCGGTCGCCGAGCCGATCCTGACGCCGTCGATCAGCACCAGCACGTGATCCGATTCGGTGCCGCGCAGGAACACGCCGGTGGTCTTGCCGGCGCCGCCGGTGTTGCTGATGCTGATGCCGGGCACCGCGGTCAAAAGCGCGGCGAAGTCGCTTGGCTGCAGGCGCTCGATATCGGCGCGCGTGATCACGGTGACGGCGGCCAGGGTCTCGCTGAGCGGCTCCGGCGCGCGGCTCGCGGTGACGACGATCGGGTCGAGCGGTGTCGGTGCATCCGGCTGAGCCAGTGCCGGAAAGGGGAACAGCAGCGGCAGCAGGGCCGCGCGGTGACAGCGACGCATGGTTGTAGTCCTCGGCCGTACGCCCCACGCGACGGCATGTTCGGTTGCAAACAACGGCACGAGGAACAGGCAGCAGGACGACGGCCGCGAGCGACCGTCCATCCGGCGTCGCCCACCGCGAGCCGCAAGCGTGTTTCAGGCCGGTCTCCGGACTTGCGAGCGGAAAAGCCGTGGGGCTTTCCGAGCCGCGGCGCCTTCCCGTGCATGCAGCACAGTGGCGTCGAGCCGCGGGGAGCTCGCTTACCGTTGCGGGGGCAGTGCCGGAATCGTCGCGTCGCCTGCGCGCGCGGCTCACCGGCTTCCCGTTTCACCCGGCAGGACGACGGCCTGACGGGCACCCGAAACTGGCCAGCACTCTAGCGCCGCGCCGGCAGGGCCGCAACATTGCTGGGCTCCTTCCACTTCCACCGGCGCGCCGCTTCGGTCGGCGCCGGTCCGTGGCACATGCGCCTCCTTGATCCACTCCACGGCCCCTCGCAGCTCCGGAGGATCGCGGAACGCAAGGCGTCGCCCCCAGCCGAACTGTGCGCCGTTGTATCCCTCGAAGGCCGCCGCTCTGAAGCAGGAGTCGATCGGATACAGCCATCGCGTCCCCAGCTCCAACGCTTCACCGCTGCGCAGATCGCGCAGCCAGAAGCGCCACTGGCGGCAGTGACGCTCGAAGAGGCGCGTCAGCGCGGTCGGATTCATGGTGCCGTCGTCATGCTATTCTTACCGCATGTCTTACCCAACAACCCAACGGAGTCCGTCATGTTTCATTCACAGGTGTCCAGCAAGGGGCAAGTGGTCATTCCCAAGCCGCTGCGCGACCGCCTGGGCATCGCCGAAGGCGCGACCGTGGCGTTCGCCGAGGACGCGCAGGGGCTGCGCCTGTCGGTCGTGACTCAACCGACACGCGAGGACATCCGGCAGTCGTTGCGCGCCGGGCACGGGCTGGCCGGCTACAGGGGGCCGGCGCATACGCCAGCCGAGATGCGCGCCGGCGTTAGGGCCGCCTTCCGGCGCGGCAAGCGCTGATGTGGGCCGCCGACACCAACCTGCTGGTGCGCTACTACACCCGCGACGACGAGCGGCAGACACGGCGGGCGCTGCAATGGCTGCTGGCGCACGCACCTTGCCGCGTGCCGCTGTCGGTGGCGCAGGAACTCTACTGGGTGCTGGAAAGCACCTATGGCTTGCCGATCGAGGACGTTCTGAACGTCCTGCAACACCTGTGCACCAGCCCCGCGTTTGAGGTGCAGAGCGCCAATGCCGTGCAGCGCGCGCTGGACGCCGCGCGCCAGGGCATCGAGTTTCCGGACGCCCTGCACTGGGCCTTGAGCGCGGACTGCGAGGGGCTGGCAACTTTCGACGACAAAGGCTTTGCGCGTCGGGCGCGCAAGCTTCGTCTGCAGCCACCGGTCTCACTGCCCACCTGATCGGACCAACCAAGCGCCGGCTCACGGCGCCTGCTTCGCTTCGACAACCCGCGTCGTGTGGAAGGCCACGACCTTCGCCTCAATTCCAGTTCGCCGGCAGGGCCGCAACACCGACACGCCGCGCTCATCGAAGCCGGCTAAGCTTGGGCGCGGCGGAACGGCCGCCGCGTCAGGGAGTGCGCCATGAACTTCGCCGAAGTGTTCACCCAGGATTTCCTGCTGACCTACGAAGGGCGTTTCAACCGTGCCCGCTACTGGGCGTTCACGCTCGTGTATGTCGCCATCGCCATCGTGCTCAACTACATCAACGAGATACTCGGACTGGTCTTTGCGCTCGCCGCGCTGTATCCGGGGGTCTGCGTGTCGATCAAGCGCTGGCACGACCGCGACAAGAGCGGCTGGTGGGTGCTGATCGGTCTGATCCCGATCATTGGTGCGATCTGGGTGCTGATCGAGTGCGGCATCCTCAAGGGCACCGAGGGTCCGAACCGCTTCGGCCCGGATCCGCTCGCGGCACCGGCTACCGCGTAACGAGCTCTTTTCAGCGCAGCGGTAGATGACCGGGCCGACTCCGGAAGCCATTCTTGTCCTCGCGTTGGCGGTCGGTCTGGCACTGCTGCTGCGCTGGATGCTCGGGCCGCGGCGACCGCGTGCCGTCGCCGAGGTACCCGCCGGCTGGCGCGAGCGGCTCTACGCCGAGGTGCCGCAAGCCTCGCTGGTGCCGGCGCAGCTGCGCGCGCAGTACGAGCGGCTCGTCGAGCGCTTCCTGCAGGAGAAGCGCTTCGTCGGCTGCAACGCCCTGGCCGTCGACGACCGCATGCGCATCGCCGTCGCCGGGCTCGCCTGCCTGCTGATCCTGCGCCCGGCGCCGTCGCGCAACCCGCCGCTGTTTCCGCAGGTGAAGAGCGTGCTGCTGTATCCGGATCGCTTCTACGTGCGCCACGAGGAGCCGGACGAGCTCGGCCTGGTCAGCGACGAGGCCGTCGAGCAGCTCGGCGAATCCTGGGAAGGCGACCGCGTGGTGCTGTCCTGGGCCGATATCGAGGCCGCGCTGGCAGGCGACGAAGTCAACGTCGTCGCACACGAGTTCGCGCATCAGCTCGACGACGAGAATCCCGCGACCGAAGGCGCGCCGCTGCTGGGCGACTACACGCGCTGGTCGGAGGTGATGACGCGCGAGTTCGAGCGCCTGCAGCGCCAGCGGCGTCCGCCGGTGCTCGATCCGTACGGCGCCGAGAGCCCCGGAGAGTTTTTCGGCGTCGTCACCGAGGCGTTCTTCCAGCGCGGGGCCGAGCTGCGCCGGCATCATGCCGAGCTGTACGCGCTGCTGCGCGAGTACTACCGGCTCGATCCGGCGGAGCAGGTACTGTGGCCAAACGCCGCTGCCGGCCGGTAGATCGGACTTCAGTCCCGCAACGACGCCAAAGCCATGGGGCCAAGCCCGGCCCGCGGCTCATCACTGCAGCTTGATCACCAGCGCGTCGATGCCGTTTTCTTCGAGCCGCGCGATCGTCGTCTGCACGCGGCTCCAGCTTTCCGGGCCGACGCGCACGCGATAGTAGGTGTCCTTGTTGTCGATCGTGACGCTTTCGATGCGCGACTCGATGCCGAGCAGCGCAAGGTTCGCCTTCTGGCGCTCGGCTTCGACTTCGGAGCGGAACGACGCGACCTGGACCACGTAGCGGCCGTTGTCTGCTGCGGCGCCTGCCGGCGGCTGGGCGGAGCGCGTCTGCTCGCGCGGGATCACGACTTCCTGGTCGCGCAGGATCTCGTAGAACGTGAAGCGCGCCTTTTCCTTGGGCGGCAGCGGAATCGGCGCGTTGCGGTTCGCGGCTTTGGCAGCCGGCTTGTCCGCCGGCACCTCGACGACGGCCTTCTCGGCGGGTGGCCGCGAGATGTAGACGAACGCGGCCACGGCGAGGCCGGCCGACAGCCCGGCCGTGAGCCAGACCCAGCCCGGCAGACCGGCGCCGCCGCCCTTGCCGCGCGCCTGCCGGCGGTTGCCGCCGCCGCGCTGTCCGTAGTCGCGTGCCATCAGCTCGAATGTCGCCGCAGGCGGTGGGTGAGGGCGGCCACGCCGCACGCAAGCCTGGCACTTCGAGCTGTCGTCTCCAGCATGGCCCTCACATCTTCTCCGGCGCGGACACGCCGAGCAGGCCCAGGCCGTTTCTGATCACCTGCCCGGTCGCCTTGATCAGCGCGAGTCTTGCGCTCTGCAGCTCCGGATCGTCGTCGACGAGGAAGCGGTGCACGTTGTAATAGCCGTGCAGCGCTTCGGCCAGATCCTTGAGGAAAAACACCAGCGTGTGCGGTGTGTACGCGCCGGCGGCGCGCTCCAGCGTTTCCGGATAGCGGCCGAGCAGCGCCAGCAGCGCCTTCTCGTGCTCGTTGGTGAGGCGGTGCAGGGTCAGCTTCGCGGTCTCGGCGTCCCAGCTGCCGCCGCGCTCGGCGAGCTGCTGGAACACGCTGCAGATGCGTGCGTGCGCGTACTGCACGTAGTACACCGGGTTGTCGTTCGACTGCGAGCGCGCGAGGTCGATGTCGAACTCGAGGTGCTGGTCGTGCGAGCGCGTCAGATAGAAGAAGCGCGTGGCGTCGGTGCCGGCCTCGTCGATCAGGTCCTGCAGCGTGACGAAGTTGCCGCTGCGCTTGCCCATGCGCCCGGACGACAGCGTCACGAACTGGATCAGCTGCACGTTGAGGGCGTCCTTGCGCCCGGTCAGCGCCTCGATCGCCGCGCGCACGCGCGCGATGTAGCCGTGATGATCCGCGCCCCAGACGTCCAGCAGCACGGGCGGCATCGTGCTGCCGCGCTGCGCACGGTCGAGCTTGTCGACGTGATAGGCGAGATCGTTGCAGAAGTAGGTGGCCGCGCCGTCGGCCTTGACCAGCACGCGGTCCTTCTCGTCGCCGAAGTCCTGCGTGCGCATCCACAGCGCGCCGTCGCGCTCGTAGGTCAGGCCCTTCTCCCTGAGCCGCGCCAGCGCCTTGTCGACGAAGCCGCTGTCGACCAGCGCCTTCTCCGAAACCCATTGATCGAACTCGACGTTGAAGGCCGCGAGCGTGGACTTGATCGCGGCCAGCTGATCGTCGAGTGCGGCCTGTTTGATGAGGTCGTACGCTTCTGCGCCCAGGAACCTTTGCGCTTTGGCGATCAGCTCGTCAAGGTACTGCTCCTGCTGGCGCTTGATCACCTCCGCGTCTACTTCGCTAGCGCCGTCGTTCAGTTCCGGCTCAATCTCTTCGATCGTGTTGAACACCACGTCCTGCGCATATCCGACAAATCGATTTCCGTACTCGAGCTTGATGCGATTGGCAGTGCTCTTGATGTAGGCAGCCGGATACCCTCGTTGTGGAAACGAGAGCTTGACGTCGAATAGCTGCAGATACCGCAGCCAGACTGAAACCGCCAGCACATCGGTCTGCCGCCCGGCATCGTTGATGTAGTACTCGCGCCACACCTGCCAGCCGGTCGCAGCCAGCAGCTTGGAAATCGAATCGCCGTAGGCGGCGCCGCGGCCGTGGCCGACGTGCATCGGGCCGGTCGGGTTGGCGGAAACGAACTCGACGATGATGCGGCCGTGGCGGCCGGAATCGTCGCGACCGTAGGCGTCGCCCTGCTCCAGCACTTCGGCGACGACGGCCTGGAACGCCGCCGGCGCGAGGAAGAAATTGATGAAGCCGGGGCCGGCAATCTCGACCTTGGCCACACGCGTCGAATCCGGCAGCTGCTTCACCAGCAGATCGGCGACGGCGCGCGGCGGCTTGCCTAGCGGCTTGGCCAGCTGCAGCGCCAGATTGGTCTGGAAATCGCCGAACTTCGCGTCTTTTGTCGCGTCGAGCTGTATCGTTGGCTTCAATTCGGTGCCGCCAAGCGCGGCCAGCGTGCGTTTCAGCGCGGTGGCCAACAGCTCCTGCAGATGCTCTTTCATCCCTCTACCGCCGCAAACCACGAGGGCGCGGATTCTACCCGCATGGCGCGGGCCGCGCCTTGGCCGGACCGGCGCTGCCCCCGCCGGTCCGAAAGGCTTCGCTGGCCCGTCGCCGTGCGGGCGATCTCATGTGTAGCGCCAGCCTGCAGACGCGAAGTCGGATGGGTCCAGCGGCCGCGGCCTGTCAGTGCGGCAGCCGCAGGCCGATCTCCGCCGGCCGATCACCGTCGACGCGGCGCACGACGAGCTGCAGCTCGCCCAGGTGCAGGCGGTCGCCGACGACCGGGTGCGGCAGGTGCAGGCGCACGGCCTCGGCGAGCGTCCGCCCGCGCTCCGCGGCCGGCGCATTCAGGCCGTAGGCCTGGCACAGGTCCTCGACGCGGGCCAGCGGATCGACGACGAACTCGCCGAAGTAGCGACGCGCCGCCGGATCGGTCGGCTCCTGCACGGATTCGAACAGCCGGTCGAGCGCCGGCAGCTCCGATTGCGGCGCGAGCAGCGAGAGGTAATCGCCGGGCCGCAGCTGGTTCCACTCACGCTCGCTCAGCATCCGGCCGTGGCGCGAGATGCAGATGACGCGTGCCAGCTCGGGCAGCGCGAGCGCCCGCGGCTGTACGCCGACGAGCTGGCTGTTGTCGGCGACGCGGTAGCTGACGACCTCGAAGCCGGCCTGTCCGGGCAGGTCGATGTCGACACGGTGGATGCGCGACGACGTGGCGGGGACCTGCAGACCCAGGCGGCGCGCCGCAGCGGCGACCGTCGAACCCTGCACCACCAGCGACACCAGCACGATGAAGAACGCCACGTCGAAGAACAGCGCGGCGTGCTCCAGCCCGGCGAGCCACGGGTAGGTCGCGAGCACGATCGGCACCGAGCCGCGCAATCCGACCCAGCCGATGTAGAGCTGCTCGTGCAGCGGGAAGCGGAACGGCAGCAGCGACAGCCACACCGCCAGCGGACGCGCGAGCAGCATCAGCACGGCGGAGATCGCCAGGCCCGCGGGGATCAGCGGCACGAGCTGGCGCGGCGTCACCAGCAGGCCGAGGATCACGAACATGCCGATCTGGCTCATCCACGCGATACCGTCGTGGAAGCGGCGGATGCCGCCGGCCATGCGCAGCGGGCGGTTGCCGAGCATCAGCCCGGCCAGATACGCCGCGAGAAAGCCGCTGCCGCCGGCGATCGCCGCCGCACCGAAAATCGACAGTCCGCCGAACAGGGCCAGCAGCGGATACAGCGAGTCGGCCAGCGGCAGCCGGTTGAGCGCGCGCACGAGCACCAGACCGCCGGTCAGCCCGAATGCCGCGCCAACCGTCATCTGCCGGACGAGCATCGCCAGCGCGTCGGTCCAGCCGAACTGCGCGGGCGTCTGCAGATACATCACCAGGGCCACGGTGAGGAACACCGCCATCGGGTCGTTGGTGCCGGATTCGATCTCCAGCGCCGAGCCGACGCGCTGGTTCAGCGAAACGGCGCGCATGCGCAGCAGCGAGAACACCGCGGCGGCATCGGTGGACCCGACGATGGCGCCGATCAGCAGGCCCTCGGCCAGGCTGATGTCGAGCACCCACGCACTGAAGGCGCCGGTGACCGCCATCGTGACCAAGACGCCGACGCTCGCGAGGCTCAGCGCCGGACGCAGTCCGACGCGGAAGCTGTCGATGCGCGTGCGCATGCCGCCGTCGAACAGAATCACCGCGAGCGCGGCCGTCGCCGCGAAGTTGGCCAGCGGATAGTTGTCGAACTGGATGCCGCCGGGGCCGTCTTCGCCGGCGAGCATGCCGATCAGCAGAAACACCAGCAGCAGCGGAATGCCCAGCCGCGGCGTGACGACGGTCGCGAGGATGCTGGCGAGGAACAGCAATCCCGCGAGCAGGATCAGTTGATTGGTGAGTTCCACCGGCCGCAGTGTAGCGGCGGGCCTTGCCAGGCGTTGCTAGGCGCGTTACCGGGCGGTCGCTATACTGCGCGCCCGCGTCCAGGGGTGCTCAGGAGTTTTTCGCTGTGGATCACAAGCAACACGACAAGGAATTCTTTGCCAATTTTGGCAAGGTCATGGCCTTCTTGTTCGGCATTTTCTTCATCTGCATCTTCGCCGCATCGTTGATCAGCGGCGACGACGAAGCCCCGAATGCGCAGGCGCTGGCGATGATCGAGGAGCGCATCAAGCCGGTCGGCCGCGCGATTACCGATCCTTCCGCGCTGGTCAAGGTCGGCAGCGCGGCGGCCGCGCGCGCGCCGCTCACCGGCGAGCAGGTCAGCGCCCGGCTCTGCAACAGCTGCCACGGTGCCGGTGTGCTCGGCGCACCGAGAATCGGCGACAAGGCGGCCTGGGCGCAGCGCATGAGCGCTGCCGGCGGGCTCGACGGTATAGTTAGCTCGGCGATCCGGGGCAAGGCGGCGATGCCCCCCAAGGGTGGCGACCCGAGCCTCAGCGACGAGGAAGTGCGCGCTGCCGTGGAGTACATGCTCGAGCAGACGGGGGTCTGAGCCAGCCCCGGTCTTGGTTTCGTGTAAGGATCAGCCCGGAGTACCGCCCGATCCTCGCCCTGGTCTGAGCCAGCCCCGGTCTTGGTTTCGTGTAAGGTCTTGCTGTTTGCAGCGTAATGTGCGAAAAACCGCACGGGGCCGCGGTAATGCACTGCCGACCGCGGAGTCATCCAAAAAATCGTTGAAGAGGCTTACATGACATTCAAGCGTTCGGTTGTGAGCGCCGCGATCCTGGGCGCGGCCGTGTTCTCGGGCAGCGCGTTGGCGGGGGTAAGCGGCAACGTGGGGGTGAGCAGCCAGTACCTGTTCCGCGGTCTCGAGCAGACCACCGGCGCAGCCGTTTCTGGCGGCCTGGATTACGCGCACGACTCCGGGTTCTACGCCGGCACGTGGGCGTCGACGATCAACTTCGCAAGCCTCACCGGCACCTCGGCAGAGGTCGATTTCTACGCGGGCTTCGGCGGCGAGGCCGGCCCGATCGGCTACGACGTCGGCGCGATCTACTACTGGTATCCGGAAGAGGACGAGGTCACACCGTCGCCCGATCCGTCCAACAACACCGTCGAGCTGTACGGTTCGCTGGCCTTCGGACCCGCGACGCTCGGCGTCTACGTCAGCCTGGCAGACTACTTTGCCATCACCGATGACACGGTCTACTACCCGTATCTCGATCTGGCGTTCCCCGTCTCCGAAAAACTGAGCCTGGATCTGCACGTCGGCCAGCAGACCTTCGACGAAGAGGGGATCGAAGACATCGTCGACTACAGCGTAGGTCTGTCTGCCGACGCCGGCAACGGCTTCACGATGGGGCTGGCCTTCGTGGCGACCGACCTCGATGACGACGATCCGAAGGCCGTCGTCAGCGGCGGCTACTCCTTCGACCTCTGATCGATCGAAGTCCGGTGTGACGAAAGGGCCGCCGCGCGCGGCCCTTTTTCCGTTACGGCGCCGGCCGGTCCAGCTCGCGGTAGCGCAGCGCCTCGGCGGCGTGCGCGGCGCCGATCGCGGGCGTGTTCTCGAGATCGGCGAGCGTGCGCGCGACGCGCAGGCAGCGGTGGTAGGAGCGCGCAGTCAGCAGGTGGCGGGCCATCGCCGCCTGCAGCAGCTGCTCGGCCTCGCGATCCGGCCGTGCGTGGCGGTCCAGCGCCTGGCCGTGCAGCTGCGCGTTGGTGCAGCCCTGGCGCTCGAGCTGTAGACGGCGCGCGGCGATCACGCGCGCGCGCACGTCGGCGCTGGCTTCGGCCGCTGCCGCACGGGTGCCGAGCTGCGCCGGGTCCACGCGCGGCACGAACAGTTGCAGGTCGATGCGGTCGAGCAGCGGGCCGGAGATCTTCGCGCGGTAGCGCGATACCTGCTCAGGCGTGCAGCGGCAGCGGCCGGAGACATCGCCCAGCCAGCCGCAGGGACACGCGCGCGTTGCCCTCTTGCCATCCGGGCCGATCCGCCTCAAGGCATTGAAACCGAAGCCTTATTCTGAGAACCCGAAAACTATCGGCGAACTTGAAGCGCGCACGCATCATAAAGAGTATGCGCCAAAAACAGGCAGCACCAATGTTGGGTGTCACCGAAGCCACGGTCCTCCATTGGGAAAAGGGCTATACGCAGCCTGCCGTGTACGACATGCCTGCCATCGTCGCCTTCCTCGGGTATGACCCCTTGCCGTCGGCGCAGACACTTGGCGAGCGCATGCGCGCGAAGCGGCGGCACATGGGGTGGACGATCGGGGAGGCGGCCGAAGCGCTTGGGGTCCATCCCGACTCCTGGAGTGAGTGGGAGCGGGGGAGGGCGATTAAGTGGCCGCGGTTCAGGGCGACGGTCCACGCCTTCCTGGGGATGGCGCAAGCACCAGGCGGGCCCCTACTTCCGGTCCCCGCTTCGCGCAATGACCTTGGTCACTGAGATCGCGAATACGCCGGCCGTCCCTCGCCGCAACAGAGCAGGCGCGGCATCGCGGTGCGCCCAAATTCGCCCACTCTCGGCAATTGTACGTCTGGCGCAGCGAGGACGTGGTGCGGCCGGAGGGACTCGAACCCTGCACCTCAAGAATGACGGGAGCTTCCTGAGCGCCTTGCGGCACGTACGCGCAACGACGCTTAGGCAAGCTCCTGCGTCTACCAAATTCCACCACGGCCGCGAGAAGAAGAAGACCTACGTATAGGCGCGGAGTTCCCCTGAACCGAAACGCACCCCATGTCTGAAACAAAAATGAAACGCTGTTGCTGTATCACAGTACGACGGGAACTAGGGTGACTCGGCCCTTGCGGCAGAGATCAGCGGAGGGATTCAGATGACGCACAGAGGCGACTCGCCCAGTGGCGCTGAATGGGGAAGGCTCACAAGAGCGCTGGCGGCATTCGCAGGCGTTTCTCTCCTTGCACTATCGCAGCCCTGCGCAGCCGAATCCGCGCCACGCGATTCGTGTGACGACGTTAGCGCGATTTATGTTCTGCTGGACGATCGTGCCATTGTCTACAAAACCTTCGGGCACTTCATCGAGCTGCGCAAATTACTCTGCGACGGCGTTAGGCCTCTCGCCGAAGTGAAAGACGCATATCCCGCACCTATATATGAGATGAAGCTTGCCGAACGGGGCACGATCCTCGTAGGCAAAGATTGGATCGGTGATGGCGTCGGGATCGCAAGTATCTCACCGCAAACATTTCAGCATATCAAGAAGCTGATTGACGATCGAACAGATGCGGCGCTGCCTCTGTCCAGGATAAAGCGCCAATGTGACGAAGCCTCATATTCCATGCATCTCTGGCCACACACCGTGTGCGCGGCGGCAAGCGAACGTATGCAGTAGAGGCTTTTTATAGTAGAGCCACGCAGACAAATTGGCGCCGAAGCTACAAGGAGGAGGAAGGTGGTTACAGCAGCCACTCAAGATGGGCGGGTAAGTACGCTTGAGGCAGTCCTGTCCTACCGAAACGATAACGTCCTAGATTCCTTCTGCGAGTCCTTCGAGGTATCTCGCGAGGACGCAGAGGACATTTTCCGAGAAACCCTCCGATTTCTTTGGCTCTCGACCAACTACCGGGCAGAGTTCCTACAGTCCATCGATCGCCCGATACTCATCATCGACGAAATGTGGCACACCTTCATCTTGTTCACGAAGGAATACCACGAGTTTTGCAGCCGCATGTTCGGACACTACATGCACCATACACCAACAACGGTGTCCGAGAAGAAGCGGCTTAGGTCCGAGATGAACGACGCAAGGCTAACTGCCTTGCGAGAAGAGAAGAAGAAACGCTATTCCATGATCTACGACCTTCTCGGTAGAGACGTCTTCATCAAATGGTACTACGAGTTCCCCGAACGCTTCTCGCCAAGACGCATACGGGAAATGCGGCGGAAGTAGCTGTCCAACCAAAGGAGGGTTTTGCAGTGAGCGACGACATGACCAAGCAACGTAGCGCCGAGGACACCCGAGTGAAGGGACTCGATTCGCGTCCCAAGATGGAGCTAATTGAGGATGCTCTCCTCAAGCATGTAACAGGAGGAACAGACCTCTGCGGGACCGACTACTGTGCAGGCGGTGCCTGCTATCACAATACGTGCTTCGATGGTACGTGCTGGGGCGACGGTGGTCCCGGCTATGACCATAAGAACCGGCAGTAGTAGGACTCGGCAGACGGGCCGACATACAACAGCATGACCCATGGTCCATGTCGGTGATACTCGGCCCGAGAGAAGGCAGTCGATTCTCGGCCGAGTATCACCGGCCTTGATAGTATAGTAATCGCTCATGGAAGGTGACTACCCGATTGGTCCAAGGAACGCAGGCACGGGGTCGGAAGAGCAGCTCGCGCTCGACGTCACGGCGCTGAAGACGGAGATCCAGCGTGATGGACACGCCACCAGGCGCTTCGTGAGCTATGCCGACTGCGCAGACTATCTGTTACGAGTGGGGACAACAATTCGCCGAGCCTCCATAGATGTGGACCCGGCCCGCATGGCATTACTTCACACAAGCAGCGCCATGAGCCCGCACACCGACCATCCGGCTGTCGATCTCATAGCCTGGTACTGCGAAGAGCAGTGCGACGGAGGCGGGGCCTCGCTGCTCGTGGACTTTAAAGCCATCAAGGATTCGCTAGGGCCGGACGTGCTCGAAGCTTTGGCGCGCATAAACGTAGTTGTTCCAACAAGGCCGCGCGCAACTCCCCTAAAGTCAATCCCCATGCTGTCTGCGGCCGGTCTGTACTACGCCGATTGGCTAGTCGACGAGGCCTCGAAGGCGCAGTACGCGGAAGTCCTGGAAGCTTTCCAAGAAAAGATCGCAACAGCGCGAGCGACGTCTCTCCGCCTAAGGAAGGGGGACATGCTGATCGTCGACAACAAGAGGGTACTGCACGGCCGCGAGGCGATTACCGAGACGACAACTAGAAGATTGCTATATCGCCATTGGATCTGCCTGCATGCGTGAGGGGCAGCTGTTTCGGAAACAAGCGGCCGAACACCGCGATACAAGGCGCTCGCATGGTGATGTTCTCATCCTTCCGGTAGCGCGCCAGTCCATAGTCGTTTCCTTCTTACTCGCTTGGGTAGTCGTCACCGCGGTATGGTTGTCGACAAGCACCTATGCGCGGCGGGAGACGGTGAGGGGGTGGCTGGAGCCCTCTGGCGGTGTGCTCGCCGTGTACGCCGGCAGCCCAGGAACTGTATACAAGATGCTTGTCGAGGATGACGAACTTGTAGAGGCCGGGCAACCGCTTATTGTAGTTCGCGGTGATCGGGTTCTAACCAGTGGCGAAAGTCTCGATAGTGTTCTCCTTGAGGAATATGACCGGCAGAGCGCTCTGCTGGAAGAGCGGCTAGCGAGAGCGGAGGTCGCCGCCGTGACGCGCGACAGTGGGATTGCACAGCGCATCTCGTCACTGGAAGAAGACCTGACGTTTCTCAACGGCCAGCTCGAGATTTTGGAGGAGCGCTCCGAGCTTGCATCGACTAGAAGCCGCAGCATACTCAGCCTAAAACAGTCCGGTTACGCATCTTCAGTCGCCGTGCACGAAGCAGATGAGGCACGACTGGAACTTTTGAGTGAGCGCCAAGCGCTACTGCGCGAACGTGCCAGCAAACGGAATATGCTTGACCAGCTCAAGCTCGAGCGGCAGATCGCCGCTACCGAACACGCCGACGCCGTAGATGATCTGCGCTCCCAGATCAGCAAGACCAACCAACTCAGGGCCCAACTGAGTAGCGAGACGTCCTATGTGATTCGCGCGTCCCGCTCGGGCACCGTAACTAATCTCCAGGTGCGCGAGGGCGACTCTGTAGGTACTAAGATCCCGCTGCTCTCGATAGTCGGAGCTGAAGCGACACTGACGGCACACGTCCTAGTACCGGTTACGGCCGCCGGCTTTGTCAGGACCGGACAGCAGTTGGAGATACGCTACGACGCATTTCCATATCAAAAGTTCGGCTTGTACGAGGCGGGGATGACGGCTCTGTCAAGATCGATACTACTCCCGCACGAACTACACGGTTCCCCCATACCGACGACCGAGCCTGTCTACCGAGGCATCGCGAATCTCGAAACAACGGCCGTGGAGGCGTATGGTCAGAGCATTAAGCTCAAACCAGGAATGACGTTCTCCGCCGACATTCAGCTTGACCGGAGATCGCTGGTCGACTGGCTTCTTGAGCCCATCTACAGCCTACAAGGGAAGATCTAGTGGCTCGTTCTGACGGCACGAGGTTACTGGACTTTGGCAGGAAGTCGCAGTTACCGGTGATCCTACAGGCAGAGACTGCAGAATGCGGACTCTGCTGCTTGGCGATGATCGCGACCTTCCACGGATACGAGGTAGATCTGACGACGCTACGCCAACGCTTCCCAGTGTCCAGTTACGGCACGAGTATGAAGCGGTTATCAGACATTGCAGCGCGTCTTCATCTGAGCACCAGGGCGCTGCGTGTAGAGCCCGAACAACTAGATCACCTCGCGCTGCCCTGCATACTGCACTGGGAGATGAATCACTTCGTCGTACTTCGCGCAGTCAAGAAGAACTACATTGTGATTCATGACCCGGCCACGGGAGAAAGGACGGTCAGGCGGCAGGACTGTATTCACCTCTTCTCGGGCGTGGCGCTCGAGCTCTCGCCGACGGCCGCCTTCATCCGTCAAGATGCGAAGCGGACAATTGCGCTATCAGACCTATTCGGACGCATCGCAGGCCTGAAAGCCACTGTTACCAACATCATTATTCTGGCGTTGCTGCTTCAAATATTTGCCGTTCTAGCGCCGTTCTTTGTGCAAACTGTAGTTGACGACGTGGTGCTCAGAAGCGATGAGGATCTGCTTCTCACGCTCTCTATTGGGTTTGGACTTCTCCTCGCAGTAGAGGCGGCGACATTCGCCTTTCGCGAGCAGGTTGTCTTGCAGCTGTCGAGCCGCCTCAACATGCAAATGGCCTCGAAGCTCTTCAGGCACTTGGTCCGGTTGCCAATGGACTACTTCCAAAAGCGCCAAATCGGCGACGTGATCTCTCGCTTCGGCGCTCTTAACAACGTCAGGCAAATATTCACAACAGGACTAATATCGGCCGTAGTCGACAGCTTAATGGTGGTGGTCACCCTTGCTGTCATGTTCGCGTACAACTCCGCACTGACCCTTCTTGTGCTCGCATTTGTTGCGATATATACGCTGTTTCGTGTTGCGGTGTACCGGCCGCTCAAAATTCTAACTCACGAAAGCGTGGTGGCAGCGGCGAAGCACGACTCTCATCTCATTGAGTCCATCCGTGCCATTGAGTCGATCAAGCTCTTCCAAATGGAGAACGACCGACAGAATCAGTGGCAGAACCTCCTTGTTAACGCACTGAACAAAAACATACGAATAGAGCAGTGGAATATCAGGTACAACGTCGTCAGCAAGCTTCTTTCAGGACTCGAGAATATCATTGTCGTTTATGTCGCTGCCAGCTTAGTGATAGATAACGCAATGACGGTTGGTATGCTCTTTGCCTTTATCAGTTACAAGCTGCGTTTCACCTCATCGGTCAACAGCTTGGTGACGAACGTTATCGCAGTAAGAATGATTGAGGTGCAGCTTGAGCGGATCGCTGATATCGCGCTGACAGATGCGGAGGACACGGGAGCGAGCGGTCTGCAAACCTCTTCGCCAATGCTCATGCCTGCAGGTCCTGACGGGCGTATTAGAGGGGGCCTGGAGGCCCGGTCGATTGGCTATAGGTACGGGGAAGACGGGATACAGATCTTCAAGGATCTCAGTTTCGTTGTTGAGCCGGGAGAAACGCTTGCCATAACGGGCGCGAGCGGCTGCGGAAAGACCACCCTTCTGAGATGCCTCATTGGGTTTCTGCAACCAACCAGCGGCGAGATACGCGTCGACGGTAGGCCGATAGCAGGACACCCAACGTACCGAAGCTGCATTTCTGCAGTGATGCAAGAGGATAAGCTCCTCACAGGGTCTCTGCGCGACAATATTTCCTGCTTTGAAGGCGATATTGACATGAAGAGAATTGTTCGCTGTGCTGAGTTGGCGGGCATACATAAGGACATCATGAGAATGCCAATGCAGTACGACACACTAGTGGGGGACATGGGAAGTGCATTGAGTGGTGGTCAGAAACAGCGGGTTCTGCTCGCACGAGCGCTCTATCGTAGACCCGTCATTCTTTTTATGGACGAGGCCACAAGCCACCTGGACGGCACAACCGAGACTCTGGTCAACGATAACCTCCGTACCCTCGGCATTACGCGAGTCCTGGTCTCTCATAGGCCTGGCGCAGTTTTGGCGAGTGATCGACAGATTTGTCTTTCTACGGACGACCCGCACAGCGTACGCGCGATGGCTCAGACGGCTTAGCGGGAAAGCGAAGGAGAACCGCGAAATGAAGCTCAAAACTCCGTCGCTACTGGCGATCTGGCTGATCGGACTGGCGAGCCTGCCGCTGGTCGGCATTGCGGGAGACGCACCGAAGGTTCGAACCACGTACTCGTGCTACGACGGACCATTCGGCGATTATGAACAGTGGGTGAGCGCCCTCAGTTCCCGCAATCCCGCGCTCAACAAGGACGAGTTCGAAGTACAGTTTCCGGAAGCCGAGTACGACGGTTATAAGGCGACCTTAGAGTGTGCGTGGTTTGACTATCTCGTTGACGGTGTGATGGTCCGCGGCTTTTATGCCAAGCCCAGAAACTCGCCGACGACGCCGTATCCGGCGATCATAGTGAACCGAGGTGGAAACGGCACATTCGGAGCTGCTACTCCGGCGTACCTGATGCGCGCCGTCTTTCCGCTCGCCGCCAAGGGTTTTTTTGTGATTGGAACGCAGTACAGGGGCATCAAGTACGGAAACTGGGGCCCCTCAGTCGACTATGGAGCCGACGAGTTCGGCGGTATGGACGTTGACGATGTGCTTGGCCTGATTCCAATAATCGAGGAGATGCCGCAGGTAAATCACAAGAAGCTAGGGATTATAGGCTGGAGTCGTGGGGGAATGATGGCACTGCTGGCGGCAAGGCGCTCCGACCGGTTTGCGACAATTGCGGTCGTATCGACGCCCGTTGATCTTGCGGCGACATTGCGATTTCGTCCGGAGATGGAGAGGGTCTATCGACAGAGGATTCCCAATTACGAGCAAGAGAAGGAAAGCGCCTTGGCAAGCCGGTCTGCGA
Source organism: Pseudomonadota bacterium (assembly GCA_040754295.1). GTDB lineage: Bacteria > Pseudomonadota > Gammaproteobacteria > Nevskiales > Nevskiaceae > Solimonas. The sequence goes on along the minus strand of JBFMCQ010000017.1, from coordinate 24,085 downwards.
TCGGGTGGGTAAACGAGTTACCGGCGTCAGCGCCAATCCTAGTGCTTCATGGGCAAGCCGACGACCGGGTGTCAGCACAGCAGGCGCTCTCGTTTGCTTCGCGGCTACAAGATCTGGCCCGTCCGTACAAGCTCGTCGTATACGAGGGTGGCAGCCACAGCCTAGTCGAGCATCAGGACGAGGTCGACGCCGAAGTCGTGAGCTGGTTTAGGGATAAGCTTTCCGTAGCCGTGCCGCCGCGGGGCTGGGATGCTGGTAATAACCACGGCGACGACCCGCCCTGATCCTGCAGCGTCTCGGGCGAGCGGAAGATCAGATCGGTGGCATATTCGACCTGCATCAGGCTCCAGTGGTAGCGCTGGCCGAATCACGTCCAGCACCGGGCAGCACAGATCGGCGTAGCGATCCGCGCTTAGCGCAAGTGGAGCGTGGAGACCTCACCATATCTGTGCCTGCAGAAGGTCAGATCGTAGCTGCAGATCGCAGATCGAACAACACGGTCGAGGGCTATGCGTCCCTGTCGTACGGCTCGGCTACGCTCGGTCTTTACTACAAGCTTTGCCGACTACTTCGATACGAGCGATGAGCCGGTGATCTATCCGTATCTGGATCTGTCCTTCCCAATGTCCGAGAAGCTGAGCCTTGATTTGCATGTGGGCCAGCAGACGTTCGACGACGACGATGCCAATGACGACGGCGTCGCGGACGATGAGCTCGAAGACATCGTCGACTACAGCGTAGGTCTGTCTGCAGACGCCGGCAACGGTTTCACGATGGGGCTGGCCTTCGTGGCGACCGACCTCGACGACGACGATCCGAAGGCCGTCGTCAGCGGCGGCTACTCCTTCGACCTCTGATCGATCGAAATCCGGTGTGACGAAAGGGCCGCCTCGCGCGGCCCTTTTTCCGTTACGGCGCCGGCCGGTCCAGCTCGCGGTAGCGCAGCGCCTCGGCGGCGTGCGCGGCGCCGATCGCGGGCGTGTTCTCGAGATCGGCGAGCGTGCGCGCGACGCGCAGGCAGCGGTGGTAGGAGCGCGCAGTCAGCAGGTGGCGGGCCATCGCCGCCTGCAGCAGCTGCTCGGCCTCGCGATCCGGCCGTGCGTGGCGGTCCAGCGCCTGGCCGTGCAGCTGCGCGTTGGTGCAGCCCTGGCGCTCGAGCTGTAGACGGCGCGCGGCGATCACGCGCGCGCGCACGTCGGCGCTGGCTTCGGCCGCTGCCGCACGGGTGCCGAGCTGCGCCGGGTCCACGCGCGGCACGAACAGTTGCAGGTCGATGCGGTCGAGCAGCGGGCCGGAGATCTTCGCGCGGTAGCGCGATACCTGCTCAGGCGTGCAGCGGCAGCGGCCGGAGACATCGCCCAGCCAGCCGCAGGGACACGGGTTACAGGCCGCGACGAGCTGGAAACGCGCCGGGTAGTCGACCTGGCGCGCGGCCCGCGAAACGGTGATGCGGCCGCTCTCCAGCGGCTCGCGCAGCACTTCGAGGCTGCGCCGATCGAACTCCGGCAGCTCGTCGAGAAACAGTACGCCGTGATGGGCGAGCGTGATCTCGCCCGGTCGTGGTGTGCTGCCGCCGCCGACCAGCGCCACGCCGGACGCGGTATGGTGTGGCGCGCGGTACGGCCGCCGGCCCCAATCGCGTGCATCGAAGCCGCCGCGGCTGATCGACGCGACCGCGGCAACCTCCAGCGCTTCGGTTTCGCTCAGCGGCGGCAGGATGCCGGGCAGCCGCTGCGCCAGCATCGACTTGCCGGCGCCGGGTGGGCCGACGAGCAGCAGCGAGTGTCCGCCCGCGGCGGCCACTTCGAGTGCGCGCTTGGCCTGCGCCTGGCCGCGGACGTCGGCGAGGTCCGGTGCAGTGGCGTCGCCGGCCTGCGGCGGCGCGGCCCGTGCGCTGGCCAGCCGGTTCTCGTGCAGCTCGGCGCAGAGCGTGCCCAGATGCGCGGCGGCGAAGACGCGCGCTGCAGGCGCCAGGCAGGCTTCGGCGACGTTGGCGGCCGGCACCAGCAGTGCATGGCCGGCGACAGCGGACTTGAGCGCCGCCGGCAGCGTACCCGGCACCGCGCGCACTTCGCCCGAGAGCGACAGTTCGCCGAGCACCTCGATGCCGGCCAGACGCTCGAGCGGAATCTGCTCCGACGCCGCGAGGATGCCGAGCGCGATCGCCAGGTCGAAGCGCGTGCCTTCCTTGGGCAGATCGGCGGGTGCGAGATTGCAGGTGATGCGCTGGACCGGAAAGCGGTAGCCGCAGGTCGTGATCGCGGCCTTGACGCGATCCTTGGCTTCGCGCACCGCGGCTTCGGGCAGCCCGACGATGCCCAGGCCGGGCAGGCCCGGTGCAAGGTGCACCTCGACGGTGACCAGGTCCGCTTCCAGTCCGTTCTGCGCGCGCGACAGCAGGGTCGCGAGCTGTGCCATGCGAGCCTCCCTTGAAGCCGACCGGCCGGTGCGGGGTCTGCACCGCTTCTGTGCTTGACCTTACGCGCGCCCGCCGTCCGCCGGCGCGAGCTTCTGCTCGAGGACCGCCAGACGCCGCTCCATCGCCGCGAGCTTGCTCTGCGTGCGGCTCAGCAGCTCGGCCTGCGCGTCGAAGCGCTCGCGCGAGACCAGATCCCATTTTTCGAGGTTCGCGCGCAATACCGCGCGGAAATTGTCTTCGAGCTCGCGGCGCATGCCTTGCAGGCCCTGCGGCAGCAGCTGCGAGAGTTTTGCAGCCAGATCTTCGAGCTGATGGGCGTCCATGCGGCGAGTTTCGAGGGTCGGGTTTGAAGTTTCAAGCCCGCGGCGTGGCGCGGACGAGGCGACCGGCGCGACGAGCTGCAATCCGTATGCTGGCATGCGGGCGCGCGGAAAACAGCCCGTCTATCCGTGTTTGTCCGTGCTCATCCGCGGCCAACGCAATTTTGGCCGGCGCGGAACTCGGTTGAAGCGGCCCTGCGCGCGCACCAACTCGGACGAAGCGCACCATTTAGGTGCACATGGCCGACCGAATGCTGCCCGGCTCGTACTTCAGCGACGCCCGAGGCTGGCATGCTCCGTGCTTTCCCCCAGTCCGGCCGCCGGAGTCCGAAAGCTCATCTGGCGGGAGACTGCTTTCCGACTCAGGAGTGATGTCCATGAAATTGATCGCAGCCATCATCAAGCCGTTCAAGCTGGACGAGGTGCGAGAGGCACTCTCGGATATCGGCGTGGCCGGCATTACGGTGACGGAAGTGAAGGGCTTCGGACGCCAGAAGGGCCACACCGAGCTCTATCGCGGCGCCGAGTACGTGGTGGATTTTCTGCCGAAGGTGAAGATCGAGGTGGCCGTGGCCGACGACAAGCTCGACGCCGCCATCGACGCCATCACCAAGGCCGCGCACACGGGGAAGATCGGCGACGGAAAAATCTTCGTCTTCAGTCTGGACCAGGCCATCCGTATCCGCACGGGTGAGACCGGTAAGGACGCGCTCTAAACACACTGGGGAGTCAACAATGATGCGTAAGCTATTCAGCGTGCTGACGCTGGTCGCGCTCTGCGGCCTCGCGCCGGCTTGGGGGCAGGACGGCGTGGAAGCCGCCGAAACGATCACCGAGACGATGGAGGCCGCCGAACCGGTCGAAGTCGAGGTCGCGCAGGTCGAGGAGGCCGCCGAAGAGGTCGCCGAAGAAGAAGCGGCGCCGGTCTCGACGACCGAGCTCGCCTACGCGCTCGACACCTTCTACTTTCTCATGATGGGTGCGCTGGTCATGTGGATGGCCGCAGGCTTCGCGATGCTCGAGGCAGGCCTCGTGCGCGCCAAGAACACGGCCGAGATCCTGACCAAGAACATCGGCCTGTTCGCGGTCGCCTGCGTCATGTACATGCTCATCGGCTACCAGATCATGTATCCGGGCGAGGCGATGAGCCCGTACTTTCCGGGCTTCGGCGGCTTGCTCGGCAAGGACGACAACGCCGTCGACGCGGTGCTCGCGGGTGGCGAGGATGCGCCGTACTACTCGACGCTGTCGGACTTCTTCTTCCAGGTCGTGTTCGTCGCGACCGCGATGTCGATCGTCTCCGGCGCCGTGGCCGAGCGCATGAAGCTGATGACGTTCTTCGTCTTCGCGATTTTCATGACCGGCTTCATTTACCCGCTGCAGGGCTTTTGGAAGTGGGGCGGCGGCTTTCTCAACGAGGCCGGCTTCCTCGACTTCGCGGGATCGGGCGTGGTGCACATGACGGGCGGTGCCGCGGCGCTGGCCGGCGTGCTGCTGCTCGGACCGCGCGCCGGCAAGTACGGTCCGGACGGCAAGATCAACCCGATTCCGGGCGCGAACCTGCCGCTGTCGGCGCTGGGCACCTTCATCCTCTGGCTCGGCTGGTTCGGCTTCAACGGCGGCTCGGAGCTCAAGGTTGCCAACGTCGACGAGGCCAACGCGGTCGCGCTGGTCATCGTCAACACCAACATGGCGGCCTGCGGCGGCCTGATCGCGGCGCTGCTGCTCGCACGCGCGCTGTTCAAGAAAGCCGATCTGACGATGGCGCTCAACGGTGCACTCGCGGGCCTTGTTTCGATCACGGCCGAGCCGCTCACGCCTTCGCCGCTCGCCGCGACGCTGATCGGCGCCGTCGGCGGCTTGATCGTGGTGTTCTCGATCGTCGGCCTCGACAAGCTCAAGATCGACGATCCGGTCGGTGCGATCTCCGTGCACGGCGTCGTCGGCATGTGGGGTCTGATCGCGGTGACGCTCACCAACGAGGACGCCACGATCGGCAGCCAGCTGCTCGGTCTGGTCACGATCCTGATCTTCGTCTTCGTCGCCAGCCTGATTGTCTGGGCCATCCTCAAGCTCGTGATGGGTCTGCGCGTGACGCCCGAAGAAGAGCACGAGGGCGTGGATCTCTCGGAATGCGGCCTCGAGGCCTATCCCGAGTTCAAGACCTAATCGCTGCACCACACCGAATTCTCCTCCGGTGGGTTGGGGCGGACGTCGCGTCCGCCCCTTTTTTGTGCGTGTGCGGCACGTCCCTCGCTTCGACATTTGCGCGGCGCGGCCATACACTCGCAGGCGACACGAAACGAAGGTGACTAGCCATGAAAATGCTCATCGCGATCATCAAGCCGTTCAAGCTCGACGCGGTTCGCGAGGCTTTGTCCGACATCGGCGTGCACGGCATGACCGTGACCGAGGTCCGCGGCTTCGGGCGGCAGAAAGGACACACCGAGCTGTATCGCGGCGCCGAGTACACCGTCGATCTGCTGCCGAAGATCAAGATCGAGGTCGCGGTTGCGCCCGAGATGGCCGACAAGGCTGTCGAAGCGATCCTCAAGGCGGCCAAGACCGGTCAGATCGGCGACGGCAAGATCTTTATCTACGACCTCGACCAGACGGTGCGCATCCGCACCGGCGAGTCCGGCGTCGACGCCGTTTAAGCGCGACTGCGGCGATTCCTGTTCGCGCAGGCCGCGGTCGTGCGTCGTGGATGGCCGTTCTCCGGCCGTCGGTGCATGGACGCCGTGCAGGCATGCCGGTGTTCCGCGGCACCCGAATCGTACTAGACTCGCCGATGTTACCCCTCAGTTAAGGCCCGGGCATGCGCGTGAAACTGATGTGCTTCGCTGTGATCGCGGCGGCGGCGTTCGCAGCGAGCGCGGGCCAGGTCTACAAGTGGGTCGACCCGAATGGCCGCGTGCACTTCAGCGATACGCCGAGGCCGGGCTGGACGGCGATCGATCTCAATGCGCCGGGCACTGCCGAAGCTGCGGCTGCCGAGCCGGCAGCGGCGGACGCCACCCAAGCCCGCGACGCCACGTCCGACGCGGCGGTCGAGGATGAAGGCGCGGGCGCCGGCGCCGCGATCAGCCCGCAGCTGCGCGCCGAAGAGTGCGCGCGCGCGCGCGAGCAGCTCGAGTCCTACCGCAATGCGACGAAGATCGTCGAGCGCGATGCCGAAGGCAAGGAGAAGGAATACAGCACCAAGGAGCGCCTGCAGCTGATCCAGCAGACGCAGCAGCGCGTCACCGAGCTGTGCAGTCCGCAGCCGGGCTGATCCGCGCCGACGGCTCAGCCCAGCGCGTCGCGCACGTAGCTGGGCAGTGCGAACGCGGCACGATGCGTGTCGGCGTTGTAGAAGCGCGTATCCAGCGCCGCCAGCGCTGAGCTCACCAGACGCTGCGCGAGCGCGCCGCCGCGCTTGCAGGCGAGCGAGGCCGACCACCACCCGGACGGATAGATCGGCTGCGGGAAGTGCAGCAGATGCGTCTGCGCGAAGCCGGCGTCGCGCATCGCCGCGTGCATTTCGCGGATCAGCTGCAGATGCAGCAGCGGCGACTCCGACTGCTGGACCAGCATGCCGTCGGGCTTGAGTGCCCGGATGCAATCCAGATAGAAGCGCTTGCCGAACAGGCCTTCGGCCGGGCCGACCGGGTCGGTCGAGTCGATGATGATGAGGTCGATCGATGCGGCCGGTGCGTCCTTCATCCACTGGATGCCGTCGCCGAAGTACAGCGTCGCGCGCGGGTCGCCGTTGCGCTCGCACAGCTCGGGAAAATACTTCTCCGAGAGGCGCGTCACGCGCTCGTCGATCTCGACCTGCGTCGCCGACTTCACTTCCGGATGCTTGAGCACTTCGCGCAGCGTGCCGCAGTCGCCGCCGCCGACGATGACGACGGTTTCGGGATTCGGGTGCGAATTGAGCGCCGGGTGCGACATCATCTCGTGGTAGAGGAAGTTGTCGCGCGTCGATACCATCGTGCAGCCGTCGATCGTCATCAGGTAGCCGAAGGTCTCGGTCTGCCAGATCTCGATCTTCTGATACGGCGTCTGCTCCTCGTGAAGCTTCTTCGCCTTGAGCGAGAACGCGGAGCCGGTCGCGTCGTTGGCTTCGCTGAACCAGGATGTATCGAGCGTCATCGGCGGTGTCTTTCGGTTGGGCGCTGGGCTGACGCGGGCACGCGGCGTGCTGTGGTCGCCGGCTGCGGGCGCGCACTCTAGAATGCGCGTGGAGTATAAGGCCTGGCTCATTTCCACTGAATGGCGCCGATGAACGACAGCCGCTGGACTGCCGCGAAAGCGGTCGATCTCTACAACCTCCCGTACTGGGGCGAGGGCTATTTCAGCGTGTCCGACAAAGGTCACGTCGTCGTGCGGCCGTACCGCGAGCACTCCGAGGTGACGATCGATCTCTACGCACTGGCCAAGCGCCTGCCGGCCGAGGGACTGCAGCTGCCGGTGCTGCTGCGCTTCGTCGACATCCTGCACGATCGCGTCGATGCGCTGACCGGTGCGTTCGCGAGCGTGATCGAGGAGCTCGGTTACGGCGGGCGTTACACCGCGGTCTACCCGATCAAGGTCAACCAGCAGGGTGACGTCATCGAGGAGATCGTCAAGCACGGCGGCGAGCGCGTCGGCCTCGAGGCGGGCAGCAAGCCCGAGCTGGCGGCCGTGCTCGGCATGGCGCGCGCCGGCAGCGTCATCGTCTGCAACGGCTACAAGGACCGCGCCTACATCCGCCGCGCGCTGATCGGCGAGAAAGTCGGGCACAAGGTCTACATCGTCGTCGAGAAGCGCTCGGAGCTGCCGCTGGTGCTGGAAGAGGCCAGGCAGCTCGGCGTCGCGCCGCGCATCGGCCTGCGCGTGCGGCTCGCGTCGATCGGTGCCGGCAAATGGCAGAACACCGGCGGCGAGAAATCCAAGTTCGGGCTGTCGAGCGCGCAGGTGCTCGCGGCGGTCGAAGAGCTGCGTGCGGCCGGCAGGCTCGACGCCGTGCAGATGGTGCACTTCCATCTCGGCTCGCAGGTGGCCAACGTGCAGGACATCGTCCGCGGCATGCGCGAGGCCGCGCGCTTCTATACCGAGCTGCGCTCGCTCGGCGTGCCGGTCGCGGTCGTCGACGTCGGCGGCGGCCTGGGCGTCGACTACGAGGGTACGCGCTCGCGCTCGTACTGCTCGATGAACTACACGCAGCGCGAATACGCGCGCAACGTCGTGCGCACGCTGCAGGAAGTCTGCGCCGAGTCCGGCCATCCCGAGCCCGACATCATCTCCGAGTCCGGCCGTGCGCTGACCGCACATCACGCCGTCCTCGTCACTTCGGTCATCGACCACGAGACGGTGCAGGTCAACAACGTGCCGCTGCCGGCCGCCGACGATCCGCCGATCCTGCACGACCTCGCCGAGCTGCTCGGTGAGCTGGAGACGCGCGGGCCGCTCGAATGCCTGCACGACGCCGCTTCGCAGCTGCAGGAGGCGCAGGCGCAGTACACGCACGGCCTGCTCACGCTGCGCCAGCGTGCGTACGCCGAGAGCACCTACTACGCCGTCTGCCGCGCCGTCGAGCCGCGGCTCGACCCGAGCATTCGCGCGCACCGCGAGGCACTCGACGAGCTGCGCGAGAAGCTCGCCGAGAAATACTTCTGCAACTTCTCGGTGTTCCAGTCGGTGCCCGATGCCTGGGCGATCGACCAGGTGTTTCCGATCCTGCCGATCCACCGCCTCAACGAGCGGCCGGACGTGCGCGCCAGCCTGTGCGATCTGACCTGCGATTCCGACGGCCGCATCGACTACTACGTCGACCGCGGCGGCCTCGAGCCAACCGTGCCGATGCATCGGCTCAAGGATGGCGAGCCCTATCTGATCGGATTCTTCATGGTCGGCGCCTACCAGGAAATTCTCGGCGACATGCACAACCTGTTCGGCGACACCAACGCCGTCAACGTCGTGCTCGACGGCAAGGGCGGCTGGACGCTGACCGGCGCCGAGCGCGGCGACCGCACCGACGAGCTGCTGCGCTACGTGCACCTCGAGCCCGAGGCGCTCGCGCGCGCCTATCGCGACAAGCTCAACGCCGCCGATCTGCCCGCGGACGAGCGCGAGGCGCTGTTCGCCGAGCTCGAAGGCGGGCTGTCGGGATATACCTATCTCGGCTGAGCGCTCGGTGGGCTACGAAGGAATTCGCCCCGGTTGCAGGTCGAGCAGGAACTCCTCGAGCTGCGCAGCCCCCGAAAATCCTCCGGGCCAGGGTTTCGGGTGTTCTTCACTTCGACGGCGAGCAGCCCGGCGTCGCCGTAGATCACGAAGTCGACCTCGACTTTCGAGCGGGTCTGCCAGAAATAAAGACGGTGTGCGCCTGGCGCGTAATCGCACCATGCTCGCAGGTGCTGGGCCACGAGGCCTCCGGGCGTGCGGACAGTTGGCGCAGCAGCGCCGGATCGAGCAGGTCGATGCGCAGGGCTTCCGGGTAGCGCTCGATGCACCATGAAGTCTTTCCCGTGCCGCGCGGACCCAGGAGGAAAAAGTGATCGCGGCCCGGGACGAAAGCCCGCGGGATGAAATCGTCCATGGACGCAGAATGGCATATGTTCCGCCATTGTGCGACTCAAAATGGCGGAAGCGCCGCCATTTTGCGGCGCGCGGCACCGACGATGAGGATTTCGGGTTGGGACATGATTTTCTCGTGAGGCGTGAGGCGTGAGGCGTGAGGCGGGCTACATGTTACGACGATAGCGGCCGCCGACTTCGAACAGCGTCTGCGTGATCTCGCCGAGCGAGCAGACGCGCACGGCGTCCATCAGCACCTCGAAGGTGTTGCCATTGTCCATCACGCAGCGGCGCAGGCGCTCCAGCATCGCCGGCGCCTGCGCCGCGTTGCGCTGCTTGAATTCGGCAAGCCGCCTGAGCTGCGACTGTTTCTCGTCGTCGGTCGAGCGCGCCAGCTCGATGTGGTCGGGCACCGTGTCGCCGTCGGGGTTGCGGAAGGTGTTGACGCCGATGATCGGCAGCGAGCCGTCGTGCTTCTTGTGCTCGTAGTAGAGCGACTCTTCCTGGATCTTGCCGCGTTGATAGCCGGTTTCCATCGCGCCGAGCACGCCGCCGCGCGCGGCGATCGCCTCGAACTCCTTGAGGACCGCTTCTTCGATGAGATCGGTCAGCTCGTCGATGATGAAGCTGCCCTGCAGGGGGTTTTCGTTCTTCGCCAGGCCCCACTCGCGGTTGATGATCAGCTGGATCGCCATCGCGCGGCGTACCGACTCCTCGGTCGGCGTCGTGATCGCCTCGTCGTAGGCGTTGGTGTGCAGCGAGTTGCAGTTGTCGTAGATCGCGATCAGCGCCTGCAAGGTCGTGCGGATGTCGTTGAACGCCATCTCCTGCGCGTGCAGCGAGCGCCCCGAGGTCTGCACGTGGTACTTGAGCTTCTGGCTGCGCTCGTTGGCGCCGTACTTGTTCTTCATCGCCACCGCCCAGATGCGACGGGCGACGCGGCCGATCACCGAATACTCCGGGTCCATGCCGTTGGAGAAGAAGAACGACAGGTTCGGCGCGAAGTCGTCGATGTGCATGCCGCGTGCGAGGTACGACTCGACGTAGGTGAAGCCGTTGGCGAGCGTGAACGCGAGCTGGCTGATCGGGTTCGCGCCGGCCTCGGCGATGTGATAGCCGGAGATCGACACCGAGTAGAAGTTCTGCACCTTGTGGTGCACGAAGTACTCCTGGATGTCGCCCATCATCTTGAGCGCGAACTCGGTCGAGAAGATGCAGGTGTTCTGGCCCTGGTCCTCCTTGAGGATGTCGGCCTGCACGGTGCCGCGCACGACCGACAGCGTCCAGGCCTTGATCTTCTCGAACTCGTCGTCGGTGGGGTCGCGGCCGTTCTGTTCCTTGAACTTGTCGACCTGCTGGTCGATCGCGGTGTTCATGAACATCGCCAGGATCATCGGCGCCGGGCCGTTGATCGTCATCGACACCGAGGTGTTCGGCGCGCACAGGTCGAAGCCCGAGTACAGCACTCTCATGTCGTCGAGCGTGCAGATCGACACACCCGAGTTGCCGATCTTGCCGTAGATGTCCGGGCGCAGATCCGGGTCCCAGCCGTACAGCGTCACCGAATCGAAGGCCGTGGACAGGCGATGTGCCGGCATGCCCTCGGACAGCTTCTTGAAGCGGCGATTGGTGCGGAAGGCATCGCCCTCGCCGGCGAACATGCGTGTCGGGTCCTCGCCTTCGCGCTTGAACGCGAAGACGCCGGCGGTGAACGGAAACGAGCCCGGCAGGTTCTCCTTCATCAGGAAGCGCAGGATTTCGCCTTCGTCCTCGAAGGCCGGCAGCGAAACCTTGCGGATCCTGGTGCCGGACAGCGACTCGTGGGTGAGCCGCGTGCGAATCTCCTTGTCGCGGATCTTCACGACGTACTCGTCCTGCGCGTAGAGCTCGCGCGTCTTCGGCCACTGCTCCAGCAGCTTGCGCGCGGCGGGTAGCAGCTCGCCGTCTTTCGCGGAGATCAGCTCGTCGAAGCCCTGTGCCGGCTTGCCGGATGCCTCGAACAGCGCCTTGGCGATCTTCAGCGACTGGCGCTCGCGCGCGACGCGCGCCTGCTGCTGCGTGATCTTGTGATAGTCGCGCACGGTGCCGGCGATCTCGGCGAGATAGCGCACGCGTTCGGCCGGCACGACCGCGCGGCTCTGCGAGGAGAACTTCACCGCGACCTTCGGCAGCCTGCCCGGCTGCGCGTTCAGGCCCTTCTCCCGGAGCCTGGTCAGGATCGCCTGGTAGAGCGCGGTGACGCCGTCGTCGTTGAAGCGCGCGGCCATCGTGCCGTAGACCGGCATCGCCTCGGGCGGCTGCGAGAACTGCTCGCGGTTGCGCTGATACTGCTTGCGCACGTCGCGCAGCGCGTCCTCGGCGCCCTTGCGGTCGAACTTGTTGATCGCGACGAAGTCGGCGAAGTCGAGCATGTCGATCTTCTCGAGCTGTGAGGCCGCACCGAACTCGGGCGTCATCACGTACAGCGAGAGGTCGACGAAGGGCACGATCGCCGCATCGCCCTGGCCGATGCCCGAGGTTTCGACGATGACCAGATCGAAACCGGCGAGCTTGCAGGCGGCGATGACCTCCGGCAGCGCGGCCGAGACTTCGGTGCCGGTGTCGCGCGTCGCCAGCGAGCGCATGTACACCTGCTCGGACTCGATCGCGTTCATGCGAATGCGATCGCCCAGCAGTGCGCCGCCGGTGCGCTTGCGCGACGGGTCGATCGAGACGATTGCCACCTTGAGCCGGTCCTCCTGGTCCAGGCGCAGGCGCAGCACCAGCTCGTCGGTCAGCGAGGACTTGCCGGCGCCGCCGGTGCCGGTGATGCCGAGCACCGGCACCGCGCGCTGCGCCGCGGCGTCGCGGATCGCCTGCTTGGTTGCGTCGTCGTAGGCACCGTTCTCCAAGGCCGTGACCACGCGCGCGAGCGTGCGCCGGTCGCCGGACTGCAGCGCGCTCAGCGCGTCCTTGGCCTTCGGCGCGAGCGGCGTCAGGTCGTAGTCGCTGCTCTGGATGACGTCGTCGATCATGCCCTGCAGGCCGAGCTTGGCGCCGTCCTCCGGCGAGTAGATGCGGGCGACGCCGTAGTCCATCAGCGCCTTGATCTCGGATGGCACGATGACGCCGCCGCCGCCGCCGAAGACCTTGATGTTGTCGCCGCCGCCGGCGCGCAGCAGGTCGACGATGTACTGGAAGAACTCGATGTGCCCACCCTGGTAGGACGTGATCGCGATGCCCTGCACGTCCTCTTCGAGCGCCGCCTTGACGATCTCGCCGGCCGAGCGGTTGTGGCCCAGGTGGATCACCTCGGCACCACTCGACTGCAGGATGCGGCGCATGATGTTGATCGAGGCGTCGTGGCCGTCGAACAGCGCGGTCGCGGTGACGAAGCGGACCTTGTGCTTGGCCTTGTACGGCTTGAGCTTCTGGGCTACGGACAGGTCGGTCATGGCGGAATCCGGATCGAGAGCGCGGGTGACGAAGCAGCGGCGCCGAAATGACGAAATTTTAAGCGCTGCGGCGCGGCCGCACGATGCCCGAAACTGACGCCGGGAATGCGAAAATCGGACAGTGACGAGCACCGGCCCGGAAAAGGACAGCGTTTCGATCAGCTTCGTCCGCGAAGCGCTGGACGGCGTGTGCCGTGCCGGCCACGATCCGGCGCCGCTGCTGCGCGCCGCCGGCATCCCCGAGCGGCTGCTGAGCGCGGAGCAGGCGCGCGTCTCCGCCGAGAGCTTCAGCGCGCTGTGGCTCGCCGTGGCGGCAGCGCTCGACGACGAGTTCTTCGGGCTCGATGCACGGCGCATGAAGGTCGGCAGTTTCGCCACGCTGTGCTATTTCGCGGTCGGCGCGAAGACCTTGCGGGCGGCGCTGGCGCGCGCGATCCATTTGTTCGGCATCATCCTCGACGACACGGCGGTCGATCTCGAAACCGACGGCGCGCAGGCACGGCTGGTGCTCATGCCGACGGCGCGTGCGCGCACGCCGCCGCGCCCGTTCGCGCACGAGACGCTGCTGGTCCTGCTGCATGGCCTGATGTGCTGGCTCGTCGGCCGGCGGATCGCGATCGACGAAGCCTGTTTCGCGTATCCGCGGCCGGATCGCTGGCGCGAGTACACGATCATGTACGCGCAGCAGCTGCGCTTCGAGGCGCCGCGCACGAGCATCGCCTTCGCCGCCGAGCTGCTGTCGGCACCGGTCGTGCAGAACGAGCGCAGCGCCAAGGAATTCCTGCGCGACGCGCCGTACAACATCGTGCTCAAGTACAAGGACGCGCACAGCTGGTCGGCGCGGGTGCGCCAGCAGCTGCGCGACACGCCGCCGCGCGCGTGGCCGGATTTCGAGCAGCTCGCGCAGGCGCTCGATGCGAGCCCGTCGGTGCTGCGCCGCGGTCTGGAGCGCGAGGGCGCGAGCTTCCGTGCGATCAAGGACGCGCTGCGCCGCGACATGGCGATCGAGCGTCTGAGCCATTCGACGCTGCCCGTCCCCGAGATCGCGCAGGAGGTCGGCTTCGCCGAGCCCAGCGCGTTTCATCGCGCGTTCAAACAATGGACGGGCGTGCGTCCCGGCGAGTACCGGCGCCGGCATACGAAAGCGGCGGACGTTCAGGTCTAGCATCTGCAGGACCATCGTGATCCGGAGCGGGTGAAGCATCGCGACGCACGCATCTACCACCCGCTGATCGCGACCGCCGCCGAGACCTGTGACCTGCGAGCTGGCCGCACTGCTGCAGAGCGCGCGGGCTGCGCTCAGCGCCGGCGATGTATCGCCAGCGGCGAAAACGCCTGGTCCACCGGCATCATCGAGATCGTATTGATGTTGACGTGCGCGGGCCGCGTTGCGACCCAGTGCACGGTCTCGGCGATGTCCTCCGGCGTCAGCGGCGTGGCGTTCTCGTAGGTCTTCGCGGCGCGCGCCTCGTCGCCATGGAAGCGCACGCTCGAAAACTCGGTGCCGCCGGCAAGGCCCGGTTCGACGTCGGTCACGCGCACGCCGGTGCCGAGCAGATCGGCGCGCAGGTTCAGCGAAAACTGGCGTACGAAGGCCTTGGTCGCGCCGTAGACGTTGCCGCCGGGATACGGCCATTCGCCGGCGATCGAGCCGATGTTGATGACGTGACCGCGGCGGCGCGCGACCATCCCCGGCAGCAGCGCGTGCGTCATGTACATCAGACCTTTCACGTTGGTGTCGACCATCTGCTCCCAGTCGGCGAGCTGCGCCTGATGTGCCGGCTCCAGGCCGAGTGCGAGGCCGGCGTTGTTGACCAGCACATCGATGTCGCGGAACTCCGGCGGCAGCGCCGCGAGCACGGCGTCGATCGCCGCCTTGTCGCGCACATCGAGCGCGACCGGCAGCGCGCGCGGCCCGAACTCGGCGGCCAAGCTGCGCAGGCGCTCGCCGCGGCGACCGGCGATGACGACCCGCGCGCCGTCGGCAATAAAGCGGCGTGCGATCGCGGCACCGAACCCGGCGCTGGCGCCGGTGACGAAGACGATCATTTGCGTGTCCGCGTCGTGCTGCGCGCAGGGTGCCTGGCCTTTGCGAGCAGAGCGATGCCGCGCTCCACCTTGCCGGCGCCGCGTTGCGCGCGCAGGAGAAACCGGGTTTGCGCATCGAGCTCCGCCGGCATCGAGGTCGTCATCTCGTCGATCCGCCGATCGACGCGGGCCCGGCGGCGCCGCGAGAGCGCCTTCAGGCGCTGGTACTTCTCGTCCGCGATGCGGATGGTCAGTGCGCTCATGATTTCACCTCCTTCAGGAACCGTTCCGGCGTGACTGGCAGCTCGCCGCTACGCGAGCTCAACGATCTGGTTGAGCCAATCGCGGACTGTCGACAGCAGACGGCACATCTCGGGCCGAAGCCCGACGACCGAGCTACGGCGCAGGCAGGGTAACGTCGGTGACCGCCCGGTACCAGCGCACGCCGTCCGCGTCGACGCTGGCGCGGATGCGCCCGCGGCGCAGCAGCCAGTTCAGATGCGCCAGGCACTCGCCGGTGCCCATGAGGTAATGCTCGTCGCGCAGCGGCCGGCGGAACATCACGCTGAGCAGGTCGACGACGCGCTTGGGCGTGTCGAGCGCGGCGCACAGGCGGTCGAGGCTGCGCTCGTGGCCTTCGCGCAGTGACGTGAGGCGTGCGTGCAGGCCGCGGAACGGCTCGTTGTGAGCGGGCAGCACGAGTACCGTCGCGGGGACGGCGGCGCGCAGCCGTTCGAGCGAGGCTAGCCAGTCGGACAGCGGGTCGGCGTCGGGTTCGGTCGGAAACACCGAAACGTTCGAGCTGATCTTCGGCAGCACCTGATCGCCGGAGATCAGCAGCCCGAGCGTGGGGCAGTACAGGCAGGCGTGCTCGGGCGAATGTCCGTTGCCGACGACGACTTCCCACTCGTGCGCGCCGATCGCGAGCTTCTCGCCATGGCTGAGCCGGCGGAAGCTGTCGGGCAGCCGGTACATGCCCATGCCGAACGCGCCGAAGCGCGCGCGGTACGCCGCCAGCGCCTGCTCCGACCAGCCGGCGGCGCGATAGAAGCGCACACCGTCTTCCGGCGCCGGCCGGCCGGTATCGGCGACCAGCGTGCGGCAGCTCAGATACTCCAGGCGCGTGATCCACAGGCGGCAGGCGAAGCGCTCGGTCAGCCAGCCGGACATGCCGATGTGGTCCGGATGCATATGCGTGCAGATCACGCGCGTGACCGGCCGGCCGCCGAGCGCGCCGGCGAGCAGCGTTTCCCAGGCCGCCTTCGTGTCTTCGGTGTGCAGGCCGGTGTCGACGACGGTCCAGCCGTCGCCGTCCTCGAGCGCCCACAGATTGATGTGGTCGAGACCGAACGGCAGCGGCATGCGCAGCCACAGAACGCCGGGCGCGATTTCGACCGCGGCACCGTGCCGCGGCACCGCGCCGCAGGGGTAGCTCAGGCCGCCGGCCGTCGGCGTCTCGGCATTGAGGTCCTTCACGTTTGCGCCCGCGCCCGCGCGATCGCCGCGCGCACCTGTTCGGGGCTGGTCGCGCCGTAGTGCTTGCGCGCCGCGAGCGAGCCTTCGAGCGTGATGCACCCATAGACATCGGCTTCGATCAGCGGCGAGAAGCGCTGCAGTTCGTCGAGCGTCAGCTCGGCGAGATCGCAGGGCTTCTGCGCGGCGTAGGCGACTGCCGAGCCGACGGCGTGATGCGCGTCGCGGAACGGCAGGCCCTTCTTCACCAGGTAATCGGCGAGATCGGTCGCCGTCGAAAAACCCTTCGCCGCCGCTGCACGGCAGGCGTCACGCCTGACGACGAGGTGCGGGATCATCTCGGCGTAGACCTGCAGGCAGATCGTCACCGTGTCGACGCTGTCGAACAGCGGCGGCTTGTCTTCCTGGTTGTCGCGGTTGTAGGCCAGCGGCTGGCCTTTCATCAGCACCAGCAGCGCATTGAGGTTGCCGATCACGCGGCCGCTCTTGCCGCGCACCAGTTCCGGCACGTCCGGGTTTTTCTTCTGCGGCATGATCGAGCTGCCGGTGCAGAAGCGGTCCGGCAGGTCGACGAAGCCGAACAGCGGGCTCGCCCACAGAACCAGCTCCTCGCTCCAGCGCGACAGGTGCACGAGGATCAGGCTCGCGCAGAAGCAGAACTCGATCGCGAAGTCGCGATCCGAAACCGCATCCAGCGAGTTCTCGGTGACGCCGTCGAAGCCAAGCTGCTGCGCGACGTAGTGACGGTCGATCGGGTACACCGTGCCGGCCAGCGCCGCCGCGCCCAGCGGCAGCTGGTTCATGCGCCTGCGGCAGTCGGCGAGGCGCGAGCGGTCGCGCCGGATCTGCTCGCGCCAGGCCAGCATGTGGTGGCCGAAGCTCACCGGCTGGGCGATCTGCAGGTGCGTGAAACCCGGCATCACCGTGTCGGCCTCGCGTTCGGCCAGGTCGAGCAGCGCCGCAGCGACGCGGTCGATCAGCACGACGATCTCGTCGATCGCGTCGCGCAGGTACAGGCGCAGGTCGGTCGCGACCTGGTCATTGCGGCTGCGCCCGGTGTGCAGGCGCTTGCCGGCCTCGCCGATGGCTTGCGTCAGCCGCGCCTCGATGTTCATGTGCACGTCTTCGAGCTGTTCGCTCCATTCGAAGCGGCCGGCGTCGATGTCCGCGAGGATCGCGTCGAGGCCGTCGACGATCGCCTTCGCGTCCGCGTCCGTGAGCACGCCGACCTTCGCCAGCATCCGCGCATGCGCCTGCGAGCCGCGGATGTCCTGGCGATAGAGGCGCGCGTCGAAGCTCACCGACTCGGAGAACTTTTCGACGAGCGCGGACGTGGATTCGGCGAAACGGCCGCCCCAGAGCTTCTGCGGGGGCGCCGTCGTGGAGGACTTGGACATGGAGGCAAGGTGCGGGACCGAGCGGGAATTATAGGCGCCGGCCCTCCGGTCGACAGGCCGCCTTGATCCGCGCGCCGGCGCTTGCGAAGCTTGGTCGATTCTGGCCCCCGATCGCCGCCCTACGTGCAACGCATCCGACCGCCGGCTGCACCCGCGCTGACCCTGATCCCCGATTTCTGCTCCGCGCGGGTGATCCTGACGCTGGCGTTCACGATGGAGCTGGTCGCGATCGCGCTGACGCTGGTCGGCAGCGCCACCGGCGTGGCCGTGCTCGAGCAGCTGCTGCTGGTGTCGCTGTACCTGCAGTGGATCAGCCTGTGCTCCGCCGGCGCGATGTGCTGGGCGCGGCGCTGGCTGCGCCACGCGCGGCCCGGCGTCGTGTTCTTCGTCTGCTGGGGCATGCTCGTGCTGATCGTCATGGTCGTCGCCGACGTCGCGCACCGCATCGCCAGCGTGCTCGAATGGGAGCTGATCCTGCCGGCGGCGCCGCGCATCGAGTTCGTGCTGCGCCATACCGGCGTCGCCGCGATCGTCGTGCTGCTGCTGCTGCGCTACTTCTGGGTGCGGCATCAGTGGCAGATGCAGGTCGAAGCCGAGGGCGAAGCGCGCTACCAGGCGCTCAACGCGCGCATCCGGCCGCACTTTCTGTTCAACGCGCTCAACAGCCTCGCCGCGTTGATCCAGGTGCGGCCCAACGACGCCGAAATGATGGTCGAAGACCTGTCGGACCTGTTCCGCGCCAGCCTGGAGAAGCGCGGCCAGGTCGCGCCGCTGGTCGAGGAGATCGGCCTGTGTCACGCCTATCTGCGCATCGAGAAGCTGCGCCTGGGCGAAAAACTGAAGGTCGAGTGGGACGTGCCGGAAGAGCTGCTGAGCTGGCCAGTGCCCAAGCTCGTCGTTCAGCCGTTGATCGAAAATGCGGTGCATCATGGCGTATCGAGGCTCGTCGGCGGCGGCGCGATCCGCATCGCCGCGCGCGAGATCTTCAACCGCATGGTGATCGAAGTGACCAATCCGATGGCGGGCGGCGACGGCACGCCAAGCCGCGGCAACCGCATCGCGATCGACAATATTGCCCAGCGCCTGAACCTGATTTACGGTGACGGGGCGCGGCTCGAAATGGGCCGGGACCTGCGCCTGGAAGGCGGTGTGTTCCGGGCGCGGCTGGTTTTGCCCAAGGAACCCCGCAACGAAGGTCAGGCAGAATGAGCGGCGCCTGCTGGCATGAGATCGAAGGCTCTCCTGGAGGAGCGTGAACAATGCGCGTCGTGATTGTGGACGATGAACCGCTGGCCCGTGAGCGCCTGAAGCGCCTGCTGCAGGAATTCCCCGGTTACGAAGTCGTCGGCGAAGCCGGCGACGGTGAAACCGCGCTCGACGTCATCGACGACGAAGAGCCCGATCTGGTGCTGCTCGACATCCGCATGGGCGGCATCGACGGCCTGCAGGTCGCGCGGCAGCTCGCGGAGATGGACGTGCCGCCGGCCGTGATCTTCACCACCGCGTACTCCGAGCACGCGCTGTCGGCCTTCGACGCCTCGGCACAGGCGTATCTGCTCAAGCCGATCCGCCTCGACAAGCTGCGCGACGCGCTGCAGCGTGTGCGCAAGCCCACGCGCGCGCAGAAGCCGCAGGTCAAGCCGCCGGCGGAGGAGGGCGGCAAGCCCAAGCGCGAGTTCGTGCTGGCGACGACGCGCGACGGCCTGGTGCGCGTGCCGGTCGACGACATCCTCTATTTCCTCGCCGACCAGAAATACACCACGGTCTGCCACCTGCACGGCGAGGTGCTGATCGAGGAGTCGCTGAAGACGCTGGAGCTGGACTTCCAGCCGAACTTCCTGCGCGTGCATCGTAAGGCGCTGGTCAACACGCGCTACATCGCCGGTCTGGAGCGCGATCGCCAGGGCGATCAGCACCACTGGCTCAAGATCAAGCACGCCACCGAGCCGCTGCCGGTGTCGCGGCGGCGGCTGGCGGAGGTGCGGCGGTTCCTGACGGATACGTGAGCGGTGAGGCGTGAGGGGTGAGGCGCAGAAGCCCGACCCGCGCGCGCCCTCACTATCCGCTGGCCGTTCCGCCGGGAAGGGCACGGTGGCGCGGTAAACTCCGCCTCACGCCCACGCTCACGCCTCACATGCTCCTGAGAATCGCCACCCGCGAATCGCCGCTCGCCCTGTGGCAGGCCGAGTACGTCCGCGGGCTGCTGCAGCAGGCGCACGCCGGGCTCGAGGTGCAGCTGGTGCCGATGACCACGCAGGGTGACCGGATGCTCGATCGATCGCTGGCCGCGGTCGGCGGCAAGGGCCTGTTCGTCAAGGAGCTCGAGCAGGCGATGCTCGAAGGCCGCGCGGATCTCGCCGTGCACTCGATGAAGGACGTGCCGGTGAAGCAGCCCGACGGCCTGTGTCTGGCTGCGTTCCTGCCGACCGAGGATCCGCGCGACGCCTTCGTCTCCAACCATTACGCGACGCTCGATGCGCTGCCGCGCGCTGCGCAGATCGGCACCTCGAGCCTGCGCCGGCAGGCGCAGCTGCGTGCACTGCGACCCGACCTGCACGTCGGCGAGCTGCGCGGCAACGTCGGTACGCGCCTGCGCAAGCTCGACGAGGGCGGCTATGACGCGATCCTGCTCGCCTGCGCCGGCCTCGTGCGCCTGGGTCTGGCCGCGCGTATCCGCCAGCCGCTCGATCCGGCGCGCTTCGTGCCGGCGATCGGCCAGGGTGTCGTCGGCATCGAGTGCCGCGACGACGACGCGGCCACGCGCGCGCTGCTCGCGCCGCTGCACGATGCCGCCGCCGCGACGCGGCTCGCCGCGGAGCGGGCGATGAACGCGCGTCTCGGCGGCGCCTGCCAGGTACCGGTGGCAGGACATGCCAGCGTGAGCGACGGCCGTGTGCGGCTCGCCGGTCTGGTCGGCGCGCCCGACGGCTCGCGGCTGGTGCGCGACGAGATCGAAGGCGCGGCCGGTGACGCGGCGGCGCTCGGCGAAGCGCTCGCGCAGCGGCTGCTGGCGCAGGGCGCGCGCTCGATTCTCCGCGCGCTCGGCATCGCCGTGTAGAGCGCCGCAGATGGCCGCCACTCCGAGCTTGAAAGGCCTGCGCGTCGTCGTCACGCGCCCCGCCGACGCAGCCGAACCGATCTGCCGCATGCTCGAGAATCACGGCGCGAGCGTCGTGCGTCTGCCGATGCAGGCGATCGAGCCGACACGCCAGCCGGCCGCGGCCGCCAAGAGTCTGCAGCAGGCGCGCGACGCGCACGCCTGGATCTTCACCAGCGCCAACGCGGTGCTGTTCGCGCGCAGTCTCGATGCCGGCGTCTGGCCGCGCTGCGTCGCCGTCGGTCCGGCCACCGCTGCCGCACTCGAGCGCAGCGGCATCGGCACGGTACTGCTGCCCGCCGAGCGGCACGACAGCGAGGGCGTGCTCGCGCTGCCGGAGCTGCAGGACGTGCTCGGCAAACGCATTCTGGTCGTCACCGGCGAAGGCGGGCGCGATGCGATCGAAAGCGGCCTCGCCGCGCGCGGCGCACAGGTGGAACGCGTCGAGGTCTACCGCCGCGTCGCGCTGCCGCACGCGCCCGAAACGCTCGCGCAGGCGGTCGCCGGCGCCGATGCGGCGATCGTCACCAACGGCGAGGCGCTGCAGCTGCTGGCCGAGCGCATGCCGGCCGAGGGCCGGCCCGCACTGCGCGGTCTTCAGCTGGTTGTGCCAAGCCGGCGTGTGGTAGAACAGGCGCGCGAAATCGGCTTCACCACCGAGCCTTTGATTCCCGAACAGCCCGTCGATGCCGGCTATCTCCGCAGCCTGGAGCAGTGGTGGCGCACGGCACGCAGAGACGCCCGCATGATGCGAGACAACGAAGTCCGGCCACCGCCCGCCGCCGATGCGCCCGCCGCCGATGCGCCCGCCGCGGGTGCGCCGGCCGCGGATGCGCCGGCCCAGGGTGCGCCGGACGCAGCCCGCCCGCTGCCCGACGCGGCGCCCCCGGTGCCGCAGGCGCGCTTCCCGTGGATCGGTCTGCTCGCCGGCGTGCTGATTCTTGCGCTGCTCGCTGCCGCCGGCTGGGAGGGCTATCGGCGCGCGCAGGCCTGGCTCGACGCACAGGACCGGCGCGTGCGCGCACTCGTGGAGAGCCTCAACGCCGCCGAAGCGCAGATCGACCGCCTTGAGACGCGCGTTTCCGACCAGGCGCTTGCCACGCAGCGCAATGCCGCCGAGCAGGCGCGCTTCGCCGAGCGGCTCGACGCGCAGGACGAGGCCATCGGCCGGCTGCGCGAGCAGCTCGGCGCGGGGCATGGGCGCGTACAGCTGGCGCTGGTCGAGCAGCTGCTGATGCTCGCCAACGAGCGCGTGCAGGTCGGGCGCGACGTCGATGCCGCCATCCTTGCGCTCGAAGCCGCCGATGCGCGGCTCGCCGAGCTGCGCGATCCGCGCCTGTTCGCGGTACGCGAAGCCGTCGCGCGCGAGCGCGCCGCACTGCAGGCGGTCGCGCAGCCCGACAGCGTCGGCATCGCGCTGAGCCTGTCGGGACTGATCGCGCGTGCGCCGCAGCTGGGCCTCGCCAATCAGGCACCGCAGCACTTCGAAGCGCAGCCGCCGGCGCCGGCGGCGCTGCCCGAGGACGCGAGTCCGTGGGTGCGCGCATGGGTAGCGGTCAGGCGCGCACTGGCCAGCGCGTTCTCCGTGCGCCGCGATGACGGCCCGCCGCCGCGCCTGCTCGGCGACGAGCAGACCGCGCTGATCCGGCAGGTGCTGATGCTCCGGCTCGAAGGTGCGCGCGTGGCGCTGCTGCGCCGCGACGCCGCGAGCTTCCGCGATCTGTGCGCCGGCGCCGCGGACTGGCTCGACCAGTATTACCAGCGCGGCGATCCCGCCGTCGCCGCCGCACGCCGCGAGCTGCAGCGCCTCGCCGGCCTGCAGCTGCAGCCGCCGCTGCCCGACATCAGCGGCAGTCTGAGCCTGCTGCGCGCGCAGCTGGAGCCGGCGCCGCAATGATCCGTAACCTGCTGCTCGCCGTCGTCGCGCTCGCGGCCGGCGCAGCGATCGCCTACTACCTGCGCGAAGAGACCGGCTACGTACTCGTCAGCTTTCGCGGCTGGACCGTCGAGACCTCGCTGCTCGGGCTGGTCGTCGCACTGGCGCTGTCGGTGGCCGTCGTCTGGCTGGCGCTGCGCGTGGTCGTCGGCGGCCTGCGCCTGCCGGAGGCGATGCGCGATTTCGTCGGCCGCCGGCGGCGCGAGCGGGCGCAACGCTCCTTCGAAGCCGGACTGCTGAGCCTGCTCGAAGGCGACTGGAAGCGCGCCGAGGTGGAGCTGGTGCGCCGCGCCGCGGACCACCACGCGGCGCATTTGAATTACCTGGGTGCGGCGCGCGCCGCGCAGCGCCTCGGCGCCGGCGAGCGCCGCGACCATTACCTGCAGCTCGCAGCCGGGCTCGCGCCGGATATCGAGCGCGCGACGCTGCTGACCCGGGCCGAGCTGCAGATCGAGTGTGGCGAGTACGCCGCCGCGCGCGCGACCGCGCAGCGCCTGCGCACGCTCGATCCGCGCCAGCCGTATGCGGCCGAGCTGCTCGCCGAGGCGCTGTTCGGACTGGGCGAGTGGGAAGAGCTGCGCCAGCTGTTGCTGGAGGAGCTCGCCGCGTCGGCGCTGAGGCCCGCGCGCCGCCGCGAAATGCTCGAGCGCGCGCTGATCGAGCGCCTGCGCGCCGCGGAGCGCGACGCGCGCCTCGACCAGCTCAAGGCGCTGTGGAGCGCGACGCCGGCCGAGTGCCGGCAGTGGCCGGCGGTGCGCCTGCAGTACGCGCGCGGCCTCGTGCGCCTCAATGCGCAGGCCGAAGCGCTGGCGCTGGCCGGCGATACGCTGGCCCGCGAGTGGGACGCCGATCTGGCGGCGCTCTACGGGGAGATCGAGCCCGCCGATGCGCTCAATCAGCTCGCCGTGATCGAGCAATGGCTGACGCGCTACGGCGAGCGCCCCGAGCTGCTCGTCGCCGCCGGCCGCGCTTGTCTGCGCAACCGCCTCTGGGGCAAGGCGCGCAGCTATCTGGAAGCGGTTGCCCGCGTCACGCCGTCGGCCGCCGCTTACCTGGCACTCGCGCGCGTCTGCGAGCAGACGCAGAACGCCGAGGACGCGCAGAAATTCTACCGGCAGGGTCTGGAGCTCGCCGCGCAGGGGTAGACTCAAAAAGCTTATTTGCCACGGACTACACGGATGAACGCGGATCAAGATCGAGCAACTGCAGCGCGACTTGCAGCAACCCGTGTGGTGGCATGCCGGCGTGCTGAAAAGCAGCTCCTATATCCGTGTTTTCCGTGTTCATCCGTGGCCAACCGCAATTTCTAGGCTGAAGTTGCCGCTTCCAGCGAACGAGTTTCCATGTTGATTCAGGCGGATAGCTTGAAATCGCGGTGCGATTGACTGGCTACAAGTGTAGGCGCTGGATCAGTTCGAGAGCCCGCTGTTGTTTGGCG
>JBFMCQ010000016.1:0-61810 GCA_040754295.1 Pseudomonadota bacterium | reverse complement strand
GGCGCAGCGCGCCTGGCTGTCGGCCGGAGACGTCGTCAACACCCGCCCGCTCGCGCAGCTGCGCGAGCTGTTGCGGCGCACGGCGTAGTTGGACGGCTCGCCGTGTCGAACCGCTCGGGCCGAGTGCTGCGCGCGGTGCGCGGTGTATCGGCGGACTTGCACCGGGCTCGGGTGCACTCGCCTGCACGCGCCCGGCCGAAGGGGCGGCGCGACACCGGATCGGCGACGAACTGACCCGAGTCAATGCCCGGCGCAAGCGCGCGCGCGACCATGACCGCTGACGATGGCGAGCAACGAGATGAGTTCGACGAGCAGCGGCCTGGAGGATCTCGGCATCGCCGACACCCTGGGCCTGGGCAACGGACGCAGGCTGCGGATCAGGCGCTGGCTGGCCTGGGGTACAGCGGCACTGCTGGCAATCGCTGTGATCGCGATCTGGCAGATCGGCCAGCACACGGAGACGTCGCGCTACGTGACGCTGCCGGTCGAGCGCGGCGATCTCACCGTCACGATCAGTGCCACCGGCACCCTGGAGCCGACCAATACGGTCGATGTCGGTACCGAGGTTTCCGGCACCATCGCCACGGTCGCCGTCGACTACAACGACCGTGTCAAGGTCGGCCAGATCTTGGCGCAGCTGGATACCAGCAAGCTGCAGGCGCAGGTGCTGCAGGCCGAGGCGGCGCTTGCAGCGGCCAGGGCCAAGGTGCTGCAAACCCAGGCCAGCGTGCGCGAGACGCAGCTCCAGTTCCAGCGCCTGCAGCAGCTGCGCCAGGCGGGCGCCGGCGGCTACGTGTCGGAGCACGACGTGGATGCCGCCGAGGCGGCGCTCGACCGCGCCCGCGCCGATGCCGCCAGTGCGGCGGCTGCGGTGCGGCAGACGCAGGCGACGCTCGACGCGCATCGCACCGATCTGTCGAAGGCAGTGATCGTGTCGCCCATCGACGGCGTGGTGCTACAGCGCTCGGTGGAGCCGGGCCAGACGGTCGCTGCCACGTTCCAGGCGCCGGTGTTGTTCACGCTCGCCGAAAACCTGTCCCAGATGGAACTGCAGGCCGATATCGACGAGGCCGACGTCGGCCAGGTACGCGAAGGCCAGGATGCGACGTTCACCGTGGACGCGTATCCGGAGCGGCGTTTCCCGGCGCGCATCCGGCAACTGCGCTTCGGTTCGCAGATCGTGGATGGCGTGGTCACCTACAAGGCGATCCTCCAGGTCGCCAACCCGGATCTGTCACTGCGTCCGGGCATGACCGCCACGGCCCAGGTGGTCACCGCACAGGTGCGCGACGCGCTGCTGGTGCCCAACGCCGCGCTGCGTTTCGCGCCGCCACAGGAAGAGCAGGCCTCGTCCGGCAGCTTCATCAGCCGCTTGACGCCGCGTCCGGGCCGGTTGCGGCCGCCCCCGCCGCAAGACCTCACCTCGACGAACGCGGATGCTGCCGACGCAGCGCGCGTCTGGGTGCTGCGCGACGGCGCTCCGGCCCCGGTGACGGTGCGAACCGGCCTCAGCGACGGCACCCGCACCGTGCTCCTCGACGCGCAGCTGGCAGCGGACACCCCGGTCATCACCGATGTGCTCTCGGCGGAGTGAGTGAGATATGCATGATTCGCGCCCCGAGCCGCCGCTGATCCAGCTGCGCGGCGTCGGCCGCACCTATGGCAGCGGTGTGGCGGCGGTGCAGGCACTGCGCGGCGTCGATCTTTCCATCGACGCCGGCGAGTTCGTTGCGGTGATGGGGCCCAGCGGCTCGGGCAAGAGTACCTGCATGAACATTCTCGGCTGTCTCGACACGCCCAGCGCCGGGTGCTACGACTTCCGCGGCATCGACGTGGGTACGCTGACGCGACATCAGCGTGCGCTGTTGCGGCGGCACTATCTTGGTTTCGTGTTCCAGGGCTTCAACCTGCTCAGCCGCACTTCGGCGCTCGAGAACGTGGAGCTGCCGCTGATGTACCGCGGCACGGCCGCCGTGCAACGGCATGCCCTGGCGCGCGCGGCGCTGGCCAGCGTCGGCCTGGAAGGCTGGGAGCACCACACGCCGGGAGAGCTCTCCGGCGGACAGCAGCAGCGCGTGGCCATCGCCCGTGCCATCGTCACGCGCCCGGCGCTGCTGCTCGCCGACGAGCCCACCGGCAACCTCGATACTGCGCGCAGCCGCGAGATCATGGAGCTGCTCGGCGGGTTCAACCGCGATCTGGGCATCACCATCGTCATGGTCACGCACGAGGCGGACATTGCCGCGTACGCGCAGCGTTGCGTGCATTTCGTCGACGGCCGCGTCGCCTCCGACCGGCCCGCGCCGGCGGCAGCCTGATGCTGCGCAACGCGCTGGCGCTGGCACTGCGCGCAATCCGGCGCAACGTACTGCGCTCGTTCCTGACCGTGCTGGGCATCGTCATCGGCGTAGCAGCGGTGATCGTCATGGTCACGCTCGGCGGCGGCGCCACCGTGCAGGTCACCGATCAGATCGCCAGTCTTGGCAGCGACCTGCTGATCGTCACGCCGGGCAAGCGCGGCGGCCGCGGCCAGCTCTCGGGCGCCACGCCGTTCAAGGTGCGGGACGCCGAGGCACTCGCAGGCAGCATCGCCGGCGTGGCGACGGCGGCGCCGGTCGCCAGCCGTGCACTGAAGATCATCCGCGGCAACGAAAACTGGACCAGCACGGTCACCGGCACCACGGACGCGTACTTTTCGGCGCGCCAGCTCTCCGCCGCGCAAGGCCGCCTGTTCGGCGCCGGCGAAGTGCGTTCCGGCGTCACCGTGTGCGTGCTCGGCGAAACCGTGCGCAGCAAACTGTTCGGCAGCGCCAGTCCGCTGGGCAGCCGCATCCGCGTCGGCACGGTCTCCTGCGAAGTGGTGGGCGTGCTCGCGGCCAAGGGCCAGTCGAGCATGGGGACCGACCAGGACGACATCGTGCTGATGCCGCTGCGTGCCTTCCAGCGGCGCATCGCCGGCAACGACAACGTCGCCATGATCCTCGCCGCGATGCGCAAAGACGCATCGAGCCGGCGCGTGCAGCAGGACATCCGTTCGCTGCTGCGGGAACGCCGCCATCTGTCCGCCGGCGAGGAGGACGACTTCAGCGTGATGGACACCAAGGAGATCGCCGACATGCTCTCCGGCACCACCGAAATGCTCACCGGCCTGCTCGGCGCGGTCGCTGCGGTGAGCCTGCTGGTCGGCGGCATCGGCGTGATGAACATCATGCTGGTCTCGGTCACCGAGCGTACCCGTGAGATCGGCGTGCGTCTGGCCATCGGTGCGCTGGAGCGCGACGTGCTGCTGCAGTTCCTCGTGGAGGCGATCGTGCTGTCCTCGCTCGGCGGCGTGCTCGGCATCGTCATCGCGCTGGCGACCTCGGTGATCCTCGCCGGCGAGCTCGGCATACCGTTCGTGTTCGACGCCACCATCGTGCTGGTGGCCTTTCTGTTTTCCGCGGCGGTCGGCATCGTGTTCGGCTACTTCCCGGCGCGCAAGGCGGCGCGACTGGATCCGATCGAAGCGCTGCGCCACGAGTGAACGCTGCTGCTCGTCGAGCACGCGGACACACGCCAAACCTCGGGCCTGCGCAATGGACGCGCATCATCGGCGCCGGGCGCAAGTGCGGCCCTGCCGGGCGGATTCCCCGCGGCATCGCGACGGCTCAGCGCTTTGGCGATGCCTGAGTCGATGCGGCACGCCTGATCAGCTTGTGCAGCTCGATGGCGACCAATAGCACCAACGCCACCGCAAACAGCTGCAGCCACAGGTCGGGCGCCACCGGCTGGATGCCCAGAACCGCGCGCAGACCCGGCGTGTACATCGCTGCGATGTGCAGAAGCTGGGCGCCGATGACGCCGAACAGCAGCAGCCGGTTGCGGCGCGGATCGTGGTTGAGCACCGAGCGCGTCTCCGAGCGGCTGTTGAAGACCTGGACGTTCTCGAACAGCACCATCAGCAGCAAGGTGGCGTTGCGTGCGTCCTCCAGTGCATGTCCCTGCAGCAGCAGCCAGCGGTAGACGACGAAGGCCAGCCCGCCGACCACCGCCGCGGAGAGTACGACGCGCTCGACCATCAGGCGGTTGAACAGGCGTTCGCGCGGCGGGCGCGGCGGGCGCGCCAGCTCGTCGCCCTCGGCCGGCTCGAATGCCAGCGCCACGTCCTGAATGCCGTTGGTGACCAGGTTGAGCCACAGCAGCTGCACGGCGAGCAACGGCAGCGGCAGACCGATCGCCAGGGCGAGCGCGAACAGCACCAGTTCAGCGGCACCGGTCGAGATCAGCAGAAAGACGACCTTGCGGATGTTGCCGTAGGCGATCCGTCCTTCCTCGACGCCGGCGACGATCGACGCGAAATTGTCGTCGGCGATCACCAGATCGGCGGTCTCGCGCGCGACGTCGGTGCCGGCACAGCCCATGGCGACGCCGACATGCGCGGCACGCAGCGCGGGCGCATCGTTGACGCCGTCGCCGGTCACCGCGACGAGATGGCCGTGACGCTGCAATGACTGGACGATCCGCAGTTTCATCTGCGGCTCGACGCGGGCGAACACGCGGGCGCCACCCACGAGGCGATCGAAGCCGGCCTCGTCCGGAGCCTGTGTCAGCGCGGCGGCGGTGACGACATCGTTTTCGTCGCGGACCAGGCCGAGTTCGCGGCCGATCGCCTGCGCCGTGGCTGGATGGTCGCCGGTGATCATGACCACGGCAATGCCGGCGCTGCGGCAGGCGTCGACCGCGGCACGGGCTTCGGGCCGCAACGGGTCGATCATCGCCACCAGGCCCAGCAGGCACAGGCCGCGCAACTGTTCGCGGCTGAAACTGCCGTCGGCAGGCAGTGCCGCCGGACCATCCGCCACCGCGAGCACGCGATGTCCCTCGGACGCCAGCACCTGGACCTGCTGCGCGATCGCCTCGGCCGCCAGCGCGATGTCGCCGCCGGCGATCGCCATCCGCGTACACATCGGCAGCAGTTTCTCGGCCGCACCCTTGACCGAAATCCGCGGCCCGTCCGCATAACGGTTGAGGCTGGCGGCGTAGCCGGCCTCGGATTCGTAGGGGATGGCGGCAATCGCCGGCGCCGCCAGCTCCGCCTCGGCACGATTGACGCCGGCCTTGTGCGCCAGGACCAGCAGGGCGATATCGACACTGTCGCCACGGGCCGACCACGCGCCGTCGACGTGCACCAGCGTGGCCTCGTTGGCGAGCGTCACCGCCCGGCACAGCCGGTCGACGATTGCCTCGCGCCCGGCGAGCTGTGCGGCTTGCGGCAGCACGAAACGGCCTTCCGGCACTATGCCCTCGCCGGTGACTTCCCAGGGCGGCTGATCGGGCAGCTGCAGGCGTCGCACGGTCAGCTGGTTGACGGTCAGCGTGCCGGTCTTGTCGGTGGCGATGCAGGTGCACGATCCCAGAGACTCGACCGCAACCAGCCGGCGCACGATCACCCTGCGGCTGGCCATACGCTGCATGCCGACGGCCAGCGCCACGGTGATCGCCACCGGCAGACCTTCCGGTATCGCGGAAACCGCCAGCGCGACGGCGAGCACGAAGATCTCCGCCAGCGGCATACCGAGTGCCACGGCTGCGACCGCGACCATCAGCACGGCGGCGCCGACGGCCAGCGCGATCATGCGCGTGAACCGCTCCATGCGCAGCAGCAGCGGCGGCTTGACCTGCGCCTGCCCGAGCACGGACTGCGCGATGCGCCCGAGCTCGGTATGCAGGCCGGTGCCGACGACGACGCCACTGCCGCGCCCTGCCGTCACCAGCGTGCCGGCGAACGCCATGTTGGCGCGCTCGGCGACCGGCCGCTCCGCTGCGTAGAGGCGCGTCGCGTCCTTGGCCACCGGCAGCGATTCTCCGGTCAGCAATGATTCGTCGACCGTCAGGTTCTGCTCCGAGAACAGGCGCAGATCGGCCGGTACGCGCGCGCCGGATTCGAGCAGCACGATGTCTCCGGGCACGACTTCCTCGGCGGGAACGCTGCTCACGTCGCCATCCCGCAGCACCACGGCGCGCGCGCTGATCAAGCCCTGCAGCGCCTGGGCGGAGCGCTCAGCGCGGTACTCCTGGTAGGTGCCGACCAGGGCATTGACCAGCAGCACGGCGAAGATGAACGCGCCGTCGCTCCACGCCTGCGCCGCCATCGAAACCACGGCGGCCCCCAGCAGCACGTAGACCAGCGGGCTGCGAAACTGGCGTGCGAACACCACGGCCACGCCGGGCGGCACGGCCGCCGGCAGCGTGTTGCCTCCGAACCGTCCCAGACGTGCCTGCGCTTCCGCTCTCGACAGCCCCTGCCGGCCGGAGGCCAACGCCGCGAGCACGTCGGCAGCGGGTAGCGCGTGCGGCGCGAATCCCTGCGGCAGCGGCGCAGCGCCCGCAGGGTCGCGGCGAGGCGGTTTCGCCGAGCCGCGGGTCGCGGTGTCCGGGTGCCGCTCAGACATCCGGAGCCGCCTTCAGCTCGTAGCGCGTGCGAAACGAGCCGAGCAGGTCGAGCCATTCCTCCAGAAGCCGCGTCAGCAGGAAGCGCTCGCGTACGGTCTGCTGTGCCGCAGCGCCGAGACGCCGGCGCAGAAGCGGGTCCCTGAGCAGCTGCACGATGCGCTCGGCCGCGGTCTCGACGCTGTCGACGAGAAAGCCGTTCTCGCCGTCGACGATCTGGTGTCTGATGCCGCCGACGTTGCCGGCGACCACGGCAGCGCCTTTCCACATCGCCTCGGTGACGGTGAGCCCGAAGCCTTCGCGCAGCGACTTCTGCACGACGACGGCGGCACGGCGCTGCAAGGCGTTGACCAGCGCGCTGTCCTGGACCGAGAGAATGCGGATGCGCTCGTCGCGATGGGCACACAGCGACGCGAACACCTGCTGGCCCTCGGGATCGTCGGTGGCGACGTTGCCGACCAGCACCAGTGTCGACGGCACCTGCTGGCGCACGATGCGAAACGCATCGATGACGCCCTGCGGATCCTTCCAGCGATCGAAGCGCGAGACCTGCACGATCAGCGGCAGATCGGTCGGGATGTCGTAATGTGCCAGACGCTCCTCGATCGCGGCCTCGGCGAGCTCCGCGTTGGTGGTGGAGAACGGATTGATCGCCGGTGCGATGAAGCGCTGCGGCACACTGAGCTTCTGTGCGTACTCGGGCAGCGACAGCACGACGGCATCGTAGTCCTCGATGAACGCAGCCAGGTACTGCCACAGCGCCGGATCGGGCCGCGTCATGTCGACGTGGCAGCGCCACACCCACGGCCCGGTCCTGCGACAGTAGCGGATCAGCGGCAGCGGCTGCGGGTCGTGGACGATGACGAAATCGTGGTCCAGGTGCAGGCGCGCAGCGTTTTCGAACGCCACCTCCTCGTAGATGCGCATCTTCATGTCGCTGAGGTTGATCGCCTCGCCCTGCAGCGCGTTGTGCATCTTCTTGGTCACGCTGAAGAAGTCCGGAGCACCTTCGATGACCCGCCATTCGGTGCGCAGCCCGCAGGTGTTCATCAGCAAGGTCAGCGACGACAGGATCTGGGCGACGCCGCCGCCATAGTAGGTCGAGTTGATATGCACGATGCGCCGGTCGTGCAGGCGCGCCGCTTTGCCGAGAATGCGCTCGACCGCCGCACCGCCGATCAGCGGCGCGTAGTCCTCGACCGAAACCAGCCGGAATGCGGCTCGGGGATCGTCGGCGTCGTCAGCCATGTTTCGCCTCTCCCAGAAGGACAAGATGTAGTCTGCAGCAGCGCACCGGAGATGGCGCAGACGCATGTCAGTTGCCCCTTTATCCTAGGCTGACTGCGAGCCGCGCCGTTGATCCAGGTCAATGCGCTCGTTCGTCGGCCTGCGGATAGTGTGAGAACGATCGTGACCAAGCGGTACACGGGTTGCGATTGTCGAATCCGTGGCTTCTCTCATCCCTCCGGAGACCGATATGGCCCGCAAACCGCGTTCATCCTCCAGGCCTCAGCCGGCGCAGACCTCCGCCTCCGCCGACGGCGCAGCGGCGCCGACCAGGCCACGGCGCAAGGAATCCGCGGAGGCACTCGACAGCGAGGATTCCGTGATCGAGCCACAGGGCCGGTATCCCGGGCACACTCCTCTCATGCCGGATGGGGAAATCCGCCAGCAGATGGTCGCCGAAGCCGCCTATTACCGTGCGCTCAATCGCGGCTTCAACGGCGGTGATCCGAATGAGGACTGGTTCGCCGCTGAACGTGAGATCGACGCGCGCTCCGACGCCACCTGCTGAGAGGATCGGCTCGATCAGACCGGCCTCCGGGGCCTCGATCGCACCGGCGAGTGCAACCTCGCTGCACGGATGACAGACCGCCGTGCGCGCTGCCGGGAAATCGCGGCAGCGCGCGAGCAGCACGTCGAAGATGCCGTGACTCCGCATGCCCGGAGCGAACCGCCAGGCAACCGGCGTGTACAGCGTGACGATATCGACCACGTGCTCACCCTCGTTGCGCGACCGGACGCGTCTCACCAGCGGCCGGGCGCGGGCGCGCTATTCGGGCAGCGCCGGCTCGCGCGGCTCTTTCTCCGGCAGCTCGGTCATCGTCGCTTCGGTCAGCAGCAGCACGCTGGCGACCGAGACGGCGTTTTCAAGGGCGATGCGCACGACCTTGGTCGGATCGATGATGCCGGCCTCGTACATGTCGACATAACGATTGGCCGCGGCGTCGAAGCCGATGTTGCCGCTGTCGGCGAGCATGCGCTGCACGACGACACCGTCGTCGACGGCGGAGTTGTCGGCGATCGTGCGTGCCGGCGTTTCCAGCGCCCGCTTCAGAATGCCCAGGCCGGTACGCTCGTCACCCTGCGCTTGCTCCTCCATCGCGGCCAGCGCCGGCACGGCGCGCAGCAGGGCGAGGCCACCACCGGGCACGATGCCCTCCGCGACGGCCGCCTTGGTCGCGGCGATCGCGTCGTCGAGCGCATCCTTCTTGGCCTTCATCTCGGCTTCCGTCGGTGCGCCGACACGGATGACGGCGACGCCGCCGGCGAGCTTCGCCAGCCGTTCCTGCAGCTTCTCCTTGTCGTAGTCGCTGGTCGCCTTGTCGATCTGCGTGCGAATCTGCTGCATGCGCGCGTCGATCAGGCGTTTCTCACCGCCGCCGCCGATGATCGTCGTCGTTTCCTTGTCGACGACGACGCGATGGGCACGGCCCAGCTGCGGCAGCTCGACACTCTCCAGCTGAAGGCCGAGGTCTTCCGAGATCACCTGTGCACCGGTCAGGATCGCGATGTCCTGCAGCATCTCCTTGCGGCGGTCGCCGAACCCCGGCGCCTTGACCGCGACGCCACGCAGCACGCTGCGCAGCTGATTGACGATCAGCGTCGCCAGTACCTCGCCCTCGACCTCTTCGGCGATGATCAGCAGTGGCTTGCCCAGCTTGGCGATCTGCTCGAGCAGCGGGATGATGTCCTTGAGCACGTTGATGCGCCGGTCGGTGACCAGCACCAGCGCTTCGTCGAGCACCGACTGCATCTTCTCGGGATCGGTGACGAAATACGGTGAGACGTAGCCGCGATCGAACTGCATGCCCTCGACGACGTCGAGCACCGTTTCGGTGGTCTTGGACTCCTCGACGGTGATGACGCCTTCGCCGCCGACCTTCTCCATCGCCTCGGCGACCAGCTCGCCGATCTCCGGATCATTGTGCGCGGAGATCGTTGCCACCTGCGCCTTCTCCAGGCGCGTCTTCACCGGGCGCGACGAGGATCGCAACGCCTCGATCGCCGTCTTCAGTCCGCGATCGAGTCCGCGCTTGAGGTCGATCGCGCTGGCGCCGGCGACGACGTTGCGCACGCCGTCGGCGAAGATCGCATGCGCGAGTATCGTCGCCGTGCTGGTGCCGTCACCGACCGCGTCGCCGGTACGCTCGGCGGCCTGGCGCAGCATCTGCGCGCCGAGGTCCTCTTCGAGATCCTCGAGACTGACCTCCTTGGCGATGGTGACCCCGTCGTTACAGACGATCGGCAGGCCCCACTTCTTGCGGATCAGCACCGACTTGGACTTTGGACCGAGCGTGATGCGCACCGCGTCGGCCAGCTGGGTCGCACCGCGCAGGACCTTCTCGCGCGCGTCGCTGCGAAACAGAATCTTGGTGTGAACCATCGAACGTCTCCCGTGTTCCGCGATGCTGCCGGCAGCAATGACCGGCTGCGTTGACGTGGATCATCAATCTGCCCGTTTCCAGCTGGAAATCCGTAGCAGTCGTGCACGCCCAGCGGCAACGGGCTTCCCGGACGGGCATGAAAGCCGTGGTTCCGCTCGGCGCGCGCCCTGCATCGTGCCGTTGCGTGCTCAGTGACCGCGTTTGCCGCCACAACAGCCGCCCGCCGGTGTCTTGGGCGCGTTGCCCGTCTGCGGGGCAGCCGTATCCTTGACGTCGCCTGCAGTGCCCTTCTCCTTGCAGCACTCGTGATCGCCCTTGGCGGCGGGTTTGACCGGCGCCGTGCTCGAAGCGCGCTTGCGTGAAAAGAAGCCCATCGCTGTTCTCCACTGGTTGATCGTGTGGCACATTCTGGAAGCCGGCTGCGACTCCGGCACTGACCTGGATCAAGCGCGGAAGCGGGGCTGTTCGCCTGTCGCGACGAGGCCAAATGGTGGCGAGTGGCGTGATCGTGATGTCAGGTTTCGTCATGTGCTCCGGTCTCTCCAACGGTGTTCGTGCAGTTGCAGCACCAGCGAATAGATCACCGGCAGCACCAGCAGGCACAGGATCGTCGTCGTCACCATGCCGCCGACCATCGGCACGGCGATGCGCTGCATGGTTTCCGAACCGGTGCCGTGGCCCCAGAAGATCGGCAGCAGGCCGGCGATGATCGCGGCCGCCGTCATCGCGATCGGGCGCACGCGCTCGGATGTGCCACGAAACGCGGCTTCGCGGAGTTCTGCCGAAGTCAGCGGACGCCCGAGCCGGCGCCGTTGCTCGGCCACGGCCTGGTCGATGAACGTCAGCACCAGCACGCCGATCTCGGCGGCCACGCCCGCCAGCGCGATGAAGCCGACCGCGACGGCGACCGACAGGTTGAAGCCGTAGGCCCACAGCATCCACACGCCGCCGATCAGCGAGAACGGAATCGACAGCATCACGACCAGCGGCGCCGAGGCGTTGCGGAAGTTGAAGAACAGCAGCAGGAAGATCAGCGCCAGCGTCGCCGGCACGACCAGCTTGAGGCGCTCGGCGGCGCGCTGCATGTACTCGAACTGCCCGGACCAGGCCAGGGTGTAGCCGGCCGGCAGGTCGACGCCGTCGCGCACCGCCTGCTGGGCGCGCGCGACGTAGCCGCCGATGTCCGAGCCGCGGATGTCGACGTAGATCCAGGCGCTGGGCCGCGCGTTCTCGCTCTTGATCACCGGCGGGCCGCGGCGCAGCGTGACTTCGGCGACCAGCGACAGCGGAATCTGCGCGCCGGCCGGCGTCGGCAGCAGCACGCGCCGGAGCGCTCCGATGTTGTCGCGCAGCTCGCGCGGATAGCGCAGGTTGACCGGGTAGCGCTCCAGCCCTTCGACGGTCTGCGTGATGTTCATGCCGCCGATCGCGGTCTGGATCACGTCCTGCACGTCACCGACGGTCAGACCGTAGCGCGCGGCCTGCTCGCGGTCGATGTCGAAATCGAGGTAGTAGCCGCCGACGGCGCGGTCGGCATAGGCCGACAGCGTGTCGGGCAGCGCCTTGAGCCTGCGCTCGATCGCGCCGCCGATGCGTTGCAGCTCGGCCAGGTCCGGGCCCGAGATCTTGATGCCGACCGGGGTCTTGATGCCGGTCGACAGCATGTCGGTGCGTGTCTTGATCGGCATGGTCCAGGCGTTGGCGAGGCCGGGGAACCGGATCGCCTGATCCATCTCCCGCATCAGGTCGCGCGTGCTCTTGTCCGGGTCGGGCCAGTCCTCGCGGGCCTTGAGCCGCACGGTCGTTTCGATCATCGCCAGCGGTGCCGGGTCGGTCGCGGTCTCGGCGCGGCCGACCTTGCCGAACACGCTCTGCACTTCAGGAAAGGTCTTGAGAATGCGGTCGGTCTGCTGCAGCAGTTCCCTGACCTTGGTGATCGAGATGCCGGGGAAGGTCGTCGGCATGTAGAGGATGTCGCCTTCGTCCAGCGGCGGCATGAATTCCGAGCCGAGCCGGGCGGCCGGCCACAGCGTCGCCACCAGCAGCGCGGTGGCCAGCACGAGCGTCGGCCCGCGCCCGCGCATCGCCAGCTTCAACAGCGGCGCGTGCAGGCGGTGCAGCGCGCGGTTGATCGGATTCTTCGCCTCCGGCAGCACCTTGCCGCGGATCAGCCAGCCCATCAGCACCGGCGTCAGCGTCACCGCCAGCAGCGCCGAGGCCGCCATCGCATAGGTCTTGGTGAACGCCAGCGGACTGAACAGGCGGCCTTCCTGCGCCTGCAGCGTGAACACCGGCAGGAACGACACGGTGATGATCAGCAGCGAGAAGAACAGTGCCGGGCCGACTTCCCTGGCTGCCGCCTCGATCGCGCGCCAGCGCTCCATGGTGCCGAGCTGCCCGCCGGGGTCGCGCGGCGCACGCTCCAGGTGCTTGTGCGCGTTCTCGATCATCACGATCGCGCCGTCGACCATCGCGCCGATCGCGATCGCGATGCCACCCAGCGACATGATGTTCGCCGACAGGCCCTGGAAGCGCATGACGAGAAACGCCAGCAGCACGCCGATCGGCAAGCTCAGGATCGCCACCAGCGCCGAGCGCAGGTGCAGCAGGAAAGCGACGCAGATCAGGCTGACGACGAGGAACTCCTCGAGCAGCTTGGTCTGCAGGTTGTCGACCGCGCGCTCGATCAGCGCGCCGCGGTCGTAGACCGGCACGATCTCGACGCCTTCGGGCAGTCCGCGCTTGAGCGCATCGAGCTTGGTGCGCACCGCACGGATCGTCGCCAGCGCATCGCCGCCGTAGCGCATGATGACGACGCCGCCGGCGACCTCGCCTTCGCCGTCGAGTTCCGCCAGGCCGCGACGCAGCTCGGGCCCCAGATGCACCTGCGCGATGTCGGCCAGACGCACCGGCGTGCCCTTGCCGTCGGTGCCGACCGGGATACGCCGCAGGTCGTCGAGAGTCTTGATGTAACCGAGACCGCGCACCATGTACTCGGTCTCCGCCATCTCGACCAGCTTGCCGCCGACGTCGTTGTTGGAACGCTGGATCGCCATGCGCACGTGCGCCAGCGGGATGCCGTGGGCGGCCA
Source organism: Pseudomonadota bacterium (assembly GCA_040754295.1). GTDB lineage: Bacteria > Pseudomonadota > Gammaproteobacteria > Nevskiales > Nevskiaceae > Solimonas. The sequence goes on along the minus strand of JBFMCQ010000016.1, from coordinate 48,622 downwards.
GCGCGTTGGGATCGACTTCGACCTGGTACTGCTTGACGTGGCCGCCGACCGAGGCGACTTCGGCGACGCCCGGCACGGTCTGCAAGGGGTAGCGCAGATACCAGTCCTGCAGCGAGCGCAGCTGCGCCAGATCGTGCCGGCCGGACTTGTCGACCAGCGCGTACTCGTAAATCCAGCCGACGCCGGTCGCGTCCGGCCCCAGCGTCGGCATGATGCCGGGCGGCAGACGCTTGCTGACGTAGTTCAGGTACTCCAGCACGCGCGAGCGCGCCCAGTACATGTCGGTGCCGTCCTCGAACAAGACGTAGACGAACGAAAAACCGAAGAACGAATAGCCGCGCACGGCTTTCGCGTACGGCACCGCGAGCATCGCGGTCGTCAGCGGATAGGTGACCTGGTCCTCGACGACCTGGGGTGCCTGGCCGGGAAATTCCGTGAAGACGATGACTTGCACGTCCGACAGATCGGGAATCGCGTCCAGCGGTGTCGAGCGCAGTGCCCAGATACCGGCGATCAGTGCGATCAGTGTGAAGATCAGCACCAGCAGACGGTTCTTCAGCGACGCGGCGATGATGTTCTGGATCATGGCGCGGCGCCCCTCAGTGGGAATGCGCCGCAGTGGCGGGCGGCGCGGCATCCGCTATTGCGCCGTGATCCATCACCGGTTCGGCCGCCGCGCTGCCGGCCTGCGGCATCAGTTTGGCCGCCGCTTCGCGCAGCTTGGATTCCGAATCGATCAGGAACTGACCCGAGACCACGACCGGCTCGCCAGCGTCGACACCGTCGAGGATCTGCACGTAGCCGTCGGCGGCGGCGCCGAGCGTCACCGCGCGCGGCTCGAAGCGTCCCGGTGCACGCTGCACGAACAGCTGCGCGCGTGTGCCCGAGCGCACGATCGCCGCCTCCGGCACCGCGACCGCGTCGATGCGGCGGCCGGCGTCGAGCGTGACGTCGGCGTACATGTCCGGCTTGAGCAGGCCGTCCGGATTGGCCAGATGCAGACGGACTTTCTGCGTGCGCGTCTTGCCTTCGAGATACGGATACACGTAGTCCACGCGCGCCTGCGGGGCCTGACCCGGCACGCCGCGCAGGCGCAGCGTGGCGCGATCGCCGACCTGCACCCACGGCACCTCGTCCTCATACAGGTCTGCCAGCACCCACACCGTCGACAGATCGGCGATGCGAAAGACGTCGGCCTGAGCCCCCAGGAACTGCCCCTCGCGCGCGCCGATGAACTGGACGATGCCGGACGCCGGCGCGGTCAGGGTGACTTCGCGGCGGATGTCGCCACCGCGCTGCAGACGCTGCAGTTCAGCCTCCGGCACATCGAGCAAGCGCAGGCGCTCGGCCGTGCTCGCCAGCAGCGCGCGCGCCTGCGCGGCGATCTCCGGCGGCGTGCCGTCGCTGAGCGCCGCGACGCCGCGCACGGCCAGCCGGTATTCCTGCTCGGTGCTGACGATCAGCGGCGAGTACAGGCTCAGCAGCGGCTGACCCGCGCGCACCCTCTGTCCGGTTTCGGCGACGAACAGCTTCTCGACCCAGCCCTCGCTGCGCAGGTGCACATGCGAAAGGCCCTGCTCGTCATAGGCGACGCGGCCGACCGTGCGAATCTGCCGCGTCATCATCCGACGCTCGGCCAGCGCCGTGCGCACGCCGATGTTCTGCACGATGCCGGCGTCGATCGTGACCGTGCCCGGCGCGGCGCCTGCGGCTTCGTCGGCATAGACCGGTACATAGTCCATGCCCATTTCGTCCTTCGCCGGCACCGGTGAGGTCACGGCGGGATTCATCGGATTGCGGTAGAACAGGATCTCGCGCGATGGCGCCGCCGTGGACGTCTGCGGCGCGGCGGAAGGCCGCGAACGGCCGAGCCAGTAGCTGCCTGCGGCGACGGCCGCGAGGACCACGGCGGCCAGCGCATAGCGTGCGTTACTCATCGGGATTCTCCCTCGAGATTCTCCGTGCCGGCGGCGGCGGCGAGCAGCGCCAGCGCCTGCTGCGCCTGCGTCAGGGCACGCCAGCGTTGCAGCTCGTGGTTGTAGAGCGTGACCTGGGTGCGGACCAGCGTCAGGAAATCGACCTTGCTGACCTGGTAGCCGGCGAGCATCGACGCCACGGCCTGGCCGGTCTGCGGCAGGATGCCGTCGTCGAACAGCGCCAGCTCGCCGCGCGCGCGCCGGTAGTCGGCGAGCGCGGCGGCGATCTCGGCCTGCACGCGGTTGCGCGCGTCTGCGAGCGCCTGCTCGCGCGCGGCCAGTTCTGCACCGCGCTGCGCGACGAGCCGGTCCTGCTTGTTCGACGCGAACAGCGGCACGCTGGCGCTGAGCATCACGCTCGTGAAGTCGGCGCGCGCCGAGCCGTCGGCGTCGTTGCCGTCGCGCCAGCCGTAGCTCGCGGTGACGCCGAATTCCGGCACGTATTCCTTGCGCGCCAGCGCCTGCGCCGAACGGGCGGCATCGATCCGGTGCCGTGCCTGTTTCAGCCACGGTCGCCGGCCTTCGGCCAGCGCCTGCAGCCGGCCCGGGTCCGGCGGCTCCGGCAGCTCCGCCACTGCCGCCTGCGGAATCGTCAATGGCGCCTGCGCGGGCCGCGCCAGCAGCGCGTTCATCCGTGCGGCCGACATCGCGCGCATGCCGTCGATCTGCAGCGCCATGTCCTGCAGGCGCGACAGCTCGACCTGCGCCAGCAGCACGTCCTGCTGCAGGCCGCGCCCGACTTCGTACTTGGTGCGCGCCACATCGACCAGTTGGCGCAGCAACTCGCCGTTGCGCGCGACGGTCTCGGCGGCGCGGTCCAGATAGAACAGCTCCCACCACAGCATCCGGACGTCGCGCACCAGGCGCAGGCGCGCCTCGTCGGCGGATTCGGCCGCCGCCGCCGCTTCGGATACGGCCATGTCGCGCTTCAAGCCCAGCTTGCCGGGGAACGGAAACGTCTGCGTGACGCCGATCTGCAGCTGCGTCATCGGTTCCTGGTCGAGCGCGAAGGTATCGACCGGCAGGTTCGCGGCGCCGAAGCTGATGCGCGGATCCGGCAGGCTGCCAGCCTGTGAAGGTACGGCAGCGGCCGCCTCGGCTCTGCGGCGCAGCTCGTCCAGCCCCGGGTTGTCGGCCACTGCGGTGGCAACGGCGCCGTCGATCGTCAGCACCATCCCCGGCTCGATTGCGTCGGGCTGTGCAAAAGCCGCTGTCGACGACAATGTCGCCGCCGCCAAGGCGATCGCCAGGCGGTGCCTTGCACGCAGGGAGCTTCTCGCCCGCTTCACTGTTCGTTCGGGTTGCCAGCGTGTGAATGCGGCGGGCGGCACGGCTGCGATGACATGCCGCAGCCGTGCTGCCTTTTCTTCGTCAACTGCCGAGCTTCTTGTGCTCGTGCAGCTTTTCGCTGGGCACCTTGGCGTCCGGATCTACACAGTCGAGCATGTGCATCGCCGGGTCCATGTTCTTCATGCCGCGCGTTTCCGGCATCGGATGGTCCTTGGGCTCGTGCTGCATCGACTCGGTGCCGGTCTTGGGCGTGCACACCACCTTGCTCGGCGGCACGGCTTCGTGCGGATGGGTGTTGCCGGGGTTCTTGCCCGGCGGATCGGCGAAGGCCGGCAGCGTCAGCGCGCCGGCAACGATCATTGCGGCGAGCCGCAGGCATTTGCTCCTGTTCATCGAAGTCACTCCTGGTATTGATAACGAAGGGATCGCGTCCGGGTGATCCGGCTCAGGCGGACGCACGTCCTGATCCGGTGCGGTCGTCGAAGGCAGCCGCGTGCTCACGAGTCATCGGCGAGCCCGGCAACCGGAAACCGTCGATGATGCTGCGCACCAGCGACGCTTCGCAGCCGCGTGCGCCACGTGCAACTGCGCCGTGGAGATTCCGCAGACCAGACGTTCATCACAGCCTGGCTGCGATGCCGACGCTCAGGCGTCGGCTCGCGGCGGCGGCGTGGGCACGCTCAGAAGCGGGGACGGCGGCACCAATGGCGCAGGTATGCGCGCAGCCAGTTCCAGAGGATGGGCTGCCGGCAGGTCCAGCAGGTCGGGAGGAAGCGCAGCCCCGGCAGCACAGCAGCAACTTGCGGGACACGGGGGCTTGGTGGTGATGCTCTTGGTGTGGTGCGGACAATGCTCCATCGACGACATGCCCGCCATGTCATCGGCCGTGGCGTTCCGGTCATCCCGGTCATCGCGCGCGTCTGCGGCGTCCATGCTGACCTGCTTCATCGGACCCGAGTGCGTCATTGAACAGGGCGCAAAGGCCAAGGCGGGCGTCTGGACAAGCGAGACGACCAGCAGACACGCCAGCAGCCGGGGAAGCGGCGCAAACCCGGCACGAAACCATCGCAGCGCTGACGGTACTCCTTTCATGAACGAAACTATCGGGCACGAGGTGGGCCCTCGCATTGACCTGGGTCAAGCCGCCATCGCAGACGAATCGCCGTCCGCCGCCGCCCGCATATCGGCCTCTACGGCGCCATTCTCCGTACGAGGCGGTCGCGGCATGCATGAAATCGCCGGCAAGACGTGCTTCCGGCGCGCGCGAAAAGATCCGACTGAGCGAGCCTACTAACGGCCGCCTCGGCGATGCCGAGCTCGAGCTCGGCGGAACGGCCCTGCAGTATGCGCAGCTCGATGCCGGCAGCGGTGATCGGCTGCGCTGACGTGGATCAATCCGTCGTCACCCCATCGTGCCGGTGATCGAAGCGTGCTGCGACGGGTCGGGAGTGGTGGCCGCTGGAGTCGGGACGCTGCTTACACGCGCCCGTAGACATCGTCGAACCGCACGATGTCGTCCTCGCCCAGGTAGCTGCCGGACTGCACCTCGATCAGCTCCAGCGGCACCTTGCCGGGGTTTTCGAGGCGGTGCATGACGCCCAGCGGGATGTAGGTGGACTGGTTCTCGCCCAGCAGGTAGTCCTTGCCATCGCAGCTGACCTTGGCCGTGCCGCAGACGACGATCCAGTGCTCCGCACGGTGGTGGTGCATCTGCGCGCTGAGCTTGCGGCCGGGCTTGACGATGATGCGCTTGACCTGGAAGCGCGGGCCGCTGGCGATGGTCTCGTAGCTGCCCCAGGGGCGATGCACGGTGGGGTGGATCTGCGCTTCATCGCGACCGTTGGTCTTCAGCCGCGCCACCAGCGCCTTGACGTCCTGCGCGCGCTCGCAGGTGGTGACGAGCACGGCGTCCTTGGTTTCGACGATGACGTGGTTCTTGAGCCCGAGTGCGGCCACCAGGCGGTGCTCGCTGTGCACCAGCAGGTTTTCGCTGTCTTCGATCAGCACGTCGCCGTAGCTGTAGTTGCCGCGCAGATCCTTGGGCAGCTTGTCGAGATAGGACCACGAGCCCACGTCGTCCCAGCCGGCGTCCATCGGTACGAGCGCCGCCTTGTCGGTTTTCTCCATGACGGCGTAATCGATGGAGTCGGAGCGCGCCTGTCTGAAGGACTCGGCGTCGAGGCGGATGAAGTCGAGGTCGCGTTTGGCCTTGGTGAGTGCCTGCTGGCAGGCGCTGACCATGTTGGGTGAGGGGCTGGATTCGAAGCGGGCGAGCTCTTCGAGGAACAGACCCGCGGGGAACAGGAACAGACCGCCGTTCCAGTCGTAGCTGCCGTCGCCGAGGAATTCTTCGGCACGCGCGAGGTCCGGCTTCTCGACGAAGCGCTGCAGCTCGTAGGCCCCGTCGCCGAGCGCCTTGCCGCGCTTGAGGTAGCCGTAGCCGGTCTCCGGCCGCGTGGGCTTGATGCCGAAGACCATCAGCCGCCCCTGCCCCGCGGCACCGGCGGCAACGCCCGCAGCGGCGCAGAACGCCGGGACGTCGGCGACGACGTGATCGGCGCTCATCAGAAAGACCAGCGCCTCGCTGCCGTGGCGCTCCTGCACGTGCAGCGCAGCCACGGCGGCAGCCGGCGCGGTGTTGCGGCCCTCGGGCTCGAGGATGATCGTCGCGCTGTCGATGCCGATCTCGCGCAGCTGCTCGGCGACGATGAAGCGGTGCGCATCGCCACAGATGACGACGGGGGCCGTAGCACCGGCAATCTGCTGCGCGCGCAGCGCGGTCTGCTGCAGCAGCGTGCGCTCGCCGCCGAGCTTGAGGAACTGCTTGGGAAACGCCTCGCGCGACAGCGGCCACAGGCGCGTGCCGGAGCCGCCGGCGAGGAGGACGGGGACGAGGGTGGTCATGATGGCAGCGCTACGGCTTGAGAAGTGTGTACTGAGACGGGCGCAACATCCTCATCCGCTCAAAATACAGATTTCCGTATGGGCGGCAACATGCCTTGCCCGGACTCGATCAGTGCGAGGACTTCTTCTGTCTTCGCGCGCATGAGCTGCTCGTCGCCGCGCGATTCGACGTTGAGCCGCAGCACCGGCTCGGTGTTCGATCCACGCAGGTTGAAGCGCCAGTCGGCGAATTCGAGGCTGAGCCCGTCGGTGCGGTCGATGACCCGGGCGTGCGCGGCATAGCGGGCTTCGATGCGCTCGAGCACGGCGGGGATGCTGACGACCTTGCGGTTGATCTCGCCGCTCGCCGGGAACTTGCGCATGCGGCTGCCGACGAGCTGCGACAGCGGCTGGCCCTTCTCGCTGATCAACGCCGCGACGAGCAGCCACGGGATCATGCCGTTGTCGCAGTAGGCGAAGTCGCGGAAGTAGTGGTGTGCGCTCATCTCGCCGCCGTAGACGGCGTTTTCCTTGCGCATGCGCTCCTTGATGAAGGCATGGCCGGTCTTCGATTGCACCGGCACGCCGCCGGCGGCGCTCACGATATCGATCGTGTTCCAGGTCAGCCGCGGGTCGTGGATGATCTTTGCGCCCGGCTCGCGCTTGAGCATCGCCTCGGCGAGCAGCCCGACGATGTAGTAGCCCTCAATGAAGCCGCCATGCTCGTCGAACAGGAAGCAGCGATCGAAGTCACCGTCCCAGGCCACGCCGAAGTCCGCGCCGTGTGCTTTCACCGCGTTTGCCGTCGCGCTGCGGTTCTCCGGCAGCAGCGGGTTGGGAATGCCGTTGGGGAAATCCGGATCCGGCCGGTGATGCACACGGACCAGCTCGAACGGCAGCTCCGGCGCCAGCGCGTCGACGACGAGACCCGCGGTGCCGTTGCCGGCGTTGACGACGATCTTGAGCGGCCTGAGCCGCGGCGGGTCGACGTAAGCGAGCAGGTGGCGGACGTAGTCGCCGCGCAGAGCCGTCGGCACCAGCCGCGGACGGCCCCTGGGCTTTGCGCCGGATTGCGCGACCGCGGCTTCCAGCTCGCGCAGGCCGCTGTCGCCGGAAATCGGCTGCGCGTCCGCGCGCACCAGCTTCATGCCGTTGTAGTCGGCGGGGTTGTGACTGGCCGTGACCATGATGCCGCCGTCGAGGCGCGCGTGGAAGGCGGCGAAGTAGACCTCTTCGGTGCCGCACAGGCCCAGGTCGAGCACCTCGGCGCCGCCATCGTTGAGGCCCAGCGCCAAAGCCTCCAGCAAGGGGCGGCTCGAGTGGCGGATGTCGTGGCCCACGGCGACCCGCCCGGCCTTCAGCTGTGCGGCATAGGCCAGCCCGAGCCGGTAAGCGATGGCTTCGTTGAGCTCATCGGGCACGCGGCCGCGGATGTCGTAGGCTTTGAAGCAGGGCAGCGACATGGAGACCGTCACCTTCTGAGCGCGACTTTTCGTCCCGCGGATTGGGCTTGCAGGTCGGGCTTCGGCCCGCTCAATATGCGCCGCGCCGCCCGAGCACGACGAGCACGGTGCGCGCGAGGATGCCCAGGTCGAGCAGCACGGAGCCCTTTTCCGCGTAGTAGCGGTCCATGGCGACCCGGCGGCCGTAGTCGGTGTCGTTACGTCCGGAGACCTGCCAGAGGCCGGTGATGCCGGGCTTGCTGGCGAGATAGTGGCGCACCGCGCGGCCGTAGCGGCTCAGCTCCGCTTCCTCGATCGGGCGCGGACCGACGAGGCTCATCTCGCCCTTGAGCACGTTGAGCAGCTGCGGCAGCTCGTCGAGGCTGGTCTTGCGCAGGAAACGGCCGAGCCGCGTCACGCGCGGATCGTTCCTGAGCTTGTGGTCGCGCTCCCACTCCGCGCGCAGCTCCGGATGCCGAGCGAGCAGCTCCTCGAGCGCGGTCTGCGCGTCGACCACCATGCTGCGGAACTTGTAGACGCGGAAGCGCCGGCCATCCCGGCCGACGCGGTAATGCGCGAACAGGACGGGACCGCCGTCGAGCTTGAGCGCACAGATGACCAAGGCGATCAGCGGCGAGAACACCACGCCCAGCGCAAGCGCACCGGCGACGTCGATCCCACGTTTGATCGGCACCCGCGGCTGCGGCCCCGGCTCGACCTTCGGCTGGCGGCGCACCGCCGGACGTGGCGCACGCCAGACCAGCGACACTGCAGCCGTTGGCTGTGACACCTCTCCAATCTTCAGCGTCCGCCCGCTATCCATAATCGCGATTGCCCCCCCGGCGATTCCGTTCTTCACTGGCTCAGCCCGCGTTCCCGGCAGCCTCGTGGCCGCCCTGGTTCATCCTCACGCGCGCGCCCTCAACCTTTTCTAGCCAGTACCGTGCCATTGCAGTCCAGGCAGGCGTGCACCCAATGTCCCGATTGACTGCATGCAGGCACAGTCCCAAACCCGTTTACAGACCCCCGAAGGGGTACCGCTGACCCAACCCCGGTCGGGGCCGGCATCAATACCGCGGCTGCCGATGCCAGCGCCAGGCCGTTTCGATCATTGTACGCATCTCCGCGCTCCGGGGAACCCACCCGAGCACCGTTTTGGCGCGCGCGCTGCTGGCGACGAGCGCCGTCGGATCGCCCGCTCGCCGCGGGCCGACGGCGATGTCGAGCGGGCGCCCGACCACTTCTTCGACGGCCGCGATCACCTGCCGGACCGTGTAGCCCTGCCCGTTCCCCAGATTGAAGCACTGGAAGCCGCCCGCGGCATCCAGGTGCTCCAACGCCTTGAGGTGGGCATCGGCCAGGTCGTTGACGTGGATGTAGTCGCGGATGCAGGTGCCGTCGGCGGTCGGGTAATCGTCGCCGAAGATCCGCACGTCGAGGTCTTCTCCGGCAGCCTTGCGCAGCAGGCGCGGGATCAGGTGCGTCTCCGGCTGGTGCGACTCGCCGATGCAGCCGGACGGATCGGCGCCGGCGGCGTTGAAATAGCGCAGTGCCACGGCGCGCAGGCCATAGGCCTGTGCGCAGTCCGCGAGCGCCTGCTCGATGGCGAGCTTGGTCCGACCGTAGGGGTTGAGCGGCTGCGTCGGGTGCTGTTCGTCGATCGGGCTGGTTTGCGGCTCGCCGTAGACCGCGGCGGTGGACGAGAACACGAAGCGCCGGACGCCGCGGCGGCGCATCGCATCGAGCAGCGTCAGCGTGCTGCCGACGTTGTTGCGGTAGTAGCGCAGCGGGTCGCTCACCGACTCCCCGACCTGCGAGTGCGCGGCGAAATGCATCACCGCGTCGAAGCGGTGGCGGCCGAACAGGCCATCGAGCGCAATCTCATCGCCGAGGCTCGCCTCGACGCACTCACCCCATTGCACGGCTCCGCGATGCCCGGTGGAGAAGTCGTCGCAGACGACGACGGCATGGCCGTGCTCTGCGAGCAGCTTGCACATGTGTGCGCCGATGTAACCGGCACCGCCGAGGACCAGAACCTTCATCTCCCTTCCCCCAAAGAAGAAGTAATTCTCACCGCGGCTTCGCAGGATGCACCGAACCGCAGGCGCAGCGCATCAGCTCCGGCCGCGCCGAGCGATGCGCTGCGCTCAAGCGCATCCTACTCAGCCGCGCCCGCGCTCGTTCAAGCGCTCGGCCAGCGCTGCGGCGGGCACATAGCCGTTGACGACCTCGCCATCCGGCAGCACCAGCATCGGCGTGCCGCGCAGCCCGAGTTCGCCGCCGAGCTCGAACTCCCGCGCGACCGGGTTGGGGCAGTCGGCGGGGCCGTCCACCGGCGCGCCCTGCTTGGCCAGCGTCAGCGCCTGCTTGCGATCTTCGGCACACCAGACCGCTTCGGCCTTGCGGAACGACTCGCTCTTGGGCCCGGTGCGGGGGTAGAACACGTAGCGGATGCCGATGCCGCGCTTGTTGTATTCCTCGATCTCGCGGTGCAGCTTGCGGCAGTAGCCGCAATCGATGTCGGTGAACACCGTGACCATGTGCTCGGCATCGGCGTTCTGCGGCTTGAACACGATCATGTTCTCTTCGCCGAGCTCCGCCAGGCGCGCGATGCGCACGCTCTTGCGCTTGTTTTCGGTGAGGCTGTCGCCGGTGAGCACGTCGACCAGATCGCCCTCGATCAGGTAGCGACCGTCGGCGGTGACGTAGGCGAACTGGGTCCCCTGCTGGATCTCGTAGAGCCCCGGCGCCTCGGTGCGCCGGACGTCGTCGCGCGCGACCTGCGGCAGCACGCGGGTGATGTTGTCGCGCACGGCTTCGATGCCCGCGTCGCGTGCGCCACCGGGCGCGGTTTCGTCCGTGCGCGCTGCCTTCGGGTCGTACGGCGGTGCGCACGCGGCCATCGTCGACGAAACGGCCGCAACTGCAGCCGCGGACAGGAAAAGGCGCAGATTCATCGGGTGTCCAGCTGATTGTGAGGCGGCATTATGACAGCAACGTCGGTCGCGAATTCCGTCATCCGCGCGGATGATGCCGCGCATGCAGCTCGCGCAGCCGTGCACGCGCGACGTGCGTGTAGATCTGCGTGGTCGAGAGGTCGGCGTGGCCGAGCAGCGACTGCACCGCGCGCAGGTCGGCGCCATGCTCGAGCAGGTGGGTCGCGAACGCGTGCCGCAGAGTGTGTGGCGACAGCGGCGCGCGGACGCCGGCGCGCAGCGCGTACTGCTTGATCAGCCGCCAGAAGTTGTGGCGCGTCATCGTTTGGCCGCGCGCGGTCAGGAACAGGCCGTCGGCGGCGCGCGCGCCGGCCAGCTGCGGCCGCGCTTCGGTCACGTAGCGGCGCAACCAGTCCATCGCCTCCTCGCCCATCGGCACGAGGCGCTCCTTGCCGCCCTTGCCGACGACCTGCACGACGCCGACACGCAGATCGACCGCGCCGCGCGGCAGTCCGACGAGCTCGCTGACACGCAGGCCGCTGGCGTACATCAGCTCCAGCATCGCGCGGTCGCGCAGGCCCAGCGGCTGGCCGACCTCGGGCGCCTGCAGCAGCTGCTCGACGTCGCGCTCGGTCAAAGTCCTGGGCAGCCGCAGGCCGAGTCGCGGCGAGTCGAGGCGCGCGGTCGGGTCATCGTCGCGCTGGCGCTCGGCGTGCAGCTGCCGGTAGAACTGCCGCAGCGCCGACAGCAGCCGCGCCTGCGAGCGCGCGCCGAGCCGCCGTGCGACGAAATACCCCTTGATCTCCATCTCCCCCGCCTGCGCCAGTGCCACTCCGCGCGGCGCCAGCCAGCGCGCGAACAGCCGCAGGTCCGAGCGATAACTCGCCTGCGTATTCGCCGACAACCCCCGCTCCAGCCAAAGCCGGTCGAGAAAGCGCTCGATCGCGGCGCTGTCTTCGGCAGTGGGCTCGGACGCGGACATCGTTGGATAATGCCGCATGCTCAGGAAACTGTTCGACTGGATTTACGCGCCGGTCGCCGGCGTAGTGCTCGTCGTCGTTGCGACGCTGGCCTGCGTGATCGTGATCGCCGGGCCGACGCTGGCGGTGCGGCGGGAGCTGGCGCGCTTTGGTGTGCGCCTGGTTCTCGCGAGCATGGGCGTGCCGCTGACGGTGCGCGGACTGCAGCAGCTGCCGCCGGGGGCATGCATCGTCGTCGCCAATCATGCGAGCTATCTGGATGGGCTGGTGCTCGCCGCGGCGCTGCCGCGGCGCTTCAGCTTCGTCGTGCAGGACGGCGCGGCGAGCTGGCCGCTGGTCGGGCTCACGCTGCGCCGCATGGGTGCGATCTTCGTCAACCGCGCGTCCGCACACAGCAGCGCGCGGCTGACGCGACAGCTGATGCGCCGCCTGCACCGCGGCGAGCCGCTGGCGATGTTCGCCGAAGGCACGTTCAAGGCCGATCCCGGCCTGCTGCCGTTCAAGAACGGCGCGTTTCTGATGGCGGCGCGCACCGGCGTGCCGGTGGTGCCGGTGGGCATCCGCGGCACGCGACGGCTGCTCGGCGGCGGCCGTCGACTGCCGCGCTGGAGCGCCGTGCACATCGAGCTGCAGCCGCCGCTGCACGCCGACGGCCCCGGCCGCGACGCCGCCGCCCGGCTGCGCGACCGTGCGCGTGCGCGCGTGCTGGCGCTGTGCGCGGAGCCGGACCTGCACTTGTCGCAGGCGGTCGCGGACGCTGAAGTGTGAATCCGTTATTCTGCGCGGCCACTTGGGGACTGAAGGCCGGATGATCTTGAGCCGACGCCGTATCCGCGCCTGGACCAACTGGTCCGGCACCGTGCACTGCGAACCCTCGTACTGCGCCCACCCGGTCAACGTCGAGGAGGTCCAGTCCGAAGTCGTGCGCGCCGCCGAGGAGGGCGAGCGACTGCGCGTCGTCGGCAGCGGACACTCGTTTTCGCCGCTGTGCTGGACCGACGACAACCACATGTCGCTGGACCGGTTCACCGGCATCGAGTCGGCCGACCACGAGCGCCGGTGCGTCTGGGTGCGCGCGGGCACGCGGCTCGATCAGCTGGCCGAAGCGCTCGCCGACCGCGGACTGGCGCTCGAAAACGCGCCGGACTTCGATCAGCAGACGATCGGCGGTGCGTTGGCAACCGGCACGCACGGGACCGGCCTGGCGTTCGGCAACCTCGCCACGATGGTCACCGCCTTGCGCCTGGTCTGCGCCGACGGCTCGGTGCAGACGATATCGGAACAACAAGGGCCGGACCTGTTCCATGCAGCAGTCGTCTCGCTCGGCGCGCTCGGCGTGATCACGCACGTCGAGCTGCAATGCGTCGAGGACTATCGCCTGGAAGTGCGCAGCCAGGCCGCGACACTCGGCGAAACACTGACGCGCCTCGACGCGCTGCGGCGCGAGCACCGCAACCTCGAGTTCTTCTGGTTTCCGTACACCGATTCCGTCGTGCTCCGATACGCGGACATCACCCACGAAGTCCCGCGCCCGCTGTCGCCGCTGCAGCGCGCCGTGCGCTGTACCACCGACGGCCTGCTGTTCCGCGGCATGGCCCAGGCCGCGCGGCGCACGCCGATGATGGCCGAGCGCTTCGGCCGCATTGCCACGCGCGTGCTGTCCGACCGCCGTGATGTCCTGCGCGCGCAGGACGCGTACGCGGTCAAGCGCCGCAACCGGTTTCAGCAGCTCGAGTTCTCGCTGCCGCTGGCACGTGTGGCACCGGTGCTGCGCACGCTCGATCGCCTGATCAAGGCGCTTTCGTTTCGCATCCACTTCCCGATCGAGGTGCGTTTCGTCGCCGCCGACGAGAACTGGCTGTCCCCGCAGTACCAGCGCGACAGCGCCTGTATCGCGGTCGCCGCGTATCCGGAAATGGACTTCGAAAGCTACTTCGCGCCGATCTCCGAGCTGATGCAGCGCAACGACGGGCGCCCGCACTGGGGCATGCGCCACGATCTCGGTGCACCGGAGCTGCGCGAGCTCTACCCGCGCTTCGACGACTTCCTCGAGCTGCGCCGGCAGTGCGACCCGCGCGGGCTGTTCCTCAATCCGCATCTCGCGCGGATCTTTGGCGAGCCGCTACGGTGAGCACGCGTCAGGTGCGCAAGCGTCATCGGTTCACCGCAGTAAACCCGCCTGCATGACGCCGCAGCAGCGCTACCGCCGCGATCTCGAGCGCCCCGACTTCGTGCGTGACGAAGCGCAGGCGCGCGCGGTGACCGCACTGCAGAAGGTCTACGACGAGCTGCGGGCGAGTCCGCCGCGGCGGCGCTTCGGCTTCGGGCGGCCGATATGGCCCGCGGTGAAGGGACTGTACCTGTGGGGCGGCGTCGGCCGCGGCAAGACCTACTTGATGGATGCGTTCTGCGACGCGCTGCCAAGCGCATGGAAGCTGCGCACGCACTTCCACCGCTTCATGCTCGAGGTGCACGAGCGCCGCCGCAAGTACCCGGACGAGCGCGATCCGCTGCGTCTGGTCGCCGCCGAATACGCGCGCGAGCTGCGTGTACTGTGCTTCGACGAGTTCTTTGTTTCCGACATCGCCGACGCGATGATCCTCGGCCGCCTGTTCGAGAGCCTGTTCGCACACGGCGTCACCTTGATCGCGACCAGCAACCTCCCGCCGCAGCGGCTCTACGAAAACGGACTGCAGCGCGCAAACTTTCTGCCGTTCATCGACATCCTCGAAAACCATGTCGACGTGCTCAAGGTCGACGGCGGCGTCGACTACCGGCTGCGCACGCTCACGCATGCGGAGATCTACCACAGCCCGTCGGACGCGCGCGCCGAGGCCAATCTCGAGCGCTGGTTCGGCGAGATTGCGCCGGAGCCGGGCCGCGCGAACGAAGTGCTGCTGATCCACGGCCGCGCGATCCGCAGCCGCCGCCTCGCCGACGGCGTCGCCTGGTTCGACTTCGCCAGCCTCTGCGAAGGGCCGCGCGGTGCCGCCGACTACATCGAAATCGCGCGCATGCACCACACCGTGCTGCTGTCGCGCGTGCCGCAACTGACCACGTTCCATGAAGACGCCGCACGGCGCTTCATCAATCTGGTCGACGAGTTCTACGATCGCGGCGTGAAGCTGATCATCGCCGCCGAAGTCGAGCAGAGCGCGCTCTACAGCGGCGAGAAATCACGCTTCGAGTTTCAGCGCACGCAGTCGCGGCTGACCGAGATGCGCTCGCACGAATACCTCGCGCGCCCGCATCTACCGTAGCGGCTTCGTCCGCAGTGCTCACAAAAGCCTGCGTCGTCTGCGGCGAAACGCCCGGGGCACTGACGCCCGTGCGGCGTTGGGATCAGTTGCGGTCGACGCAGCCCGGGCCGCCGCTGACGAAAACGCGGCTCACGGCGACGGTGCCGCGGGCGCCGCGAAGATCTCGCGATACATCCGGTAGTACGCGGCGGCCAGCAGCGGCACTGCGATCAGCCAGCCCAGCAGCAGCGGAATCGCCGCGACGACCAGCAGCACGAACGCCAGCAGGCCCCACACCGTCAGCGCCGCGAAATTGCGCAGACACGCGCTGAAGCTGAGCTTGAGGCTGTCCACGGGCGCGATACCGTCGAGCGCGACCAGCGGCGGCGCGAACCACAGCAGCATCGCCAGCGGCACCGCGAGCACCAGCACCAGCAGCCCGGCGAGGAGCATGCCCGGGCCCATGCTGTCGATGTCGTGCATCCCACCGCCGGTCGCGAAGCCCATGCCAAGCAGCATGGCAACGAGCAACAGCGCGAGGACACCCGCGAGCCCGAGTGCGCCGACGACGATCAGCGGCCCGATCCGGTCGGTCTGGAACGCCGCGAACAGATGACCGATGCGCAGGCCCTGCCCGCCTTCGAGGCTGCGGCAGCCGATGCAGACGCCGGCGGTCAAGGCCGGACTGACCAGGTTCAGCGCGAGCGCCCCGGCAACCGGCACGAAGTCGCTCGCGATCGCGAGCAGCATCCAGATGACGACGAGGCCGATCCAGATGCCGGGCGCCTGCTTGAACAGGCTCCAGCCCTGACTCAGCCAGTCGGCGCCGCGACCGGCGGGCAGCCGTTGCACTTCGATCATGTTCATCCCCGTTTCTCCCTCATCGATCCACCGGCTCAAAGCATCCGCAGCTTGCGCAGCTCGCGCACGCCCACGGCGAGCGTCATGAAGTCGTGGCCGGCCAGCGTCTGCAGCTCCTGCAGCCGCTGCATGCCGAACTTGACCTTCTCCTCGTTGCCGGCGGTCCATGCGTCGAGGCGCGCCTCCGGGCTCTCGCCGGGTTGGCTGAGGATGCGTGCGGCGACCTGACGATGCAGCCGATAGGTGTCCTCGCGCAGATTCGAGCGCGCCAGCGCCTGCCACTTGCTGCTGACCGAGAAGCCGATGATGGACGATAGCAGCCAGAGGATGCGCAGGCGATCGCCGATGAGGAAATACACACCTGCGGCCTCGGTCAGCGGTACCTGCGCGTGGTCGGCCAGCTCGATGATGTCCGGCGCGCTGCCGAGCACCATCGTGTTGGCGAGCTGCGCGGCGAGCGGCTCGGGTACGCCGTCGGCGCGCATGCCGGCGACCGCCTTGTCCCAGTCGGCGCGGTAGCTGCCCGGCAGGCGGTCCGGCATCAACGCCGACAGCTCGTTGATGCCCTTGCGGAAGGTCTTGACCGCGTCGTCGATCGGGCGCGCGCTCCAGCGGTAGTTCAGCAGCCACGTGGTCACGTGACTCATCAGGCCGATCGCGCGGCCGAACAGGCGCAGCTGCACCGCCGCCGGCACCTGCAGGTCGAGCGCCTGGATCGGCAGCCAGTAGCGGTCGCCTTCGTAGATTTCGTGCGCGATCGCGTAGGCCTTGACGATCTGCGCGCGCGGCACGCCATGGTCTTCGGCCAAGCGGTGCACGAACGCGCAGCCCATGCGGTTGACGACCGCGTTCGAGAGGATCGTCGCGATGATTTCGCGACGCAGGCGGTGCTTGAGCAGCACCTCGCGGTAGTGCTCGACCATCTGCGGCGGGAAGTACGCCAGCAGGTCGCGGTCGAAGAACGGATCGTCCGGCACGTCGGACTTCACAACGGCGTCGTAGAGCGAGATCTTGCTGTACGAGACCAGCACCGAGAGCTCCGGCCGCGTCAGCCCGCGGCCGGCCGCGCGCCGGTCCTTGAGCCCCTCGTCGTCGGGCAGAAACTCGACCGCCCGCACCAGCAGCCCGTCGCGCTCGAGCGTGCGCATCAGGTTGGCATGCTCGTCCAGACGCGAGGGCGCATCGCGCTCCAGCAGCGAGACGGCGAGGCTCTGCACGTAGTTGTCACGCAGCACCGCGCCGGCGATGTCGTCGGTCATGCTGGCGAGGAAGGGATCGCGCACCTCGCGCGTGAGCCGGCCTTCGCGCAGCAGCTGGTTCAGCGGGATCTTGATGTTGACCTCGCGATCCGAGCTGTGCACACCGCCGGCGTTGTCGATGAAGTCGGTGTTCAGGCGCACGCCGTGCAGCGCCGCCTCGATGCGCCCGAGCTGCGTGAGCCCGAGGTTGCCGCCTTCGCCGACGACCTTGCAGCGCAAGTCGCGGCCGTCGACGCGGATCGCGTCGTTGGCGCGATCGCCGCACTCCTCGTTGGACTGCTGGTGGTGCTTGACGTAGGTGCCGATGCCGCCGTTCCACAGCAGATCGACCGGCGCCTCGAGGATCGCGCGCATCAGCTGCTGCGGCGTGAGCCTGGTCTGCTCGATGCCGAGCACCTGACGCGCCTGCTCGGAGAGCTTGATCAGCTTGAGGTTGCGCGCGTAGACGCCGCCGCCCGGCGAGATCAGCGATTTGTCGTAGTCGTCCCAGCTCGAGCGCGGCAGCCGGAACAGGCGCTCGCGCTCGCGGTACGAGATCTCGGGATCCGGGTCGGGGTCGATGAAGATGTGGCGGTGGTCGAAGGCCGCGATCAGCCGGATCGTGCGCGACAGCAGCATGCCGTTGCCGAAGACGTCACCCGACATGTCGCCGATGCCGATGACCGTGAACGGCTCGTTCTGGATGTCGATGCCGCGGCCGGCGTCGTCGCGCCGCGCGATCTCGCGGAAGTGACGCTTGACGCTCTCCCAGGCGCCGCGCGCGGTGATGCCCATCTTCTTGTGGTCGTAGCCGGCCGAGCCGCCGGACGCGAAGCCGTCGCCGAGCCAGAAGCCGTAGTCGGCGGCAAGGCCGTTGGCGATGTCGGAGAACGTCGCCGTGCCCTTGTCGGCGGCGACGACCAGATACGGATCGTCGTCGTCGTAGCGCACCACCGACGCCGGCGGCACGATGTCGTCGCCGACGCGGTTGTCGGTGATGTCGAGCAGGCCGCGAACGAAGGTCTTGTAGCACTCGACGCCCTGCCGGAGCCAGGCCTCGCGGTTCGACGCGTCGCCTTTCTTGACGACGAAGCCGCCCTTGGCGCCGACCGGGACGATGATCGCGTTCTTGACCATCTGCGCCTTCATCAGGCCGAGCACTTCGGTGCGGAAGTCCTGGCGGCGGTCGGACCAGCGCAGGCCGCCGCGCGCGACCTTGCCGCCGCGCAGGTGGATGCCCTCCACTTCCGGCGCGTAGACGAAGATCTCGAACATCGGCAACGGCGCCGGCAACTCCGGCACCTTGCGCGGATCGAGCTTGACGCTCACATAAGTCTTGCGCGCGCCGTCGGCGGCCGGCTGGAAGTAGTTGGTACGCAGCGCCGCGCGCACGACCGCGGTGTACGCTCGCAGCACGCGATCGCCGTCGAGCGTGGCGACCTGGTCGAGGCGCTCGTCGAGCATCTGTGCGATCGCGGTCTCCTCATCCCGGCGGCGTACAGCATCGACGATCTGCGGATCGAAGCGGGTTTCGAACAGGCGCACGAGCAGGTTGGCGATCGGTGCGTGCTCGGCGAGCAGGCGCTCCATGTAATCCTGACTGTACGGCAGTCCGGTCTGGATCAGGTACTTGGTGAGTGTGCGCAGGCAGACGATCTGGCGCGCGTCGAGTCCGCCGAGCAGCACCAGGCGATTGAGGCCGTCGTTCTCGGTCTCGCCGTGCCAGGTGCTGAGGAATGCACTCTCGAAGTAGTCGCGCTGCTGCGCCGGCGCCAGCGCACAGTCGCCGGCGACCTGGATCTGGAACTCCTGGATCCACACGGCCTCTGCGCCGCGCGGCTGCACGCGCGTCGGGTCCTGCCAAATCACGCGCAGGCCGAAGTTCTCCAGCGTCGGCAGCACGTCGGACAGCGGCAGCGGGTCTTTCCAGCAATACAGCTTCAACGCCGTCGGACAGACCTTACCGGCAGCGGCCGTGTCGACGAGCAGTCGCGGCAGCACCCGCCGCTCGGCCCCGAGCTGCACCAGGTACTGCAGATCCGCGGCCGCGTCTAGCGGCTGCACCGATTCCTGATACGACAGCGGAAAGCCGTCGACGAAGGCGGCCGCGCGTCCCGCCGCCGTGCCGCTGCGCTGCAGGATCTCGCGCAGCTGGTCGCGCCAGCTGCGCGTCGCGGCGAGGATGCGCGCCTCGACTTCCGCGACCGACAGCGGAATCCTCGTGCCCGGCGGCGTGCGCACGATGTAGTGAATGCGCGCCAGACCCGAGCGCAGGAACTCCGTGTTGCGGTCGATGCCGGTGGCGTTGAAGATCGACGTCAGCTCGGCGGCGATGCGGTCGCGCAGCTCGCGCGCGTAGCGGTCGCGCGGCAGATAGACCATGCACGAGTAAAAGCGGCCGTAGCGGTCACGGCGCATGAACAGCTTGAGCTGATGGCGGTCGCGCAGTGCGCGGATGCCGGTGCAGACCTCGAACAGCTCCTCTTCGCTCGACTGGAACAGCTCGTCGCGCGGCAGCTGATAGAGGATGTCGCGCAGGTTCTTGCCCGAGTGCGAATCCTCGCGCAGGCGCGAGCGCCGCAGCAGGTACTCGACCTTGCGCCGGATCAGCGGGATATTGCGCGGGCGCTCGGTGTAGGCCTCGGCGGAGAACAGGCCGATCAGGCGGCAGATGCCGCGCACGCTGCCGTCTGGATTGAAGCGCCGCACCGATACGACATCGATGTACTCGGGATGATGCACCGTGGAGCGGTGGTTCGCCTTGGTCACGACGATCACGCGCGTCGATTCGGTGTACTTGTCCAGCTCCTCCGGCGGCGCGATCAGCTGGTCCGGATCGGCGAAGCGCGCACCACTGCGTGCGAGCCCGAGCGAGGCCTCGGGCTTCAATACGAAGTGGCCGCGACCGTCGCCGGGCACGACTTCGGTCTCGGAAACGCCGAGAAACGTGAAATGGCCGGCGTCGAGCCACGCAAGAAAGGCCTGCGCCTCGGCGAAATCCTCGGCGCTGGCGCCCGGCGGCACTTCGCGCAGCGCGTCGGCCACCTCGCGCAGGCGCGCGCGCATCGCCGGGAAATCGACGACGACGATACGCAGATCGTGCACCACCTGGCGCACGTCCGCTTCCAGCGCGGCGTAGGCCTGGTCGCTCGCCAGCGGCTCGAACTCGATGTGGATCAGCGATTCGGGGCTGCCGACGCCGGCAATGACCGGCCGCACCTGCTGCAGCCGCCCGGCCTCGTCGCGGCGCACGGCGAGCACCGGATGCACGGTCCAGTCGATCGAGCTGCCGGCGCTGCGCACCGCCATGTAAATCGAGTCGACGAGAAACGGCATGTCCTCGGTGACGGTGTCGAGCCGCGCGAGTCCATGCACGTCGTCGGCCGCCGGCGGCGCGAGCCGCAGGCCCAGCGTTCCCGCGGGCCGCTGCTGCGCCAGCGTCCAGTGAGCGTACGCAATCTGCAGCAGCTCCTCGGGCTTGCGCATGCGCAGCGCGTCGATCGAGGACATTTCGTAGTAGTGACGCAGGAAGCTGCGGAAGGTCACGAGCTCGGCGCCCGCCACCCGCGACTCCGCCAGAGCCTCCACCTGCGCCAGCAGCAGCTCCTGCTCCTGCACCGAATGGGACCTCATCGTCGTGCTCCTCTTGCGGCAGCGTCGCTGCACGCAGATTTTTGGCGCAGTATACGCGGCACCACGCGGGCGCCCGCGACAGCCGCTACCATGCGACCGTGGACTTCGCCCCGCTCGCCCTGCTGGCCCTGTTCTTCATCGCCTGCGCGCTCTGGTGGCGCGAGCGCCTGCGCGCCCGGCGGCTACAGCGCGAGTGCGAGGCGCTGCAACGACAGTTGCAGCAGCAGACGCCGGACGGTTGATCCGGGGGTTTGGTGTCGGCTGTCGCGGCATCCGCAGCATCCGCTGCACGTCGATCCCGGCGATCATGTCAACGCCGCCCAAGCGGCTCGCGGTCCTTGCCGCGGCCGCTTGACTGCGATAGTGTGGTTCACAGTTTCACAGTGAGATAAGCCCATGAAAAACCTGACTGTCGCAGTCGATGACAAGACCTACACCCGTGCCCGGGTCATCGCGGCCAAGCGCGGCACCTCGGTCAGCCGCCTGGTCAGGGATTACCTGAGCAATATCGAATGCGGCACTGATCAACACGCCGCTGAATGGGAGTCGCTGTGGCGGATGATCGACCAGGAACAGGTGGAGGTCGGCGAAAAGCCCTCGCGGTCGCGCACCTACGCCGATGCCCGCGTTCCTTGACACCAACATCCTGCTCTACGCCGCGTCCACCGCTGCGGCGGAGGCAGACAAATCGCGCGTCGCGCGCGCGCTGCTGACGCAGGGCAACTGGCGTCTGTCCACGCAGGTGGTGCAGGAGTTCTATGTCAATGCCGTGCGCAAACTGGCGCATCCCTTGAGCGAGAAATCCGCGCTGGCTTTCATCAAACAGATCACAGCGATCGAGCCGATCCCCATCGATCTCGGCGTGGTCCTGCGCGGCATCCAGCTCTGCAAGCGCTATCAGCTCAGTTACTGGGACGGCGCCATCCTCGCCGCCGCGCAGTTGGGCGGCTGCGAGACGCTTTACAGCGAGGATTTGAATCATGGGCAGCACTACGGCGACATCCGCGTGCTGAATCCGTTCATCGCCGCGTGAGCCCGAGCGCCCCACCACCACCACGATGAGCTTTGTTGCGGCCCTGCAGCCGCACGCGAAGTCCTTGCCCGGCAGCAACGCCTGTCGGTGCGTGCGTTGGGCCGCGAACTCGAAGCCCACCCTACAAATGGCCGCCGGTCCCCACCGACCGGCGGCCATCCGTTCCCCTGCGCGCCTCAGCGTGGCCGTGCTTCGGCCTTGGTCTCCCTGCCCGCCTTGAGCAGCGGCTTGAGCTCGGCGACCGACTCCGCCAGCGCGCGGCGGAAGTCCGCGGCACCGGCTCGCGCGCCCTCGAGCGCGGCGTCGACGAGATCCTCCGGCGTGAGCATGCGCAGCTGCTCGGAGCGCGCGTCCACGTCCTTCTTGATCGCGGCCGCCAGCGGCATCGTCGCGCGCACGACGCCGCCGAGCACCGCCGCTTCGAAAGCCTCCAGCGGCGGGCAGGACAGGCATGGGCCGCCGGGGCCGGGGCCGCCCTTGCTCCAGAACAGCCGATCCTTCAGGTAC
The DNA here is from genome assembly GCA_040754295.1 of Pseudomonadota bacterium. Taxonomy (GTDB): domain Bacteria; phylum Pseudomonadota; class Gammaproteobacteria; order Nevskiales; family Nevskiaceae; genus Solimonas. The sequence goes on along the minus strand of JBFMCQ010000016.1, from coordinate 26,604 downwards.
GCCCAGATGTCGTCATCGACCAGCTTCAGCCGATCGAGCACCCACTGGTCCAGCGCCGCATCGAGCGGATGCGCGGAATGCGATGGCACATGGACGCGCCGAGATAGTGGTGGTCGCCCATCGCCAGCAGACCGCCCTTGCGCTCGTTCATCCAGCGCGTGAGCGCCGCGAGCTCGCTGTCGCTGGCCGGCAGGCTGCCCGCTGCGGTGATGTTGGCGTCGTTCGTGCTGCCGTCGTTCCCCTCAGAACCCCAGAGCCACTCGTGCGAATTGTTCTTCGCGAGCGCGCAGAAACTCGAACGTCTCGCGGCTAACTAAACCGCCCTACCGTGTTGACGTAGCGCCTCGCGCCAGCGCGCCGCCGCGTCCGCCGGCAGCTGCGCCCAGTCGAAGCGCCAGCCCCAGTTGCCTTCGGCGATGCCGGGACGGTTGGTGCGTGCTTCCGTGCCCAGGCCGAGCAGGTCCTGCAGCGGCACGATCGAAAGCGGCGCCGGCGAGGCCCAGGCGCAGTCGACCAGCGCCTGCGGCATCTGGATGTCGTCGCCGAGCAGATCGCGCACGCGCCGGCGCACGTCCTCGGGCGCGGCGTTCCACCAGCCGAGCGTCGTGTCATTGTCGTGCGTGCCGGTGTAGCAGACGCTGTCCGGCTCGTGGTGTGCCGGCAGATGCTCGTTGTGCGGGTTGCCGTCGAAGGCGAATTGCAGCACGCGCATGCCGGGGATGCCGAGCGCCTTGCGCAGCGCGATGACGTCCGGCGTGATTTCGCCGAGATCCTCGGCGACCAGCCGGGTCGACCCGAGCACGTCGGCGAGCGCATCGATCGCGGCGCGACCGGGCCCCGGCGTCCAGCGGCCGGCCGCAGCGGTTGCCGCGCCGCCGGGAATGCGCCAGAACGCAGCGAAGCCGCGAAAATGGTCGAGCCGCAGCAGATCGAAGCGACGCGCCTGCACTTCGAAGCGGCGTCGCCACCAGCGCCAGCCCTGCGCCGCGATCCGCGCCCAGCGATAAGGCGGGTAGCCCCAGGACTGGCCGGTCTCCGAGAAGTAGTCCGGCGGTACGCCCACGGTCGCGCCGCAGCGGCCTTCGGCATCGACTTCGAACAGCTCGCGGTGCAGCCAGACGTCTGCCGAGTCGTGCGCGACGAACAGCGGCACGTCGCCGAAGATCCGTACGCCGCGCGCGTTCGCGCAGCGGCGCAGGGCGCTCCACGCCTGCTCGAACGCGAACTGCGCGCGCAGCTCGGCGTCGATCAGTGCACCGAGCCGGCGCCGCGCCGCGGCCAGCGCGGCCGGCTCGGCACGGCGCAGCGGCTCCGCCCACTGCCACCAGGGCGCGCCCTGGTGCGTGCGGCGCAAGGCGCTGAACAGCGCCCAGTCCTCGAGCCAGTCGCTTTCGCGCTCGACGAAGGCGTCGAACGCGCGCGCGTCGAAGGCCGGCGGTTCGGCCGGCAAAAGCGTCGTGTCGCCGGCACAGGCGGACGCCGGCTGGAACGGATTGGCGTGCGTGGACGGCCCGACCGGCAGGATCTGCCAGACGCCGAAGCCGGCGTCCGCGCACAGATCGACGAAACGATCGGCGTCCTCGCCGAGCCGCTGCGACGGCAGCGCGCTCAATGGCAGCAGCACGCCCGCGCTACGGGTAATCCAGTTCTTCATGCGTTCGTGCTCCCGCCCGGTGTCTGTGTCGGGCGCATCGTGCCGCCGTGCGCGACTTCGCGGGCGCTGCCGCGGCTGAACGCGTGCTCCAGCGCGGCCGGAGCGGTCTGCCCCAGCCGGCGGTAGAGGCTGCGCAGCTGTGCGCGGAACAGCGCGTCGAAGTCGGCGACGGCAGGCGTGGGGTTGGTTTCGCCGGGCCACCAGAACCAGTCGGAGGCTTCGCAGACGCCGAGCTGGCGCAAGGTTTCCGGTGTCTGCGGACCGGCGGCATCGTAGTGCTGCTTGGCCTCGATCAGCAGCTGCCACGCGCGGTTTTTCTCCGGATGACCGATCCAGGTCAGCAGCTGCCCGGAGACCCAGCTGCCGGCCTGCAGCCGCGGCAGCGGTGCGGCGGCGAGCCCGGCGTCGAGCAGCGCTGCGGGCAGCGCCGGACGCAGCCGCGGGTGCTCGGCGAGCGCACGGTACAAGCCGCGGACGAAGTGAATGCCGTTGTCGGGATACCAGCCCCAGGGATTCTCGCCGTCGAGCGCGATCAGCAGCAGCTCGCGGTCAGGGCCGGCGGCAGCGATCTGCACGGCGTGCCGCAGCAGATCCTGGAGCGCGTCCTGCGCCTGCCAGTGCTGGTAGACGAAGCCGAGGCGGTCGGACAAGCCGTCGTCGCGGAACAGGCAGAGCGTCGCATGGCCGTTGCTCCGATACGCGCGGTGCGGATGCGCGTTCATGACGCCGTGATGCTGCTCGGTAGCGCGTAGCACCGACGCGCTGCTGGCGGTCCAGCGGAAACCGGACTCCGCGAGCAGCGCCAGGGTCTCCTCGGACAGCGCCGCCTCCGCCGGCCAGCAGCCCGCGGGGCGCCGCCCGAACACCGACTCGAAGGTCTGCAGGCCCTGGCCGATGTGCCAGCGTGCGCGCGCCTCGCCGCCCGGATACCCTGACGCGGGCAGCACGACGCCGGGCGCGCTCTCCGCGGCGACGCGGAAATCGAGAAGCAGTGGCACGATCGGATGCTGGTACGGCGTGACGCTGAGCTCGATGCGCCCCTGCTCCCAGAGCCGGCGGTAGCGTTGCAACAGCCCGCCGAGGACATCGGCGATCAGCGCGAGGAGCGCGCGCGCATCCTGCGCTGCGTAGTCCCGTCCGCGCTCGATCAGGGCTTTTGCGCGTGCATCCGTGCGCAGGCTTTCCCCGAGCCATACGAGGTGCGTCTGCACCAGGAAGTCGCGGGTCTCTCCATCCGCCAGCAGGCCGGGCTGCGCCATCGCGCCGATGCGCGCGGCCGTCGGGCGCCAGCGCGGGTCGCGCTGGGCGACCGGCCCCGGATCGGCGCGAGCGGCGAGCACCAGCGCGAGTGTGCGCGCCGCGCCGGCAGGCGGCAACGCGCGCAGGCCGTCGAGCAGCGGATCGGGAATCGGGCGGTCGTCGGTCACGGCGGCGCGCAGGTACTGCGCGTAGTCGCGCAGCTGCTCGAGCAACACGGGCGTGAAGTTGAAGACCGCGCAGGCGCCGTCCTCGGCCTCGATGTGCGCCGCCATGTCGGTGTAGCCCTTGAGCGCGTGCAGATAGGTCCACGGCAGCTGCCAGACGCCGTCGACGCGGTATTCCGGCTGGTGCATGTGCCAGAGCAGGACGACCGGCAGCCGGGCGGGCGTCATGAGCCGGAATGTTCGCGCAGGTTCATGGTCAAGCAGTATGGGCATCCGCAGACGATGCGCATAGAGTAGGCGGTGCGCCAAAAGGAGAAGAAATGCCGCAACAGAAAACCGTGAACTCCGCTCCGGAAATGCGCTACATCAGCCGGCTGACGCGCAACACGCTGGCACTGATCCTCGCCGGCGGCCGCGGCTCGCGGCTGGGCGCACTGACCGACTGGCGCGCCAAGCCGGCGGTGCCGTTCGGCGGCAAGTTCAGGATCATCGACTTTCCGCTGTCCAACTGCATCAATTCGGGCATCCGCCGCATCGGCGTGCTGACCCAGTACAAATCGCATTCCCTGATCCGACACATCCAGAAGGGCTGGGGTTTCCTGCGCGGTGAGTTCGGCGAGTTCATCGAGCTGCTGCCGGCCTCGCAGCGTGTCAGCGAGACCGCCTGGTATTCGGGCACTGCCGATGCGGTGTTCCAGAACATCGACATCATCCGCAACCACGAGCCGGCGCTGGTGCTGGTGCTCGCCGGAGACCACATCTACAAGATGGACTACGGCCCGATGCTGGCCGCGCACATCGAGAATGACGCCGACATCACCGTCGGCTGCATCGAGGTGCCGGTGGACGCGGCGCGCGCGTTCGGCGTCATGAGCGTCGACGAACACGGTCGGGTGACGCGCTTCGCCGAGAAGCCCCCGCAGCCGGAATCGATTCCGGGCAAGCCGGGCACGGCGCTTGCGTCGATGGGCATCTACGTGTTCAGCACCGAATACCTGATCGAGGAGCTGGCGCGCGACGCCGCGCGGCTCGATTCGGCGCACGACTTCGGCCGCGACATCGTCCCCGGCGCGATCGGCCGCGCGCCGATCTTCGCCTACCCGTTCCAGGACGTGCAGCGCAAAGCGCAGGGCTACTGGCGCGACGTCGGCACCGTCGATGCGTTCTGGGAGGCGAACATCGAGCTGACGGCGATCGATCCGCTGCTGAACCTCTACGACGCCGACTGGCCGATCTGGACCTACCAGGAGCAGCTGCCGCCGGCAAAGTTCGTCTTCGACGACGCCGATCGGCGCGGTGTCGCGCTCAACTCGCTGGTTTCCGGCGGCTGCATCGTCGCCGGCGCCACCGTACGCAACAGCGTGCTGTTCTCCGGCGTGCACGTCGAGAGCCACTCTTTCGTCGAAAGCTCGGTCGTGCTGCCCGAGGTGGCGATCGGACGCAACTGCTACGTGCGGCGCGCGGTCATCGACAAGGGCGCGATCCTGCCTGACGGCTTCGTCGCCGGCGCGGACGCCGCGGCCGATCGCGAGCGCTTCCACGTCACCGACAACGGCATCGTGCTCGTCACACCCGACATGCTCGGTCAGCAGCTGCACTCGGGCGACTAATCTAACCAACAAGTAACGAACAAGACCGACCCCTACCATGACTTGCGAAATGCCGCGGCTCGATCCCGACAGGGATCTGGTCGCCTACTTCTGCGCCGAGTACGGCATCGACGAGCGCCTGCCGATCTATTCCGGCGGGCTCGGCGTGCTCGCCGGCGATCATCTGAAGACCGCGAACGACCTGTCCGTGCCGCTGGTCGCGGTCGGCCTGCTCTACGGGGAAGGTTATCTGCGCCAGCGCATCGACGGCGATGGGCGCCAGCACGCCGATCCCGATCCGGTCGAGCCCGAGCGCTTCGGGCTCTCGCTCGCGCGCGATCTGCGCGGCCGCGAGCTGCGCGTGCACGTGCCGCTGGAGCATCACATGCTGCACCTGCGCATCTGGCGCGGGGCCGTCGGCAGCATTCCGCTGATCCTGCTCGACACGCGCTGTCCGGAGAACCGCAGCGAGGATCAGGGCATCACCGCACGCCTCTATGGCGGCGATCACACGACGCGCCTGCAGCAAGAAGTCGTGCTCGGCATCGGCGGCGTGCGCGCGCTGCGCGCGCTCGGCCTCGAGCCGAGCGTCTGGCACCTCAACGAGGGACATGCGGCGTTCACGATCCTCGAGCGCGTGCGCGAGCACGTCGCCGCAGGGCTCGACTTCTCCGCGGCGGTCGAATGCGTCGCCAGCAACACGGTGTTCACGACGCACACGCCGGTGCCGGCGGGCCACGACGTCTTCAACCTCGGCCACCTGCGCCACTGGCTCGGCGATTATCTCGGCAGTCTGCATACGACGGAGCGGCGCCTGCGCACGCTCGGCGCGATCCCGCACAAGCCGGACGCGTTCTCGATGACGGCGCTCGCGCTGCGCGGCTCGCGCTACTGCAACGCGGTGTCGCGGGTGCACCGCGGCGTCGCCGCCCAGGCCGAGAGCTACGCCTGGCCGGCGATCCCGCCCGAGGAGAATCCGGTGCGCTTCGTCGCCAACGCGGTGCACCTGCCGACCTTCCTCGCCGCCGAGTGGCAGCAGGATTTCGATCAGCTGCTTCCCGACTGGCGCAGCCGCGTGCTGCAGCCGGCCAATTGCGACTGGATCGGCGAGCTGTCCGACGGCGATTTTCTGCGCCGGCGCATGCCGCCGAAGACGCGCCTGCTCGAAGACCTGCGCCGGCGTCTCGGCGAGCAGCATCGCCGCAACGGCGTGGCACCGGACATCGCCGAGACCAGCCTGCAGCGGCTACAGCTGCCGCCGGAGAAGCTGCTGGTCTGCGGCTTTGCCCGGCGCTTCGCGACCTACAAGCGCGCGACGCTGCTGCTCGGCGATGCGCAGCGGCTTGCGCGGCTGCTCGGCGACGATACGCGCCCGGTGGTGATCGTGTTCGCCGGCAAGGCGCATCCGCACGATGGCGGCGGCCAGCAGATGATTGCCGAGCTATACCACGCCTCGCTGCGCCCGGAGTTTCTCGGCAAGCTGATGGTCGTCGAAGGCTACGATCTCGCGCTGGGCCGCAGCCTGACGCAGGGCTGCGACGTCTGGCTCAACAACCCGGAGTATCCGCTGGAGGCGAGCGGAACCTCGGGCATGAAATCAGCCGTCAACGGCGGCATCAACGTGTCGATTCTCGACGGCTGGTGGGCCGACGGCTGCGACGGCCATAACGGCGTGGGCATCCCGCCGCGCACCGACCTCGAAGGGCACGCGCGCTACCATGCCGAGGCCGAAGCGATGCTGGACGCGCTCGAGCGCCAGATCGTGCCGCGCTACTTCGAAGCGCCCGCCGAATGGCTGCGCATGTCCCGGCACGCGATGCAGACGCTCATTCCCCTCTACGGCGGCGCACGCATGCTCAGCGACTACGTGCGCGGCTTCTATGCGCCGGCCGCGGATCACGGCCGGCGACTGCGCGAGCGCAATCGCCGCAACGCGATCGAATTCGCGCGCTGGAAGCGGCTCGTCGCCTCGGCCTGGGACGGACTGCGCGTCGACATCACATCGTTCAGTCCGCTGCAGGCGACGATCGCGCTCAACGGCCTGCCGGCGCTCGACCTGCACGTCGAGGCGCACTGGCCGGGCGGCAACGGCGCGCTGCGTCTCGATCGCGAGGAGAACGGTGTCGCCTACTTCGTGCTCGACAACGGCATGCCGACCGAAGGCGGCTGCGAGCTGCGCGTGCGGCCGACGCATCCGCTGCTGGCGCACCCGTTCGAGATGGGCGTCCAGCTGCGCGTGGCGCTGCCGCGATGAGCGCGCAACGCTAACGTGAATCTCGCACAGCGAGATGCCGATCTACCCTCGCCCGCGCAGCGGGAAAGGGGGGACCGCACGCGTTGCGTGCGGTGGGAGAGGGAAACGGCCATGCCGCGCGAGATTCATGTTCCTGAGTACTGCTGTCGCCATGGCCGTTCGCGCCGGGCCTGTCTGCGACCGATGGCGATGGCGCGCTGTGAGCCTCTGGTGCGTCCCTGACCCGTGCGCGTCCTGTTTGCCGCGAGCGAAGCCCTGCCGTACTCGAAGACCGGCGGCCTGGCCGACGTCGCGCAGGCACTACCGTCGGCGCTGCAGGCACTGGGCGTCGACGTGCGCCTGCTGACGCCGGCCTATCGCCATGCGCTGTCGCGCCTGCACGACGCGCGCGAGATCGCGAGTCTTGGCGTGCGCGGCCATCCCCTGCGCGTGCTCGAAGGGCGCGCTCCCGGCGACCTGCACACGAGCTGGCTGCTCGACTGCCCCGAACTCTACGCGCGCGACGGCACCCCCTACGTCGATGCCGACGGGCGCGACCATGCCGACAATCCGCTGCGCTTCGCCGTGTTCTGCGAAGCGATCGCCCGGCTCGCCGCCGGCGCGGTGCCCGGCTGGCGCGCCGATTGCGTTCACCTCAATGACTGGCAGACCGGGCTGGCGCCGCTGTATCTGCCCGCCGCCGGCCGCCCGCGCACGGTCTTCACGATCCACAACCTCGCCTACCAGGGGGTCTACGACCGCGACACCTACGACGCGCTCGGCCTGCCGCCGCAGCACTGGCACATGCGCGCGCTCGAGTTCCACGGCCGCTTCTCGTTTCTCAAGGCGGGGCTCGTCTTCGCCGACGTGCTGACGACGGTGAGCCCGAGCTATGCGCGCGAAATCCAGACGGCCGAGCAGGGTCACGGGCTCGACGGCGTGCTGCGCGAGCGCGCCGCGGCGCTGCACGGCCTGCTCAACGGCATCGACGACGCGGTCTGGAATCCGGCAACCGATCCGGCGCTCGACATGCGCTACGACCGATGCAGCTTCGCGCTCGGCAAGGCGGCCAACCGCAGCGCCCTGCGCAGCGCGCTCGGACTCGCCGACGACTCCAGCCTGCTGGTCGGCGTGATCTCGCGGCTCGCCTACCAGAAAGGCACGGACCTGCTGCTCGCCGCGCGCGCGCAGCTGCGGGAGCTGCCGCTGCAGCTGGTCGTGCTCGGCAGCGGTGAGCGCGCGCAGGAACAGGCGCTGCGCGCCTGGGCCGCCGGCGAGCCCGAGCGCGTCGCCGTGCACATCGGTTACGACGAGGCGCTCGCACACCGCATCAACGCCGGCGCCGACTGCATCCTCATGGCTTCGCGCTACGAACCCTGCGGCCTCAACCAGATGTACGCGCAGCGCTACGGTACGGTGCCGATCGTGCGCCGCGTCGGCGGGCTCGCCGACACCGTGGTCGACGCGACCGATGCGGCGCTGGCCGATGGCAGCGCAACCGGCATCCAGTTCGAGCACGCCGACGTCGGCGGCCTCCTCTACGGCCTGCGCCGCGCGCTGGAGCTGTATGCGCAGCCGCAGGTCTGGCGCGCGCTGCAGCGCGCCGGCATGCGCCGCGACTTTTCGTGGCGGCACGCGGCGCAAGCCTATGTCGCGCTGTACCGCTGAGTGTAGTCCGCGACAACCGAGCTTTTTGGACTCACGACACTGCTTGCAGGATGCCGCGCAGGATGGCGACCGGCGCCGGCGGACAGCCCGGCACGCTGACATCCACCGGAATCACGTTGGCGACGCGGCCGCAGCTGGCGTAGCTCGCGCCGAAAATGCCGCCGTCGCAGCCGCAGTCGCCGACGGCGACGACGCGCTTGGGGTCGGGGGTGGCCTCGTAGGTGCGCTTGAGCGCGATCTCCATGTTCTTCGACACCGGCCCGGTGACGAGCAGCAGATCGGCGTGGCGCGGGCTGGCGACGAAGCGGATGCCGGCGCCTTCGAGGTTGTAATACGGATTGTTGAGCGCGTGGATCTCCAGCTCGCAGCCGTTGCAGGAGCCGGCATCGACCTGGCGGATCGCCAGCGCACGGCCGAGGATCGCCTGGATCTGCGCGTGCAGCCCATCGGTTTCCCGTTTGAGGTCGGCCAACCGCGGCAGCGGCTCGGTGAGGATGCCGCTCCTGGCGATGCGCTTGAGAACATCGAGCATTACAGATCCTGCCCGCTGTACGAGAGATTGAAGGACTTGTTGATCAGCGGAAAGTCCGGAACGATGTTGCCGATCACCGCGTGCTCGAGCAGCGGCCAGTTCTGCCACGACGGATCATGCGGATGGCAGCGGCGCACGCGGCCGTCGTCATCGGCTTCGAGCGCGACCAGCACCGGCCCGCGCCAGCCTTCGACGAGGCCGTATGCCGGCCCCGGTTGCGCGACGGCGCCGGGCGAAGCACGGTGCTCGCCCTGCGGCAGCGAGCGCAGCAGCAGCGCGCACAGACGCAGCGACTCCTGCGTTTCATCGAAGCGCAGCGCCACGCGGGCGGCGACGTCACCACCCTGCTGCAGTGCCGGCCGGACGTCCAGACGGTCGTACGGCGCCCAGGGCCGCTCGCAGCGCAGGTCGCCGGACAGCCCGCTCGCACGTGCCGCGAGGCCGACGAGGCCGAGGCGCGCGGCGAGGTCCGCCTTGACGACGCCGCAGGCGCGGAAGCGATCCTGCACGCCGGCGTGCCCGTCGTAGATCGCGCGCAGCTCGCGCAGGCTGCGTTCCAGCGTGCTCGTCTGCGCCAGCAGGGCGTCGGCGGCCCGCGCATCGGGCGCCGCGGCAACGCCGCCCGGCACGACGTAATCCATCGGATAGCGCGCGCCGAAGGCCTGCGCGTTGGCGCGCAGCAAATCCTCCTTGAGCCGCAGGAACTGCGACAGCCCGAACGCGAAGCCGGCGTCGTTGCCCAGCGCGCCGAGATCGCCGAGATGATTGGCGATGCGCTCGCGCTCCAGCACGAGCGCGCGCAGCGCGAGCGCGAGCGGCGGCGGCGTTGTCGCACACAGCGTCTCCAGCGCGATGCAGTACGCCCACGAGAACGCGACCGCGGAATCGCCGCAGACGCGCGCCGCCAGGCGCCGGCCGTCGGCGAGGCTCATGCGCTCGAAGCGCTTCTCGATGCCCTTGTGCACGTAACCGAGCCGCTGCTCCAGTCGCAGCACTTTCTCGCCGACGACCGAGAACCGGAAATGCCCGGGCTCGATGATGCCGGCGTGCACGGGGCCGACCGGAATCTCGTGCACGCCGTCGCCGTCGACGCGCACGAACGGATACGGCTCCGCCTGGGCAGGCGCCTGGTGCGCGGCGTCGAAATCGCGGCGTAGCGGCGCGCCGGCCGGCCAGGATGCGTGACGCAGCCACGGCCGAGCGTCCATGCCGTCGCAGCGCAGGCCGAGCAGGTCGCAGACCGCGCGCTCCATGCGCGCGGCCGCCGGAAAGATCTCCGCGAGACTCGGAAACACCTCCGCCTCGTTCGCCAGCGCCAGCTCCAGCACGCGCAGCCGCGCACCGCGCAGCACGGCGGCGCGCAGCAGGAATCCGCCCGCACGGTCGCGCTCGTCGCTGCCCCACAGCGCGAGCAGCTGCGCCCCGGCCTCGCGCTCGGCGCGCGCGGTGAACGTCCACTGGCTGCGGACCAGACGCTCGACTTCGGGATTCGTCACGTGCTCCATGGCCTTAGAAAAGGCAGTTGGCCACGGATGAACACGGACGAACACGGAATGGTGGGCGGAACGGCAGGATGGGTTTCGCCATGCGTGCGTGCCAGCACACGGTTGCTTCCGGTAGCGCTTCAACCGCTTGGTTCTGATCCGTGTTCATCCGTGTAATCCGTGGCAAATCCGCTTTTGGCCTCAGCCGATCAGCGCCGCCGCGAGGCGGAACCATTCGGCGAGAAACGGCGGGATGTACAGCCCGAGCATCAGCACCAGCGCCAGGTGGGCGAACACCGGCACGAGCGCCGGCCGCTGCGGCAGCGGCTTCACACTGGCCTCGCCGAACACCATTCCCTGTACGCGGCCGAAGATCGCCGCGAACGCGATGCCGAGCGCCACGAGCAGGATCGGCGCGGCCCAGGCATGCTCGCGCATCGACGTCGTCAGGATCAGGAACTCGCTGGCGAACACGCCGAACGGTGGCATGCCGAGAATCGCCAGCGTGCCGAGCATCAGGCCCCAGCCGACCGTCGGTGACAGCGCGAGCAGTCCGCGGATGTCGGCGATGAGCTGCGTGCCGGCCTTTTGCGCGGCGTGGCCCGCGGCGAAGAAGATCGCGCTCTTGGTCAGCGAGTGCACGGTCATGTGCAGCAGCGCGGCGAAGTTCGCGACCGGCCCGCCCATGCCGAACGCGAACGTGACGATGCCCATGTGCTCGATCGACGAGTACGCGAACAGCCGCTTGATGTCGCGCTGGCGCCACAGGAAGAAGGCCGCCAGCACGATCGATGCGAGCCCGAAGCCCATCAGCATGCGCCCCGGCAGCGCGGACACGACCGAGCCTTCGACCAGGACCTTACAGCGGATCACCGCGTACAGCGCGACGTTCAGCAGCAGCCCGGACAGCACCGCCGAAACCGGCGTCGGTCCCTCGGCGTGCGCGTCCGGCAGCCAGTTGTGCAGGGGTGCAAGCCCGACCTTGGTGCCGTAGCCGACGAGCAGGAACACGAACGCGATCGCGAGCACCGTCGGTTCCAGCTCGCCCTTGACCGCGTCGAGGTGTGTCCACAGCAGCGCGCTCATGCCCTCGGCGCCGAGCAGCTTCTCCGCCGCGAAGTACAGCAGGATCGTGCCGAACAGCGCCTGCGCGATGCCGACGCCGCAGAGGATGAAGTACTTCCACGCCGCCTCCAGGCTCGCCGAGGTCCGGTACAGCGAAACCAGCAGCACCGTCGACAGCGTCGCCGCCTCCATCGCCACCCAGAGGATGCCCATGTTGTTGGTCAGCAGCGCCAGCAGCATCGTGAACATGAACAGCTGGTACATGCTGTGATACAGCCGCAGACGCGCGGCGCTGAGCTTGCCGTGGTGCTGCTCGATGCGCATGTAAGGCCGCGAGAACAGCGCCGTCGTGAAGCCGACGAACGCAGTCAGCGCGACCAGGAAGACATTGAACGGGTCGACGAAAAACTGCTCGTGCAGTAGCAGCATCGGCCCGTCTGAGATCACACGCGCGGTCAGCGCGCAGCCGGCGAGAAACGTCGCGAAGCTGATCGCGACGTTGAGCTCAGGCGCCCAGCCACGCTCGCCCGCCAGTGCGAGCAGCAGCGCGCCGGCGAGCGGCAGCGCAAGCAGGACGATCAGCTCCACTCAATCCTCCTTCAGCGATTCCAGATGGTGCAGATCGAGGCTCTCGAACTGCTCGCGGATCTGGAAGAAGAAGATGCCGAGGATGAACACGCCGACGAGCACGTCGAGCGCGATGCCCAGCTCGACGACCATCGGCATGCCGTAGGTGGCGCTGGTCGCGGCGAAAAACAGGCCGTTCTCCATCGCCAGGAAGCCGACGACCTGCGACACTGCCTTGCGCCGCGTGATCATCATCAGGAACGACAGCATGACGACCGCAATCGCGATGCCGAGCGTGCTGCGCGTGACCGTGCTCGCGAGCTGCGAGATCGGCTGCGCCAGGCCGAACGAGAAGATCACGATCAGCAGGCCGATCAAAAGCGTCGTCGGGATGTTGACCAGTGTCTCGGTGTCCCACTGCACCTGCAGGCGGTGGATCAGGCGGTGCAGCACATACGGCAGCACCAGCACCTTGAGCGCGAGCGTCAGCCCGGCCGAGTAATACAGGTGATGCTGCCCGGTGCTCCAGGCGACGACCAGCGTCGACGCGACCAGCGCGGCGCCCTGGAACGCGAACAGATGCACCAGCGCCAGCACGCGCCGCTGCGCGAGCATCGCGAACGAGAGCAGCAGCAGCCCGGCGGCGAACAGGTGGATCAGCTGCGACGACAGCGGCAGGCTCATCTCAGCCGCTCCTCAGCAGCAGGCGCACGAGCAAGCCCAGCATCGCCAGCAGGAACGCCATCGCCAGGAACTCCGGCGCACGGAAGATGCGCAGCTTCGCGCTCAGCGTTTCGAGCACGGCCAGCCCGGCACCGGCGACGAGCAGCTTGAGCGCGAGCAGCGGCAGCGCCGCGAGCAATGCGGGCACGCCGGCGCCGGCCGGCGCCATGCCCCACGGCAGGAACAGTGCGAAGCCGATACAGGCGTAGTTGAACAGCTTGAGCGCGCTGGCCCACTCGATGAGCGCGAGGTGACGCGCGGAGTACTCGAGCACCATCGCCTCGTGGATCATCGTCAGCTCCAGATGCGTCGCCGGATTGTCGATCGGGATGCGCGCATTTTCGGCGAGCAGCACCATCACGAACGCGACTGCGGCGAAGGCGAGACTCGGGTAGATCTGCACCTCGGCGCCGGCGAGCCGCGAGGCGATCGACGGCAGCGCGGTGCTGCCGCCGATCAGCGACGCCGTGAACACGACCGTGAGCAGCGCCGGTTCGGCGAGAAAACCGATCATCATCTCGCGGCGCGCGCCGAGCGTGCCGAACGCAGTGCCGATGTCCATCGCCGCGAGCGCGATGAACACGCGCGCTGCAGCGAACAGGCCGACCAGCGCGATCGCGTCCGCGGCCGCCGCGAACGGCATCTCGACGCTCAGCGAGGGCACGATCGCCGCGGCGGTCGCCATCGTGCCGAACAGCAGATACGGCACGACGCGGAACAGCGGCGAGGCGCTCCCGGCGAGCACCGCGTCCTTGTGCAGCAGCTTGCGGATCGTGCGGTACGGCTGTGACAGCGGCGGCGCCGAGCGGTTCGCGAGCCAGGCGCGGCACTGGTTGATCCAGCCGACGAACAGCGGTGCCAGCAGCACCGCGGCGAGCACTTCGAGCAGCTGGATTGCGACGCTCGCGGCGCTCACAGCACGATCACCAGCAGTGCCATGAGCGTCAGGAAGCTGTACAGCAGATAGACGGCGATGCGCCCCTGCTGCAACCGTCCGACGAAGCCGGCCGCAGCCTTCACGCCGGCGGCGAGCGGTGCGTATAGCGCGTACCAGAAGCGGTCCTCGACGACGACGCGGTAGCGCGGCGCGACATCCTCCGGGTCCGGCAGCTCGCGCTGCATGCGGAAGAACGGCTCGAAGATGTGGCGGATCGGCTGACCGAAGCCTTCGGCCGTGTCCTGCATGCGCGCGTCGAGCAGCGGATAGCCGCAGTCCCACGGCGCGGCGCGGCGCACGCGGCCGTGATAGAGCTGGCGCACGCCCCAGACCGTGATCAGCACGCCGGCGAGCATGCCGACGAGGACCAGCACCGGGCTGTAGCTCGCACGCTCCGTTGAGACTGGCGCGAGCATCCAGATACCGTCGCCGCGTGGTTCGAGGCCGGCGCCGAGCAGCAGGCCGTTGACCGGATCGAGCAGGCCGAGCACGAGGCTCGGCACGAGGCCGAGCACGATGCAGCCGGCGGCCAGCCACACCAGCCCGACGCGCTCGAGCCGGCCGCAGTCGTGCGCGCGCTCGAGCTGCGGTTCGCGCATCTGCCCGAGGAAGATCACGCCATAGAACTTGACCATCACATAGCCGGCGAGCGCCGCGATCAGCGCCAGTGCCGGTGCACCCAGCGGCACCAGCATGTTGGCGAAAGGCTTGGGGATGTCCGGCGAGAACAGGAAGGCCTGCAGCAGCAGCCATTCGGAGACGAAGCCGTTGAGCGGCGGCAGGCCGGCGATGGCGAGCGTGCCGACCAGCGCGAGCCAGGCGACCCACGGCATGCGCCGGATCAGCCCGCCGAGCCGGCCGAGATTGCGCTCGCGCGTCGCGTGCAGCACCGAGCCGGTGGCCAGGAACAGCAGGCTCTTGAAGAACGCGTGATTGAGGCAGTGGTAGAGCATCGCCGCGAGTGCGAGCGCCGCGAGCTGCGGCATCGCGAAACTGTGAAAGAGGATCGCCAGACCGAACGCGGCGAAGGCGATGCCGACGTTCTCGATCGACGAGTACGCGAGCAGGCGCTTCATGTCGGTCTGCACCGCGGCGAAGACGACGCCGAACAGCGCGCTGAACAGACCGAGCGCGAGCGCGAGCGCACCCCACCACCACAGCGGCTGGCCGAGCAGGTCGAAGGCCACGCGCAGCACGCCATAGAGCGCGGTCTTGAGCATCACACCGCTCATCAGCGCGGACACCGGCGAGGGTGCGGCCGGATGCGCCTCCGGCAGCCATACGTGCAGCGGCACCAGCCCCGCCTTGGCGCCGAAGCCGAACAGCGCCAGCGCGAACGCCGCGCTGGCCCAGAACGGCGAGAGTTCTGCCGTGCGCATCGCATCGAAGGTGAACTGCCAGCCTTCATCGTGCATGACGCCGAACGACAGCAGGATCGCAATCGCGCCCAGATGCGCGATCAGCAGATAGAGAAATCCGGCGCTGCGGATCTCCGGGATGCGGTGCTGCGTCGTGACCAGGAAGTACGACGACAGCGCCATCGTCTCCCACGCCACCATGAAGCCGTAGGCGTCGTCGGCGAGCAGCACGAACACCATGCTGGCGAGAAACACGTGGTACTGCAGGCACAGCAGCCCCGGCGCGGTGCCTTCGCCGGCGCGGAAGTAGCCGGCGGCGAACACCGAGATTCCGGCCGAGGCAGCGCCGAGCAGTAGCAGGAAGAACGCGCTGAGCGCATCCAGGCGCAGGTGGAACGGCAGATCCGGCAGGCCGATCGGCAGCACGTCCGTCGCCGCCGGCAGCGGCAATGCAGCGAGTCCGACGGCAGCCAGCGCAATGCCGAGCGCCGCACCGATCGGGAACAGCCCGCGTCCGACCAGCTCGACGCTGAGCGGACGCAGCAGCCCGGCGAATCCGATCGCGAGCCAGCCGGCACCGATCAGCGCGGCTGCGGCGAGCGCCGAGGGCGGCGCCATCCACGTCTCAGTCACCACCGCTGCCCCACGCCGCGCGCGCCATCAAGCAGCCACTCCACTCCGAAACCCCGGGGAAACGGCGCGCGGCACCCGCGCGCTTGACGAATGATAACCTAATTATCATATCATTCGCATACACTGTAAATGGGCGACGGAGCATGTCTGCCGAACAGCGAACAGCGCGCCTCACGGTGCTGATCGATCCGGACAAGAAGGCGCTGTTCGAGCGCCTGTGCGCGCGCGACGACCAGACGCCATCGCAGGTCGTGCGCAAGCTGATCCGCGACTACATCGAGCAAAAGCTAGGCCGGCCGTGGACGCCGGGCGAATCGGTGGACGAGGCGCTGGGCCGGCCCTGAGGGGGCAGCGGCCAGGAAACCGCCCTTCGGCTACAAAAAAAATCCGCCGGGCCTGATTCATGCTCGCGCCGATAGGGCTATCATTCGCAGGCCTCACACGAAGATCCCGTTCCCCAATGACCAGACCCAAGCTGACCGCGGCGATGCTGCGCAAGCCGCCGCGGCCCAAAGCCAGCACCGAGCACGACGAGCGCGCGCCCGGAGCCGCACCGCAGCGCGCCGATCGAACCGCAAACGCGCAGCCCGAATCGACGATCGACAATCCTTCCTTCCGCGCGCCGCAGTTCGGCATCAAGCCGAAGACGACACCGACCGTCCACATACAGCGCCAGGCCAAACGCCACGCCGGCAGCTGAAGCTGCCGTCTGAAGCCTGCGGCAGAAGCGATTCGGCGCAACCCGCGCCGAGTGCAGTGAGGACTGCGCTTGATCTGAATCAGTGCGCACGCCGAATGCGGCGGTCATCGTCTGCGCTGAACAAAAAAGACGTGAGCAGACGACCATGGCCCGAACCCTCATCATCCTCAACGATGCGCCTTACGGAACCGAGCGCAGCTACAACGGCCTGCGCCTCGCCGGCAGCCTGTCGAGCCGCGCAGGCGAAGAGGTCAAGGTCTTCCTGATCGGCGATGCGGCCGCCTGCGCCAAAGGCGGACAGAAAGTGCCGAGCGGCTACTACCGCATCGAGACGATGCTGCAACACGTCCTGCGCCATCGCGCAGAGATCGGCGTCTGCGGCATCTGCCTCGACGCGCGCGGCATCGCCGACGCCGAGCTGATCGACGGCGCCCGCCGCAGCACACTCGCGCAACTGGCCGACTGGACGCAGTGGGCGGATCGGGTGCTGACGTTCTGATCGGGTTAGCCGAACCTCAACCCATCGCCGAGACGAGCGCACCGAGCGAGCCGGCCTTGTCGCCGATACGCACCGTCCACTGGATGACGGCCTGGACCTCAGGCACCACGCCGAGCATCTCCATGTCTTCGATCACGCTACGTACCATCGTCGACGTGTGGGCGGCGACGGCAGGACGGCGTTGTGGTCGGTTGCCGAACAAACCGGGCAGCCATTATGCTTTTGCCAATGGAGGAATTGTTGCAGGATGCTCGGTGAGCGCCACGTCCCGATATTCACAGTACGGTGCCGCACGATCTTCGGACGAGTCGGGCGTTGACGCATTGTGGCTGCGCGAGGCGCGGATGATCGTGAGCGATCTGTTCCGGCGCTCGCCGGCGCTCTACTGGACCGATCTGCTGCTCAGCGCCGGCGCCGCCTGGACCCTGACCGCCGCTTATTTCCTCGCCCCGCCGTGGAGCCCGCTGCAGATAACGGCCTTTCTGGGCGCCAGCATTCTGTTCTTCCGCGCCGGCACCTTCATCCACGAAATCGTGCACATGCCGGCGCAGACCATGCGCGGCTTCGCCCGCGCGTGGAATCTCCTGATCGGGATTCCGCTGCTGATGCCGTGGATTCTGTACCGCAACCACGTGGAGCATCACAGCCCGAAGCATTTCGGCACGCCGGACGACGGCGAGTATCTACCGCTGGCGAGTTCGCCGCTGGCCGAGACGCTGAAGTATCTGGCGCAGGCGCCGCTGCTGCCGCTGTTCATGGTGATCCGCTTCGGCGTTCTCGGCCCGCTGTCGTGGTGCAGCCCGCGTTTGCGCGAATGGGTGCTGACGCATGCTTCGGCGGCGGTCTCCAATCCGTATTACCGCAAGCGCTTCCCCAAGCGCGACGAACGGCATCTGCTGATCGTCGAGGCGCTGTGCTTTGCCTATCTGCTCGCTATCGCCGTGCTGCTGTGGATGAGGATCATCGGTTTCACGCAGCTGCTGATGGCCTATCTGCTGCTGGCCTGGTCGCTGGGCCTCAACTGGCTGCGCAATCTGGCGGCGCACCGCTATGGCAACCGCGGCGGCAGCCTGAGCCACGCCGAGCAGGTCGCCGATTCGATCAATATCACCGGCCAGACCTGGCTGACGGTGCTGCTGTTTCCGGTGGGGCTGCGCTACCACGCGCTGCACCATATGTTTCCGGCGATGCCGTATCACAACCTGGGCAAGGCGCATCGTCGCCTGATGGAACGCCTTCCTGCCGACGCGCCATACCGCGCGAGCTCGCGAGACAATTTCTTCGCGGCCGTGCGCGAGCTATGGCAGTCGGCGACACAGACGCCCCCGCAGGACTCGGCGATGCGTGTCTGGAACCCGGGGTCTCATCGCACTTGAGCGTTCCCCACTTGGGAGCCGTTCCGGCGCGGGCGGCCAGCATCGACCGGCCCGCAGCGCCCTGCCTGATCGTCAACCCGCTGAGCTTTCGCGCCTCACGCGGCCGCGAGCTCGCGCGCCTGCTGGCGACGGCCAGGGCGCGCGGACTCGAGATCGTCGAGATCGACAGCATGGCGGCGCTCAGCGGCGCCGTCGAACGCATTCTGGCGCAGCAGCAGCGTCACCTGATCGTCTATGCCGGGGACGGCACCGTGCACGCCATCGTCGACCAGCTGGCGAGCCGGGCCGCCGGCGCCTGGATGCCGGATCTGCTGGTATTGCCGGGCGGCCGCAGCAATATGACGGCGGCGGACCTGGTCGCGCCGGGCTGTACGGTGGCGGCGCTGGAGCGCGCCCTGGACCGCCTCGACGATGATGTCTGGGACGCGGCGCTCGAGGAGCGCTGCATCCTGCGCGTCGAGCAGTCGCCGGCGCCGCCGCGCCACGGTTTCCTGCTCGGCGCCGCGCTGGTCCACAGCGTCATCCGCTATTGTCACGACCAGCGCCGGCGCGGTGGGTGGCGGGCCGGTGCGCTCAGCACGCCGTGGTGCCTGCTCAAACTCGGTGTTCTGTCGCTGTTCGGCCGCAGCGGCATGGCCTGTCCGAAGCTGCGCGTCGTGGCGGACGGCTATGGGCCTCTGCAGGGCCCGCTCCGCGTTCTGCTGGCGACGACGCTGCGTCACCCGATCGGCTGGTTCAATCCCTATGCCGACCGCGGACAGGGCGATTTGAGAGTCACGGCCGTATC
The DNA here is from genome assembly GCA_040754295.1 of Pseudomonadota bacterium. Lineage (GTDB taxonomy): Bacteria > Pseudomonadota > Gammaproteobacteria > Nevskiales > Nevskiaceae > Solimonas. The sequence goes on along the minus strand of JBFMCQ010000016.1, from coordinate 7,375 downwards.
ATTGGCCGCGCCCCGCTTCTGGTGGCGCCTGCCGCGCGTGCTCACCGGCCGTTTCACGGCGGGCATGAACGAGCAGACGGGCTATTTGAGCGGCCGTTGCAGGCAGCTGGAGGTCCACGGTTTGACCGGCTATTCGCTCGACGGCGAGAAATTCGATACCGACCCCGAGCGGCCGGTGCGGATTAGCTGCGGGCCGCGGATCCGTTTGTTGCGGCCATGAGTTCCTGCGGACGGTTGTTTTCGGCCGATGCGTGAGCGCCGCCTTGGGCTCCCGTGGGGGCCGTGCACGCGGCTGACGTCGCTATGAAGACCAAATCCCAACAAGCGCTGACCTCGGTTCGGAGTCGTGGGGCGATTCCGATGATCGCGGCCTTCGTGCGGACGTATCCGGCGCGCAGCCTCGCGGCGCTGATCGCGGTTTTCGCGGCCGGCCTGATGGACGGGCTCGGGCTGTCGATGCTGCTGTCGATGCTGACGCTGGCGACCCAGAGCGATGCGGAGCCTTCCGCGCCCGAGAAAGTCGCGCTCCAGATCGCCCGGACCCTGGGCCTGGAACCGAGCGCGCCGGTGCTGCTGACGCTGGCCATCGTGCTGATTTCGCTCAAGGCGGTGCTGACGCTGCTGGCCAATCGCCAGGTCGGTTACACGGTGGCGCATATCGCGACCGATCTGCGGCTGGCGCTGATTCGCGCGATCATGGCCGCGCGCTGGCGGCACTACCTGCAGCAGTCGGTCGGGCGCCTGTCGAACGCCGTGGCCACGGAAGCGCAGCGCGCCTCGGAGGCCTTCCAGTACAGCGCCGAAATGACGGCGATGCTGCTCAATGCCCTGATCTACCTGGTGATCGCGCTGACGATCTCCTGGCAGGCGGGGGCCGCGGCGGCGCTCGCCGGCGCACTGCTGCTGGCGCTGCTGAGCATCCTGATCCGCAGTTCGCGGCGCGCCGGCCAGCATCAGACCGAGCTGCTCAAGCGGCTGCTGTCGGCGATCAGCGGCCAGCTCGCGGCAGCCAAGCCGCTCAAGGCGATGGCGCGCGAGGATCATGTCGATGCGCTGCTGTCCGACCAGACCAAGCAGCTGCGGCGTGCGCTGCGCCGGCAGGTCATCAGCAAGGAGGCGTTGATGGCGCTGCAGGAGCCGCTGCTCGCGATCATGGTCGGTGTCGGTTTTTATCTGAGCCTGGTGGTGCTCGAGATGCCGCTGGCGGCGGTGCTGGTGATGCTGTTCCTGCTGGCACGCGTGGTCAGCTATCTGTCCAAGGCGCAGCGCGCCTACCAGCAGGTGGTGGTGCGCGAAAGCGCTTACTGGTCGCTGATCGAAGGCATCGTCGCCGCGCGTTCGCAGCACGAACCGCGCGGCGGCCATCGCAGGGTCGCGCTCGATCAGGGAATCCGCTTCGATGCGGTGCGCTTCGGTCACGGCGACGGCCAGCCGATTCTCCGGCAGGGCTCGCTCACGGTGCCGGCGCGCGAGCTGACGGTGATCGTCGGCCCCTCCGGCGCCGGCAAGACCACCCTGCTCGATCTCGTGGTCGGCCTGCAGCAGCCCGAGTCGGGCCGCATCCTCGTCGACGGCGTGCCGCTCGACGAGATCGACCTGCGCCAGTGGCGGCGCCAGATCGGCTACGTGCCGCAGGAATCCGTCATGGTCAACGAGTCCGTGGCCTACAATCTCACGCTCGGCGAGGATCTGGACGAAGCCGAGATTCGCGAGGCGCTGCGCGCCGCCGACGCGCTCGAATTCGTCGAGGCCATGCCCGAAGGCTTGCAGACTCGCGTCGGCGAGGGCGGCTCGCGACTCTCCGGCGGGCAGCGGCAGCGCCTGGCGATCGCGCGCGCGCTGGTGCACCGGCCGCGCCTGCTGATCCTCGACGAGGCCACCAGCAATCTCGACTCAGAGGCGCAGGCCGCGGTGGTCGAAACCGTGAGCCGTCTCAAGGGCAAGCTGACGATACTCGCGGTCGCGCACCAGGAGCGCCTGGTCCAGGTGGCGGACCACATCTACCGCCTGGCCGATGGCCAGATCGGCGAGACGCCGTCGCCGAGCCGCGGGGCGCGTGCGCCGGTGCATGGCTGAGCCGAGCCTGCGCCTGCGCCTGCGGCGCGCACGCCGCCGCCTCAGCTTTCTGGCGCTGCGCTGGCTGCTGCGTTGCGCCGGCTTTGCCCGCGCCCGGCGCCTCGGCAGTCTGTTCGCCGAGCTGCAGTTTTGGCTGGATCGCGGCAACCGCCTGCGCCAGCAGCAGGACATGGCCGCCGTCCTGGGCCGTGCACCCGATGATCCGCAGGTCGCGGCACAGCTGCGGCAGGCCTACCGCATCAACAGCGGCGCGGTGTTCGAAATCATGGCGATGATGGATCGCCGCCAGAATGCCGGGATGCTTGCCGCGCACTGCCGGATCGAGGGCCTCGAAGAACTGCAGGCGGCGCTCGCGCACGGCCGCGGCGCAATCCTGCTGGCGGCGCACATGGGCAATGCGGCGCTGCTGGCGATCCGGCTGGCCGACAGCGGCTGGCCGGTCAGCGTCGTTTATCGCGAGGCGCGGATGATGTCCGCCGGCTTTTTCCAGGACGGCCTCGCGCGCTACGGCGTTCAGGGCATACTCGCCAATACCGGCTTGCGCGCGTACGGACAGATGCTTGGCGCGCTGCGCGAGGGCCGCATCGTCTTCGTGATGATGGACCAGGGCGTCAAAAAGGCGGAAGACGGAATCGTGCAGCGCTTTCTCGGCAAGGACATGCCCATGCCGGCGGGGCCGGTGCAGCTGGCCCGCCACGCCCGCGCGCCGGTGTTGCCGGTCGAGACCCTGGCGGCCGACCCGGTCTGGCGTTTCGCGATCCGCCCGCCGGTCGCACTGGCCGGCAGCGGGCCGCTCGAAGCCGATCTCGCACGACTGCTGCAGCTCACCGAGCGGCAGGTTCGGGAGCGGCCGCAGCTCTGGAGCTGGCACCACCGGCGCTGGCGGAAATACCCGCTCGCAGGATCGGATTGATGACCTCGGTCCGCATCGCGGCGGGCCTGCTCTTCTGGGTCGCACAGGCGTCGCTGGCCGCGGAGGCCTGGCCGCCGATCCGGCAAATCGCATACGAGGGCAATGAGATCACGCGCCCGGAGACGATGCAGCGCGAACTCGTCGTTGCGATCGGCGATCCGGCCGATCCCGAAAAGCTCGAGCGCAGCCGCCAGGCGATCCAGGATCTCGGGCTGTTCCGCGAAGTCAAGCTCCGGCAGGAAGCTCTCGAAGACGGCGTGCGCGTCGTGTTCACGGTGCGCGAGAAGTGGTATGTCATCCCGATTCCCCGGCTCGAAGCCAATTCCGACGGCGATACCGGCTACGGCCTGCAGCTGCGCTGGAACAACGTCTGGGGGCTCAATCACCGCTGGGCGCTGCTGTTCGTGCAACGCGACTATAAGCGCCAGGACCGCGACGATTCGACCAACTTCTTTACGAGCTACGACGTCCCCTTCGTCGGCAATAGCCGCAACTCGCTGAGCGTTTCGGGCAGCTATATCGACGAGGACTCGGTCAGTCCCGAAGACGTGGAGTTCCGGGAACGCAGGCAGTCGCTCGGCCTTTCCATGTCGCACGCGTTCGGCCGCGGCCCGGCCTCGCAGGGCTGGAAAATCGGCGCAGGCCTGCGCTGGCAGAACCAGGAGGCCGACGGTTTCATGGCGCCGGCGGCCTATGGCACGGCCACCGGACCGGTGCTCAGCCTGTCCTACAACGGCCTGCACGACCACCTGTACAGCCAGACCGGCGAGAGCTTTTCGACCTTGCTCGCCGGGGCCCAGGACGGCATCGCCTCGGACTACAGCTTCTGGTCGCACTACAGCCGCTACCGGCAGGAACGGCGGGTCGGCCAGCGCGAGCACCAGACGCTGCGCTTCACGGCCGAGCTCGGCGGCTACCACGGCGGGCCGGCTTCACGTCCGGCCGATGCCTTCGAGTACGGCGGCTCCTCGCAGTTGCGCGGCTACGAGCGCGAACGCATCGAGGGCGACCTCGCCTACTACGCCTCGGCCGATTTTCTGCGCCCGGTCGGCTGGAACTGGCTGCGGCTGCTCACTTCGCTCGAGCTCGGCAGCGCACTCGATGACATCTCGCATGCTGACGGGCGCCTGCTCTACGCCTCGCTCGGCTTGGGCGTCAGCGTCAAGCTGACCTGGTTCGTCAACGTCGAATTCGAGGCCGGAATCGCCTACCCGCTGATCGACGGGGACGGTCTGCGCGTGTTCGTGTTGGCGATCTGAGCGCCGCTGCTATGCTGGCGCCCATCCGCTGCCGCGTTGCGCGGAGCCGAACCCCACAGGAGTCCCGCCGTGTCCCCATCGACACCGCCGTCCGCGCGCCTGGTCGCCGTGACCGGCGCCACCGGCTTCATCGGCCGGCATCTGGTCGTCGCGCTGGCCGCGGCCGGCTGGCAGCTCCGCCTGCTGCTGCGGCGCGAACCCGATGTCCCCGAGTGGCGATCGCTGCGCCCGCAGGTCGTCGCCGGCGATCTGGGCGACGCTGCTGCGCTGGCGAGGCTCGTCGACGGCGCCGACGCCGTCATTCACCTGGCCGGTCTGATCAAGGCGGCGCGCCGCCACCAGTTCTTCGCGGTCAATCACGACGGCGCTGTGCGGCTCGCAGGCATCGCCAGGCAAGGGGCGCCGGACGCGCGCTTCGTTCATGTCTCGACCATCGCCGCGCGCGAGCCCGGCCTGTCCGACTACGCGGCGAGCAAGCGTGCCGGCGAGGATGCGGTCGTGGAGATTCTCGGTGGGCGCGCTTCGGTGCTGCGCCCGCCGGTGGTCTACGGTCCGGGCGATCGCGAGACGCTGGTCTTCTTCCAGCTCGCGCGCCGGCGCCTGGTGCCGCTGCTCGGCCGGCCCGATGCGCGCGCCGCGGTGATTCACGTCGCCGACCTGGTCGATTTGCTCGTCCGTCTGCTCGAGCAGCCGCGGGGCGGCGCCGTGCTCACGGCGGCCGACGCGCGGCCGCAGGGCTATCGCTGGCGCGACGTGCTCACGGCAGCCGCGAACGCCGTGGGCAATCCGGCGCCGCGCTTCGTGCAGGCCCCGGGCGCGCTGCTGCGCGGCGTCGCCGCCATCGGCGATGTCGCGCGCGCCTTCGGTTCGGCGACGATGCTCAGCTCGCAGAAGCTGCGCGAGCTGCGTCACGAGGACTGGTCGGTTGCGCCCGAGGAGCTTGCGCGCCTGCCCGGCTGGACGCCGCGTTTCGACTTGAACAGCGGTTTCGCCGATGCCGCGGCCTGGTACCGCGCGGCCGGCTGGCTGCCCGGCCTGGGTTGACGATACCGCTGCCTGACGCCCGGGCAGCTCGCGAGGTGATCCCGCAATCGCGATGACGGAGAATCATCGGCTTTGAGCCGTGCGAGCGTCCGCATGCCCGAGCTGACCGTGGTGGTGCCCACCTTCAACGAGGCCGACAACCTGTCGCCGCTGGTCGGCGAACTGACGCGCGCACTCGACGGCATCGACTGGGAGGTGTTGTTCGTCGACGACGACTCGCCGGACGGCACCGCCGAGCGGGCACGCGCCCTCGCGCAGCAGAACCGGCACGTGCGCTGCCTGCAGCGCATCGGCCGGCGCGGGCTGGCCGGCGCCTGCATCGAGGGCATGCTGGCCTCGTCGGCGCCGTTTCTCGCGGTGATGGACGGCGACCTGCAGCACGACCCGGCCCTGCTGCGGCCCATGCTGGAGGCCCTGCGCGGCGGGCAGGCCGACATCGTCGTCGGCAGCCGTCACCTCGCGGGCGGCGGCCCCGGCGATTTCCCGACCCATCGCCGCTGGCTCAGCCGTGCCGGCGAGCGGCTCAGCCGCGCCGTGCTCAAGACGCGGCTGAGCGATCCGATGAGCGGCTTTTTCATGCTCACGCGCCCGGCCTTGATGGCCTGCCTGCGCAACGGCGTGTCGGCCATCGGCTACAAGCTGCTGGTCGACCTGCTCGCCTCGGCGCCGCCCCCGCTGCGCGCAGTGGAGCTGCCCTACACCTTTCGCAGCCGCATGGCCGGCCACAGCAAGCTCGATAGCAAGGTCGTGCTCGACTACCTGGCGCTGCTCGCGGAGAAGCGGCTCGGCCGCTTCGTGCCGGTGCGCTTTCTGGCGTTTTCGGCCGTCGGCGGGCTGGGCGTGGGCGTGCATCTGGCGGTGCTGTGGGCGGCTTTCCGCGGCCTTGACCTGGGGTTCGTGCCGGCGCAGGTGCTGGCCACGCTCGGCGCCATGACGTTCAACTACGTGCTCAACAACAGCCTGACCTACCGTGACCGGCGTTTGCGCGGCTGGCGCTTCGTGGGCGGCTGGCTGTCGTTCACGCTGGCCTGCAGCGTCGGCGCCCTGGCCAATGTCGGCATCGCCGCCTACCTGTACCAGCGCGAGACTTTCTGGATCGCCTCGGCGCTCAGCGGCGTGCTGGTCGGCGCGGTCTGGAACTATGCGGTGACCAGCGTCTATACCTGGCGCAAATGAACCGCCGCAGCGTCCGGCGTGGAAACCGGAAGCATGATCCCCTGGCCTGGAAGCGGCCGACCGCTACCGCCGCGCCCAGCGCCGGTAGCGCCACTGCCAGTATTCCGGATAGGCCCGGATCTGCGACTCCGCCAAGCGGTACAGGGCCTGCACGGTGGGGTCGGTGGCACGCAGGCGGCCGGCGGCCGGCGCCAAGGCCGGGTGGACGACGATGTCCTGCTCGCGTGGGCGCAAGAACACCGGCAACAGCGGCGCCCGCGCCCGGCGCGCCAGCACGAAGGGCCCGGCCGGCATCGGCACCGACTTGCCGAGGAAGTCGATGTCGAGCCCGCCGTCGTCCTTGACCCCCTGATCGATGTAGATCATCACGACCCGCCCGCGACGCAGGGCGTCCAGCACGCGCGGCGCCGCCGGCTGGTCGGGTTCGATGCGGATGGCCTCGATGCCCAGCCGCCGCAGGGCATCGACGTAGTAGCCGCGCGGCACGCGGCGGGCCTCGCGGATGACGATGGCGACCGGGTAGCCCGCCTGCGCCAGCCACAGCGGCACCTTGGCGAAATGCCCCAGGTGCAGGCTCACGGCCAGCACGCCGCGGCCCGCGGCCAGCGCCTGGTCCAGGTGTTCGCGGCCGTGGACCGTGACCGTGCCGGCGAACTGCTCGGCGGCAAGGACCCCTTCCACGAGCTGCAGGAATTCCAGTGCGCCCACGCTGGCCTGGCACAGTGAATCGCGGCCGATGGCGGCCCGTTCCGCCGCCGGGCGATCCGGCAGCGCCAGGCGCAGATTGGCCAGGTCGCGCCGGCGCGCCAGCGGTCGCAGCGCCCAGTTGAGTCGGCCGACGGCGCGCCCCAGCCACTGAGTCAGTCGCGGGCGGCCGGCAAGGGCCAGCGCCAGCCGGCGCAGCAGC
>JBFMCQ010000015.1:0-61849 GCA_040754295.1 Pseudomonadota bacterium | reverse complement strand
ATTCGCGTCGTGCTGCTGCACCAGCCGCGGGCCGATGGCGCCGTGAGCCGGCGCAAGGCGCTGGCGGACCGCGCCGCGCTGCGCGCCGTGCTGCGGCGCGCCGGCGCCGAGCTGGTGCTGCACGGCCATGCGCGTGCGGCGCGGCTCGACGCGATTCGCGGCCAGGGCGATCCGATTCCCTGCCTGTGCGTGCCTTCGTCCTCGGCCGTACCCAACCCCAAGGACCAGGGGGCGCGCTGGCATCGCCTGCATTTCCGCACAGATGGCGGCGAACACCGGCTCGCCGTCGAGGTGCGCCGCTGGCACGAGGAGGCGCAGGCTTTCGTCGCCGGCGCCGCCTACGAGCTGTGCCTGCCGCGCGCGACTCCGGCGGCGTCCGGCATGGCTAGAATGCCGGGGCCGGATACGGCAGCCGCGAGTCAATGAAACCATTGCGACGCCCATGAGCAATCCGACGGAAATCAAGTTCGGCGATCCGCACACCCGCATTGCGCAGACCGAGTGCTGGACGGTCCTGCTGCGGCCGAAACAGCCGACGCTGGGTTCGCTGGTGCTGGTGTGTCGCGAGCCGGTCCAGGCCTTCGCCGAGCTCAGCCCGCAGGCCTATGCCGAGCTGCGCGGCGTGGTGCGGCGCGTCGAGGCGGTCGCGCGCGAGCTGACCGCCTATCAGCGCATCAACTATCTGATGCTGATGATGGTCGATCCGGACGTGCACTTTCACGTCATTCCGCGTTACGAAGGCGTGCGCCGCTTCGCCGGCGGTGAGTATCCGGACGCCGGCTGGCCCGGTCCGCCCAGGCTGGAGGTCGCCGAAACGCCGCAGGGCGAGGCGCGCGCAGCGTTGATCCAGGCGCTGCGCGAGGCCTGGCAGCGGGCCGGGGACTGAGGGGCCGTGCAGGCGCTGCGTCGGGTCGTTGGGGATCGGCTCGATCGCTACACGCTGCGGCTGCTGGCCGCGCCGCTGCTGCTGTCGCTGGCGACGCTGCTGCTGGCGCAGCTGCTGGAGCGCCTGCTGCGCCTGTTCGATCTGGCCTCGTCGACCGGCGCGCCGCTGTCCTCGGTGCTGGCGATGGCCGCCAATCTGGTGCCGCACTATCTGGGGCTCGCCGTGCCGATGGCCTTCATGGCCGCGATCTTCATGGCCGTCGCGCGCATGGGCGACGACAACGAGCTCGACGTGATGCTGGCCACCGGCCGTTCGATCGCGCGCGTCGCGCTGCCGTACTTCGGCGTCGCCGCGGCGCTGACGCTGTTCAACCTCTATCTGTTCGGTTTTCTGCAGCCGCTGGGCCGCTACGGCTACCACGTGGCCACGCACGAGGCGATCAATTCCGGCTGGAACGCCAAGATCGAGAGCAACCGCTTCAGCGATACCGGCCAGGGTTTCGTGCTGCGCGCCAGCCGCGTCGACGCGGACGGCCAGGGCCTGCACGGCGTCTTCGTCGAGCGTGATGGCCGCGATAGCGAGGAGGTGGTGACGGCGCCGCGCGGCCGCCTGGTTCCTTCCGGTGACGGCAGGCGCCTGCTGCTGAACCTCGAGGACGGGCACATCGTACGCATTTCGGCGACCGGCGAGGTGTCGACGCTGGCCTTCGCGCACGGCCTCGTCAACGAGGATTTCACGCCGGCGCCGCCGCCGTACCGGCCGCGCGGCGATTCGGTGCGCGAGCTGACCTTTCCGGAGCTGTGGCGCGGCATGCACGCCGGCGGCAACACCAGCGAACTCGCCGGCGAGTTCCACGGACGCCTGGCGCGCGCGCTGTTGCCGCCGCTGCTGCCGCTGCTGGCCCTGCCGCTGGGCATGGCCTCCAAGCGCGGACGGCGAGCGCCCGGCGTGGTGTTCGCGAGCTTGGCGCTGCTGGCAGTGCATCACGCGCTGCAGTTCGGCGAAAGCCTCGCCGAAAGCGGCCGGGTCGCCGCCGCGCCGGCGCTGTGGACGCCGTTCGTGCTGTTCACCGCCCTGAGCCTGTGGATTTTCCGGCGCAGCCTGGCCTGGCCTGGCGACAATCCGGTGACGCGCGCGGTCGTGGCGATCGAAGGCGCGCTTGAGGGCGCGCGACCGCGGCGGCGCAAGCGGGTGCAGCAGTGAGCGGCGGCACGCTGGGCGCTTATCTGCGGCGCCGCGTCGGCGCGCAGATCCTCGCCCTGCTGCTGGTGCTGGCGGCGCTGATGCAGGTCCTGGAGCTGCTGGACGTCACCACCGATATTCTCGAGCGCGGGCTCGGCCTTGGCGGCCTGGTGCGCTACGCCTGGCTGCGCGCGCCCGGGGAGCTGGTCCTGGCGCTGCCGCTGGCGGTGCTGCTCGGCGGGATGACGGCGTTTCACGCGATGGCGCGCCGCCAGGAAATCACGGCGATGCGCAGCGCCGGCGTCGGCCTCGGGCGCATTTTCGCGTATCTGCTGCCGCTGCCGCTACTGCTCGCGCTGGCGCAGTTCGCGCTGTCGCAGACGCTGGTGCCGCGTTTCGAAACCGAGCTCAAGCGCTGGTGGGACGAAACCGCGCTGCCGGCGGACGCGGCCGCCGATCCGACCTGGGTCAATACCGATTCCGGGCCGGCGGCGCTGCAGCGCAGCAGCGCCGACGGGCGCCGCATCGAGGGCCTGCGGCTTTACGAGGTCGCGGACGACGGCGTGCTCGCCAGCCGCCTGACGGCGGACAGCGCGCAATGGCGCGGCGGCGCCTGGCGGCTCGAGAACGTCACCGTATTGCGGATCGGCGCCGAAAAGGTCACGAGGAGTCACGAAGCGGAACGGGTCTGGTCCAGCAATCTGCATCCGGACGACGTGACCCGCCTCAAGCTCGCGCAGCCGCATCTGTCGAGTATGATGCTCGCCGACACCATCGCCGGCGAGCGCGTCGGGGCGCAGCCGCTCAGCTACTACCGCACGGTTTTCTTCCGGTCGTTCACGAGCCCGCTGGGCCTGTTCGTCATGCTGCTGCTGGCCCTGCCCGCGGCCGCGGCGCTGTCGCGAGGCGGCGGCAGCGGGCAGCTGCTGACGGCCCTGGGTCTGGGGCTGGGTTTCATGCTTTGCGATGGACTGATCGCCTCGCTGGGGACCGGCGGGCGCCTGCCGCCGCTGGCCGCCGCAGTGGCCGCGCCGGTGGTCTTCGCGGTCCTCGGTGTGCTGCAGTTGCGGGCCTATGATCGACGATGAATCTGTGGATTGACACGGCCGGCCTGGCGCAGGCCGCAAGCCTGTTCGGGGTGCCGCCGCTGGAGCGCATGCGGCGCACGGTGGGCCGGTCGCCGCGCCTGCGCCAGGTCTGCCTCTCCGGCCCCGCGGCCGATGCCCTGCAATGGCCCGGCGCGCAGCTCCGGGCCGACGCCCGCCCGTTAGGCCAGCGCCTGCGCGAGGCGCTGGCCGCCAGCGGTGAGGGTCTGGTCGTTCTCGACGGCGCCAACGCGGTCGATCCGCGTCTGCTGGACTACCTGCTGAGCGCGACCGCGCCCTGCCTGGCGTCGCGCGGCGAGGGCGCGCAGCGCGCCGTGGCGCTGCGCCTGGACGGCGCTCTGGTGCAGGACATTCCGCCCCAGGCGGGCAATCTGCGCGAGGTCGCCGATGCACTGCTCGCGGCCGGCCGCATCGAGCTGCTCGACGAGCAGGCCTTTCCGGCGTATGTCAACAAGCTGCGGCGCTCGTTGCCGTACTGGCTTTACACCGTGGACGAGACGACGCGGCGCGGCCTCGAACGGCGCCTGTTCTGGGACAACTACAAGGGCTCCACGGACCTGCTGACGCGCTGGGTCTTTCCGCCGCTGGTGTGGCCGATGGTGCGCCTGTGCACGCGCTGGGGCATCCACCCCAACGTCGTGACCGTGCTGTCCATCGTGCTGGCCTTCGTCGCCGTGCCGCTGTTCGCGCGCGGCGATTTTCTGCCGGGCTTTCTGTGCGCCTACGGCATGAGCGTGCTCGACAGCGTCGACGGCAAGGTCGCGCGGCTGACGCTGACCGACTCGGCCATCGGCAACCTGCTCGATCACGGGCTCGACCAGGTGCATCCGCCGTTCTGGTATTTCGCCTGGGCCTGGGGGCTCGGTGCCCGCGACCCGGCACAGCCGCTGTACCAGGCCGCGGTCTGGCTGATCCTGTTCTACGTCGGCGACCGTCTGGTGCTGGGGCTCGCGCGGTGGCGCCTCGGCTTCGCGCTGCACGCGGCCACGGCGCTCGACGCACGCGCGCGCAGCCTGATCGCACGCCGCAACATCAACATGACGATCATGGCGGCGGCCGTGCTGGCCGGCGCCGGAGCGAGCGGTTTCTATGTGATCACCGCGTGGCAGGGGCTGACCCTGGCCTGGCATGCCGCACGCACGCTGTGGCTGGGCTATCTCGGTCCCCGGCGCGCGCAACCGGAGGCCTGATGGGCAGTATCGAAATCGTGCCGGTGAATGCGCCGGCGGAACTGGATCGCTTCATCCGCCTGCCGGCGCGCCTCAATGCCGGCGATCCGAACTTCGTCGTGCCGCTGAGGATGGAGCGTCGCGAAGCGCTGTCGCCGCGCAAGAATCCGTATTTCGAGCATGCCGAAGTGCAGTTCTTTCTCGCGCGCCGCGACGGTCGCGACGTCGGCCGCATCAGCGCGCAGATCGACCGGCTGGTGCAGGACCCGCAGATCGGCCATTTCGGCATGATCGCGGCCGAGGACGACGAGGCCGTGTTCGCGGCGCTGTTCGGTGCGGCCGAGGCCTGGCTGCGCGAGCGCGGCAAGCGGCGCGTCCTCGGTCCCTTCAGCCTGTCGATCAACGAGGAAACGGGGCTGCTGATCGAGGGCTTCGACACGCCGCCGATGCTGATGATGGGCCACGATCCGCGCTACACGGCCTCCCGCGTCGAAGCCCAGGGCTATGCCAAGGCCAAGGACCTGATCGCGTATCTGTACGACATCGAGCACGAGCTGCCGGCGGCCGCGCGGCGCCTGATCGAGCGGCGCAAGCCCGCGGCGCTGACCGTGCGCAATCTCGAGCCCTCGCGCTACCTGCAGGAGTTCGACCTGGTCACGGCGATCTTCAACGATGCCTGGTCCGGGAACTGGGGCTTCGTGCCCTTCACCGAGGCCGAGATCCGGCACATGGCCAAGAGCCTCAAGCCGTTCATCGACCCGAGCTGGGTCGCCATCGTCGAAATGAACGGCCAAGCCGTCGGCTTTGGCATCACGCTGCCCAATCTCAACGAGCTGATCGCCGACTTCGGCGGCCGTCTGCTGCCGCTCAACTGGGCCCGGCTGCTGTGGCGCCTCCGGCGCGGCGCGCGCACCGCGCGCGTGCCGCTCATGGGCATCCGGCGCAGCTTCAGCAGCGGCCTGATCGGCGGACTCGCGCCCTTTCTGATCATCGACACGATGCGCCAGGGCGTACTCAAAAAAGGCGTGCGCCAGGTCGAGCTGTCGTGGATTCTCGAGGACAACCGGCCGATGCGGCACATCATCGAATCGCTGGGCGCCGATCCCTACAAGACCTACCGCGTCTACCAAAAGACGCTGGCATGAACGAACTCACCGCGCTGGTGCTCGCCGGCACGCGCCCGGGCGGCGATCCGCTCGCGGCCTATGCCGGCGTCAGCCACAAGGCGCTGATCCGCATCGGCGGCCGCGCCATGATCGAGCGCGTGGTCGGCGCGCTCTCCGCGGTGCCGCGGGTGCGGCGCATCGTCGTGGCGACCGAGCGGCCCGATCTGCTCGATGCACTCGCCGGTCTGTGGCCGCCGGTCTGCCGGCTGCGGATCGAGTGCTTGGCGGCGCGCGAAGGGCCGAGTGCGACGGTCGAGGCGGCGCTGCGCGATCTGGGCACGCCGCTGCTGGTGACCACCGCCGACCACGCGCTGCTGCAGGCGCAGTGGATCGAGGACTTTCTGGCGGCCTGTCCGGCCGAGGCCGACGTCGCGGCGGCGCTGGCGCCGCGTGCCGCCGTCGAGGCCGCCGTGCCGCACACGCGGCGCACCTACCTGCGCTTTGCCGACGGCGACTATTCCGGCTGCAATCTGTTCCTGCTGGCGCGGCCGGCCGCGAGCGCCGTGGTCGCGCTGTGGCGCGAGCTCGAATCCGAGCGCAAGCGGCCGCTGCGCATGATGCGACACCTGGGCCTGGGCTATGCCCTGCGCTACCGGCTCGGACGGCTGTCGTCGCAGGCCGCGTCGCAGCGGCTCGGCCTGCTCGCCGGCGGCGCGCGGCTGGCGCTCGTCAAGCTCGCACAAGGGCTGGCCGCGGTCGACGTCGACAAGCCCGAGGATCTGGAACTGGTGCGGCGGCTCGTCGGAACGTCATAGGCGGCGCTACGTCGGCCCACAACGTACCCGTGGCCGTCACCACAGCCCGTGACGGCAAGCTCAAGGCACAGCGGCGAGCCCTGGCGGCAGCTTACGCATCGATGCAGGAAACCGGATCTGCCCCCGGCCCGCAAGACACGGCGTGCGCGCGTAGGCGTTCACGCCGGCCGGTCCTCCTTGCCGTGCCAGATGCGATTGACGGTCAGGATCCGGTCGTCGAGGAAGTACCGTACGACGTAGTCGCCGGCGACCCACTGACGCATGCCGCTGGCGTCGTCGATTTCCCGACCCATGTGCGGCTGATCGGCCAGATGCCGGATCGAGCGGCGCAGCGCGTCGATCTTGTGGCGCGCCGCCAGCGGATTGTCCTTGGCGATGAAAGCGCGGAGCCGCTGCAGATCGCTCGTCGCGCGATAGGTGAAGCGCAGCTTCACCGCGGCGGCGGCCGCGGCCCTTCGAGCTCGTGGTCGGTGCCCCAGCTGTCGATCCAGCGCAGCACCTCGTCACCGTCGACGACTCGGCCCGCCGCGATATCGGCACGGCCTTCCTCGGCTTCTGCGCGGACAGCGGCCTGGTAGGCGACGTCGCGCCAGGTTGCATTCTCGGGCAGCCGGTCAGCCAGCTCGTGGACTTTCTGCTTGAGCGTGTTGGCGGTGGATGGAATCGGCATGAAAGGTCCTCGCAGGGTTTCAGTTTAGCCGCCTGCGGCAGCGCGCGACAGCGCGCTTGCCAAGGGCGGTGTTGCGCCGCGCGGCGCTGCTTCATAGCCAGCGAGTACCCACACGGTTTCGACCTGCACGATCTGAGGAACGTAGACCTCCTTGGCCCGCTCCAGAAGCGCCCGCGCAGCGGCAAGCTGTCGGGGCTCGCTAGGATCGTCCACCAGCGAGATTCGTGTTCCGGGATGCCGTTCCCGGCTTGGCCGTCAGGCAACGGCCGGGGACGCCACCAGGCCGGAATCGAAGCCCGGGTTCTGCCAGGCGGCGGCCAGCGCGCGTACGCGCAACAGGTCGGCCGGAAAATCCAGCTCGCCCCACTGCAGGCCTTCGATCGAGACCACGCGCACCTCCGCGCCGCCGGCGGCGAGCCGGTCGATCGCCGACAGATACCACTGGCCGGGGCCCTGCGGCGTGCGCATGCTGCGCTCGAGTTCCTCGACGAACAGCGCGGCGCCTTGTTCATCGAAGCGCAGAAAGCCGATCGATTCGCCGTTGACCTGCGCATCCGGCAGCGTCTTGCCGATCGCGCGCAGACGATCGCCCTGGCAGCTCACCTTCATGTCGTCGGCGTCGTAGCGCGGCTTGCGGTCGACGGTGACCGTGATCGGCGCCCGCGGCGCAGCCAGCAGCTTCTGCGCGATCGCCGGCTCGAACAGCGTGTCGCCGTTGAGAATCAGGCAGGGCCCGCTCAGCTGGCTGCGCGCCATCCAGCAGCTGGCGAGGTTGTCGGCGAGCTTGTAGAACGGGTTGAACAGGGTCTGCACGTGCATCGATGCCGGCGTGATCCGGCGCAGCGCGTCCTCGACCAGCTCGGTGCGGAATCCGGTGACGACCACGGCCTCGCGCACGCCGGCCTGGGCCAGGCCAAGGAGCTGCCATTCGAGCATGCTGCGGCCGCTCAGGTCGAGCAGGCACTTCGGAAGCTGCTCGGTCAGCGGCAGCAGGCGGCTGCCTTGACCGGCGCTCAGGATGATGGCGCGTTCGGATCGTCGCACTGTCGGGGACCGGGGCTTGGCGGTGATGCCGACGGCCAGTTTACAGTCCGATGACAGTTCCGCGCAGCATGCGGTCACGCAGCGTCATCGGAAGACTTCGATCTGCGGCGGCGGCGCGGACACGGCGCCGGCCAGACTGGCGACGTGCTGCGCTCCGACCTCGAGCGAGGCCGTCCGCCACTGCGCACCGCCGTAAACGGCCTGCTCTTTGTCGATATCGACACGGACCTCGGGCAGGCGCAGCAGCCCATCGCCGGCCGCCTTGACCACCGCCTCCTTGCGCGTCCACAGCGCGTAGAAGCGGGCCGGTTCTGCGCCGGCCCAGGCCTGTTCCGCCGGGTGCAGATAGTGCGGAAAATCTGCGGCCCGCGCATCGCCCAGCGGCTCGACGTCCACGCCGACCGGGCCGCCCTCGCACAGGGCGCAGACCACGCGGCCGGCGCAGTGTGAGAGGCTGAAATCCAGCGGCAGATCCAGCCTGGGCTTGCCGCCGTCCTGCTCGTGCAGCGAAGCCAGCGCCGAGGCGTCATGGCCCAGGCGCCGCAGGCCGGCGAGCAGCAGCCCGATGCCCAGCAGCGACTGCCGGCGCGCCGTCGCGTCGGTCAAGGCCGCGATCCGGGCCTGCCGCGCCGGCGGCAGCGCGCCATGCCAGCGGCCCAGGCGCGGATCGTCCGGCGCCGTGTCCGTCCCCACGAGCACGAGCAGCCGCGGCGTGTGGCGCGGTGTCGCCATTCAGCTTTCATCGACCGACAAGGGAGCCTCCGGCGATTATGGAACAGCTTCGTGCCGAGGATCAGGCGCCTTGGCGGGCCTGCGAGTCGATCTCGGCTAAAATGTGTCGGCTCCGTGACACCGGAAGCCGACTTCCAGATCAATCTGCGCACGCGCCAGGACCTATGGACGCAGGTTCTGGCGCGCTGAAGAGAGTGCATGCCGCATTTCCCCGACCTCGTCTGCGCCCTGTCCGCCAATCAGCGCGAAGACCGGGACATCGTCTTCATCGACGGCGACGACAAGCAGCGCGCGCTGAGCTTCGCCCGGCTACGCCCGCGCGCCTTGCAACTGCTGGGCGCGCTGCAGCGCCGCGGCGTCGCCAGGGGCGAGGCGATGATCCTGTTCGTCGGCGACAACGAGCGCTTCGTGGAGATGTTCTGGGCCTGCCTCCACGGCGGCATCGTGCCGGTGCCGCTCGCCGCCGGCGGCACCGATGAGCATCGCCGCAAGCTGTTTCGGGTATTCGCGCAGTTCGATCGTGCCTGGGTTTACGGCGAGACGTCGACGCTGGAGCGTCTCGACCGCTTTGCGGCAGCCCAGGGTCTGTCGCAGGACTGGCAGCGGATGCGAGAGGTCTGGCTCGGCGCCGGCACGCTCGATCTCGGCGGTGAGCCCGGCACGACGATCGCGCCTGCGCCCGAGGATGTCGCCTTCATTCAGTTTTCCTCGGGCTCCACCAGCGAGCCCAAGGGCGTGGTGCTGACGCATCGCAACCTGTGCGCCAACATCGCCGCGATCGCCGCGGCGGCGCGGTTCAGCGACCGCGACCTGGCGCTGAGCTGGATGCCGCTGTCGCACGACATGGGCCTGATCGGCTTTCATCTCAACATGCTGGCCTGCGGCGTCACCCACGCGATCATGCGCACCGATTTGTTTGCGCGGCGGCCTTTGCTGTGGCTGGAGTTGGCGAGCCGGCGGCGCGCCACGGTGCTGTGCTCGCCGAACTTCGGTTATCAGCACTACCTGCGCCAGTACCGCAGCCAGCGTCCGCAGGGGCTGGATCTCTCCTCGGTGCGCCTGATCTTCAACGGCGCCGAGCCGATTTCGGCCGAGCTGTGCCGCGAGTTTCTCGAGGCCATGGCGCCGCACAGGCTCAATCCGAACAGCATGTTCACGGTGTACGGCCTCGCCGAGGCCAGCCTCGCCGTGAGCTTTCCGCAGCCCGGTGCGCCGTTGCAGCGGGTGCACCTGGACCGCGCGGTGATGCGCATCGGTGAGCCGGTCCGCCCGCTCGAGGCCGGCGACCCGCGCGCGGCGAGCTACGTGGTGCTCGGCCGGCCGATCCCCGGCACGGCAGTGCGCATCGCCGGCGATGCGCGCGAGCCGCTCGCCGAATCGCGGCTCGGGCATGTGCATATTCGCGGCGACAACGTGACCGCGGGTTACTTTCGCAACGAGCAGGCGACCCGCCTCGCGCTCGGCGACGACGGCTGGCTCGACACCGGCGACCTCGGTTTCATCACCGGCGGTCAGCTCGTGATCACCGGGCGCTCCAAGGACATCCTCTTCGTCGGCGGCCAGAACTACTATCCGCACGATCTGGAGCGCATCGCCGAAGGCGTGGACGGTATCGAGGCGAACAAGGTCGCCGCGGCGGCCGTGAACCGGGGCGGCGCCGGCGAAGCGCTCGCGCTGTTCGTGCTGCACCGCGGGCCGCCGGCCGCGCTGGCGCCGCTGGCCCTGGCGCTGCGCCGTGCGATCAACCAGCAGACCGGGCTCGAGGTCGCCCACGTCGTGCCGGTCAGGCACATGCCCAGAACCACCAGCGGCAAGCTGCAGCGCTACGTGCTCGCGCGCGCCTTCGAAAGCGGCGAGTTCGACGAAGCGCTGGCCGCGCTGGAGCCCCTGCTGTGCGCTTCTTCAGCAGGCGATACCGCCACGGTGCCGGCGGCATCCACGGCGAGCCGGCTCATGGCGATCTGCGAGCGTATCGTGCCCGAACGGCAGATCACGCTGCAGGCCAATCTGCTCGAAATCAACCTCAATTCGCTGACCCTCGCCCGCATTCACGAGGCGATCGACCAGGAGTTTCCGCAGCGCATCGAGGTCACCGACTTGTTCGACTATCCGACGCTCGAGGCGCTGGCGGCGTTTCTCGATGCGCAGTCGGGCTGAACTCGGCCGAACGACGGGAGACGACGCTGCGACCGTCAGGCTGGGGCTCGAATCAGCCTTGAAATATCCGATAAGTGTCAGAAATCAGGCAAGCACATTGCATTGCGCTTGCGCGCACATTACATTTTTCGCGCGGCTGGTGGGGGCGCCGAATGTCCAGCGGCAGCAGACTCGGGAGGTCATGGGTGAAATCGACGCGGTCGACGGTGATTGATCGGTGAAGGAAACAACGCAGGTGGATAGCCATCCCACACCCACGGCCAGCGGGATTTCGCTGCGCAGCGCGGATTTCAGGACTTTGACCGAAGCGCTCGATTATGCGGCGCAAGGCCAGACCGGATTCAATTTCTACGACGGCCGCGGCGAGCTGACGGCGAGCCTGCCGTATCGCCTGCTGCGCGAGCGCGCGCTCGCGCTGGCGCAGCGTCTGGCGCGGCTGGGTCGCGGTGCACGGGTTGCGCTGGTGGCGCATACGCATCCCGATTTCGCCATCATGTTCTACGCCTGCGAGTACGCGGGGCTGGTGCCGGTGCCGGTTCCGGCATCCGTGCACCTGGGCGGACGTGAAGCCTATGTGCGGCATTTGCGCCAGCTCATCAGCGCCTGCGCCGCGGTCGCCGCCTTCGCGACCGTCGACTTCGCCGGCTTCCTGCACGAGGCGACCGCGGGCCTGTCGCTGGCGGTGGCCGGCACGCTCGACGATTTCATGATGCTGGAGCCGGCCGCCGAACTGCCGCAAGCCTCGGCACCGTCCGAGCTGGCCTACCTTCAGTACACCTCGGGAAGCACGCGCTTTCCGCGCGGCACGATGATCCCGCAGGCGGCCGTGATGGCCAATCTGCACGCGATCTTCAATCACGGCTTCACGCTCGGCGACGAGGACCGCTTCTGCTCGTGGCTGCCGTTCTACCACGACATGGGGCTGGTCGGGATCGTGCTCGGCTGCGTCGCCACGCAGCGCTCGGTCGACTACCTGCCGACGCGCGAATTCGCGATGCGCCCGCGTGCCTGGCTCAAGCTGATCTCGCGCAACCGCGCCACGGTATCGTTCAGCCCACCCTTCGGCTACACGCTGTGCGCGCGCCGCCTGCGGCCGTCCGACACCGAGGCGCTGGACCTGTCGTCCTGGCGCGTCGCCGGTGTCGGCGCGGAGATGATCCACCCCGAATCGCTGCGGCAATTTGCCGCGGCGCTGGCCCCGGCCGGCTTCGACGAGCGCGCCTTCCTGCCCTGCTACGGCATGGCGGAATGCTCGCTCGCGGTCAGCTTCGCGCCGCTGGGGCGCGGTGCGCGCGGCGACGAGGTGGATGCCGAGCGCCTGTCGCAGTCCGGCGAGGCGGTCCCGCCGTCCGAAGCGGCACGAGCCGCGCGGGGCAAGGCCTTCATCGATTGCGGCAGGCCGCTGCCGGGCTTCGAAGTCGAAGTGCGCGACGATCAGGGTCGCCCGCTGCCGGACCGGCGCTGCGGCCGCATCTTCCTGCGCGGCGCGAGTGTCATGAGCGGTTATTTCGGCAATCCCGAGGCCACGCGCGAGGTGCTGTCGGAGGACGGCTGGCTCGACACCGGCGACCTCGGCTACCGCGTCGACGGCGCGCTGCACATCACCGGGCGCGCCAAGGACCTGCTGATCATCAAGGGCCGCAACATCTGGCCGCAGGATCTCGAATACCTCGCCGAGCAGCAGCCCGAAGTGCGGCCGACCGATGCCTCTGCGTTTTCGGTCATCGGCGCGGACGGCGGCGAGCTCGCGGTGCTCGTCGTGCAGTGCCGCGTCACCGACCCGCAGGGCCTGGCCGAGCTGGCCGAGCGCCTGCAAAAGGCGATTCATGCGGAATTCGGAATTCAGTGCCTGATCGAACTGGTGCCGCCGCACACGCTGCCGCGGACCTCGTCGGGCAAGCTGTCGCGCAGCACCGCCCGCAAGGAGTTTTTGCAGCGCCACGGCGACGAGAGTCTGCGGGAGTCGCCGGCCTATCTGGTCAGCGGCGGCAGCCGCTCGCCGCGCTCGTCGGTGGCGGTCTACTCGTGACCACGACTACCGAACCGGGCGCCGCCGCCAGGGTCGAGTCGGCGGTCCGCGAGGCGCTGGCGCTGATTCAGCCGGCCGCCGCGGGCCTCGACGGTGACGCCGATCTGACGGCCGAGGCCGGCCTGGACTCGGTGCAGGTCATGGACCTGATCATGGAAATCGAGGACCGGCTGGACCTGTCGATTCCGGTGGAGACCGTCGCCGAGGCGCGCACGGTCAACGAGCTGTGCGCCGGTATCCTCCGTCTCACCGTGCGCGCATGAGTCTGTTCGACAAATTCGCGACGCAGCGCGCGCTTCAGGCCGCGCTCGGCGGCGACGGGCGCGTCGCCGCGCTGGCCACGCCGATGGACGCCGTGCATTCGGCCACCTCGGCCACGATCAACGGCCGCCGCGTGCTTCTGGCCGGCACCAACAATTATCTGGGCCTGACGCACGACGAGGCCTGCCGCGCGGCCGCGATCGCCGCGATTCAGACGCAGGGTACCGGAACCACGGGCTCGCGCATGGCCAGCGGTAACTATGCGGGCCATCGCGCGCTGGAGCGCGCGCTGGCCGAGGCCTTCGGCTGGCCGGCCGGCATCGTGTTCTCGACCGGCTACCAGGCCAACCTCGGCATGCTGTCGGCGCTGGCCGGGCCTGGCGATTTTTTGATGGTCGATGCCGACAGTCACGCCAGCATTCACGACGGCTGCAAGCTCAGCGCGGCGACGACGATCCGCTTCCGTCACAACGACCCGGTCGATCTGGATCGGCGCCTGGCGCGGCTGGGCGAGGATACCCGGCGCACGCTGGTCGTCGTCGAAAGCCTGTACAGCACGCTCGGCGACCGCGCACCGCTGCGTGAAATCCTCGAGCTGACGCATCGGCATGGCGCCTGGCTGCTGGTCGACGAGGCGCATTCCTTCGGCGTGTTCGGCGATCGCGGCCTGGGGTTGTGCGAAGAACTGGGCTTGCTGGCAGAGGTCGACTTCATCGTCGGCACCTTCTCCAAGAGCCTCGGCGGCGTCGGCGGTTTCTGCGTCAGCCGCCACGCCGATCTCGAACTGCTGCGCATGGCGAGCCGGCCGTACATCTTCACGGCATCGCCGGCGCCGCCGGTGATCGCCTCGACGCACCAGGCGCTGCGGCGCGTGCTCGCCGGCGCCGACCTGCGCGCGCGTCTGCGGGCTCATTCCGAGCGCTTTTATCGCGAAGTCGCCGCGCTCGGTTACAAGCTCGGCGCGGATACGCCCGGACCGGTCGCGGCGCTGGTCTTCAAGCGGCGCGAATCCGCGCAGGCGCTCTGGCGCGGCCTGCTCGACGCCGGCATCTACACCAACCTGATGATTCCGCCGGCGACGCCGGCGGGCCTGAGCATCGTCCGCATCAGCCTCAGCGCGGCGCACAGCGACGAGGACGTCTCCAGAATCATCGCCGCACTGGACGGACAGATCGAGACTCTTCGCGTCTCGGCCGCCGCCGGCTGAAGCAAAACGCGCCAAGCGCTGTGGCGTCAGAAGTCCTCCCACTCGCTCGCGCAGTTCCCACAGCGTGTCAGACGGTCCGCCCGCCCGGGTCGGCGACGAGCGCCTGAACCGCCGGACGCTCAGCCCGGCTCGCGCTCTGCACCGAGCAAGCGCCGGTACTGCGACATATGGCGGATCGCATCACGCGGCCGATCGAGCTTGCGGCACAGCAGCGCGAGGTTGTAATAGGCGTCCGCCAGCTCCGGATCGGCGCGCAGCGCGGCTTCGTAGCAGGCCGCGGCCTCCGCCAGGCGGCCGCGGTCTTCGAGCAGCACGCCGAGGTTGTACGACAGCAGCGGGTCGGCATCCCAGCGCCGCAGCGCATCACGGTACACGGCTTCGGCTTCGGCGAGGCGGCCGGCCTCGTGCAGCAGGCGCCCGAGATTGACCTGCGCTTCGAAGCACTCGGGATCGGCTTCGATCGCCTTGCGGTAGAGCGCGACCGAGCCGTCGACGTCCTCGGCTTCCAGCGCGGCGGCCTGGTCGAGCCAGTCCTGCACGTCGGCGGTTTCGTCCTGCGGCCGCGCTGCAGCCGGCCGGCGCTCGATCACGCGCAGATCGCCGGTCTGCGGATCGCCCTCGAACGCGAGCAGGTACTGCCCGGAATCGGCGTGCCGCTGGCCGCTGCCGTCACGCACGACGACGTGCTCGCCGACGGCGCCGATCGACAGACCGGACAGCGGCATCGCCTCCGGCAGCTGCTGGCGCAGCTCCTTGAGCGAGCGCGTGATGCGCCGCGGCGGCACTTTCGCCTCGGCAAGCGTCTGCGCGGTGCGCAGCACGATCATGTCCTGGAACGAGAAGCGCAGGCTGCCGCGCGGCCCGCGCGCCGGCGAGATGAAGCCGGCGGCGATCAGCGAGCGGATCGTGCTGCGCGGCAGGCGCAGCAGCTTCTCGACGTCGCGGACGCCGTACGGGTGCATCGCCTTCGCCGGCCTCCCGTTACCGGCGCGTTACTTCTTCGCGCGCTTGCGTTCCGTGGAGCGGCCGGCAGACGCAGCGCGCTTCGGCGGCTTGCGCGTCGCCGCCGGCTCGACTGCTGCCTCGACCGCCGGCGCACGCTTGGCCGCTGCGGCGCCGCCCTTGCGCTCCAGACTGGCGCGCAGCGCTTCCATGAGGTCAATGACCTGTGCACCGCCGCCGGCCGGCGCTTCCGCGGCGGTGATCTCCTGGCCTTCGAGCTTGCGGTCGATCGCCGCCTGCATGCGCTCGCGCACTTCGTCCTTGTACTGCGTCGGGTCGAAGCGGTCGGACGACTGCTGCTCGATCAGGCGCTGCGCCAGTGCCAGCTCGCTGGATTTCACTTCGAGCCTGGCGATGTCCAGCTCCTTGATCGAGCGCACCTCGTGCGCATAGAGCAGCTGCTGCATGACCAGGCCGTCCTCGACCGGCCGGATCATGACGATGTACGACTTGCCGCGCGCCGCCCACAGCCCGATCGCACAGCGCCCGGACTCGCGCAGCGCCTGCGTCAGCAGCGCATACGGCTTGGCGCCGCCCTTGTCGGGCGCGAGGTAGTAGGCCTTGTCGAAGTACACCGGGTCGACCGCCTCGATCGGCAGGAACTCGGTGATCTCGGCGGCGTGGGTGCCCGCTTCTTCGAGCGCCTTGAGCTCTTCCGGCTCGAAGATCACGTACTGGTCCTTGGCGAACTCGTAGCCCTTGACCATGTCCTCGCGCGCGACCGGGATCGCCTCGCGCGCGCAGATGTACTGCTGCTTGAGGCGCGAGCCGCAGCCCTTGTGCAGCAGGTTGAAGGAAATCGCCGAGCTGGTCGACGTCGCCGTGTACAGCTTCACCGGAATCGCCACCAGGCCGAAGGACACCGTCAGAGATCCGATCGATCGTGCAGCCATGCGCTTCTCCAGATCACTCGCGAGCGACGCCGTCGAGGATACGCTCCAGGTTCTGCTTGCGCCGCAGCGCATCGTGCCATTCATCACCGGCTTGCGCCAAGTAACCGGCGACATTGGTGATTCTGAAATCGAGCGGGTGCGCGCCCGCGAGCTCTTCCCAGGTCAGCGGCATCGATACCGGCGCGCCCGGCACGCCGCGCGGCGAGTAGGCGACGTTGAGCGTCTTGCCGCGCACGTTCATGTTGTAGTCCATGAAGATCTTGCCGGTGCGCTTGGGGATGCTCCACTCGAGCGTGACGTCCTTCGGATGCAGCCGCTGCAGGTGGCGGCCGACCAGCTCGGAGACGTGGCGCGCGGCGTCGAAGTCGAGCCTGCGCTCGATCGGCACGAAGACGTGCAGGCCGGTCTTGCCGGAGGTCTTGACCACCGCCGAGAGCTGCATGCTCTGCAGCAGCTCACGCAACCAGAACGCCACCTCCTTGCCCTTCTCGAACGCGACGGTGTTCAGCTCCGGCTCGTCGCCCGGCTTCTCCTTGCCGGAGTAGATGTACGGGTCGATGTCGAAGACGACGTAGTCCGGGTAATTCAGCACCGAGGATTCCATGGCTTCGAGCGACGACGCGTAGTCGGTGCTCTGCGTGACGGCGTCAGGTCCCGGTCTGGCGCGCGAATGCCAGACGTGGAACTCCAGCGTGCCGGACTGCGCGAGCCATAGCAGTGTCGCCAGGTTGTTGCACAGCAGGTATTCGTGCGACTCGTCCTTGCTCTCCGAGTACACCGTCACCGTCTCGGCGAACCCGGGCCGCTCCTGCTCCCAGTGCTTCTGGAAGAAGCGCTGCCCGCCGATGCCGGCCGGCATGCGGATCATCGTCAGCGGGCGGTCGGCGAGATGCGGCAGCATGTACGGCGAGACCTGCGCGAAGTAGCGCAGCAGATCGCGCTTGGTCAGCGCCGGCTGCTGCAGCGCCGGGTCTGCCGGCCAGTAGACGCGGTCGAGATGCGTGAGGCGCACTGCGTGCGGCCCGACGGCGAGCGTGAACGCGTTCTGGCGGCGATCGAGCTGCGCGAGCACCTCGTCGACCGAAGTGTCGCCCGGCGTGGTGGCCGCCGTCGCCGCAGCGGCGCGCGGCGTGCGCGTCGGCTGCGGGTCGGGCCTGGTGCGCACGGCTTTCGCGCCGACGTCGTCGCGCAGGCGGCGGAAGATCGGCGCGCGCAGCGAGCCGTCTTCGGTCCAGCTCTGAAACTCGATCTCGACGACGAGCCGGGGCTGAACCCAGGTCACCGGCCCGTTTACTTCCGGTTTCTCGGCGAACGGACAGGTCTTGCGCTGCAGCGGCTGCAGGCGCTCCAGCATCTGCCGCAGCCTGCGCTCGTCGAAGCCGGAGCCGGCGTGCGCGGCGTAGTGCAGCTTGCCGCCGTCGTAGTAGCCGAGCAGCAGCGAGCCGAGCGGCGCGCGCGCACCCTTGCCGCGCGTGTAGCCGCCAACGACGAAGTCGGCGGTCTGCGTCGGCTTGATCTTCAGCCATGAAGCCGAGCGCTTTCCAGCCTCGTAACTGGCGTCCTTGCGCTTGCCGATGACCCCTTCGAAACCGCTCGCGAGAGCCGCTGCGTACAGCGCGACGCCGTCGTCGGATGCGTGCACCAGCTGCACCAGCGGCCCCGGCAGCAGACACTGCGACAGGTAGCGCCGGCGATCCCGATACGCAACGCCGCGCAAATCGATGCCGGCGAAATACAGCAGATCGAAGCAGAAGAAGACGATCGGAATGCTCTGGTCGGCACGCGCGATCTCGCGCGGCGTCTTCAGTTGCACGCGGTTCTGCAGCGCATTGAACGACGGCCGCCCGGCAGGGTCCATTGCGACGATCTCGCCGTCGAGAATCATCGTGCCGGGTGTCTGCTCCGCCAGCTCGGCGACGAGGCGCGGAAACGCACGCTCGAGGTCGACGCCGCGGCGCCGGGACTGCAGTTTCACCTGTCCGCCATCGAGGAACGCGAGCGCGCGATAGCCGTCGAGCTTCGGCTCCCAGGCCCAGCCGGGTCGGTTGACCGGCGCGTCGCCGACTTGCGCGAGCATCGGCGAGAGCCGCTCCGGCATCCGCGCGCCGCGTCCGCCCGGGACCAGCCGATGTGCATCGATGCGGTGTACCGGGACGATCTTGAGCGCGTCCACGGCCGCAGCGCTGAGCACCGAGCGATTGCGCTCGGTCACGTCGGTCTTCGACGCGAAGCGGTCGCGATGCTTGATCAGCAGCCAGCTCTTCGCCTCGCGCGTGCGCACCAGCGCGAACGAGCCCTTGAGCTTCTCGCCGCGCAGCTGAACACTGAGCTTGCCTTGTTCCAGCCCCGCCCGCACGCGCCGCTCGGCCTCGGCGTAGTCGTCGAGCCACAGCCCGCCCTCGTCGGGGCTGTAGACGCCGCAGTCCCAGACGATGACCTCGCCGGCGCCGTACTGGCCGCGCGGGATCACGCCTTCGAACGACGCGTAGTCGTAGGGATGGTCCTCGGTGAGTACGGCCAGGCGCTTGTCGTCCGGGTTCAGCGACGGCCCCTTCGGCACCGCCCAGGACTTGAGCACGCCGTCGCATTCCAGCCGGAAGTCGTAGTGCAGCCGCCGCGCCGCGTGCTGCTGGACGACGAACATCAGCGGACCGTCGCCGCGCGCACGCTCCGCCGGCGCCGGCTCGGGCGTCGCACCGAAGCTGCGCTTCGCGCTGTACTCGCTGAGCTTGCTCTTCGCCATGGGTCAACCGCTTGTTTCCAGCGCAAACGACCCGGGCGACCCTACGGCTTCAAAGGCGCCTGACCAGCCCGTCGAGCGAGACCGCACGCGGCGTACCGGCCGCCGCGACGGTGCCGAGGTAGACGAAGCCGACGATGTGGTCGTCGGCATCGATCCCGAGCGCGCTCTTGACCTGCGCGTCGTAGGCCGCAGCCCCGGTCCTCCACATCGCGCCATAGCCCAGTGCATGCGCCGCGAGCAGCATGTTCTGCACGCCGGCGCCGACCGCGAGCAGCTGCTCGATTTCGGGCACCTTGTGTGCGCGCTCGACGTGCGCGACGACGACGACGATGGTCGGCGCGCGCAGCGCCTTCGCGCGCTGCGCGGAGAGTGTCGCTTCCGGTGCGTCCGGTTGCTTGCGCCGCAGCAGTGCGGCGAGCGCATCGCCGAGGCGCTCGCGCGCCGCGGCTTCGAGCACGACGAAGCGCCACGGCGCGAGCCTGCCGTGGTCGGGCGCGCGCACCGCGGCAGCGAGAATGCGGTCCAGATCGGCGGTGCTCGGCGCCGGCTCGGAAAGACGCAGGGCCGAGGCGCGGGAGTCGATGGCTTCGAGGACGTCCATGGCGGCGGTCGTTGGCTCGCCGCGCATCGTAGCCGGAATCGAACGGCGAGTCGCGCGCTGCGGGCCCGCGCCGCTCCGGCGCTGGACACAGTGGCCGCAGGCCGCGCGCCCGGCCGAGCCGCTCGGACGGGGTTTTTCCGAATGCGCTACTGCTCGCGCATCTGCACCGCGTCCTTCTCCTCGGCGGCCTTGATCGCCTCCTCGGTGCGCTGCTGGAGCTCGAACTTGGCCTTTTCCAGCGCGCGGATGCGCTCGATCTCGCCGCGCGTGTACTCCTCCCACTTGGCGGCGTCGGCGAACATCTTCTTGTCCTGCTTCGCACGACGAAAGGCTTGCAGCGCGTCCTCGTACTTCTTCGAGTTGAAGTAGGCCATGCCGAGCAGCATCAGATTGCCGGCTTCGTTTTTGAGCCCGCCCTTCTGATCCGCCTTGATCGCCGCTTCGGCGGCCTTGTCGTAGTCGCCGGCGTCGAAGTACACGCCGGCGAGCCGCGCGTAGAGCAGCCCCTTGTCGGAGCGCTCGGCCGCTTCGGTGAGCGCCGGAATGGCCTTCTCGTGCTCGCTCGCGGCGGCCCAGGCATTGGCCAGTGTCTCGATGTTCTTGCCGCTTTTCTCGATCAGGCCCTGCTGCATGCCGATCTCGATGATGCGCCCGGCCTTGTACGGCATGTTCTGGCCAAGGAACATGTACGCGAGATTGAGCACTTCCGATTCGTTCTTGAGTGCGCCGTGCTCGTAGACGGCGTCGTAGACCGCCAGGCGCTTGATGTCCTGCCCCAGCTCGCTGTACATGCCGGCGAGCTGCTTGAGATACATCACCTTCGGATAACGCGCGAGCAGCTGCTCGTAGACCTGCGCGGTGCGCGCATAGTCGTTCTTGGCGTAGTGCAGCGCCGCCGCGAGCCGCAGCCACGCCTCCTGCACCGGCTTGCCGGCTTCGGTTTCGAGCCTGATCGCGGCGTCGACGTTGGACAGCGCCTTGTCGTAGCCCTCGATCTGGTAGTACGCCTGCGCGAGCATGATGTGCGCGGTCGCGGTCGGCTTTTCCGCCGTGGCCAGCCACTCTTCCATCAGGCGGATGCAGGACGCGTAGTCCTCGGTCTGGAAGTAGAGCTGCGCGAGCGTGTACTTGGCGGTGAGCTTGAGCCCTTCGGGTGCGCCTTCCTGCTTCAGAACCTCCTGGTAGGCGGCGATCGCCTTCTTGTAATCGTTCTTGCTGGCGTAGATGTAGGCGTAAAAATTGAACATCTGCGCGGTCGCGTAGCTGTTGAGCTTGGCACCCTTGAGCTGGTCGAGCTCGGCCAGCGCATCGTCGTACTGGCCCTTCTCGGCGAGCTCCTGCGCCTTCATCAGCTTGTCGAACGTCCTGGCGTCGATCGCGCCCGTCGCCTTCTGCTGCGCCGGCGCCGCAGCGGCGACGAGCAGCAGGACGCACAGGGCCAGCGCGCGCAGGCCGCGGCTCGTGCCGAGTCCCGAGTCCCGGGCGCGCCGTCCGGTCTGTCCGTTACCCATCATTTCTCCAGCTCGAAGCTGATCCGCGTGCGCACGCCCGGCACCTCGACCGGCTGGCCGTCGATGACGCGCGGCTTGTACTTGTAGCGCAGCGCCGACTGGATCGCCGCTCGCTCGAACAGGCTGCTCGACGATTCGATGACGACCGGATCGCGCACCGTGCCCTGCTTGGTCACGGTGTACTCGAGGATCACGTAGCCTTCCAGACCACGGCTCAGGGCCGACTCCGGGTAGCGCGGCGCGACTTTCACGATCGGCAGATACTCGCCGTCGGTGACCGACAACCCGGCGCCGATCGACAGGTCGAGGTTGGCGCCGATCTGGCCCGGAGCGCCGATCTGACCGACCGCGGCGTTGCCGTCGATCCTGTCGAAGTCCTGCTCCGGCACGTCCGGCGGCGGCGTGTCGTCCATCTCCGGCTTCTGCGGCTTCTCGACGCTGCGCTGCGTGCGGATATCCGCCGACGGCATGATGATGTCCGGCAGCTTGATCCGCTGCTTCTCGTCCAGGCGCTTGTCGGCGAATTCGATGAGCGTGACCATCAGCAGGATCAGCGCCGAGGTCACGACCAGCGCCGCCGGTGCCACCACCAGCGCGCGCATCTTGGGGTGCTGAAAAACGCCGTTCATTACTGCGGCTCGGTCGCCAGCGCGATCTTCTCCGGCGGCACCACCTGGCGCGCCTGGTCCAGCACTTCGGTGAAGGTCTTCATCGACGCCAGCTCGTCGGCCTGGATGACGACGCCGCCGGCCGGATTCTCGGCGTGCAGGCGCTCGATGTTGGCGCGCACCGCGCGGATGTCGATGCGCCGCTGGTCCATCCAGATGCTGTTGTCCGCACCGATCGCAATCAGCACCGCGGCGTCCTGCTTCTGCTCGGCGGTACTCGCTTCCGGGCGGTTGACTTCCAGACCCGTCTCCTTGATGAAGGTCGCGGTGACGATGAAGAAGATCAGCATGATGAACACGACGTCGAGCATCGGCGTCAGGTCGATCGCGGCGTCTTCCTCGGCTTCCTCTTGGGATACATAGCTGCGGGCCATCGATTGCCTCCTGTGGGCGCGATCGGGTCAGTGGACCACGGGATCACACCGGGGTTTCATGGTGTCGCGGCAGCGCTTCGATGATGCGTTCGCGGCGCGCCTTGACAAGCTCGCTCAAGTAGATGTTGGCGAACACGCCGGAGAGCGCGGCCACCATCCCGGCCATCGTCGGGATCGTCGCCCGCGACACGCCGCCGGCCATCGAGCGCGCGTCGCCGCCGCCGGTCAGCGAGAGCACCGTGAACACGTCGATCATGCCGGTCACCGTGCCGAGCAACCCGAACAGCGGGCATAGCGCGATCATCACCTTGATCAGCCTGAGGTTGTGTTCCAGCTTCAGCTTGACCTGCGAGACCAGCTTGCGCCGCACGGACTCGCCGTACCAGGTGCTCTGGTCGCGCCGGTGGCTCCAGGCCGAGACCGCGGCCTCGAGATCCCGGGCGAACGGCCCCATGCAGTACCAGAAGCGCTCCAAGAGCAGCACCCACATCGCGAACATGACCGCCGCGACCAGCACCAGCACCGGGCCGCCGGACGCGAAGAATCGGGTGATCGCGGCGCCGGCGTCGAGCAGAAACAGAAACATGTCGGCTCTGCCTGTCCGGGGGGCTTAACGCCCCGCTCGCTCGGCGATCAGGCCCGCCGTCTGCTCTTCGAGAATGTGCAGGACCTCGCGCGCCCGCGAATGCAGCAGCGTGTGCAGCAGCAGGATCGGGATCGCGACGACCAGGCCCTCGACCGTCGTGACCAGCGCCTGCGAGATGCCGCCCGCCATCGCCTTCGGATCGCCGGCGCCGTAGATCGTGATCGCCTGGAACACGATGATCATGCCGGTCACGGTGCCGAGCAGACCCATCAGCGGCGCGATCATCGCGATGATCTTGAGGATCGGCAGCCCGCGCATGATGGCGGGGCGCTCCTTGATGATCGCTTCGCCGAGCTTGAGCTCGAGCGTCTCGACGTCGTCCTGCGCATGCGCCTCGCCGGCGAGCAGCACGCGCCCCAGCGGGTTGTCGTCCGACGCCGTCTGCGCGGTCTGCTGGCGCTTGACCTTGCGCGCCAGACCCGAGAGCACGACGAAGCGCCAGGCCGCGACCAGAAGACCGAGCACGCCGATCGCGGTGATCGCATAGCCGACGTTGCCGCCCTGGTGCCAGCGCTCGAGCAGCGTCGGGGTATCGATCAGCGCCTTGAGGTAGCCGCCGCCGGCCGCGCCCGTCGGATCGATGCCGACCGGCGTGTAGCCCGTGGTCGCCTCCTGCAGAGCGGCGGCGCCGTCGGTAAAGCCCGCCGGCTGCCGCGGCAGCACGGAGACGGCGCCGGTGTTGGCGTCGTAGGCCAGGTACTCGCCGTGGGAGACGAGGTTGTAAAGACCGATGCGCACGATCTCGCGGCCTTCCTCGGTGCCCACGCGCGCCGGGTATTTGACGATGCGGCCGGATTCGGTCAGCTCACGGTGCAGCTCGAACCACAGCTGCTCGATCTCCGCCACCGTCGGCAGGTCGGTGTCGTCGTTCATCTTGTTGATGAGCTGCTGCAAAAACGCCTGCCGGTCCGGATACTGGCTGCTGGTGATCGAGTTGGCGAAGCGCGAGCGCAGGTCGCCGGCAGCACCGGTCAGATGGCCGAACAGTTCCTTCAATGCGCCGAGGCGCTGGTCGCGCCGCTGCCGCGCCTCCTCGACTTTCAGCTCGTTGGCGTTGAACTGCGCTTCGAGGCTGGCGCTGCGCGCTTCGAGCGCCGCGATCTTCTGCTCGGCCTCGCGGATCATCTCGTCCTGGCGCGCGGCGTTGGCCTTGAACTCGGCTTCGCGTCGCTCGTTCTCCTGCGCATCGCGCATGCGGCCCTGGCGCACTTCTTCCAGGAGCTTCTGCATCGACAGCCTGTCCTCGTCCTGGGCGACGGCCGGCGACAGACCAGCGAGCAGCGCGACGGCGGCAAGGGCCAGGCGCACGCCGTTGCCGATTCCCGCCCCCCGATTCCCGATTCCGGTCTTCATTGCACCGCCTCCGGCGCCGGAATCGGCAGCGTGATCAGCTCGATGGAGGCCTGCTTCTTGGCCATGCGGATGGCGTGGCGCACGCTGTTGCGATAATCGCCGGCGTCGACCACTTCCCAGGCCTTGGTGTCGCGATTCCACACCGCAGTGGTGGCGGCGTCCTTGGTCTGCGCGGCCAGCGCAATACGCCCGAAGCGCAGCACGTCGACTTCCACCGGCTCGCCGTCGAGCTCGATGATGTCCTGGTAGCTGTCGATCTTGCGGCCATAGTCGGCTTCGATCTGGTAGGCCTCGAGCACCTGCCGGAACTTCTCCGCCACGCTCACGTCCGCCTTGCCGATGGTGTTGCGCACGAACGCCAGGCGCTCCGCGCGCTCGGTCTCGTGAAACGGCAGATCGATAGCGACGTAGTCACCCAGCGCGTCGGCCATGCGCGTGATCAGCGGCAGCATCTGCCGCTCGATCTGTGCGACCTGCTCGACGGAGCTGTCGAACTGCTCGATCAGCGCGAGCTGGCCCTGCACCTGCGTCGACAGCTGCTCGTTGTACTGCTCGAGGCCTTCGATCTGCTTGAGCAGCGCGCGGTACTGGATCAGCTTCGCCTGCTGCGCGTCGACGATCTTGTCGATGCGCTGCTGCGAGGCCTGACCCTCCGCCACCTTCGCCTTGCCCGTCTCAATCACCTGGTCGAGGGTCTGCGCTGACGTCGCAGCCGCCCAGGCACCGATCAACAACCCAGAAAGACCGCCTAGCAGCGGCCGGCTGGCGGGCGCCTTGCAGACGGGCGCCACCCGCCTTCTGCCGGAAGCAGAATGATCCATAACCGGAATTTCCCCTCGTTGTGCGGGGCCCGACCAAGCGTCGGACCACTCTCGGCGATCGGCCGAAGCGAGCGTAGAGTACACTGCAATTAGCCGTAACGCCAACCATGGCTGTCGCCTCGGCCATTTACTTTTACCACAGTCACTGTTCCAACCCGATGCAACCGTTTCTCCTCGCCGCCGCCTGTCGTCCGGATGCGCGCCCGGATATGCCGCAATCGCAGGGATCGCCCCACCCGTGCGCACGTTCCGGTCTGAGTCGCAATCGATTCCCGTGATAAAAAACCACCTGGCTCAGGCACTTCCGCGGCGCGGCGCGATTACGGGGTGCTTTTGCCGCTCAACGCCAGAACGCCTTCACGAAACTACCGTCAAAATGTTGCGAAAGTCTGTCGCCGGCGCCGGGCGCTCCCTGGGCCGCGGCGGGCGGAAAGCCTGCATCGCGTGGACGGCGGCCGGATCTCCGGCGCCGCCCGCCGCATGACGGGCCAGCTTTTTGCCGACACACTTCGTTCCATCGACCTCGGGTACCAATATGGCGATCGAACTCATCCGAAGCCGACCGAAACAGCCGGAAATCAATCAGGATCTCATCGCCATGCTGCGCCAGGTCCTGGCCATGGCCGAAGCGGGCGAAGTGCAGGCCGCCGCGGTGGCCTACGTTCACGACGACATGCCGGTGATCTGCTACGAGGCCGAGGGCTTCGAGGTCGAAATTTCCTGCGCGGCGCGCCAGCTCGACGAGGAAATGCGCAACGTCATCTTCTTCGACGCGGACACTGCGTAACGCACGCAGCACCGCGGCATGGCGCGCAGCGCGCCATGCCGCGGCCCGACCGCAATCCTATCCGGACGTGTCCCGGTTCTCCTCGTCCGGCAGCCCTTTGGCCATCCCGCCGTGCTGCTGCAGCTTGGCCAGCGTCTTCGCGGCGAATTGGCGGACGTCGGCATCCTCGGCGTCGTCGGCCATTTCGTCGAACAGCGTGACCGCTTCCTTGTGACTCGCCAGCATGGCGTTCTTGTAAGCGTCTTCGAAAGCGGCCGCGCTCTGTTCGTCCTTGAGCTCGTCGTACATCGTCTGGTGACGGCCCATCAGCTGCGTGGACAGCGTCACGCCTTTCTGCTGCGCGAGTGCCTTCAGTTCTTCGTTGGCCTTGCGATGGTCTTCGAGCATCCGCTGCGCGAACGACTTGACCTCCGGGTCTTCGGCACGCTTGAGCGCGAGCTCGGCGGCCTTGACCTCGAACATGCCCGACGAGGCGGCTGCAGCAAAAAACTCCTTCTGATCGTCGTCGATCAGCAGCTTGCCTGCGGTCGAGGGTTTCATCGGTTCGGCCGCGGCAGCGGCCAGCGGCAGCACGAGCATAGCGGCCAGCGCCATAACGGGTCGCGTGTTCATCGGTTCTCCTGTGGTGGGGGTGGCGGCACTCGGGCAGCAACCGCCATGCCCGTCACTCGCGGGCACCGTGTAGCAGCGGCACCTCGACGCGCAGCACGTCCCCGAGCACGAGCCGCAGGCCGTAGCCGTGCAGCATGAAGGCGACCGCGGCGAGCAGCTCGCCGCCACCCCATCCCGTGGCCGCGGCAAAGGCAGCCGCGCCGCCGGGGTCCGGGCGCGGCATCGTCAGCCAGGCGCAGCGGCGCGCGGCGTCGACGCCACCCTGAATCGTGACCGTGATCGCGACTTCCGAGTCTGGCAGCAGCGTCAGCAGCGCGGCGCACAGCCCGGTGCGCAGTGCAGGAACCGCCGCAGTCGCCACGCAGCCTTGCCGCAGGGGCGCGTCGTCGAGCCACAGGCTCGAGCCGCGCCGTGCGAAGTGCGAGCGGATCGGCGCGGTCACTTCGGCAAGCACCAGCGGCAGCGCCTCGGTGCCGGCAGCAGCGTCCACCGGCAGCGCAAGCCATCGGTGCGCAAGCGTCGCCTGGACCGCCGCCAGGTGGTTGAGCCGCTCGCGCAGACCCTCGATCTGGCGGAGCAGGCCCGCGCGCAGCTGCGCGGAGGCCCGCTCCTGCTGCAGCAGATGCTCCATCAGCTCCATGCGCAGACAGGCCGCGCTCAACGAGCCTTGCAGCTCATGAACGATCGCACCGCCGAGCGCGGCGGTGACCGCGGCGCGCAGCAGCTCCAGCGTACGCCACTGGCCGCGGCTCACCGGCTCCAGCTGCCAGAGGCCGACAGCGCTTTCGCGGCAGCGCAGGCGCATGACGCATCCGCGCGCGTCGACGGCGCCGAGCGTCGCACCTGAAGAAGCCGCGGCCATAACCTCGAGCAGGGCCGGCGCCGGTTGCGGCAGAGCGGCGCTGCCGAGGGCACGCAGCCGCCCGGCGGCAACGATGGCGAGCTCGGCCGCCGGCATCGGAGCGGTGCGGAACACTTCGGCGAGCTCCGCCGGAAACGGCCACGGCTGCAGCAGGTCATCCGCGCGCATCGGTCGGCTCCGTGCGGTTGAGCTTGTTGTACAGCGTCTTCACGCTGATCCCCAGCATCGCGGCGGCGCGCGTCTTGTTGTTGCCGCAGCGCGCCAGCGCGTTACGGATCAGCACGTCCTCGGCCTGGCGCAGCGTCAGCCCTTCGAGTTCCGCCACCGCGGCCCTGGATACGCCGCGCGGCAAGGGGATCAGCAGATGCTCGGGCAGGATCTCGCCTTCACTGAGCAGGCAGGCGCGCTCGATGACGTTGGCGAGCTCGCGCACATTGCCGGGCCAGCGGTGCTGGCACAGCACCGACAGCGCCTCGTCGGAGAGTCCGCCGTCCTTCGGATTGCGTCCGGCGCGCGCGAGCAGATGCGCAACCAGCTCCGGCAGGTCGGCAATGCGCTCGCGCAGCGGCGGCATCTCGACCGGAAACACCTGCAGCCGGTAGTACAGGTCGCGCCGCAGCTCACCGCGCTCGACGCACTCCAGCGGATCGCGATTGGTGGCCGCGATCAGCCGCGTGTCGACCGGTACTTCGCGCGTGCCGCCGACCTTGATCACGCGCCCCGTCTCGATCACGCGCAGCAGGTGCGCCTGCAGCTCCACGGGCATTTCGGTGACTTCGTCGAGAAACAGCGTGCCACCACGCGCGCGCTCGAAGACGCCCGCATGCGCGCGATGCGCGCCGGTGAAGCTGCCGCGCTCGTGCCCGAACAGCTCGCTGGCCACCAGTGCCGGCGCCAGCGCACCGCAGTTCACTGCGACGAAGGGACCGGCCGCGCGCGCCGACAGCTCGTGGAGGCAGCGTGCCGCGACCTCCTTGCCGCTGCCGCTCTCGCCGGTGAGAAACACCGTGATCTCGCTCGAGGCCGCACGCAGCAGCAGGCGGCGCACCGCGCGCATACAGCCAGAAGAGCCGATCATCCGCTGCGCGAGACGCCGCTCCGCATCCTCGTGCGGCGTGCCGCCCGCGGACACCGCGCGCGCGGCCGCGGCGCGCGGGCGCCGTGAGGCTCGCACCCGTTCGAGAATCGTGCGCAGTCCGCTCAGCGCCACCGGCTTGGTGAGGTAGTCGAACACGCGGTGGCGCATCGCCTCGACGGCGCTGTCGACGTCGCAGTGCGCGGTCAGGATCACGAACTCGCCGGTGTGCGGCGCCGCATCGCGGATCAGCGCAAAGCCGCTGCCGTCGGGGAGCACGAGATCGACGATCACCAGATCGAAGGCGCTGCGTGCAAGTGCGGCGCGTGCTTCGGCGAGCGTCGGCACACACTCGACTTCGTACTGCTCGCCGCGCAGCAGGTCGGCGAGATCGGCCGTGAGATCGGCGTCGTCGTCGACCCAGAGCACGCTGAGCAGGCTGCGCCCGCTGGCCTCGGCAGCGGTGGCGAGGCCGAAAGAATCCGTGTGGCTCATGAACTCCGTTTCCTGAGCTCCGGCAAGATCGGCAGGCTTGCCGGCAATTCTTACACAGTCGGAGCTCCGCGCCGCCACCCCAACGGCAAAGAAACCTCGGGCTTTGCGCGTATCTGATTGTTTAAGCGACGGTTTTCATGATCCGCCGGCTGCATCCGCGATTGGCACGGCGGCTGCTTCCCTCAACGACGGGACCGCTGCCACCCCGGACAGGGCGGCGGCGCCGAAGCCTGAGTCAGGGCTTCGCAAGACAGGTCGACAGCGAATCGATCCAAAGAGAGGTTGGAACCGTGAACGCATTGCATGGAACGCAGCGCGTGCACCGCAGGACGCGACGACGCTTCATCTGGATGTTCGCGTTCGGGGCACTGCTGGTGATGGTGGATCCGGCGGACGCGCAGAGTCGCGGCGAGGGGCGGCATAGCGATGCCGCGATCACGTCGCAGATCAAGGAGTCGCTGGCGCGCGACGCGCGCTTCCGCGGATCGCAGCTCAACGTCGCCACGCGCAACGGCGTCGTCGTCCTCACCGGATCGGCGGGCAGCCCCGCCGCGCAGAGCGCAGCCGAAAATCTTGCGCGCAGCACCGCCGGCGTACGCGCCGTCATCGGCGGACATTCCGCCCGGCCGCATTGAAGGGGAGTGCACAGACATGGCCGACGCAGTCCCCGACTCCACCGCTCCCTCCACCTGGGTCAGCGTTCCCACATTGCAAGGGCAGGAGGCCGTGCGCGCCAGGGATGGCGACCCGGCACTGTGGGCCGATCTGGCGATCGGCCTGGTTCTGATCTGTCTGCTGATCGTCTGGGTACGCTACCTCGCCGCACACCCGCCCACTTTCGATCGCAGCGTGCGGCGGCGGCCGCGGCCGCTGCGCGAGCTGGACCCGCTGCTGCGCGAAGACGACTAGGCGTCAGGGTCCGGTCGCGACGCCGGTGCGCAGCTGTTGCAGCAGGCCGTCCAGCTGCTGCGCGCCCACCGGCTTCACCCAGTGCAGATCGAAGCCGGCATCGCTGGAGCGCCGCTTGTCCTCGGCCTGCCCCCAGCCGGTGATCGCTACGATGACGATGTCGCGGCCGGCGTCGGTCTCGCGGATGCGGCGGCACGCTTCGTAGCCGTTGAGCTGCGGCATGCCGATGTCCATCAGAATCGCGTGCGGACGGAAGTGCTGCGTCTCGGCGATCGCTTCGACGCCGTTGTGCACGACGCGCACCTCGTCGCCGCGCATCGAGAGCAGCAGCGCCATGCTGTCGGCGGCGTCGACGTGGTCATCGACGATCAGCACCCGTCGCGGCGGTCCCTCGCCCGCCGCTCGCGGCTGAGCCTGCGCGCTCGCCTCCGCCGCTCGCGGCGCCCAGGCGCGCGCTGCCTCGAGCCGCGGCAGGCGGACGACGAACTCCGCCCCCCGGCCGCTGCCCTCACTGCGCACCTCCACGGTTCCGCCGTGCATCGCGACGAGCCGCTGCACCAGCGTCAGGCCGATCCCCAGACCGCGGCTGCCGTGCTCGAGCGCGCGGTCGGCGCGCGCGAACATCTCGAAGATGCGCTCGCGCATGTCGGCGGAAATGCCGATGCCGTTGTCGGCGACGCGTATCGCGACATGCTCGCCTTCGCTGGCGGCACTGACACGGATCAGTCCGCGCGGCGGCGTGTAGCGCACGGCGTTGTTGAGCAGGTTCACGAACACCTGCTCGAGCCGTGTGGAATCGGCGTTGACGCGCGCCGGGCGGCCGCGGATCTCCACGCGCAGCTGGTGGCCGGCCGCTTCGATGAGCGCGCGACAGGCTTCCACGGCGTTGCGCAGCGGCTCGCGCACGTCCAGCGGCGCACGGCGCAGCTCGACGAGCCCGCGCGTGATGCGACTCAGGTCGAGCAGATCGTCGACCAGACGCACCATGTTCGCGACCTGGCGCTCCATCATCCGCAGCGCCTGAGCCGCGGTCGCTCCACCCGGCTCCGCGCGCTGGAGCACTTCGAGCCCGCTGCGGATCGGCGCGAGTGGATTGCGCAGCTCGTGCGCGAGGATCGCGAGGAGCTCGTTCTTGCGCCGGTCGCTCTCGCGCAGCTCGTGCTCCACGCGCTTGAGCCGCTCGATGTCGAGATTGATGCCGGCCCACCCGCTGACTTCGCCGCGCTCGTCGCGCAGCGCGACGCCCCGCGCCAGCACCGGATGCCAGCCGCCGTCGCGCCCGCGCACGCGGTGCTCGCAGTCCCAGTTCGCGCCGGCGGCGACGCAGGCCTGCCAGGCCGCGATCGTCGCCTCGCGGTCGTCCGGGTGCAGCGCGTCGGTCCAGCCGAGTTCATTGCACTGCGCCCGGGTCATGCCGACCAGCTGCAGGAAGGAGTCGCTGGCATAGGTGCAGCGGCCCTGCGCGTCGCAGAGCCACACGCCGTAGTCGATCGATTCGCCGATCGCGCGGTATAGCTGCTCGCTGCGCCGCAGCGCCGCTTCCTTCTGCTTCTGCTCGGTGATGTCGACGAGGATGTTGATCGCGCCGCTCACCGCGCCGTCCTCCCCGTAGAGCGGCCGCGGGTAGACGAGCACGTGCCGGCGGGTGCCGTCGCTGCGGCCGACGACGACCTCGGCGCCGTAGATGGCGCGCCGCTCGCGCAGCGCGATCGCCATCGGGCAGTCCTGCAACGCGATCGGCGCGCCGGTTTCGGGCGAGAAGATCTCGTGCGCGCCGCACCAGCGATCGCGGCCGATCTCGGGCTCGCGCCCCCACAGCGCCGCGGCCGCGCGGTTGTACTGCGTCAGCGCGCCGTCGACGTCGCAGCAATACACGGCGACCGGCATCGCGTTGATCAGCTGGCGGTTGCGCCGGTCGCTGTTGCGGTAGGCGCGTTCCGAGCGGATGCTGCGCTCGATCGCGCGCTGCGCGTCCTGGTAGGCGTGTGCGTTGTCGATCACGACCGCCGCCTGTGCCGCGATACCGAGCGCCAGGCGCTCGGCGCGCTCGCCGAACACATCGGCTTGCGGATGGCCGAAGGACAGACCGCCCAGCACCTTGCCGTTGCGCCCCATCACCGGCACGGCGAGGTAGCTGCGCACCGGCGGCTGGTCGTCCGTCATCCCGTTGCGCGGTCCGCCGCGGGCGTACTCCGGACGCTGAGAAACGTCGGCGCAGCGAAAAGCGCTGGCAGCGGAAGCCGCCGC
This sequence comes from Pseudomonadota bacterium, assembly GCA_040754295.1. Classification (GTDB taxonomy): domain Bacteria; phylum Pseudomonadota; class Gammaproteobacteria; order Nevskiales; family Nevskiaceae; genus Solimonas. Next base: position 29,886 of record JBFMCQ010000015.1, on the reverse strand, counting down.
GCCGGACGGCGCCGTCGTGCGCGGCGTGCCGAGACCGGCGAGCGCGGCGGCGGCGGCGCCGCAGAGCGCGTGCAGCACGCGGCTTGCCCCGTCCGCGTCCACCGTCGTGTAGAAGAACGTGCCGCAGGTGGCCCCGGTGAGGCGCACGCCGACCTCGGTGATTTTCTGCACCAGCCGTTCGAGGTCGAGCTCGCCGCCGAGCTCCTGCACCAGATCGAGCAAGACCTCGGCATCGGTACGCAGTTCGTGCTCGTGGCGCATGCCCAGCTCGCGCTGCTGTGCCGTCGCCAGCTGCGCGTCATAAGCCTGCGCGTTGGCCAGTCCTGCACCGATCTGGCCGGCGATCAGCTCGATGAAGGCGCGGTACTGCTCGTCGAATGGCCGGTACGGATCGAGCCCGACGACCAGCACGGCCGCCGGCTCGGACTGCCCGGGCGGAATGATCGGCACCTGCAGCGCGTATCGCGCACGCCGCGCATCGGTGCCGGCAGCGATGCCGCGGCGCGCAAGGTCGACGATCTGCCAGCGCCCGCGCAGGCTGCGGGCGAGCCGCCAGGGCGCCCCGTCCGGTGGCAGCGCATGCGGCGCCGCGGCGGAGCCGGCAGGCAGACCCGCGCAACCGGCCAGCGTGGCGGCGCTTGCCGACCCGTGCCAGAGGTAGAGCAGCGCAAACGAGACCAGCGGCCGGTGCGCGTCCAGGCACTGCGCCGCCGGCGTGCACGCCTCGGCGGCATTGCGCGCGCTGGACATGCGGTTCGCCAGCGCGTGCAGCAGCGCCAGCTGACGCTCGCCGACGATGCGCCGTGTCTCTTCGATGCAGGCGCAGATGATGCCGCCGGGCCTGCCGTCGTCGCCCGGGATCGGGCTGTACGAAAACGTGAAAAACGCCTCCTCCGGATAGCCGTTGCGCTCGACGACGAGCGGCAGCGACTCGTCGAACGTACCCTCGTCCGTGCTCAGCACGCGGCGGGCTCGCGGACCGATCTGGTCCCAGATCTCGGTCCACACTTCGGCGGCCGGGCGCCCGAGCGCCTGCGGATGGCGCGCGCCGAGCGCCGGCGCGTAGTGGTCGTTGTAGAGGTTGATCAACTCCGGCCCCCACCAGACGAACTTCTGCTGGCGCGAGGTCAGCATGATGCGCACGGCCGTCTTCAGGCCACGCGGCCACTGCGCGGGGTCCCCCAGCGGTGTGCTCGACCAGTCGGTTGCGCGAATCCGCCGCCCCATCTCGCCACCACCGCGCAGGAACTCCCAACCGCGGTACGCGGCGACCTCCTGCTCCGCATGCATCGCCCCGACGATCATCGGCTGCTCCTCGCCCTGGGTCCGGCGCGCCATTGTGCGCCGCTACGCGCGCGCCGCAAACCCGTTGCAGAAACCACCGCGCGCGCTTTCGCGCACCTGCAAACTGCAGCCGCGTCCGCGGTCGTCCAGGCGGCCCGCGGTCGCGGGCACAGCCCCTGCTGCTGTGCGCTGCGCTTCCGTCTTTCAGCAACCAGATCATGAACAGCAGTGCTCCACAGGCGCGCCGGCGGCCGGCGGCGCGGTACCGGCCGACCGCGATTCCCTCCTGCGCAACGATCGACCGCGCACAGCGCGCCGCGCTGCTGCGCGGCAGCGTCCCCGAGGGCGGCGCCGGGCTGATGCGCCACGTCGCCGACAACCACCGCTGCAACATGCTGCTGTGGGAGCAGGAGGATCTGGCGCGGCGACACGACGCGCCCGACGCCGAGATCGTCGGCAACAAGCGCGCGATCGACCGCTACAACCAGGCCCGCAACGATGCGGTCGAGGCCATCGACGAGGCCTTGCTGGCCGCCATCGCCGTGGCGCCGCGACCGGACGCATGGATCAACAGCGAGACCGCCGGCTCGATCATCGACCGCCTGTCGATCAACAGCCTCAAGCTGCACCACATGGGTCTGGAGGCGCAGCGTGACGACGCCGGCGACGCGCATCGCGCGCGCTGCCGCAGCCGCCTGCAGCGCCTCGCGCAGCAACGGCGCGATCTGCTCGGCTGCCTCGACGCGCTGCTGCGCGGCATGCACGACGGCCGCTGCACCTATCGCATCTACCGGCAATTCAAGATGTACAACGATCCCGCGCTCAATCCGTACCTGCGGCGCGCCGCCTGCGCAGACCGAGCACAGCATGGCTGAGGCCGCCGTGGACGTGCTGGTACCGACGCGCGATCGCGCCTGCGCGCTCGCCGTCACGCTCACCGCGCTCGCCTGTCAGGAGCATTGCGCGTTCGACGTCATCGTCTGCGACCAGTCGGACGGTGCGCCCGGCTACGAGGGTGCGGAGGCGCGCGCCGCGATCCACGTGCTCGGCGCACGCGGCCACCGCGTCACGCTGCTGCGCAATCTGCCGCGGCGCGGCCTTGCGCAGCAGCGCCAGTTCCTGCTCGACCATGCGCGCGCGCCGCGCGTGCTGTTCCTCGACGACGACGTCATCCTCGAGCCGGGGCTGCTGCGGCGTCTGGTCGACGCGCTCGACGGCGCCGGCTGCGGCTTCGTCGGCAGCGCCGTGATCGGGCTGTCGTACCGCGACGATCTGCGGCCGCACGAGCAGGCCGTGGAGCTATGGGACGGCAAGGTCGAGCCGGAACGCATCCTGCCCGGCAGCGAGCAGTGGCGCCGCCATCTGCTGCACAACGCCGCCAACCTCTGGCATGTGCAGCGCGCGCTGGGCGTCGACGCCGGGCGGCCGCGGCTGTACAAGCTCGCCTGGGTCGGCGGCTGCGTGCTCTACGACAGCGCCAAGCTGCGCGCCGCAGGCGGCTTCTCGTTCTGGCGCGAGCTTCCCGAGCAACACTGCGGCGAGGACGTGCTCGCGCAGCTGCGCGTGATGGCGCGCTTCGGCGGCTGCGGGCTGATGCCGTCGGGCGCCTACCATCAGGAGCTGCCGACGACCGTGCCGCACCGCGACGTCGATGCGCCGCGCGTGCTGGCAGGATCGCTCGAGCACGCGTGAAGGCCGCGCGCGTCCCCGACGTCGGCGGCATTGCCGTGCTGCGCGCCAATGCGCTCGGCGATCTGATCGTCAGCCTGCCGGCGCTGGAGGCGCTGCGTGCGACCTATCCGCACGCGCGCATCACGCTGCTCGGCAACGCATGGCACGCCGATTTTCTCGACGGCCGGCCCGGCCCGATCGACGAGGTCGTGGCGCTGCCGCCGATCGCCGGCCTCACTGCGCCGGCCGGTGCCACGGGGTCCGATGAGGCTGTGCGCCGCTGCATCGAGCGGCTGCGCGCGCGCCGCTTCGACATCGCCTTGCAGCTGCACGGCGGCGGCCGCTACAGCAATCCGTTCGTGCGCGCGCTCGGTGCGCGCGTCAGCGCCGGCTTCGCGACCAAGGACAGCGTTGCGCTGGACCGCACGCTGCCCTACCAGCCGCTGCAGCCGCAGATCGCGCAGCAGCTGGAGGCGGTTGCGCTCGTCGGCGGCGCGCCGCGCACGCTGAGCCCGCGGCTGCGCCTGCGACCGCGCGACCGTGCCGAAGCGCGGCGCGTCCATACCGGCGGCGGGCGCCCGCTGGTGCTGCTGCATCCGGGGGCACGCGATCCGCGGCGGCGCTGGTCCGCGGCGCACTTCGCGCGTGTCGGCGAGCACTTCGCCGCGCGCGGCGCCGAGGTGCTGATCAATGGCAGCGGCGAGGATGCCGACTGCGCCGCCGCCGTCGCCGCGGCGATGCGCGGACCCGCGCACGTCGTCGACGGCCACCTCAGTGCCGGCGGCCTGGCGGCGCTGATCGCCGGCGCGCGCCTCGTCATCTCCAACGACACCGGCCCGGCGCATCTCGCGCGCGCGCTCGAGGTGCCGACGGTGACCGTGTACTGGATCGGCAACTTCCTGACCTACGGACCGCTCAGCGCGGCCGGCCACCGCGCTGCGCTGTCGTGGCGGCTCGACTGCCCGGTCTGCGGGCAGCGCTGCATCGACGCCGGCTGCACGCACCCGGCGTCCTTCGTCGACGACATCGCGGCGGAGACGGTGATCGCGCTCGCCGAGGCGTTATACGACGAGCGCGAGCGGGCGGCGGTCGGCGCGAGGTAGCGAGCCGCGCGCAATCAGGCAAGCAGCGCTTCGGCGTGTGCGAGCACGCGCGCCGGATCGACGCCGCGCGGATCGCAGACACTGCGATGGAGCCGCCGGTCGAGCGGCGCCCAGCGGCGCGGATCGGTCGCGAAGAATACGACGACGCTGGGCACGCGCAGCGCCGCGGCCAGATGGGCGACGCCGGTGTCGTTCGACACCAGCAGCCGGGCGCGCGCGAGCACGACGGCGAGTCCGCCGAGCCCGACGTCGCAGGCGGCAACGCAGGCCGGCGCGCGCATCGCCGCGGCCAGTTCCATGGCCAGCCCGCGCTCGGCGGCAGAGCCGGTGATCACGATCCGCCAGCCGTGCGCTGCCAGCGCATCGCCGACCGCGGCAAAGTTTTGCAGCGGCCAGCGCTTGCGCGGATCGCGTGCGCCGGGATGCAGGCAGACGTACCCGCGTGCAGGCAACGCCGCAAGCCCGGAATGGCGCTGCAGCTCCAGCTCGTCTGCCGGCGTCAGCGGAAATTCCAGCCGCTCGTCGTCGGCGCGTGCGCCGAGGTGGCGCACGAGCTGCAGATTGCGGCGGATTTCGTGCAGCGCATGCGGGTACGGCCACCAGCCGTCGCTACAGATGCCGTCACTGAATCCGGCACAGCGCGCAGCACCGAAGCCGCGCACGATCGCGCCGCTGATGCGCCCACTGCCGTGCATCTGCAGCGCCAGATCGAAGCGCATGGCCTGCATCTGCTGCAGGAACGCGCCATAGGCGCCCGGCGCAGGACTGCGCTCCGGCAGCCCGGGATGACCGGGAAACTCGACGAAGGCGTCCAGATAGCGCGCGAACCGCGCCGGCAGCTGCGCCGCCCACGGCAGTCCGACGAGCGTGATCTGCGCCTGCGGATAGCGAGCACGCAGTGCGCGCAGCGCCGGCACCGCGCACAGCAGATCGCCGAGCTGCAGCGCACGGAACACGGCGATCCGCCGGATGGCGACGGTGGGATCGGCGGCGCGTGCGGCCAGGCTCACAGGCCGAACGGATAGGTTTCCGGTATGCCCGCGCCGGGCTCTTCGCCGAGCGGCTGCACCGCGCGTGTCTCGGCGAACCACAGCCAGGCGTCGAACTGCTCGGCGAGCACCGCCTCGAAGTAGTGGCTCATGCGCTCGCTCTGCGGCCGGTAGACGACACCGATCGCGCGCTCCAGCCGCGGCTCGGACAGCGCCAGGCGCAGCGCCGTGCGCGCGGGATCGCGCCAGTCGGTCAGCGATGCCTCGACACCGGCGCGCAGGAACGCCTGCTCCCAGCTGTCCGGGCGCGACGGCAGCACCGTCATGATCTCCACGGGACCGTCCCAGTCGTGCGCGGCGGCCACCGTGCCGCGATCCGTGCCCTGCCCGATCAGCACCGCGTCGCGGCCCCAGGCCCGGCGGCTCAAGGCGCCGATGTTGGTCTCGCCGCTCCAGCCGGGTGCGGTCGCGTCGGCATTGCCGACATGCGAGTTGTGTGCCCAGACGACCGCCTTCGCGCCCGGTCCGCGGCGCGCCAGCAGCGCCTGCAGCGTCTCGAACATGTGCCGGTCGCGCAGGTTCCACGACTCCGCCGAGCTGCGGTACATCAGCCGGTAGTACTGCTCGGCGGCGCGCACGACGCGCGCGTTGCGCTCGGCGTCGAACAGCGCCTCGCCGTCGCCGGCGGCGGCTTCGAGGCGCCGCTGCAGCAGCGCCTTGAGCTGACCGACGACTTCGTCCTCGCAGGGATCCTCGCCGAGCAGGACCGCGCGCCCGTAAAGCGCCGGATCCGCCTGCCACGGCGTCAGGCAGCCGTAGCGCTCGCGCGCCGCCTTCGCCGCCTCCGTATCGACGCTGTCCAGATAGCGCAGCACCGCATCGACCGACGTGCGCAGACTGTAGACGTCGAGGCCGCGCAGCTCGACGCGCAGCTCCGATGCCCGCGCGGCGTTCCACGACTGCAGCCAGGCGACGAATTCGGCGACTTCCTCGTTGCGCCACATCCACATCGGGAAGCGCGTGAACGCCGCTTCCAGCGGCAGCGGCGCCGGGCGCTGACGCACGTAACGGTCGATCGCCGCGGCGTCGGGCCAGTCGGCCTCGATCGCGACGATGGAAAAGCCGTGGCGCTCGATCAGCCGCCGCGTGATCTCTGCGCGCGCGCGGTAGAAGTCGGAGGTGCCGTGCGTGGCCTCGCCGATCAGCACGACGCGCGCGTCGCCGTAGCGATCGAACAGCGCGCCGAAGGCCGCGCTGTCGATCTCCGGCAGCGGCTCGGCGTGCGCGCGCAGACGCGCCATCGCGCGGTCGTCGCGGCCGCGCGCTGCAAGGTCCGGCGCTTCGCGCCGGGTCAGGCCGGAGCGCGCCATGCGGCCCGCCTCGTGCCGGCGGCGGCTGCGCACAAGCGCGTCACTGCTTCCTCGCGATCGCCTGCGCCAGCTCCGCTTTCTTCATCCGCGATGCGCCGGAGACGCCGAGTCTGCGGGCACGGGCGTAGAGCTCGTCGCGCGTGCTGCCTTCGACGTCGATGCCGCCGTAGGTCTTGCCGCGGCGGTTGCGCGCGCCGTCGGATTTGCCGGCGACCGACCGCTTGGCCTGCGGATCCGACGGACCCTTGCCGTTCTTCGGCTCCCAGCGGTCGCCGACTTTCTCGAACTTGTGCTTGAGCGCCGAGATCGCGGTGCGCCCGGCGCGCTCGCCGCTGCCGTAGGTCCTCTCCGCGCTCTTCTTCGCCTTGGCGTAGGTGCGCTGCGCTTTCGGCGGCGAGCGCAGTACCGTGTGTGGAATGTCGATGCCTTGCCGATTCGGCATGGAAATACTCCGGCTGGGCAAACCTGCCGGCTTGCGCAGCAAGCCACGTTCCGGCGCTCGCCGGCTCAGTAGCCGGCCTTGGCCGCTTCGCGCAAGAAGATCTCGACGGTCTTCGGGCCGACGCCCTTGAACTCCAGCAGGCGCTGCTTCAGCTCCGAGCGATTGCGGCTCGCGTCGCGCAGGCGTTCGAGTCTGCCGCCGTAGTCCTTCTCCAGCTTGTCCGCCATCAGCAGCAGCCGCTCGGCGGTAGATTCGTCGTAGCGGCGGTAGTGTCCCTCACCGAGCATGTCGACGAGCTGCTGCCAGGAGCAGCGGCGGATCTTTCCGGGCGTGTCGCGGCCGTGCTGGTTGACGATGACGTCGTAGGCGCGCGCCGCGACACTCTGCGAGATGCGCTTGCCGAACAGGAAGCTGGCGAGGAACCACTTGAACACTTCGCGCTCGCTCCCCGACTCGATGTCGATGCCCAGATCGGCGGCCGCGATCCGCTTGCGCGCCATCACCGGCTTCGGGTGCGACTTGCACTGCCGGTCTTCGGCCGCACTGCAAAAAGCGCCTGCCGCATCAAAGGGTCGGGCCGCGCTCGCCGCCGGCATGCGTCTGGTCGTAGCGCCGCTGGCAGTCGATGCAGCGCCGCGCGGTCGGCTGCGCCTGCAGGCGCTCGAACGGGATGTTGCCGCCGCAGTCGATGCAGACGCCGTAATCGCCGCTTCGTATCCGCTGCAGCGCATCGCCGATCGCGCGCAGCTCGCCGATGTCGCGGCCGATTTCCGCGTGATGCAGGTCCGATTCGAGGTCGTGCACCGAGTATTCGCCGGCATCGGGCGCCGCGCCCACCGTGCGCGCCCAGTCGCCCTCGTCCTTGCCCTGCTCGCGCCGGATGTCGGCGTACAGCGCGCGCTCGCGATCACGCAGCTGTGCTGCAAGCCTCTGTCGCTGGTCTTCGCTCAAGGCGCTCATCGCAAAATCTCCTTGCCGTGCCGCGCAACGGGCATGCGGCCTGCTGCGCCGACGGCCACCAGCAAACGACAGACCGACATGGATCCCCAGCTTAGCGGCAAGGTCGCCGTCGTCACCGGATCGGACTCCGGCATCGGCCGCGCGATCGCGGAAGAATTCGTCGCCGAGCGCTCCGGCGACGACCGCGGCGAGCGCCTGCGTATTCGACGGCTGCGGCGAGCGCTTGAGCGTGCAGTTCAGAAGCAGGGCGTCCATGCAGGCGGCCGAGCAAGGCCTGTGCCGCGAGCGGCCGGCGGACGAACGTTGGATTCCGGGGTATGAGCGGCTCAAGCCGCGGCGCCGCGATGCCGATAGAGGACAGGTCTAGTGCTTTCCCCGCGGCGCCCCGATGCCGGTTTCCAATCTCCGCCGGATTCTCGACCAGCTGGCCGGCTGGCACCCCTACCCGCTGGCGATGCTGGTCTACGTCGACGTGCGCCATATGCGCAGCGTCAACCAGCTGGCGCGGCTCGGGGACGGCGACACGGTGATCGCCGAGGTTGCGCGCGCGATGCACGAGTGGGCCGGCGAGTACGGGCTGGCGAGCCGGGTGTGGAGCAACGAGTTCATCGGCGCCAAGATCGTCGATCACGGCCAGACCGCGATCGACGAGGCCACGGCGCTGCGCGAGCGGCTCGCCGACATCCGTTACGGCTCGGTCATCGGCGAGAACCAGATCGCGGTTTCGGTCGGCCTCGTCGTCACCCAGGACAAGGAGCACTGGGCGGAGCACATCGGCAACGCCGCCGACGCCTGCGCCGCGGCGAAGCGGCGCGGCCTCAACCAGATCGTGTCCTACGGCCGCCAGCACAGTGCGACCAGCCTCGCGCACGTCAACGCCGCCAACGTGCTCGCCTTTCGCCGGCTGCGCGCGGAAGGCCGGCTGCTGCTCGATCCGCAGCCGGTCATGGACATCCGCGGCGAGCCCGCGCGCCTGGCCAAAGCCGAGTTCCTGATCCGCGTCGATCACGGCGACACGCATCTGTCGCTGCCGCCGGGCACGATCGAAACGCTCGAGTACTTCAGCCTGGCGACCGAGCTCGACGCGTTCTCGGCGGAATGGGTCATGGGCTGGATCGCGCAGCATCCGGAAGCGGTCGAGCGCCTCGACGGCATCACGCTCAACCTTTCGGCGCGCTCGATCGCCGACGGCCGCTTCATGAGCCGCCTCTACCAGGACGCCCGCGCGATGCGCCTGCCGCACGGCAAGCTCGGCTTCGAGATCACCGAAACGGCGGCGATCCAGCACCTCGAGCTGGCCGCCGAGCTGATCGCGGATTTCCGCGGCATCGGCTGCTCGTTCAGCCTCGACGATTTCGGCTCCGGCCTGTGCTCCTTCGGCTATCTGCACTCGCTGCCGGTGGACGAGGTCAAGATCGACGGACGCTTCATCCGCGACATCGTGCAGAACCCGGTCTCGCAGGAGATCGTGCGCGCGATCCAGCAGGTCGCGCATGCGACCGGCAAGCGCACCGTCGCCGAATTCGTCGACGACCCGCACAAGCTCGCCGTCCTCAAGCGCCTCGGCGTCGACTACGCGCAGGGCTGGCTGTTCTATCCCGCGATCCGCACCGAGCAGCTGCTCGATCTGCTCGCCGGCAGCCCCGCGGCCCACGAAGCCGCGGCCGCCGCCGCTCTCTGAAGCGGAAATCCCATCGCGCTGACCGCCGGGACAGCGGCCGCGTCGTGGCGGCCAATACGGCGCAGTATGTTCGCATCGCAACATACGGTACAGTACGGGAGATCCTGACGGTGCCCGGGACGGTGCCGCGCTTGTTTTCACTGGCTTTTGCCGATCGACGGAGAACATACATGCCTCAGTACACGCCGCCGCTGCGCGACATACAGTTCGTGCTGCACGAGCTGCTCGATGTGGTGCCGCAGCTCCAGGCGCTGCCCCGGCACGCGGAGCTGGACGCCGAGACCCTCAACCAGATTCTCGAAGAAGCCGGCAAGTTCGCGTCCGAAATGGTGTTTCCGCTGAACCAGTCCGGCGACGCTGAGGGCTGCGCCCGCAATGCCGACGGCAGCGTGACGGCGCCGAAGGGCTTCAAGGAAGCCTACCGGCAGTATTGCGAGGCCGGCTGGCCGGCGCTGGCCTGCGAGCCGGACTACGGCGGCCAGGGCCTGCCGGAACTCGTCCGCTGCGTTCAGTACGAGATGCTGAACTCCGCCAACCAGTCGTGGACGATGTACCCTGGCCTGACCCACGGCGCCTATGCCGCGCTGGTCGCGCACGGCACGCCGGAGCAAAAGGCGACCTATCTGCCGAAGCTGATCTCCGGCGAATGGACCGGCACGATGTGCCTGACCGAGCCGCATTGCGGCACCGATCTGGGCATCCTGCGGACGAAGGCCGAGCCGCTCGCCGACGGCAGCTACGCGATCACCGGCACCAAGATCTTCATCTCCTCCGGCGAGCACGACCTCGCCGAGAACATCATCCACCTGGTGCTCGCCCGCCTGCCGGATGCACCGGAGGGCACCAAGGGCATCTCGCTGTTCGTCGTACCGAAGTGGCTGCCGCGTGAAGACGGCGCGCTCGCCGAGCGCAACGGCGTCGCCTGCGGCTCGATCGAGCACAAGATGGGCATCCACGGCAACGCCACCTGCGTGATGAACCTCGACGGTGCGCGCGGCTGGATGGTCGGCGAGCCGAACAAGGGCCTCAACGCCATGTTCGTGATGATGAACGGCGCGCGCCTGGGTGTGGGCATGCAGTCGCTGGGTCTAGCAGAAGTCGCGTACCAGAACTCGCTCGCCTACGCGAAGGACCGCCACCAGATGCGCGCGCTGTCCGGCCCCAAGGCGAAGGACAAGCCGGCCGACCCGATCATCGTGCACCCCGACGTCCGGCGCATGCTGCTCACACAGAAGGCTTACACCGAAGCGGCGCGCGCGTTCTGCTACTGGATCGGCCTGATGATCGACCAGGAGCACGCGCATCCGGACGAGAAGCTGCGCAGGGACTGCGGCGATCTCGTCGCGCTGCTGACGCCGATCGTCAAGGCGTTCATCACCGACAACACCTTCGAAACCACCAACCTCGGTCTGCAAGTGTTCGGCGGCCACGGCTACATCAGGGAATCGGGCATGGAGCAGTACGTGCGCGATGCCCGCATCAACATGATCTACGAGGGCACGAACACGATTCAGTCGCTGGACCTGATCGGCCGCAAGGTGCTCGCCGACGGCGGTGCCAAGCTGATGAAGTTCGGCAAGCTGGTGCAGGCCTTCATCGCCGAGAACGCCGGGCGCGACGACATGAGGGAGTTCGTCGAGCCGCTGATGGATCTCGGCGACAAGGTGACCAAGCTCACTGGCGAGATCGGCGCCAAGGCGATGAAGAATCCGGAAGAAGTCGGCGCCGCCGCGGTGCCCTATCTGCGCGTCGTCGGCCACCTGGTCTACGCGTGGCTGTGGGCGCGCATGGCCAAGATCGCGCTCGACAAGCAGAACGACGGGTTCTACGTGGCCAAGCTCGCGACCGCGCGCTTCTACTTCGCGAAGCTCTTGCCGGAAACGGCGATGCTGATCCGGCAGGCGCGTGCGGGCTCGCAGACGCTGATGGCGCTGGACGCGGCGCTGTTCTAACCAAAGACTCAGCAACGGCTTTCAGCCACGGACAAACACGGATGAACACGGAGTGACAAGATGTTTCCGGTTGCTGCGCGGCGCGCTTTCAACCGATTGATCTTGATCCGTGTTCATCCGTGAAATCCGTGGCAGGCTGGCTCTTCGGCCTTACTCCAGAATCGCGCCCAGCCGCAGCAGCTGGGTCTCGCCGCTGTTGTCGTCGATGCCGTCGTTGTCGTTGACGATGTAGACCTGGCCGCCGGCGCTGACGGCGAGCCCCTCGATCTTCTCCGGCACCAGGCCCCCCGGCGCTTTCAGATCGTCGATCAGGTCGCGCACGAGGGTCTTGCTGACGACGCCGTTCGCCGCAACGCCGGTGACGTCGAAGCGGTACAGGCGCTTGATCGCCGCGTCCGGGCCACCCTGGTTGTCGCGTTCGACGACGAGGAACTGCCCGCCGCCCAGCGCGGTGAGGTCGGACAGGCCGACCCAGCCGCCGTTCTGCGATTCGACCGCATCGAGCGGGTAGAACACGAACGACCAGCTGTCCGCGGCAATGTCGTAGATGCCGATGCGCGGGTTTGGATCACCGGCCCAGGCGCGCTGGAACGCGACGTAGACCTTGCCATCGGACTCGGCCACGCCTTCGTAGCCGAAGCGCGACTGCCTGGCGTTGATCTCGTCGGGCAGTGCGATCACGTCCTCGATGGCGACCGTGCCCGGTCCCGGCGCCGGCGCCTGTGGCGCGCCGAGCTTGAACAGGAAGTTCAGGCTGTTGATCGGCCGGTTGGCCTCGCCGAGAGTGCCGGCACCTTCGGAAACCAGCCAGAAGCCGCCGTCGCTGGCGACCGCAATGCCTTCCGGATCGACGTTCACGGTCTTGTCGTCGTTGATCAGCGCGTCGAGATCGGCCTCGTCGAATACCGACACGCGCGTGGGATCGTTCGCGGCGACGCTCGGATCGGCGAGGTCGGCCGCCGGGAACGCGGCGAGGACATCGTTCGAGTCGACGATGCGGAATTCGTCGGTGAGGGTGGCCGGAATCGTGCCCACATCGAGCCGGAACACGCGGTTGCGGCCGTAGAAGCTGTCTTCGATCGCATAGAGTCGGTTTTCGTCAGCCCCGTCCGCGGCCAGCCCTGACATCGCGCCCCAGGGAATGTAGACCGAGACGCCGGGGCCGGACGGCACCGCCCGCGTCGCCGACTGGATCGTCGGATACGCCGGCAGGCCGGGCTCGTAGCGGTAGATGTTGAGCGCCGAGCGGTATGCGTCGCCGCGCGAGTCCTCTTCGCTCGACGCGACGAACAGCTCGCGCGCCGGAATCGCCAGCGCGCCTTCCGGCCCCAGCGCGGCCGGCAGCACCTGCTTGAACACCGGACGCGCCGGATCGGCGACGTCATAGACGTAGATCAGGCTGGCGCGCTCGGAATTGACGAACAGGAACTTGTCGCTGCCATAGACGCCGTATTCGACGTTTTCCGGCTCGACGCCCTTGTTCTCGGAGCGCCCGTCCGGATACTGCCCGAAGCGCGCCGCGAGCTGCTCCAGCGAGCCGGCGGAATCGAACACGACGTCGCCGGCGGTGTTGAAGATCGAGAAGCCGCGGCTGCCGCCGTCGAGGTCGCCTTCGTTCGCGGTCGCGAACAGCGCACGGCCGAGCCAGGCAACGCCGTCGGGCTCGCGCAGCAGACCGGTGAGCGACTCGGTCTGGCTGATCACCGCCGGGTCCTCTTCGGTGGCGTCGATGCCGCTCAGATCGACCGCGCCGCCGCTGAAGTCGCCGACGACACTCGCGGTCGCGAGATCGACCAGCACGATGTGGTTGTTCTCCTGCAGCGTGACGACGGCGAGGTTGTCGTCGTTGATGTCGACATACTCCGGCTCCGGATCGCCGGCGTACAGGTCGGCGATGCCGGTGAGGCTCACCGGCGTCGTGGTCCACACCGCCGGCGCACCGGCCAGCGTGACGACGACGAGCCGGCCGGCCGGCAGCTGCGGCGGCCCACCGTCACCGAGATCCTCGTCGCGCTCGTTCTCGATGACGACCGCGGCATAGGCGCGATCCGGACTCACCGCGACCGAGTCCGGCTGTCCGCCGAGATCGATGCTGCGCACGATGCTCTGGGTCGCGATGTCGACGACGACGAGCGTACCGGAGACGTTGATGAAGTCCGCAGAGGTGTTGACGCCGACCAAGGCATACGGGCCGCTGACTGCAACCGAGGTCGGCTCGCCGGGCATTGCCAGCGTGCCCAGGGGCTGCGGGCTTTCCGGATCGGTGATATCGACAAAGCCGATGCGCTCGCCCGGGCTGTCGCTGTAGATCAGCGTCAGCCCGTCCTCGCTGGCGGCCGCGATCTCGGCCGCGGTCGCGGTGTCGCTGTTGCAGCCGGCCTCGTCCTGCAGGCATACCGGGAACGTGGCGATGCGCCGGAAGCTCCTGGCCTGCACTTGTGCGCAGACGTACGAAGTCGAGGTGATTTCGCCGTCGTCGAGCACGCCGTCGCCGTCGCTGTCGGGGCCACTGTCGACGCGCACGCCGCCGCCGGGACAGTGCGCATTGCCGGACGCCAGCTCGGTCTGGCGGATCAGGCTGTCGGTGCCATCGGTTCCGCTGGCCCCGTTCGCGCCCGGTGCACCGTCGTCGCCGTCACAACCCGCCATTCCGATCGACAACAGCAGGACCGCCGCGCCGGCGAGGCGCTTGCTCGAAAATCGCATCCCTGACTCCCTGTGCAGCAGCGCGCCCCCGCGGCGCACCGAAGCCCAGGATTGTTGCCTTGCAGGATGACAATACGCTGACAGCTTTCCGCTATGCTGCGCGGCCGTCCACGACCACCGGCCTTGCGCAAGCCTCATGTCCCCCGCTCCGATCTGGCGCCGCCTCGCCGCCGCCGTCTACGACGGCCTGCTGCTGATCGGGCTGTGGATGGCGGCGCTGATCATCGACACGGTCGTGCGCGATCTGCTCGACCTCGAGCGCGGATGGGCGGCGCTGCGCGCCTATCTGTTCATCGTCGGCCTGCTGTTCTTCGGCTGGTTCTGGACGCACGGCGGGCAGACGCTGGGAATGCGCGCGTGGCGCCTGCAGCTGCGCCGGGGTGACGGCCGGCCGCTGCGCTGGCTCGACGCTGCGCTGCGCTATGCGCTGATGCTCGTCGTCTGGGGCGTGGTCCTCGCGCCGGCGTTCCTGCAGCTGCCAAGGTTCGCCTCCGCACCGGGCGCCGGCACCGTCACTGCGCTGGCCTCGATCGTGGTGGCGGCCGGTTTCATCGCGATGCGGCTCGATCCCCGCCGCCGCGGCCCGCAGGACTGGCTCAGCGGCACCGAGGTCACGCAACTGCCGCGCGCGGACGACCGCGACGGTTGAAGTTCAGCTGGGCCGCTGCACCAGGGGCTCCAGATTCTCCTTGAGCTGGCGCGCGTCGAAGGCGTTGTCGGCGCCCTCCGGCTTCTGGCCCTTGTGCATCAGGATGTAGGCCTGCGCCTCGTAGCGCGTCTCCGCGTCGCTCGTCGACACGGCAACGGTGGGATATGGATACCAGTAGTAGTAGCCAAAGCCGTACGCGCCGCTGATCGTCTGCCGGTAGCGCGTATCGATGGCGGTATCCTGGCTGACCATGATGAAGTAGTCGTAACCGCGATCGAGCGTCAGCTCGGCGGCGCGGTACAGCAGGTAGTTCTCGACCGTTTCGCGCGACGTCGCGCTGTTGCCGGCGAAGGTGACGCGATAGCGGTTGTCCTCCAGCTTCAGCTCGCTGTAGCCGTAGCCGTCCTCTCGCGGCTTGTACGGCGTCGGGCCGTAGCAGGCCGCCAGGCCGGCGACGAGCAGGCCCAACACGGTCGTTCTACAAATCACCGCAATGCGCATCTTCCGTACTCCTGACTGTCGGCCCGGCGAATTATATGGCACGCAAAATTTACTCACGCCAAACGCCGCTCCGCGATCCCCGTCAACGTGCCCGCTGCAGCCGCAGGATGGCCAGCAGCACGAGCAGCGCCGTGGGCAGGCCGCCGGCGAGCGGCGGCGGCCAGGCGTAGAGCTGGCCGAGACTGGCGGTGACTTCGTTGACGACATAGAAGCCCAGACCGATGAGGATGCCGATCAGCAGCCGCTGCCCGGTGCCGCCGCCGCGCTGCGAGCCCAGTGCATACGGCACGGCGAACAGCATCATCGCCGCCACCGTCAGCGGCGCGACCAGCTTGCGCCACAGCGTCAGGCGGTAGTCGCGGGCGTCGAGGCCGTTCTCGTCCATGTAGCCGATCAGCCGCAGCAGGCCGGGCACGGTCAGACTGTTGGCTTCGAGCACGAACAGCCGCAGCAGCTCCGGCGAGAGCGTGCCGTCCCATTCCATTTCGGCCACTTCGCGCGCCTCGACGGCAGCGTCGCCGAAGCGCGTGATGCGCACTCCGCTGAAGTACCAGCGCCCGCCGCGGTAGCGCGCCGAGCCGACGTTCATCACGCGCTCGACGTTAAGCTCCGGGCCCAGCGTATAGACGTCGACGTTCGCGAGCTCGTTCTCGGCGAGCAGCGCGCGGACATGAAGAATGTTGCGCCCGTCGCGCAGCCAGATCGGCCTCGCGGTGACGCTGCCCGGCGTCGTATAGCGCGCCTCGGCCTTGTACGCGCGCGCCGCCATCGTGCCGGCCGGCGCCAGCCAGTCTCCCAGCACCAGCGCCAGCGCACCGAGCAGCGCACCGGCTGCGAGCGTTGCTCCGCCGAGATGGCGGAGCGTCACGCCGGACGCGCGCATCGCGTTGATCTCGTTCTGCGACGCCAGGGCACCAAGACCCATCAGCGTGCCGAGCAGCGCAATGATCGGCATCAGCGTATACAGGCCGGACGGCATCATCAGCAGCGTGTACCAGAGCAACTGCAGCATGCCGAAGCCGCCCTCTCCGGTCTCGTCGATCTCGGCGACGAAGGCAATGAACGTGTAGACCGCCACGAGCGCGAAGCCGGCGATCGCGGTGAAGCCGAGAACCGTGCGGATCAGGTAGCGGCTGATGCGGCTCATGCGGGCACTCGCATGCGCTGCAGCAGGTTGAGGCGCCGGGCAATCAGGGCCAGCGCCCACAGCAGCATCAGCGCATGCACCCACCACAGGCCGAGCGTTTCCGGCACCCTGCCCTTGGCGATCCACGCCTGGCCCAGCCCGAGCAGCTGCGAGTACAGCAGGTAGGCGGCGATGCCGACGACGAGCTTGCTGTAACGCCCCTTGCGTGGCGCGACATAGGCGAGCGGCACCGCGAGCAGCGTCAGGATCAGCACCGACAGCGGCGCCGAGAAGCGCCACGCGAGCTCGGCGCGGTCCTGCGGATCGCTGGATGCGACCAGCTCTGCGGTCGGCATCAGCTTGCGCTTGGCGCTGATATAGATGAACTCCGGCGGCGACACCCGCGTCGTGAACGCATCGAACTGCACGACGTCGTATGCGGCTTCGCCGGGCTCGCCGCGGTAGCGATAGCCGTCGAACAGGCTCACCGTGCGCTCACCGCTGACGGTGTCGGTGCGCTGTGTCCCCGTCCGCGCCGTCACGAAGCTGACGCCCTTGTCCTCCTCGACCTGGGCGACGACCGTGGACAAGCGACCGCCATCCGCGCTCATGCGCTCGGTGTAGAACACCGCGCGCCCGCCCATGACCGACTTGAAGCGACCTTCCTCGAACGGATTGAATTGGATCAGGCGCGCGGCGTTCTTCACCAGATAATCCGCGGTGCGTCCCGCCCAGGGGCCGATCTGGAACGACAGCGCCGCGGTCACGATCGCCAGCGCGGCCCCGAGCACGATGAACGGGCGATACAGCGCACCGAGCCCGACACCGCAGCCGGTCATCGCCGCGACTTCGCTGTCGCGGTAGAGGCGGCCGAGCGAGAGCATGATCGCGAGCATCAGCGACACGGGGATCAGGATCACCAGGTACTGCAGGCTCGACAGCGCGACGACCTGGAACAGCAGCTCGCGCGGCAGCTCGCCGGCGGCCGCCTGCGCGAGGAAGCGCGCGAACCGCGTGGAAAGCATGATTGCCAGCAGCACGAACGTGACGGCCAGCCAGGCCGCGGCGGCCTCCCGCAGCAAATATCGATCCAGAATGCTCTGCTTCATGTCGGGCGGCACGCGTGCATCCGCGAATTATGCACGTGCGCATCCGCCGCAGGAACGCGCGTGCGCTCGCCGCGGCTCTTCCGCTCCAGCACGCGCGGCCGATAGAATGTGCGCCCCCGCCCGGCCGTCCGCGCCATTTGTCAAGTTAAGGCGGCTGCGCCGGGCGGCGGGCTGGCGGCCTTGTTGGCGGGTTTGCGGGCGTTTCGGCGGGAGCGCGCTCAGGAGACGGCGTTATGGAATATTTTGTAAAGAGCGGCAATCCGGAGAAACAGCGGGTGGCCTGCGTCATTGTCGGCATTTTCGACCGGCGCAGCCCGTCGGAAGCGGCGCAGAGGATCGACAGGGTCAGCGACGGCGCGATCGCCAGTGTCATGCGCCGCGGCGACATGGACGGCAAGCTCGGCTCGACGCTGATCCTGCATAGCGTGCCGGGCACCTTCGCCGACCGCGTGATGCTCGTCGGCCTCGGCCGCGAGCGCAGTTTCGACGAGGCGGCGTTCCGCAAGGCGATCGCCGCCTCGTCGCGCGCGCTGCGCGCGACCGGCGCGATCGATGCCGCCTCGTACATCACGCAGGTGCCGGTCAAGGGCCGCGACTTCCAGTGGAATGTCGCGCAGGCGGTACTGACTTCCGAGGACACGTTCTACCGCTTCGACGAGTGCCGTGGCGAGAAGGCGCGCGCCGAGCTGCCCAGCTACAAGCTCGAGCGCTACACCTTCGACGTGCCGCGCCGCTCCGACCTGCCGGCCGGCGAGCGCGGCCTGGCCGAGGCCAGCGCGATCGGCAAGGGCGTGAGGCTGGCGAAGGATCTCGGCAACCTGCCCGGCAACATCTGCACGCCGGGCTATCTCGCCGAGCAGGCGCGCAAGCTGGCTGCGAGCTACCCGATCAAGACCAAGGTGCTCGAGCAGGCCGACATGGAAAAGCTCGGCATGGGCGCGCTGCTGTCGGTGGCGAAAGGCTCGCGCCAGCCGCCGAAGCTGATCGTCATGGAGTACCTGAAAGGCCCGAAGAACGAAGCCCCGATCGCGCTCGTCGGCAAGGGCCTGACCTTCGATGCCGGCGGCATCTCGATCAAGCCGGCGGCGGCGATGGACGAGATGAAGTTCGACATGTGCGGCGGCGCGTCGGTGTTCGGCACGCTGACCGCGATCGCCGAGCTGGAGCTTCCGCTCAACGTCGTCGGCATCGTACCCGCGAGCGAGAATCTGCCGGACGGTCAGGCGAACAAGCCCGGCGACATCGTCACGAGCATGGCCGGCATCACGATCGAGGTGCTCAATACCGACGCCGAGGGCCGGCTGATTCTCTGCGACGCGCTCACCTACGCCGAGCAGACTTACCAGCCGCAGCTGTGCATCGACATGGCGACGCTCACCGGCGCCTGCGTCGTCGCGCTCGGCGGCGTCGCCACCGGCCTGATGACCAACACGCCGGCGCTGGGCCGTGCGCTGCTCGCCGCCGGCGAGCAGGTCGGCGACAAGGCCTGGGAGCTGCCGCTGTGGCCGGAGTACGACGAGAACATCAAAAGCGAGTTCGCCGACATCGCCAATATCGCGACGAAGCACGCGCGCGACGCCGGCGCGATCATCGGCGGCGTCTTCCTGCACCGCTTCACGCGCAAGATGAAGTGGGCGCATCTCGACATTGCCGGCACGGCGTGGACCGGCAAGAAGGCCTCGGGCCGGCCAGTGCCGCTGCTGACGCAGTATCTGATCAACGTCGCCGGCAAGAAGAGCGAGGAGTAAGCGCGGCCGATGACGCGCATCGATTTCTACATCCTGCCCGATACCGCCGGCCCCGCCGAGAACGCGGTGACGACGGCGTGCAGGCTCTGCGACAAGGCGACGGCGGCGGGCAAGCGCGTCTACATCTGCGCCGACACGGCGCAGGCGGCGGAGCTTGACGACGCGCTGTGGAGCCTGCGCCAGGGCAGCTTTATCGCCCACGAGCGCTACGCCGGCGGCGCGCTCGACCCGCCGCTGCCCGCGGTGCTGGTCGGCGTCGCCGAGCCGCCGGAAAGCCATCACGACGTGCTGGTCAATCTGTGCGCGGACGTGCCGGACTACTTCAGCCGCTTCGAGCGCGTGCTCGAGATCGTCGCCGGCGACACCGCGCAGCGCAGCGCGGCACGCGCGCACTACAGGTTCTACCGCGACCGCGGCTACGCGCTGAACACCTACGAGCAGAGCGCCGGCGGCGGCTGGACGCAGCGGGTGAAGTGAGCCCGTGATCCCTATTCTGAACGAAACGATGGACAAGACTTTCGACCCCAAGAGCATCGAGACCCGCTGGTGCGCCAGCTGGGAAAATCAGGGCTGCTACACGCCGGAGACGGTCGCGAAGCTGCGCGGCGTCGAGCGCTCGTCGATGCCGCCGTACTCGATCGTCATCCCGCCGCCGAACGTCACTGGCACGCTGCACATGGGGCACGCGTTCCAGCACGCGGTGATGGATGCGCTGACGCGCTACCACCGCATGCGCGGCTTCGACACGCTGTGGCTACCGGGCACCGACCATGCCGGCATCGCGACGCAGATGGTCGTCGAACGCCAGCTCGCCGCACAGGGCATCCGCCGTACCGATCTCGGCCGCGAGAAATTTCTCGACAAGATCTGGGAGTGGAAGGAGTACTCGGGCGGCACCATCACCCACCAGATGCGCCGCATGGGCAACTCGGTCGACTGGACCCGCGAGCGCTTCACGATGGACGAGGGCCTGTCGCGCGCGGTCACCGAGGAGTTCGTGCGCCTCTACGACGAGGGCCTGATCTACCGCGGCAAGCGCCTGGTCAACTGGGATCCGGTGCTGCTGACGGCAATCTCCGACCTGGAAGTCGAGAGCCAGGAAGAGAACGGCAAGCTGTGGCATTTCCGCTACCCGCTGGTCGACGGCGCACTGGCCGACGGCTCGCGTCATCTCGTCGTCGCCACGACGCGTCCGGAGACGATGCTCGGCGACACCGCGGTCGCCGTGCACCCCGAAGACGAGCGCTACCGTCATCTGATCGGCAAGAGCGTGCGACTGCCGCTATGCGACCGTGAGATCCCGGTCATCGGCGATACCTACGTCGACCGCGAGTTCGGCACCGGCGTCGTCAAGATCACGCCGGCGCACGACTTCAACGACTACGCGGTCGGCCAGCGGCATCGGCTGCCGGTTCTCAACGTGTTCACGCCGACCGCGCACATCAACGACAACGCGCCGGCGGCCTACCGCGGGCTCGACCGCTTCGAGGCGCGCGCGCGCGTCGTCGGCGATCTGCAGAAGCTGGGCCTGGTGGAGAAGATCGAGGACCACAGGCTCAAGGTGCCACGCGGCGACCGCACCGGCGTCGTCGTCGAGCCGTATCTCACGGATCAGTGGTTCGTCAGCATGAAAGAGCTGGCCGAGCGAGCACTGCAAGCCGTGCGCGACGGCCGCATGCGCTTCGTGCCGGAAAACTGGGTCAACACCTACGAGCAGTGGCTCGGCAACATCCAGGACTGGTGCATCTCGCGCAATCTGTGGTGGGGCCATCGCATTCCCGCGTGGTACGACGAACATGGCAACGTCTACGTCGGACGCAGCGAGGCCGAGGTGCGCGAGCGGTACGCCTCAGGCCTCACCCCTCACGCCCCACTCAAACAGGACGACGACACCTTCGACACCTGGTTCTCGTCGGCGCTGTGGCCGTTCTCGACGCTCGGCTGGCCGGAGAAGACCGCCGACCTCGCCCGCTGGTATCCGACCAGCGTGCTCGTCACCGGCTTCGACATCATCTTCTTCTGGGTCGCGCGCATGGCGATGATGGGGCTGCACTTCATGAACGAGGTGCCGTTCCGCGAGGTGTACATCACCGGTCTGGTGCGCGACGCCGAAGGCAACAAGATGTCGAAGTCCAAGGGCAACATCCTCGACCCGCTGGACCTCGTCGACGGCATCGGGCTCGAGGACCTGGTGGCCAAGCGCACCACCGGCCTGATGCAGCCGCAGATGGCGGCCAGAATCGAGGCGGCGACGCGCCGCCAGTACCCGAACGGCATCGAGCCGGTCGGCGTCGATGCGCTGCGCTTCACCTTCCTCGCGCTCGCGTCGACCGGCCGCGACATCCGCTTCGACGCGTCGCGCGCCGCCGGCTACCGCAACTTCTGCAACAAGATCTGGAACGCCGCGCGCTTCGTGCTGATGAACACCGAAGGCCGCGACTGCGCGCAAGACGATACGCAGCCCTTCGAGCTGTCGGAAGCCGATCGCTGGATCGTCTCGCGCCTGCAGAAGCTGGAAGCCGAAGTCGCCGGGTATTTTGCGAGCTACCGTTTCGACCTGCTCGCGCAGGCGCTCTACCAGTTCGTCTGGAACGAATACTGCGACTGGTACCTGGAGCTGTCGAAGCCGGCGCTGCAGCACGGCAGCGCCGAAGCGCAGCGCGGCACGCGGCGCACGCTGGTGCGCGTGCTCGAGGCCACGCTGCGGCTGCTGCACCCGCTGATGCCGTTCATCACCGAAGAGATCTGGCAGCGCGTCGCGCCGCTGGCGGCCAAGGCCGGGCCGAGCATCATGCTGCAGCCCTATCCGGAGGCGGAAGCCGCAAAGATCGACGAAGCGGCCGAGGCCGACATCGACTGGCTCAAGCGCTTCATCCTCGGCATCCGCCAGATCCGCGGCGAGATGGACATCCCGCCCGGCAGGATCCTGCCGGTACTGCTGCAGAACGCCGACGGTGACGACCGCGATCGCGTCGCGCGCCTGCTGCCGAGCATCCAGTTCCTCGCCCGAGTCGACGCACCGCGCTTCCTGGACACCGCCGAGCAGGCGCCGCAGTCGGCGACGGCGCTGGTCGGCAGCCTCAGGCTGCTGGTGCCGATGGCCGGCCTGATCGACAAGGACGCGGAGCTCGCGCGCCTGGCCAAGCAGATCGCCAGGCTCGAAGGCGATCTGGCGAAGACCACCTCGCGCGTCGACAACCCCAGCTTCGCCAAGGCGCCGGAGCAGGTGCAGCGGCAGGCGCGCGAGCTCGCCGCGAAGCAGCGTCAGGATCTGGACGCACTGCGCGCGCAGGAGGCGCGCATCCGCAGTCTGTAGGTCCGTATGAACCGCGTGTCCAAGCCCGGCGCCAAAATCCGCCGGCTGAAAGTCAGGGTGTGCCCGTGGGCTTGTCCAGCGTTTCGATGAACCGATCCGCACTCGTCCCGGCCAGGATCTGCCCCGCCGTCCAGGCCATGACGGCCTGCGCCTCGGCACTGCCCAAGCGCGACTCGGCCTCGAGCTGATCGCGCTGCTGCCGCAGGAAATCCTCGAGTGAGGCCATGCCGACACGCTGCAGCTCGGCCTGCACGCGCACCACTTCCTCCCGCGCCGCGACTTCGGCGCGCAGGGCCTCGGCGTCGGCCAGTGCGCTGGCGTAGGACGCCGCCAGCTTCGACCAGTCGCGCTCGGTCTGACGCTGCGCATCGAGGCCGGCCTGCACGGCGGCCTCGGCCTGCGCGCTGGCGGCGCCGGCGCGTCGCCAGCCGGCCGGATCGATGGGCAGCGTGAGCTTGGCCGCGACGCTCCAGGCATCGGTGGATTCACCGTCGCCCTCGAACTGCGTGTAGTCCGCCGCCGCAGACACGCCGGGCCATAGCGCGCGGCGCTGCGCCTGCGCCTGGGCGGATGCGGCGCGCGCCTGTTCGTCCGCGACGGCCGCCGGCAGCAAGGAATCCGGCAGCCGGGCGTCCCAGTCGGGAATCCCGATGTCGGGGCTGGCGGGCAGCAGGTGCCGGCCGCTGCTTTCGAACAACTGTGCCTGCGTCTGCTGGATGGCGCCGGCCAGGCGCACCTCGTCCGAGCGCAGCTTGCTGAGTTCCGCCTCGGCAAGCTTGAGTTCCGCCGTGGAGGCCTGCTCGATCTGGACCTGCCGCGCCACGCGCTCGAAGGTCCGGGCCACGCGCTCGCGCTGCACGGCCAGCACGCGCTGCTGGCGCAGCAGCGCCTGCAACTGCACGTAGGCGGACACCGTGTCGGCGAGCTTGAGCAGCGTGGTCTGCCGCTCCGCGAGCTGCGCGGCGGCCAGGCCGTGCGCCGCGGCCGCGCGCGAGGCGCGCAGCGCGCCCGCCAGATCCACGGGAACGCTGTAGGCGATGCCGTAGCGGGTCACGTCGCGCGCGAAGGGCGGCGCGGCGAATGCCTCCGGCGACAGCACGCCGAAGAAGCGCTGGTCTTCATAGCGCGTGGTGTCGGCAAAGGCCGCACCGGCGCCCAGGAAGCGGCTGCGCTCGGCGGAGAGGCTCTCGCGCGCCGCCTCGCTGCGCAGGCGGGCGGCGCCGATCGCGGGATGGTCGAGCGTCGCGCGCAGCAGCTCGCCCAGCTCCCCGGCGGCGGCCGGAACGCTCAAGGCGCAGCCTGCGGCCAGCGCCCAGGCACGGACCGCGCGCGTCACGGCTGCGGGCCGCTCGGCAACGGCTGCCGCTCGCGCTCGCGGATCTCGAACCAGATCGCGTTGAGGATGCCGAAAGTCAGCGCCAGGCCCAGCCCCAGTATCCAGGCGAAATACCACATCGGGTTTCTCCGGTGTCGATGGGTCAATAAGTGCCCCGCTCCTGCGCGCGCACGTGCGCCAGCGAAATCTTGCCGCGCAGCACGCGGAACACCCAGGCAGTGTAGGCCAGCACCAGGGGCAGAAAGACCAGCGTGGCGATCAGCATGATGAACAGCGTCAGCTGGCTGCTCGAGGCATCCCACACCGTCAGGCTGCTGGCCGGATCGGTGGACGAGGGCATCAGGAACGGGAACAGGCCGAAGCCCGCGGTCAGGATCACGCCGGCGCAGGCCATCGCGCCGGCGATGAATGCCAGGCCCGCGCGGTTGGCGCGCAGCGCCAGCATCGCGGCAACGGCGCCCACATAGCCCAGTACCGGGGCGATCCACATCCACGGCTGCGCCTGGTAGTTGGCCACCCAGCCGCCGGCGATGCGCTCCACGCTCTTGCGCAGGGGGTTCGAGGGTCCGGCGGGATCGAGTTCGCCGCTGATGCGCAACCCGTCCATGCCGAAGGCCAGCCACAGGCCCGCGGCGCTGAAGCTCAGCAGCAGCACCAGACCGGCGAACTGGCCGATGCTGCGCGCCCGCGCCGCCATGGGGTCTTCGACTTTCAGTGCCGCGTAGGCCGCGCCGTGGAGCACGATCATGCTCAGGCTGACCACGCCTGCCAGCAGCGCGAACGGATGCAGCAGCTGGAAGAAGCCGCCCGTGTAAACCGGCCGCGCCACCTCGTCGATGTGGAACGCGATGCCGAGGAACAGGTTGCCGAAGGCCACACCGAACAGCAGCGCCGGCAGCGCGCCGCCGGCGAACAGCGCCCAGTCCCAGACCGCGCGCCAACGCCCATCCGCGACCTTGTTGCGGAACATGAAACCCACCGGCCGCAGGATCAGCGCGAGCAGCAGCAGCAACATCGCCAGATAGAGCCCGGAGAAGGACGCGGCATACAGCAGCGGCCAGGCGGCGAACACCGCGCCGCCGCCGAGGATGAACCAGACCTGGTTGCCGTCCCACACCGGCTCGATGGCTTCGAGCAGCGCGCGGCGCTCGGCGTCGTCCTTGCCGATGAAGCGGAAGATCGCGCCCACACCGAGGTCGAAGCCATCCATCACCGCGAAGCCGATCAGCAGCGCGCCCAGCAGCAGCCACCAGATGACGCGCAGGGTTTCATAGTCGAGCATGGCCGTTCTCCCTCAGTGAGCGTGGGCGGGTTCGCCCGCAGCCACGGCCGCCGGCGGCCAGTAGCCGAGGCCTTCGGGTCCGCGCCGGATCATGCGTTGCATCAGAAAGACATCCACGACCAGCAGCACGGTGTAGAAGACGACAAAACCGGTCAGCGACAGCGCGACATTGGTCACCGATGTCGTCGATGCGCCGAGAAAGGTCGGCAGCACGCCTTCGATGGCCCAGGGCTGACGGCCGTACTCCGCGACGATCCAGCCCAGTTCCGCCGCGATCCACGGCAGCGGCAGGGAAACGAAGGCCAGCCACAGATAGGCGCGATGGCGGTCGAGCCGCTGCCGCGCCGACAGGTAGAACGACAGAGCGAACAGCGCGATGAAGTAAAAGCCCAGGGCCACCATGATGCGGAACGCCCAGAACAGCACCGGCACGTCGGGAATCGTGGACACGGCCGCGATCTCGATTTGCTCGGGCGTGGCCTCGGCGGGGTTCTTCACCTGCTTCAGCAGCAGCAGGCCGTAGCCCAGGTTCTGCCGGTGCGCCTCGAACTGTGCCAGCGCTGCGGCGTCTTTCGGATCGGCGCGCAGGCGTTGCAGCGCCGCGTGCGCCTGGATGCCGCTTGCGATGCGGCTGCGCGCGTGCTCGACCAGTTCGTTGATACCGGGCAGCTCCTGATCGATCGAGCGGGTGGCGATCAGGCCCAGCACCCAGGGCACCTTGAGCTCGGCGTGCGTCTTGCGCGCTTGTACGTCCGGCCAGCCCAGGATCGTGAAGCCGGCAGGAGCGGGTTCCGTCTCCCACATCGCCTCGATGGCCGCGATCTTCATCTTCTGGTGCTCGGTCATGGTATAGCCGGATTCGTCGCCCAGCACGACCACCGACAGCGCGGAGGCGAGCCCAAAGCTCGCCGCCACCGCCATCGAGCGCTTCGCGAAATCCGCGTTGCGCCCGCGCAACAGGTAGTACGCGGAGACCGCGAGCACGAAGATCGAGCCGGTGACATAGCCGGCCGCGACCGTGTGCACGAACTTGGACTGCGCCACCGGATTGAAGATCACCTCGCCGAAGGAGCTCAGCTCCATGCGCATGGTTTCGTAATTGAACTCCGAGCCGACCGGGTTCTGCATCCAGGCATTGGCGATCAGGATCCACAACGCGGAAAAGTTCGAGCCGATGGCCACCAGAACGGTCACCACCAGGTGCCCGACCTTGCTCAGTCGGTCCCAGCCGAAGAAGAACAGGCCGACGAAGGTGGATTCGAGGAAGAACGCCATCAGACCCTCGATGGCCAGCGGCGCGCCGAAGATGTCACCGACGTAGTGCGAGTAATACGCCCAGTTGGTGCCGAACTGGAACTCCATCGTGATGCCGGTGGCCACGCCCATCGCGAAGTTGATGCCGAACAGCAGGCCCCAGAACTTCGTCATGCGCCTCCAGATCTCGTTGCCGGTCATGACATAGGTCGCCTCCATGATGACCAGCAGCATGGACAGGCCCAGCGTCAGCGGCACGAACAGAAAGTGATACAGCGCCGTCAGCGCGAACTGCAGGCGCGACAGGTCCACCACGGTCAGGTCAATCACGGGAAGTCTCCCCGGCAGCGGCGGCGGACGCCGCGAGATGGGTGTTGATGCGTTCCGGTGTGACGCTCGGGCGCTGTTCGCCGGAAAAGAACAGGGTCTTGAGCAGGATCAGCGCGGCGAGCTTGGCCAGCAGCAGGATGCCGATCTTGCGGCGCAGCCAGGCGCGCCAGTCGCGCTCGCCGGCAGGCCCTTGCATCCGTGCAAGCTCCTCAAGGTCGCCGGTCACTGCAGCAGGTCGCCCGGCGTCGGCGGCAGGCGCGGCATGGTCTGCTCCGGAAAGGCGCCGTTGAGTGCGTCGAGGAAAGCGACGATGTCCTTCACCTGACCCGGATCGAGATCGCGGTTGAGCTGCGTCTTGGCCATCACGCGCACCGCCTCGTCCAGACTCTTGACCGAACCGTTGTGCATGTACGGCGCGGTGTAGCCGAGGTTGCGCAGGGTCTGCACGCGCCACAGGCTCTTGTCGGCCGGATCCTTCGTCACCTGCATGCGACCGGTGTCGTTGGCGAGCTGGTAACGCTCGACGTAGAGGCTGTCCGCGAACAGCGGGAACTTCTGGTAGAAGCCGGTGCCCTGCGGCAGCGCTGGGCCGTTGAAATTGGGACCCGAGTGACAGGCTGTGCAGCCGACGGAGGCGAAGGTCTCCATGCCGCGCCGCTGCTGCTCGGTCAGCGCCTTTTTGTCGCCGCGCACGTAGCGGTCGTAGGCGCTGTCGGGCGTGATCAGCGTGCGCTCGTAGGCGGCGATGGCCTTGGCGATGTTGTCCATCGTGACGGTGTCGCCCTTGCCGAACACGCGCTCGAAGTACGGCTGGTAGCCGCGGATCTGCCGGATGCGCTGCGCGGTGGCGGCCAGATCCGACATGCCCATCTCGACCGGATTCACCGGTGGACCCTTGGCCTGGTCTTCCAGAGTGGCCGCGCGGCCGTCCCAGAACTGCGCGGAATTGAAGGCGGCGTTCCACACCGTCGGCGCGTTGCGCCCGCCGACCTGCCCGTGCACGCCGATCGAGGTGGGCCGGTGATCGTCGCCGCCCTCCATCACGTTGTGGCAGGAAAAGCACGACACCGTGCCGGTGGACGACAGGCGCGGATCGAAGTAGAGCATCTTGCCCAGCTCGACCTTCTCCGGCGTCGTCGGATTGTCCGCCGGCGCGGGCGCCTGCTTCGGCAGTGCCTGCCATTGTTGCGCCGCGACCGGAGCCGTTACGCCGGCGATCAGCAGCGCCGCCAGCCATGTGTCCTTGCGTTTCATCGGTTCTTCTCCGTGACGGCGGCTCGAAGCTCAGTTGCCGCCCTGGCCCTGCCGCTGGCCTGTGCCCGCACCCATGCCTTGGCCAGGGCCCATGCCGGGACCGCGCGCGGGCGGTTCTTCCGGCAGCGTGACGCCGCGCTCGCGGGCACGCTCCAGCATCTTCTGGTGATGCTCGGCGCGGATGCGGGCGCGTTCATCCGCGCTGGTCGCGGCGCGCATGCGGGCACGGTGCTCGGCCAGCTCTTCCTGCGTCATCAGCTGGCGGCCGAATACCGGCTCGCCGGTACCATCGTCGTCGGCCAGCGGCGTCTGCTGCTGCATCTGCTGCCGTTGCTGTACGCCCTGCCCGCCGCCCTGCTGGGCAGGCACGGCGAAGGGCAGCACGATGCCGGCGGCGAGGGTGATCAGGGCGAAGCTCGGTTTGTTCACGGTGATTCTCCGGTTTGCGTGAGACGAATCGCCGCGACCTGCGGCGGTATCAAAAATCGGAATCAATCGGCGTCCCAGGGCTGCGGTTCCCAGGACGGGGCCAGGCGCGAGCGCACCTTGACCTCCGAGTTGAGCGTGCGGTTGACCGGGCAGCGTATCGCGATTTCCAGCAGGCGCTGGCGCTGCTCCTCGCTGAGTTCGCCTTCCAGCACGATCTCGCGCGTGATCTCGTCCACCTTGCCGTCCTGGGTCGCGCAGTCCGCGCAGTCCTGCGCGTGGATCTTGCGGTGCGAAAGGCGCACGCGCACGCGCGTGAGCGGCAGCTTCTTGAGCTCGGCGTACATGCGCAGCGTCATGCTGGTGCAGGCGCCCAGCCCCATCAGCAGGTATTCGTAGGGCCCCGGTCCGGCATCGTTGCCGCCGGCGCTCACAGGCTCGTCGGCCGTAAACGCATGGCGGCCGGTGCGGGCGGTCTGCATGTAACGCCCGGTCAGCGTCTCCTCGACTTCGACGACGGTGGCTTGGGTGTCGCTCATCGGAACGCTCCTAGACCTGGCCGAGCGCGATCTGTTCGAGCTGCCGGTGCCCCAGCAGGCCCGGCTGCTGCCACTGCAGCGTGCCGTTACGGAACAGTGCAAAGTTGGGAATGCTGCGCACGCCGTAGCGGGAGGCGAGCATCGGGTTTTCTTCCGTGTTCACCTTCAGCACGATGGCCCTGCCCGCCAGATTGCCGGCGGCCCTGGCCACTTCGGGCGCCGCCATCTTGCAGGGGCCGCACCAGGGCGCCCAAAAGTCCACGAGCACCGGCACCGTCGCCGCCTTGGTGATCTCGTCGAACGCGGCTGCGTCCACTTCCAGGGGCTCGCCCAGCGGCGGCAGTTCGCGCTTGCAGGCGCCGCAACGGCCGCTGTCGGCCAGGTGCCGGGCGGGCACGCGGTTGCTCGCGCTGCAATGGGGACAGGATCGGATCATGGCGGGGACTCCGGGGATGGCCAGTCGATGAGAAAGGCGCCGCGCAGCTCGCCGGCGGCAAAGCCGGTGGCCTGGTCGCCGGGATAGTGCCGCGCCAGCGCGGCCTCGACCTCGGGCGAAACCTGCGCGCCGTGGCAGGCCAGGCACTGCGGCTGCGTGAGGATCGCCTTCATGTAGCGGGCACCGCCGCCGGGTCGGGATTCGAAGCGCTCCGGCGGCTCGGCCGCGTCCGCGGCGAGCACGTGCCGAAAGTCTTCCAGCACCTCGCGTGCCGGCCTATCCGGGGCATTGGCGGAATTGCGCAGCCGCAGCGCGGTGCGGCTCACGCGCGCGCCGCTTTGTGCCGACAGGCGCGCGGCGATGGCCGGCGCGTCCTGCTGGCACACCTCGATGGCCCGCGCGGGCCCGCCGGCGTTCATCGC
>JBFMCQ010000014.1:0-67866 GCA_040754295.1 Pseudomonadota bacterium | reverse complement strand
GCGGCGCGATGCTCTACATCGACCTCGACGACTTCAAGCGAATCAACGACCGCTACGGCCACCCCACCGGCGATGCGCTGCTCAAGCATGCCGCCGCGCGCATGGCCGAGATCGCCGAACCCAAGGACGTGCTGGCGCGCATCGGCGGCGACGAATTCGCCCTTCTGGTCGAGGAGATCGCCGACACCGGGCAGGCCGTGGCGCTCGCCGAGCGGCTCCTGGCGGCGCTGTCGCAGCCGTTCACGGTGCGCGAGCACAGCCTGCGCGTGCACGCTTCGGTCGGCATCAGCAGCTTCGACGGCAGCGAACTCGAAGGCGCCGCGGTGACGCGGCGCAGCGACGAGGCCATGTACACCGCCAAGCTGGCCGGCAAGGGTGGCGTGCGCGTCTACTCCGGCGCCGGCGAGGACGAATTCGCGCCGATCGTCTAGCTCGGAAAAACGGGTCGTTGCGCCAGGCAAAGCCTGGAGGAGAGGGAAGCTAAATTACTCCGACCCGTTATTTCCCGTTTGCGGCGATGCATCAGGGCAAAGACGCGAGGAATGCCTCGACGGCTTCGTTGAACGCCTTCGGCTGGTCGATGTTGGATGCGTGGCCGGCGTCAGGGATCGTCACCTTTTTGGCGCCGGCGATCTTGTTTGCCATGTAATCCGTCGCCGCGAGGAACGGTTCATCCTTTTCGCCAACGAGGACGAGCGTCGGGACTTTGATGGATTCGAACGAGTCGATGACGCGCGCGTCGCATTGGGCGAGCATGCCGCGCGCGGCATTCGCGAGGCCCTGGGCCGAGCGGTGGTGGCTCACCGGCAGCTCAGCGCTGCCGTCGAGCGCGTCCAGGCCCTTCGTTTCGAAGTTCTTCGCGAGGGCTTCGGCGGTGGCATTCCAGGCCTCGCGCGCCTTCGGGTTGCGATAGCCGGGGCCGGTATCGAAGAGCATGAGCGCACGCGTCATCTGCGGGTACTTGAGGTGGAAGGCAAGCGACATGTAGCCGCCGAGCGAGAGGCCGCCGATGACTGCGCGGCTGACGCCACAGGCGCCCAGGATCGCGGCCATATCGTCGACGGTGGCGGCTTCGGAATAGGCGGCCGGGTCCTCGGGGCTATCGCTCCGGCCGTGGCCGCGCATGTCCCAGGTGATCACGCGATAGTTCCTGGAGAACTCGGCGACCTGTTTCGACCACATCTCGCCGGTGGCGCTATAGCCGTGACTGAGGAGGACCGCGGGCCCATCGCCAGTGCTGTCGTAGTAGATATTGACGCCATCACGGTTGACCTGCGGCATGCGGAACCTCCGCTGAGATGTGTAAGGCCTGGTGACAATAAGTCCGATCGCGAGTGCGATTGCGGCGCGGGTCAGCCGCTGCAGATCTTCGCCACCGCAGCCGCGTACTCCTCGCGTAACTGGGCCACGTACTCGGCCGCCGGCTGTACGCGCTTGATTGCGCCCACGCCCTGGCCGCCGCTCCAGATATCGCGCCAGGCCTTGGCGCCCTGTGCGCCGGTGCCCTCGGAGTTTGCACCGAAATCCATCTTGTCCCCGCCCGCCTCGGGCAGGTTGGCGGGATCGTAGCCGGCGCGCGCCACGCTGCGCGCCAGGTAGTTGCCGTACACGCCGGAGAAGTAGTCGGTGTAGACGATTTCCTCGGCCACGCTGTCGATGATGTCCTGTTTGTAAGCCTCGACTGCGTTGGCCTCGTCGGTGGCGATGAACGGCGTGCCGATGTAGGCGACGTCCGCGCCCATGGCGCGCGCGGCCAGCACCGCACCGCCGTGGGCGATGCAGCCAGATAGCGCCAGCGGGCCGTCGAACCATTCGCGGGTCTCCTGGATCATGGCGAAGGGTGACAGGGTGCCGGCGTGGCCGCCGGCGCCGGCGCAGACCGCGATCAGGCCGTCCGCGCCCTTTTCGATGGCCTTATGCGCGAAGCGCTGGTTGATGACGTCGTGCATCACGATGCCCCCGTAGCCGTGCACCGCTGCGTTGACCTCCGGCCGGGCCCCGAGCGAGGTGATCACGATCGGCACCCGGTACTTCACGCACAGCTCCAGGTCGTGCTGCAGCCGGTCGTTGGACTTGTGCACGATCAGGTTGACCGCGAACGGCGCCGCCGGCTGGTCCGGATGTGCGGCGTCCCACTCGCGCAGCTCGCGCGTGATGCGCTCCAGCCACACCGCGAGCTGATCCGCCGGGCGCGCGTTCAGTGATGGGAAGCTGCCGACGATGCCGGCGGTACACTGGGCGATCACCAAGTCCGGGTTGGACACGATGAACATGGGCGCAGCGAAGACCGGCAGGCGCAGGCGGTCCTCGATCTGGGCCGGAAGGCTCATGGGAAATCACTCCTCTCGAACGCGTTTGCTGCTGAAGCCGGCGCTCCGGATCCATCGCCGCGCAGTCTATACGTTTTCAAATTCGACATAAGTCACCGAGATCGTGCGCCGCCTGCGGTTTTCCCCCCCAGGACGATCGGGTTTGCTCAAGGAGTGGACCGGCCGCGACCTCATGCGTTCCGCCGCGCGAGCCGGCGGCCGGGCCGGCGACAACGCCGGCCGCGGATCGCGCACGCCTTGCCCGGGTCGCGCTTGCATTGTGCGCGGCGCCGGCGAGCTCACGGCGATTTCCGGTGTACGCAGTGCACGCGGACCGGGAACCTTTCCTGCTACGCCCGCGAAAGGCCTGCGGAAAGGACGCGAGATGCGAGCGATCACGGTCGAGCCGGGCAGCGCCGGCTCCGTACGGCTCGACGATCTGGACGAGGTAGCGGTCGGCGAAGGCGCCGTGCTCGCCGAGGTCGTCGCCTTGGGCATCTGCGGCACCGACCGCGAGATGGCCGAAGGGCTCTACGGCTGGGCACCGCCGGGTCGGGGCCGGCTGGTGCTCGGCCACGAATCGCTCGCGCGCGTCATCGAGGCGCCCGCGGAAAGCGGCCTGAGCGCGGGCGATCTGATCGCCGGCATCGTCCGCAGGCCCGATCCCGAGCCGTGCCCGAACTGCGCGGCGGGTGAGTGGGACATGTGCCGCAACGGGCTGTACACGGAGCGCGGCATCAAGCAGCGCGACGGCTACGCCGCGGAGCGCGTGCGCATCGAGCCGGAATACGCGGTGCGCGTGCCGCAGGCGCTCGGGCTGCTCGGCGTGCTGGTCGAGCCGGCGAGCGTGCTGGCCAAGGCCTGGGAGCAGATCGAGCGCATCGGCGGCCGCGCGCGCGCCTGGGCGCCGCGCTCGGTGCTCGTCACCGGTGCCGGGCCGGTCGGCCTGCTCGCGGCGCTGATGGGCCGGCAGCGCGGGCTCGACGTGCACGTCTACGACCGCGTCGACAGCGGCATCAAGCCCGAGCTGGTGCGCGCGCTCGGCGGCGTCTACCACACGCCGGATCTCGCGGCGCTCGACGGATTCGCTCCGGATATCGTCATCGAGTGCACCGGCGCTTCGCCGGTCGTGCTCGACGTCATCAACCGCACTGCGGCCAACGGTGTGGTGTGCCTGTCCGGCGTCTCGTCCGGCGGCCGTCATATCCACATCGACCTGGGCATGCTCAACCGCACGATGGTGCTCGAAAACGATCTCGTGTTCGGCACCGTCAACGCCAACCGCCGCCACTACGAAACCGCGGTGCAGGCGCTCGCCGCGGCCGACCCGGCCTGGCTGCGCCGCCTGATCACGCGCCGGCTGCCGCTCGACGGCTGGCGCGAGGCGCTGGCGCCGCATCCGAACGACATCAAGACCGTGCTCGACTTCTCCCTGTGATGCCATGAGCCAGCGCATCGAAGACTATGGATTGATCGGCGACTGCGAGGCCGCAGCCCTGGTCGGCCGCGACGGCTCGATCGACTGGCTGTGCTGGCCGCGCTTCGACTCCGACGCCTGCTTCGCCGCAGTGCTCGGCACGCCGGAGCACGGGCGCTGGCTGATCGCACCGGCGGATTCGAAGGCGCGCGTGACGCGGCGCTACCGCGGCGACACGCTGATCCTGGAAACGCGCTTCGAGACCGGCGACGGCGTAGCCTGCCTGGTCGATTTCATGCCGCCGCGCGGTGAAGCCTCCGACGTCGTGCGGCTCGTCGTCGGCGAGCGCGGCTGCGTCGAAATGCAGATGGAGCTGGTGCTGCGCTTCGGCTACGGCGCTGCGACGCCGTGGGTCACGAGCCTGGAAGGCGGCGGTTTGCGCGCGGTCTCCGGTCCCGACATGGTCGTGCTGCGCACGCCGGCCGCGCTGCACGGCGAGGATCTGAAGACGGTGAGCCGCTTCCGCGTCAGCGCCGGCGACACCACGCCGTTCGTGCTCAGCTATGCGCCGTCGCACTGCGCGCTGCCGGAGCCCGTCAATGCGCGCCGCGCGCTCGCCGATACGCAAGCCTGGTGGGAGGCCTGGTCCGGCCACTGCACGATCGACAGCGAGTGGCGCGACGCCGTGCAGCGCTCGCTGATCACGCTCAAGGCGCTGACCTACGCGCCCACCGGCGGCATCGTCGCTGCGCCGACGGCATCACTGCCCGAGCAGCTCGGCGGTGCACGCAACTGGGACTACCGCTACTGCTGGCTGCGCGATGCGACGCTGACCCTGCTCGCGCTGATGGATGCCGGCTACTTCGAGGAGGCGCGCGCCTGGCGCGAATGGCTGCTGCGTGCCGCGGCCGGCAGCCCGCAGCAGATGCAGATCATGTACGGCATCGGCGGCGAGCGGCGGCTGCAGGAATGGCAAGCCGACTGGCTGCCGGGCTACGCCGGTTCCAGGCCGGTCAACATCGGTAACGGCGCGCACGATCAGCGGCAGCTCGATGTCTATGGCGAGCTCATGGACGCGCTGCATCAGGCGCGGCGCGGCGGGCTCGCCAGCAGCGAATCGAGTTGGGGGCTGCAGCGCGCCCTGATCGAGCACCTGGAATCGGTCTGGACGTTACCCGACAAGAGCATCTGGGAAGTGCGCGGGCCCGACCAGCATTTCACCTACTCCAAGATGATGGCCTGGGTGGCGCTGGATCGCGGCATCAAGGCGGTCGAGGCCTACGGGCTGCAAGGCCCGCACCAGCGCTGGCATGCGCTGCGCGCGCGCATCCACGAGGAGATCTGTACGCGGGCCGTCGATCCGCAGCGCGGCTGCTTCGTGCAGGCCTACGGCAGCAAGGCGCTCGACGCCAGTCTGCTGCTGATGCCGCAGCTCGGCTTTCTGCCGCCGCAGGACGCGCGCGTCAAAGCCACCGTCGCCGCGATCGAGCGCGAGCTGCTGCGCGACGGCTTCGTGCTGCGCTACGACACCGCGGCGTCCGACGACGGGCTGCCACCGGGCGAGGGCGCGTTTCTGGCCTGCAGCTTCTGGCTCGTCGACGCGTACATGCTCGATGGCCGCCTGGCCGACGCGCGACGCATGTTCGAGCGCCTGCTGTCGATCCGCAACGACCTCGGCCTGCTCGCCGAAGAATACGACCCGCGCGCGCATCGTCAGGTCGGCAACTTCCCGCAGGCGTTCTCGCACATCGCGCTGGTCGACAGCGCGCTCAATCTGAGCCGCGCCGAGCGGCCGGCGCAGCAGCGATCCGCAGGCACGTGATGCGGCCGGTGCGGGCGGCCGTCCACTGAGCCGCGGCGCGCCAACTGGCCGCCACTACGGACAGGGTTTGCCGGGATCACGCATCCGTAATCGTCATCCGCAAGCGCGAGCAGGCAGTGGTCATGCTTTCGCTCGAGGAGTACGAGGCGCTGCTGCTGGCAGCGGCCTATCTTCGGAGTCCGGAGAATGCCAGGCGCCTCATGCACGAAGCACAACGTCTGTATCGCATCCTGCAAATCGGGGCGATCACGCTACTTCCCGCCGCATTGCCGATTGCGGGGGCACAAGAGGCGCCTGCGGGTCCGGCCGCCCGTGCGGGCGCGCAGATTGCCGCCTCCGGCGCGAGTGGGGCCGCCGCCTGCGCCAGCTGCCACGGCGCGCGCGGAGAGGGCATGGCCGCTTTTCCCAGGCTGTCGGGTAGCGGTGCAGGCTATCTCCGGCGTCAACTCGATGCCTTCGCCGACGGCAGCCGCGAGAACCCCATCATGCAGCCGATCGCGCAGGCACTCTCGCCCGAGCAGCGGGCGCAGGTGGCGGCCTATTACGCAAGCCTGCCCGGGCCGGCGAGTGCGACAGACCGCCCAGCCCCGGCCGTCGCGGACACGGGTGCCTGGCTGGCAACGCGCGGGCGATGGGACGATGGACTGCCTGCCTGCGGCCAATGCCACGGTCCCGGCGGCGCCGGCGTGGGCGCGGATTTTCCGCCGCTGGCCGGACTGTCTGCGCAGTACATCGCAGCGCAGCTCAGGGCATGGCAAGCCGGTACGCGGCCGCCGGGCCCCTTGGGTTTCATGGACATCGTGGCGCGCAAGCTCAGCGACGCGGACATCGAGGCGGTGAGCGCGTATTACGCCGGCTTGGCCGTAGCGGCGGAAGCGGGCACGCCGGAGGGCAAGCCGTGAGCCGACAGGCTGAGTCCGCCCAGGGCGGTCGCGAAGGCGCCTCGCGTCTGGCTGCTCTCATCGTGTTCTGCGTCGTGCTGGTGCTGCCCCTGGCTCTCGGGGGCATCTACCTGGCCCAGCGATCGGGCGCCCGCGTCGCAGCAACCCCACCCGCGGCGGAGCGGACAAGCGGCACTCCGGTGGCGGAAGGGGCGCCAGAGAAGGCCCATAGCGAGGCCCCGCCGAGCCCGGCGGGAGCCGTCGTCGCCGGACAGGGCGTGGTGAAGGGCTTCCACCCGCCACCGGAAGCCAGCATCCCGGACAACGAGTACGGCGAGATGATCCGAATGGGCGAACGCATCTTCACGCAGACCGGCCGGTACGCCGCCGAGTACGCCGGCAACGACCTGAGCTGCGTCAATTGCCACCTCGATGCCGGCTGCAAGGCCGACTCGGCGCCCTTGTGGGGCGCGTTCGGCCTGTATCCGGCCTTCCGCAAAAAGACCGGCCACGTCGATACCTTCGCCGCGCGCGTGCAGGGCTGCTTCGACTACAGCATGAACGGCAAGGCGCCGCCGGCGGACGACGAGGTGATGACCGCGCTGCAGACCTACGCGTTCTTCCTGGCCAAGGGCGCGCCGATCGGGATTCCGGTGGAGGGCGGCGGCTACCTCAAGCTCGAGCGCCCGCCGCAGGCGCCGGACTATGCGCGCGGCGAAAAGGTCTATGCACAGCACTGCGCCTTGTGCCATGGCCCCGATGGCCAGGGCCAGCGCGCCGGCGACCGGCAGGTGTTCCCGCCCTTGTGGGGACCGCGCTCGTTCAACTGGGGAGCGGGCATGCACCAGATCAACAACGCGGCGGGTTTCATCTACGCCAACATGCCGCTGGGCAAGGCCCGCAGCCTCACCCAGCAGCAGGCCTGGGACGTGGCCTTTTTCATGAACGCGCATGAGCGGCCGCAGGACCCGCGCTTCACCGGCTCGGTGGACGAGACGCGGAAGAAATTCCATGACAGCCCGGATTCCCTGTATGGGATGACCGTCAATGGGCATCTGCTGGGCAGCAAACCCGCGGGAGGCGGCAGGTGACGCACAGGCTGGACCGCAGCCGGCGGGCAGCGGCTGTGGTGATCGCGGCCCTTCTGACCGTCGCTGCAGGCGATGCCGCAGCGCACCTTCAGCTGCTCGAATCCAGCCCCGGAGCCGGCACTGAGCTCTCCGGGCCTCCCCAGGAAATCGTGCTGCGTTTTTCAGCGGCGCCGGAGCAGGCGTTCGCCGCGATCGAGTGGTTCGACTCGGGCCGGTGGCGGCGCCTGTCCACGCAGGTCAGCGGCGCCGAGGTCCGCGCCGTTCTGCCGCCGGTGTCACCGGGAACCCACCGTATCCGATGGCGTGTAATGTCCCGCGATGGACATCACCAGCTGGGCGGCTTCGACTGTACGGTCCGCTGAGTTGCTTGCGCAGCACCCGCACCTGCTGGACGCAGGGCTCGCGCGGGTGCTGGCCCATGTCGCGGTGGCGCTGCCGCTCGGTGCGCAGCTCTGGCGCCATCTCGAAGGCCGCAGCCGGCGGCGGCCGACATGGTGGCCGGCGGCGGTTTTCATCTGCGGCATCGCCGGGGCCTGGCTGGCGGTGAGGACCGCCGCGCTGGGCGTCGCCGAAGAAGGGATCGACTTGGCCTCGGCGGAGCGCAGCCCCCCGTGGCGCACGTATGCGGCTCTGCTGCTCGACACCCGCTACGGGACTGCCTGGCTCGCCTATGCGGGCTGCCTGGCGCTGGCCGTGCTCCCGCAGGCGCGCAGCTGGACTACGGCTTGTCCGCGGTCTATCTCGCCGTGCTCGGCCTGAAGCTTGCGGCCGTGGCGGGCGTTGCGGCCGCGGCCCGGCGCCTGCGCTCGTTGCTGCGGCAGCCGGCGGTCGCGGACTTCGACGTCCGCTACGACGGCACGCTGGGCACCGAAATCTTTTTCGCGGCGCTACTGCTCCTGGCCGCGGCGCTGCTCACGCAGGTGTCGCCGGTCTGACTCGCGACTGTTGGACCGCGTTCGGATTTTGCTTCGGTACGCGCGGCGAAGGCATCCACGCGAGACGCCGCCGATCGCTTCCGTTTGGCATGATGGTTCGCGGCACGCTGGGGCCGACCCAAGGCACGCGGATTGCGCCCTGGCCGGCTGCCCCTCGTGGCGGATCGCGGGGTTCCCGGTCCGCCGCCGCGCCCGGCGCCCCGCAGCTACACGGATTTGAACGAACAGGAGAAGACCCATGGCAGCAGCAAGCGGCTCCCTGCACGAGTCCCCGGCGGAACTCACCCCCGAGGTGATCGACCGGCATCGGGCGATCGTGTCCTTGATGGAGGAACTGGAGGCGGTGGACTGGTATGACCAGCGCGCCGAGGCGACCCGGGACCCGGAACTGCGCGCGCTTCTCGTGCATAACCGCGACGAGGAAAAGGAGCACGCCTGCATGATGCTCGAATGGCTGCGGCGCCGGGATCCGGCCTTCAACGAACAACTGCGGACCTATCTGTTCTGCGAGGGCGACATTCTCAAGGCCGAAGACAGGGCGACCGGCGACGGCGGGCCTGCGCCGGCCGGGGTCCATGACGGCTCCCTGGGCATCGGCAGCCTGAAGGCGGAGGCGCTGCGATGAACGATCTATGCCGCCCTCTGGCGCCCATCACCGAACAGGCCTGGGCGGCCATCGACGACGAGGCGCGCGCCGCCCTGCGCGTGACCCTGGCCGGCCGCAAGGTCGCCGATTTCATGGGCCCGCTGGGCTGGGAAGCTTCCGCCGTGGCGCTGGGGCGCGCGCTGCCGCTGCAGGCCGCGCCCGGGCCGGGCGTGTCCGCCGCGCTGCGCCAGGTGCAGCCGCTAGTGGAATTGCGCGTGCCCTTTGCTCTGGCGCGCGCCGAGCTCGACGCGCTGGCGCGGGGCGCCGGGGACGCGGACCTCAAGCCCGTCAGGGACGCCGCCCGCGCCATTGCCCTGGCCGAGGACAGCATCGTCTTCGCGGGCTACGCGGCCGCAGGGATCGCCGGCATCGGTCAGGCCGCGGCCGCGGCGGCGCTCACCATCACCGAGGACTACGAACGCTATCCGGCCGTCGTCGCCCGGGCGCTGGCGCAGCTGCGCGAGCAGGGCGTGCAGGGCCCCTACGCGATCGCCCTGGGGCCGCGCTGCTACACCGGCTTGACGCGCACGGCCACGCCCGCGGGCTTCCCCGTCATGCAGCATGTCGAACGCCTGCTCGACGGCCCGGTGATCTGGGCGCCCGGCGTGAACGGCGCCGTGGTGCTGAGCCTGCGCGGTGGCGACTTCGAGCTGACCGTCGGCCGCGACCTGTCCGTGGGCTATCGCGGGCACACCGCGAACACCGTCGAGTTCTACATCGAGGAGAGCCTGAGCTTCCGGGTGCTTGCCGAAGAGGCCGCCGTGCCCCTGGTGTACGGCGCAGCGCCGGAAAATCCCTGATCGCCGGGCCGAGACGGCCGGGAGCCACGCATTCATCCCGAGGAGGCAAGTCCATGCAGGTGATCGTCATCGAGACCCCGTCGCTCGGGGATCGCAGCTACATCGTCCACGACGGTGCCGACGTGCTGGTGATCGACCCGCAGCGCGATCTCGACCGGGTGCTGGCGGCGGTCGAGGACGCCGGCCTTCGCGTCAGCCACGTCGCCGAGACCCACCTCCACAACGACTACGTGAGCGGTGGCCTGGTGCTGGTGCGGATGACCGGGGCGACCTACGTCCATGCCCAGGCCGAACCGCTGCGCTTCGACTACCACGCGGTCGCAGACGGCGACCGGTTCCGGGTGGGAACCCTGGACGTCGAGGTGGTTCATACCCCCGGCCACACGCCCCACCACCTGTCGTACATCGTGCGCCAGCAAGGGGAGCCGCCCGCCGCGTTCACCGGTGGGTCGCTGCTGTACGGCACGGTCGGGCGCACCGACCTGATCTCGCCGGAAATGACCGAGGCGCTGACCCGCTCCCAGCACCGGACCGCGCACCGGCTCGCCTCGATGCTGCCGGACGACGCTCGCCTGTATCCCACACACGGCTTCGGCAGTTTCTGCGCCTCGGCCCCGAGACAGGGCGCCTCCGACGGCACGCTCGGCACCGAGCGGGCGATCAACATCGCGCTGACCGTCGACAACGAAGACCGCTTCGTGGAGCGGCTGGTGTCGGGTCTGAGCGCCTTCCCCGCCTACTATGCCCACATGGGCCCACTGAACGCCGCCGGCCCCGTGCCCGTGGACATCTCGCCCCCGGCGCCGGTCGATCCGGTGGAGCTGGCCCGACGCATCCACCGCGGTGACTGGGTCGTCGACCTGCGGCAACGCCGCCTGTTCGCCTCCGAACATCTCACCGGGACGATCGGCATCGAGCTCGCCGATCAGTTCTCGACCTACCTCGGTTGGCTGATCCCCTGGGGCACGCCGATCACGCTCCTCGGTGAGACCGAGGAACAGGTCGCCGACGCGCAGCGCCAGCTCCTGCGCATCGGCATCGACCGGCCCTCGGGCGCCGCCACCGGCGACGGCCCGGCCGCCTGGGCACCGGACCACGACCGCGCCAGCTACCCGGCCGTGACCTTCGCCGGCCTCGGCCGACGCAACGGCGGCACCATCCTCGACGTCCGCCGTGCCGACGAGCTGGCGGCCCGGGGCGCCATACGCGGCGCGGTCCATATCCCCATCGACGAGATCCTCCGCCGCATCGATGAACTGCCCGAGGGGCCGCTGTGGGTGCACTGTGCATCGGGCTTCCGCGCCAGCATCGCGGCCAGCCTGCTCCACCGCGCGGGCAAGGAGGTGGTGCTCATCGACGATGGCTTCGACAACGCAGCCGATGGTGGAGAACCGGTCGACCCGGTCTGAACTCCGAGGTCGGTGCGTCCCTTGCAGGACAGCACGGTCACGAGATGGCGAGCTTGCCGGCCGAGGCGACAAGCGGCTTCGATCATCGAAGGACGGCGCCACCGGAACAGGGGCGAGCCGAGCGCTGCGGCAGCGTTCCGGCTGCGCCGGCATGGCGCAAGGCACGCGTTTCTGCTCGGTGTGCCTACAAAGGGCTAAGAGGAGGGCGTGATGCTTTCTCTATTCGAACTCGTCGCCGCGCTTCTCGGCGTGACGGCCCTCTTCGCCTGGCTCAATGCACGCCTCATCCGGCTGCCGACGGCGATCGGGCTGCTCGTCATGGGCCTTGCCGCCTCGCTCCTCCTGGTCGGGAGCGAGTTTGTCTTTCCTGATGCCGCCGTTCACGGCGTCCTCACCGCCACCCTGCGGCAGATCGATTTCTACGACACCGTCATGAACGGCCTGCTCGCCTTCCTGCTGTTCGCGGGCGCGCTCCATGTGGATTTCGACCGCCTGCGCCGCCGCGCTCCCGTCATCGGCACGCTCGCGAGCCTGGGCGTGGTGATGTCGGCGCTGATCGTCGCCACCGGCCTCTGGCTCGCGGCCGGGGCGCTCGATCTGCCGCTCGACTTTGCCTGGGCGCTGGTCTTCGGCGCGCTGATCGCCCCGACCGATCCGGTCGCGGTGCTGAGCACGCTCCAGGCGGTGAAGGTGCCGCCCGCGCTGGAGACCGACATGTCCGGCGAGGCTTTGTTCAACGACGGCATCGGCGTCGTGCTGTTCGCCATCACCCTCGAAGCCGCGCACGGCATGGCCGGCGACTTCGGCCTCGCCCATGTCGCCCAGCTGCTGCTCGTCGAGGCCGGCGGCGGCGCGCTGTTCGGCCTGCTCACCGGCGCGCTCGCCTATCGCGCGATGTACACGATCGATGAACCCGCGACCGAGGTGATGATCTCGCTCGCGCTCGTGACCGGCACCTATGCCCTGGCCAATGCCCTGGGCATGAGCGGCCCGATCTCCGTCGTCACCGCCGGCCTGCTGATCGGCAATCGCGGCGCGGCCCGCGCCATGAGCGAGTTCACGCGGCGCTATGTGTTCGGCTTCTGGACATTGACCGACGAGATCCTCAATGCGGTGCTGTTCCTGCTCATCGGTGTCGAGGTGCTCGTCATCGGCATCGGACCGGCCTTCGGCTGGATCGGCCTGATCGCCATTCCGCTCACCCTGTTCGCGCGCTTCGTGTCGGTCGCCACACCCGTTGCCATGCTCAGACGCTGGCAATCCTTCGTGCCGGGCACGGTCGCCATCATGACCTGGGGCGGCGTGCGCGGCGGCATCTCGATCGCGCTCGCCCTCTCGCTGCCGGATGTCCCGGCGCGCACGCCCATTCTCGCTGCCACCTATGGCGTGGTCCTGTTCACCGTGATCGTGCAGGGCCTGAGCCTGGCCCCGCTCGTGCGCCGGATGGTCCGCGCGCCCGGGCTGCCGGAAGCGGCCGCCGAATGAGTCGGCACGCAGCGCTGCGAGCAGCTCTGATTGCCGCCAGATCGGCCTGCCGATGAATTCGGTGGTCGCCACCTCGTTCATGGTGATCGCCTTGATTCCGATGAGCGATCAGTAGCGAATCAGCAAACATCTCGCAGCGGGCGAGCCGCAGCCCTTACTTCCGGCGGAGACTGCGCAAGGCCATCGCCCGCGTCCGCCGCCCGGCCGCGCCCTCAACCACCGGATCGCAGATAGGCCCAGCCGGCCTGCTGTTTTCTGACGACCTCCGCCACGCCCGAATCGACGGTTTGCGCAAAGGGCGACAGCTGGTCGGGGCTCACATTCATGCGCTTCATCGTGTTCTGGCAGGCGGCAAAGACCACGCCCTGTTTGGCAAGGCTCTCCATGCGCGCGGCGGCCTCGGCGTTGTGCTCGCGCATGAGCAGCTGTAGGCCGGGGCCATGCGCGACGACCTCGACCGTGGTCCCGGGCAAGGCCTTGCGCAGGTTCTCCACGTTGTTGAGCAGCGCCGTCCACTGCTTGGGATTGTCCGAGGTCAGCTCGAAGACGGCCCGGTGCGCATCACCGGCTTGCAACACCGCGGGCAGGCTCGCCGCAAACAACGCAAGAAGCGCGAGCAAAGCACGCATGCGCGACGGCCAGCGCCGGCTAGGCATGGTCTTTGAGCGCCAGCAGGGCACTGCGCTCGCGTTCGATCTCGCCCGCGTCTCTGATGCCCAGCCGCCGGAACAGCGCCAAGGGCGGGCACCACCCCTGGATGGCGTGCTGCACCATGAACGCCGACGCCCCCGCGGTGAGGGCCAGCCAGCGCGGATTTCTCAGGCCCAGACCCAGGCCAATCAGCGCCACCACCGCGAAATTGGTTTGCAGCGTTCGTTCGGTGTCCCACTCACGGTCCAGCTGAGCCAGGCGTTCGTCGATGGTGCCGGTCCGGGCCGCTTCCGTAATGCGGGCCTGGGTCTCGTGTTCGATGCGTGCGTTGATATGCGGCAGTGTGTGGCTGGGCACTCGTGATTGTGTGTCGGGAATCATGATGCAGATCCTTTGACGTTAGTGACCCGCCGCAAGATATGCGCCCAGCGCGCGGTCCTCGGGTGAACCCGAGGGCGGCACATCGGCAAAGTCGCCCCGGGCGCGCCGCAGCGCACGCGCTTCCTCGTGGATTTCACGCGAGCTGCGCACGCCGGCGCGGCGCAGGACCGGCAGCAGCGGATACCAGCCCTGGAGGTTGTGCAGCAGCAGCATGGCGGCGGCAAAACCGGATATCCCGAGCAATCGGCGATCGACCAGCGTTCCGAGCAAGAGACCGCTGAGTATCGTGAGCGGCGCCTCGACTTCGATCACGCGTTCGACGTCCCATTCGCGCTGCAATGCTGCAAGCCTTTGGTCAATGGCGGCGCGATCCGCGGAAGAGGAGTCCGCCGCGCATCGGGCTGTCTGTTCCCGGATACGGCGGTTCTGAGGATCTGCGGTGTTGTCCGCGACGCGGGTGGCGGTGGTGGCCAGGGGCATGGTGTTACCTCGCTGTTTCAGTGTCTCGACATGGGGTGCCTTCAGCGACATGGCGCTTCAGCGCTTTGTTCCCGCTGCATCGCTGTTGCACGCAGCCGCATTGATGGGGCCGGCGCGGCGCACGATGTTCGTATCGGCTCCATGCACGATGCAGGCGCCTTCAAAGCGGCCCCAGCACTTCAGCCAGCTCGGGCCCCTGGGGCACGCCGCTGTACTTCTTGACCAGGCCATCGGGACCACGGATCACAATGCCCGGCGTTCCGCCGAAGCCCATGCTGAACATGAGCATCTGGTTGTCGTCGAGGGCCTTGCGTACATTGGGAGGAACGCTGTTTGTCGGCGCGATTCCGCCCTGCGCGTGCTTGCGTTCGTTTTCCTGCAGTGCGGCC
The DNA here is from genome assembly GCA_040754295.1 of Pseudomonadota bacterium. Classification (GTDB taxonomy): domain Bacteria; phylum Pseudomonadota; class Gammaproteobacteria; order Nevskiales; family Nevskiaceae; genus Solimonas. The sequence goes on along the minus strand of JBFMCQ010000014.1, from coordinate 53,170 downwards.
GAGGGGTCGGCGGCGCCCAGAATGGCCGCGGCCTTGGCGGGGCTGTCCGGTTTGATGATTCCCACCATGAGGTGCCGGATCTGGACCTTGCCGGCATCGACCCAGGGACGTGACGCCTCCCAGAAGCGATGGCAATACGGACAATTGGCGTCCGTGAAGGCATAGACGATGCGTGGAGCGTCGGCCTTGCCGTCCAGAACCGAGCTTGCCGATTGCAGCTGCGCCCACTGCCGGTCGCTGATGGGCTTGGCCGCGAGCTCGTTGAGCGTTGCCTCATCGAGCGGCTCTCCCTTGGCGTTCAGACGGGTACCCACGATGGCGTTGCCGTCGCTGGTGATGTAAACGGCGATCGGATTGTCGCCGGCGACTGCGGCGAAGGCGCGCAGGCCGCCGCCGACCTCGAACTCCTGCATGACGGTGAGTCCCTGGTCTTCCAGCGCCTCCAGCGCAGGCGGCTTGTCACCGGTTTCGGCCTGGCTGCAGCCGGCGACCCACATGAGGTTGCCGGCCAAAAGGAAACAAGCGCGCGAACGCGGTGCAAACATGGTTACTCCTGAGTCTGTGCGGATTGGGATTGCGCGAAACGGTGCGACACGGTGTTTTTGAGGCGGGCCATCGTCAGTTCGCCAAAGTGGCTATCCACCAGGCGTCCGTGCTCATCGAAGAACAGGGTCGTGGGCAGACCCCGGGTCGCGACCGCCTGCAGGGTCCGGGAGCCGGGGTCGAGCAGCACGTGCTTCAGGTGCAGGCCCTGGCTTTCCAGAAACGCACGGGCCTGCTCAGCGCTCTCGCCCTGGTTGACCATGACGAAGGCGATGTCGGGATACTGCGTTTGCGCCTGCGCGAACACCGGCATCTCGCGGCGGCAGGGTGGACACCACGAGGCCCAGAGATTGAGCACGACCGGCTGCCCGAGATAGGCGTTCAGGACCACGGGCTGTTCGTCGAGCGTTGCCAGCGCCAGGGCCGGCAGCGGCGGCGCGGAGCGTTGCAACCGTTCGAGCACGCCCGCGGCGGCAAACCAGCTCAGCAGTCCGGCGGCCATGCCGATCAGCACCGGGCGGCGCAGCGCCGGGCTCGAACGCGTGCGCCAGGCGATGAGCCCCAGCGCTACCAGCACGCCGACCCACCACGAGAAGCCCTGGTCGCCGATGGACAGCATGGACCTCGGCGAGCTGGCGTACTCTTCCCACCACTGCGCGATGTAGCCCAGGCGCGCCGTCACGAATCCCCAGAACGCCGCGTCGAGCAGCATGCCGCCGGCCGCGCGGCCCGGGTCGGGCAAGCGCCGCGCAAGCCCGCGCGTCACGGTCCAGGCCAGCAGCACGGCCGCGAAGACGGCGACGACCTGGATGGAGAACGGGCCCACGCTGATCATCAGACGCCCACCGTATCGAGCCGATCGAGGAACGCGCGCGCGTCGACCTCACCGACCACGCGCAGGTCCCGGCGCTCCGTACCGTCCGGGCCGACGAGAATGAGCGTGGGCGGGCCCATCACGTCCCAGCGTTCGAGCAGGGCGCGGTCGGTCGCGTCGTTGCGCGTCACGTCCGGCCGCAGCACGCGCATGCGGGCCAGTCGCGCCGAAACAGCGGGATCGCCGAAGACCTCGCGCTCGATCACGTGGCAGCTCACGCACCAGTCGGCGTAGAAGTCGATCAGCGTCCATTGGCCGCGCGAGGCCGCCTGGGCCAGATGCGCGTCGACCTCCTCGACCGATTGGGCCGGCAGGTAAGCCACATCGGCCGCGGCGGCTGCGGTTGCCGTCGATCCCGCGCGCAGATGCGCCAGCGGCTGCAACGCAGACCCGCCGCCGGATGCAGCGCCGACCAGCATGAGCACCGACCACAAGCCGGCAAATACCGCAGCGGACCGCAGCGTCCACGCCAGCCGGTGCCTGGCGGCGACGGCCTGGCCCCAGGCGATCAGACCGATCGCCACCGACAGGACCCAGGCTCCCCAGAGAACCAGGCTCACCGTGGCGGGCAGGAAGCGCGCCAGCATCATCACGGCCATGCCGGCCATGACATAGCCGAAGGCCACGCGCACGCGATCCATCCAGGCGCCGGGACGCGGCAGCACGCGCGCGCCGAACACGGCGATCGCCAGCAGCGGCAGCCCCATGCCCAGACCCAGCGCGAACAAGGCCAGCCCACCGTGCAGCGCGCTGCCGGTCTGCCCGATATACAGCAGCGCGCCCGCCAGCGGAGCGGTCATGCAGGGCCCGACCAGCAGCGCCGAGAGCAGGCCCAGCATGCCCGCGCCGGCAATGCTGCCGCCCGAGCGATCCCTGCCCGCGGATTCGATCCGGTTCATCAGCGCCGCCGGCAGCTGCAGCTCGAACAGGCCGAACAGCGAACTCGCCAGCACGAGGAACAAGGCCGCAAACGCGCCGAGCAACCAGGGCGATTGCAGTGTGGCCTGCAGGTTCGCGCCCGCAAGGCCGGCGGCGACGCCGACCACGGCATAGGTGCCCGCCATCGCCAGCACGTAGGACAGCGAGAGCAGGAACGCGCGCCGCGGCCTGGCCTGGGCGCCCACGACGATCGTGGAGACGATCGGGATCATCGGCAGCGAGCAGGGTGTGAAAGCCAGCAGCAGGCCGAAGCCGAAGAACAGCAACGTTCCCGATACGGGGCCCAGCGCGGCGAGCCGCCGTGCCGCCGCCTGATCCTCGGCGATCCCGCTTGCTGCGCCCGCGCTGCGCCGATCGGTGGGCGCCGCGGTCCGGTTCGCCGCTGCGGCGCCGTCGCCGGTCGCGGAGGTTTCCGCGGCGGCCGGCAGTATCAGGCTCATGGTCTGCGGGGGATAGCAAATGCCCGCTTCCGCACAGCCCTGCCAGTGCAGTGTCAACGCTCCGGTCACCGCCGCGGCAAAGCGCAGCCGCAGCGCATCGCCCGTATAGATCTGCGTGTCGCCAAAGAACTCGTCGTGTTTGGCGGTTCCCGCCGAAAGGCTCAGGGGGACCGCGCGGCCCTGCGCATCGACCGCCTTGATCGAGTGCCGGTAAACGTAGTAGCCGTCGGCGATGCGTCCTACGGCCGCGAATGCATCGCCCTGCCGCTGCACAGGCTCCAGCCTGAACACCTCGGCCGCGTCCAGAAACTGCCGTTCACCACCGCCCCAGGCGGGCGCGACGCCATCGGCCCAGGCACTGGCGGTCGCGCCACAACACAGCAGCAGCACGCTGATGACACGCCGATAGAAAGCCAAATCCGAATCCTCGCAGCAAAGCCGCGCGGATCATGCGGCAGCCCGATTAAGCGAAACTAAAGCGCTGCGCGCACAGGCAAGTTCGCTGACGCGCGGCGGATTTCCCGCCTACCATGGCCTCGGGTCGATGGCCGGTGAAGAGACGATGCGGGTGCTGCTGGTAGAGGACGACGCGCTGATCGGCAAGGGTATCGTGGCCGGTTTGCGCCGGCACGGCATCGTCGTCCGGCAGGCCGGCACGGCGCAGGACGCCGAGACGATCCACGCGGAAGAAAGCTTCCACGCCGTGGTACTCGATCTGGGCCTTCCCGACCGCGACGGCATGGAACTGCTGGCGAGCCTGCGCGCCGTGGAGCCGCAGTTGCCGGTCCTGATTCTCACCGCGCGCGATGCGATCGAACACCGGCTCAAGGGCCTGCATGAAGGGGCCGACGACTACATGGTCAAGCCCTTCGACCTGCGCGAGCTCGCGGCCCGGCTGCATGCCTTGGTCCGGCGCACGCAGGGCCGCGCCGTCCAGGTGATCTCCGCCGGCCCGCTGCGCCTGGAGCCGGACAGCGGCCTGGCCTGGTTCCGCGGCGAGCCCGTGAGCCTGTCGCGGCGCGAGGTCGATCTGCTGGCGCAGCTCGCCAATGCCGACGGCAGATGGGTACCGCCCGATCTGCTCAATGAGCGCTTGTTCGGACTCGGCGAGGCGATCGGCGGCAACGCACTCAAGGTGCACATCCACAACATCCGCCGCAAGCTCGGCGCCGAGGCGATCGAGACGGCCAGGGGACTCGGCTATCGGCTGGGCCGCGGCGCACGAGCTGCGCACGCCGCTGACCGTGATCGACACCCACCTGCAGCTCGCGCGCCTCGGTGAGGGCGATGAAGTGGCGTGCGCGCTGTCCAGTGCTGAGGAAGGTGTGAAACGCCTGCGGCGCACGCTGGAGCAGATGATGACCCTGGCCCGCGCCGACGCGCCCGCGGACCGGGCGGACGCCTGCGCCTCGGTGGCCGCGTCCGTGCGCAGCGTGCTGGACTCCTGGCGGGCTGAACATACGCAGCGCCTGCGCCTGAACATCCGCGGCGAGGACTTGGGGACGCCGGTACCGAGGTCGATGCTGCAGACGGCGGTGCGCAATCTGGTGGACAACGCCCTGCGCTATTCGCCGCCGGATGCAGCGGTCGAGGTCGATGTGGCGCTGGATCAGGGCGCACGGCGCTGCCTGATTGCCGTGTCGGACCGCGGCCCCGGCCTCAGTGCCGAGCAGGCCAGCCGGATCGGCCAGCGTTTCTGGCGCGGCGATCAGGGGCGCAAAAGCCAGGACGGCGCGGGCCTGGGCATTTCGATCGTACGGGCGATTGCCGAGCGGTTCGGCGGTGCTCTCCAATTGAAGCCGCGAAAAGCCGGCGGCCTGGTCGCGGAACTCTCCCTGCCTCTGTCAAAGTGACACGTGCCTCGCAATGGCTAGCTAGAGGTGAATCCAAGGCACTATTCTTGTTTGCGGGGGCGTCGCCGAACTCCGGCTCAACCTGAAAGCGAGCGCCGCCGGCAGGCCGGACTCAAGAATCCGCCCGGCCCGTCGATACAGAGAGCGACATCCTTCTCCGACGGGCCTTCTTCCGTGTCCTACGCAGCCCTCAACCAGTACCGCACGACCGCCGTCTACGGCGACGCCGACGAAGCCTCGCCGCACAAGCTCGTCGAGATGCTCTACGGCGGCGTCATCGAGCGCCTCGCGACCGCACGCGGCGCGCTGCAGCGCGGCGACCGTGCGGCGAAGCTGCGCGCGCTGTCGGCAGCGATGGCGATCGTCGAGCACCTGCGGCTGAGCCTCGACCACGCCGCCGGGGGTGAGATCGCGGCCAATCTCGATGCACTGTACGACTACATCGGCCGGCGCCTGCTGCACGTGAACCTGCACGACGATATCGATGCCGTCGACGAGCTGCTGCGACTGGCGCGCGGGCTCAAGACCGCCTGGGACGGCGTCGCGCCGGTCCATTGAGCGGTATCGACGGCTGCGGCGCTGGCGATGAACGGTCCGCTCGACCACTGGCTGGGATACCGCGACCTGCTGCCACTGAAGGTCGACGCGCTGTCCGCCGAGCCGACCGCAGCCGCGCTCGAGCACTGGCACGACCAGAATCTGCGCACGCTGCATGCGATCGCGGTGCTCGACGAGCGGCATCGCGGCGGTGAATCCGGCGGCGCACTCGAAACCGAGGTCGAGCGCCTGCATCAGAAGATCGACGTGGTCCTCGAGCTGCTCGGTGCGATGCTGCGGTCCGGGCGCGCCGGGATCGTGTCGACGCCGGTGCGCCTGAGCCGGGAAGGCCTGTCGTGGCCGGCCGACGAGCGCTCGCCGCCGGCCGGCAGCCTCGTGCTGGCCGCCGTGGAGCTGCATGCCTGCGCACCGTTCGCGCTGTGCTGGCCGGCCGAGAGCCTCGGAATTCACGACGGCGAAGTCTGTGCCCGCTTCCGCGAGATGAGCGAGGCGATGGGGGCCGCGTTGGAAAAGCTGGTGTTCACGCGCCACCGGCGGTCGGTCGCGAGCCTACGCTTGCCGGCCGGCGCAGGCGCCCCGTCAGGACCGCCCCGACAATGAGGCCCTATCGCTGACAACGGAGTCCTCGAAATGCGCATCGTCCTGGCCGATTCCCGGAACCTGGTTCGTGCCGGCCTCAAGCGACTGATCGAGGAGCATACCGAGGCGCGGGTCGTCGGCGAGGCCTGCGACGGGCAGGGTCTGCTGGAGCTGGTCGGACAGCATCGCCCCGACGCGGTGCTCACCGAGATCGATCTCGCCGGCATCACCGGGCTCGAGGCGCTGGTGCAGATCCGGCGCCATTATCCGGAGGTCGCGGTGCTGATCCTGTCGTCGCTGACCGACGGCCAGCATATCCGCGCGGCGATCCGCAACGGCGCCGCGGGCTTCCTCGACAAGGACGCCGAGCCGATGGAGCTGGCGCTCGCGCTGCGCGCGGTGCAGCGGCACCAGATCTACCTGAGCCCGTCGATCTCGCACGCGGCGGTCGAGCGGCGCAACAGCCAGCGCGCCGAAGACGACGTTTCGCTGACGCCGCGCCAGCGGCAGGTACTGCAGCTGATCGCACGCGGCAAGTCCACCAAAGAGATCGCCGGGCTGATGGGCGTCAGCATCAAGACCGTCGAAACGCACCGCGCGCGCATGATGAACGCGCTGGGCCTGTACGGCACCAACGCGCTGATGCGCTATGCGATCCGCACCGGACTCGACTACGCGCATCTGTAGTGCCGGCACCACTGCGTGCTGCGCTTGCCGGAATTCCGGCATCGATGGGGGAATTCCCGACATCCCGTAAGGATTTTCTTGCTTTGGTTGTGCGTCGCCATCCGCGATGCTTGTGGGCAGGAACCACAACGCTCGGGGATCAGCATGAAACCAGGCTTGCAGCTGAAGACCAGTCAGACGCTGGGAATGACGCCGCAGCTGCTACAGTCGATCCGGCTGCTGCAGCTCTCCACCCAGGAGCTGCAGCAGGAGCTGCGCGAAGCGCTGGAGCGCAATGTCATGCTCGAGCCGGCGGAAGACGAGGAAGACGAAGCCGAGCCGCACGTGGAGCCGGCCGAGACGGCCGTTGCCGACCCGCTCGCCGAAGTCAGCGGCAGCGATCCGGCTGCGACGGAGCAGGTCGAGGCCGACTACGACTGGTCGAGCCGCGAAGCCTGGTCCGGCGGCGAGCCGCGCGATGACGGCGACGAGCCCTGGGAGGCACGCATCGCCGCGCCGCGCGCGCAGGACGCGCGGCTCGCCGCGCTCGAGCAGTTGCAGCTCCTCGTCAGCACGCCGCGCGAAGCGCAGCTGGTCGCCGCGATCCTCGACGCGATCGACGACAACGGCTATCTGGCGCAGCCGCTCGACGGCATCGCCGCGGAAGCGGCGCTGCAGCCGCCGCCGGACCAGGCGGAGCTCGAAGCCGCGCTGGCGAAGGTGCAGAGCGTCGAGCCCAGCGGTTTTGGTGCGCGCGATCTGCGCGAATGCCTGCTGCTGCAGCTGCGCATGATGCCGGCCGGCACTCCGGCGCTGGCGCTGGCCGTAACGCTCGTCGAGACCCGGCTCGAGCGCATCGCCGGCCGCGACTTCGACGGCCTGCGCGCCGATCTCGACGTCGATGCGCTCGAGCTGCACGACGCGCTCGACCTGATCCTCTCGCTCGATCCCAAGCCCGGCGCCGCGGCCACGGCTGCGGCCGAAGCGGCGGTGCCGGACGTCGTCGTCGTCGGTACCCGCGGCGCGTGGAAGGTCTCGCTCAACGCCGAGCGCCTGCCGCGCCTGCGCGTGAACCGCACTTACGAGCGCATGCTCGACGGCGCCGGCGCGCACCGCGCGCTGCGCGACCAGCTGCAGGAAGCACGCTGGCTGGTGCGCGGCGTCGAGATGCGCCATGACACGCTGCTGCGCACGGCGCGTGCGATCTTCGAGCGCCAGCAGGCGTTTCTGGAGCGCGGCGAGGAAGGCATGGCACCGCTGACGCTGCGCGAGATCGCGGACACCATTGGTATGCACGAATCGACCGTTTGTCGGGTCACGACCAACAAATGGGTGCAGACACCGTGGGGTGTTTACGAGCTCAAGGCGTTCTTCCCCTCGCAGATCAACGGCCGCGAAGGCGAGACTTCGGGGACTGCGGTCAAGGCGATGATCCGCAGGATCATCAATGCGGAGAGTACAAATTGTCCCTTGTGCGACGGCGACATCGCGGCGATCCTCGCCCGCAATGGAGTGCGCGTGGCCAGACGCACGGTCGCCAAGTACAGAGAAGCAATGCGGATTCCGCCCGCCAAGGAACGCAGCTTGGCCGAATCGCGCCGGCATCTGCGCCTGGTGAGCTGACAGGGAGGCGCGGCAAACGCGCGGTTGGAGAGTTGGCATGAGGACATTGCGAACACTGCTCGTGGACGACAACCGGCCCTTTCTGATCCTGGCGCGGCATCTCCTGTCCGAATGCCCGGATATCGAGATCGTCGGCGAGGCGCGCGACGGGCAGGAGGCGGTGAGCATGGCCGCATCGCTGCGCCCCGATCTCATCATCATGGACCTGGCGATGCCGGGGATGGGCGGCCTGCAGGCCACGCGTCTGATCAGGGCGCAGGATGATCGGCCGATCATCATCATCGCTTCGCATTACGACGACCCTGCGCACCGCGAATTCGTCGCCCAGGTCGGCGCACAGGGCTTCGTCAACAAGCAGCGCTACGAAACGGAAGTCATCGCGTTCGTCGAAAAACTTCTGAGAGATTCCAGCGATGTCTGAAGCACGAATACTGATCATCGATGCCGACGCCGAGCGCGCGGAGGCACTGCGCACCGTGATCGACTTCGTCGATCATCGGCCGGTGGTGATCGAGAGCTGCGCGGTACTGGATATCTCGCAGCATAGACCGCGCGACTGGGCCGCAGTGATCGTCGGCAGGACCGAAGCGCGCAGTCTCGGCGCGTTCGTCGACTGGTTGAAGAAGGACCGGCTGCATCCGCCGCTGCTCGTGCTCAAGCCGTACCACGACGAGGTGCTCGCTCTGGTCGCACTCGACCGTAGTGCGTGCCTGGCGCTCGACACGCCGGTGAAGTACACGCAGCTCTCGGAACTGTTGCGCCGCGCCAGCCTGTTGACCATCGAAAAGGACGTTGCGGCCGTGCGACCGGCCGGACCCACCGGCAACTCGCCGGCGATCCGCCGCGTGCGCCGCCTGGTGGAGCAGGTCGCGGCCTTCGACACGACGGTGCTGATCACCGGCGAGTCGGGCACCGGCAAGGAAGTCGTCGCGCGCGCGATCCATGAGCGTTCCCCACGCTCCGCACAGCCGTTCGTCGCCGTGAACTGCGGCGCGATACCGCACGAGCTGCTCGAAAGCGAGCTGTTCGGCCATGAAAAGGGCGCGTTCACCGGCGCGATCACCGCACGCAAGGGCCGTTTCGAGATGGCCGACGGCGGCACGCTGTTCCTCGACGAGATCGGCGACATGCCGCTGTCGATGCAGGTCAAGATCCTGCGCGTGTTGCAGGAACGCACCTACGAGCGCGTCGGCGCCAACCGCAGCTCGCAGTGCGACGTGCGCGTCATCGCCGCGACTCACCGCAACCTCGAGGACGCGATCGTCAAGGGCACGTTCCGCGAGGACCTGTACTATCGCCTGAACGTCTTCCCCATCGAGATGCCGCCGCTGCGCGAGCGCATCGAGGATCTGCCGCTGCTGGTCGAGGATCTGATCCACGCGCTGGCGCGCAGCGGTCACGGCGCCGTGCGCCTGGGCGGCGACGCCGTGCACGCGCTGCGCGCCTACCACTGGCCCGGCAACGTGCGCGAGCTGTCGAACCTCATCGAAAGGCTCGCCGTGCTGCACCCGGGCGCGACGGTGGCCGTCGCCGACCTGCCGCAGCGCTACCGCGTCAAGGCGGCGGAGGAGGTGGTGGCCACGGCGCTCGTCGCGGAGCTGCGCCGCGAAGGCTCGACCGGCAGCGTCGCCGCGATCGGCGCCCGCAGCAGCTACGCCGAGCCGCCGGTGCTGATCGAAGCCACGCATCCATCGAGCGAGCTGCCGCCCGAGGGCGTCAACCTCAAGGACCACATCGAGAGCATCGAGCTGTCGCTGATCAGACAGGCGCTGCAGCAGGCCGGCGGCGTCGTCGCCCACGCCGCCAAGCTCCTCAACACGCGACGCACGACACTGGTCGAAAAACTGCGCAAGTACGGGCTATCGCGCGAGGACTGTGAAGGCGACGTGATGCACGGCTGAAAGCCTTGAGCGCCGCCGGGTGGAACGCCGCGATGAACGGACGGGTCTTAGCCTGCACGGAGTACCTGGTCCGGAGACTCGCATGACCAAGCATGGAAGCAGAACGCGCAGCGTGTATGGCCGCCGCAGCCGCGGCGAGCGCACGGAGAAGCCGCAGGAGCCGCCGCGCACGGCGTCCGACGAGGATCGGATCGACGAGGCATCCGACGAGTCGTTCCCCGCATCCGACCCGCCGTCGTTCTCGCCGACGACGATCGGTCCCGCCAGGCGTCGCGACGAGCGTCGTTGAGCCGTGCGCCCAGCGCGCGGCGCCGCATCAGCGCGCATGGCGCCGGCCGCAGATGCCCGGCCTGCGTGGCGGAACGCCACGCGCTCTCGCCGACGAGCTTCTGTCGCGCGACCCCTGCCGGATGTTTGACGCGCAGCACCGGAACCGTCGGGAACGGAAGTTGCTCGGCAGGCGCCGGGTCCTTCCGGGTGTGGGTTCGAGATGAGCGAGATGGACGTCAGCCGCGTGCTGGCACAGATTCGCGCGCTGCAGGCGCAGGCGGCATCGCGACCGCTAGCGCCCCATGCCGCTGCGCCGGCGCCGCAAGCGGGCTTCGAGTCGCTGCTGCGCGGGGCGATCGAGCAGGTGAACCAGACGCAGCAGAGCGCCGCGAGCCTGCAGGCTTCGTTCTCGCGCGGCGACGCCGGCGTGGAGCTGGCCGAGGTGATGCTGGCGTCGGGCAAGGCGCAGGTGGGTTTGCGCGCGATGACCGAAGTGCGCAACCGGCTCGTCGCGGCCTATCAGGACATCATGAACATGCCGATCTAGGGAGCTGATCCATGGCACAAGCCGTTTTGCCGAGCGCCCGGCAGCTCAAGGACAGTCCCGCGTTGCGCCAGCTCGCGCTGCTGCTCGGCATCGCGTTTGCGGTCGCCGCCGGTCTGTGGGGCTACCGCTGGTCGCAGCAGCCGGGCTACGCGCCGCTGTACACCGGGCTCGCCGACCGCGATGCCGCCGACATGACCGAAGCGCTGCGCAGCGCCAATATTCCGTTCCGCTTCGAACCGGGCAGCGGTGTGGTCTCGGTGCCACAGGCGCAGCTCGACCAGGCGCGCCTGCATCTGGCCGGGCAGGGCCTGCCGCGCGGCGGCGGCGTCGGCTTCGAGATGATGCGCGAGGACCAGGGCTTCGGTACCAGCCAGTTCATCGAGTCGGCACGCTACCAGCATGCGCTCGAAACCGAGCTGGCGCGGACGATCGCGTCGCTGCAGCCGGTGCGTGCGGCGCGCATCCACCTCGCGATTCCCAAGCCTTCGGCGTTCGCACGCAACAGCGGCGCGCCGAGCGCCTCGGTGCTCGTCGACCTGCACGCCGGGCGGCAGCTCGAGCAGAACCAGGTGGCGTCGATCGTGCATCTGGTCGCATCGAGCGTGGCCGGGATGCTGCCGAGCAGCGTGACGGTCATCGACCAGTACGGCCGCCTGCTGAGCAATCTCGACGGCGACGCCGGCGTGGCGCGCAGTGCCGAGCAGCTCGAGCACACCCGGCGGCTCGAAGCCGACTACGTGCGCCGCATCAACGAGCTGCTGCTGCCGATGCTCGGCCCCGGGCGCGTCAGCGCGCAGGTCGCCGCCGACGTCGACTATGCGGTCACCGAAGAGGCGCGCGAAAGCTATACGCCGGACCCGGCGAAAGTGCGCAGCGAGCAGATCGTCGAGGACCGGACCGTGGGCCTGGAGCGGGCTGTCGGCGTGCCGGGCGCCACCAGCAACCAGCCGGTCGAGGCGAGCGCCAGTCCGCCGCTCAACGAGCTCGCCGCGGCGGACAGCGAGGATGTCCGCAATGTTTCGCGCCAGAGCCTGCGCAACTACGAGCTGGATCGCACGATCAGCCATACGCGCCAGTCGGTCGGTCGTCTGCGCCGGCTTTCGGTCGCGGTGCTCGTCGACTATCTGCCGCAGGCGAAGGAAGGCGGCAAGAAGGGCGAAACCGAGCTCGTGCCGCTGGCGCCGGAGCAGCTGGCGAAAGTCGAGGCGCTGGTGCGCGAGGCGGTCGGTTTCAGCGAGGCGCGCGGCGACTCGGTCAGCGTGCAGAACGCGCAGTTCATGCAGGCCGAAGTGGCACCGCTGGAAGAGCCGCCGCTGTGGCAGCGGCCGCAGCTGTGGGATCTCGCACGCAATGCCGGCGGCGTCGGGCTGGTGCTCGCATTGATCGTCTTCGTGCTGCGCCCGGCGCTGCGCACGCTGCTGGCGACGCCGCTCACGGCGTCGGCCGCGGCGCTGCCGCCGGCTGCGGCTGCGGCCGGCGCCGAAGACCGGCCCACGATCGCCGCCGGTCCGGCCAGCCTGCCGCAGCTCGGCTACGAGAACAAGCTGCAGGCGGCGCGCACCGCAGTCGCCCAGGATCCCAAGCGGGTCGCGCAGGTCGTGAAGAACTGGATCGGACAGGAAGGCTGATGGCGCACCCTGCTGCCGCGCCCAGCCGGACGCCAGGGTCATGAGCCATGGCTGAAGCGCAGTCCAAGTCGAACGGACAGAGCGGCGTCGAGCGCGCCGCGATCCTGCTGATGTCACTCGGCGAAACCGAGGCGGCGGAAGTGCTCAAGCACATGGGCGCCAAGGACGTGCAGAAAGTCGGTGCGGCGATGGCGACGCTGGCCAATGTCACGCGCGAACGCGCAACCGAGGTGATGGAGCGCTTCGTCGAGGAGCTGGAGTCACAGACCTCGCTGGGCGTCGGTGCCGACGACTACGTGCGCCGCGTGCTGGTCAACGCGCTCGGCCAGGACAAGGCATCCGGTCTGATCGACCGCATCCTGCTCGGCCGCAACAGCAAAGGCCTGGAGGCGCTGAAGTGGATGGAAACGCGCGCGGTCGCCGACATCGTGCGCGCCGAGCATCCGCAGATCGTCGCGATCGTGCTGTCGTATCTCGATCCCGACCAGGCTGCCGACGTCCTCTCGCAGCTGCCGGAGCGGATGAAGACCGACGTGCTGATCCGCATCGCGCGCCTCGACGGCATTCAGCCCGCGGCGCTGCGCGAGCTCGACGAGATCATGGAAAAGCAGTTCAGCGGCGGCACCAATCTCAAGTCCTCGAGCGTCGGCGGCATCAAGGCGGCGGCGACCATCCTCAACCTCATGGATTCGTCCGAAGAGCAGGCGATCGTCGCCAAGATCGCCGAGAGCGACCAGGATCTGTCGCAGAAGATCCAGGATCTGATGTTCGTCTTCGACGATCTCGCCGAGGTCGACGACCGCAGCATCCAGACGCTGCTGCGCGAAGTCGCGACCGACGCGCTGGCGATGGCGCTCAAGGGTGCGGATCCGCGGGTCAGGGACAAGATCCTGCGCAACATGTCGAAGCGCGCCGCCGAGATGCTGGTCGAGGACATGGAGGCGAGGGGGCCGGCGAAGCTCTCCGACGTCGAGGCCGCGCAGAAGGAGATCCTCGCCGCCGCGCGGCGGCTCGCGGACGCCGGCACGATCGTCATCGGCGGCAAGGGCGAGGAGTTCGTCTGATGTCCGAGCCGCGCGACGCCGCCGTGCTCAGCGCCGAGACGCTGCACGCGGAGCTGCCGCGCTGGCAGCTGCCGAGCTTCGATCCCGGCGCCAGCCCGCCGACGGCGCAGCAGCTCGATCAGATCGAGGCGGCCGCGTATCAGGAAGGGTTTCAGCGCGGACAGGCCGAAGGCTACGCAGCCGGCCAGAGGGCCGCGGCTACGCAGGCGCAGCGCCTGCAGGCGCTGGTCGAGCACATCGCCCGGCCGCTCGCGCATCTCGACGATGAGATCGAGCACGCGCTGGTCGAGCTCGCCGGTGCGATCGCGCGCCGCATCCTCCACGAGGAGCTGGTCGCGGCGCCGGAGCGCGTCGCCGCGCTGGTGCGCGAAGCGCTCGCCGGCCTGCCGCCGCAGCTGCGCAGCGTGCGCCTGTGCGTGCATCCCGAGGACGCCGTGCTGCTGCGCGAGCAGCTCGTTGCGCCGGCCGAGCTCAAGGACCTCGAGATCGTTGCCGACCCGCAGCTCAAGCGCGGCGACTGCCGCGTGTTCACCGAATCCGCGCTCGTCGACGCGCGTCTCGACCGGCGCGTGCGCGTGGTCGCGCAGGCGCTGGCGGGGGAGGAGACGTGAGCGACGCGGCTGCGGTTGCGGACACGGATTCTTCCTCTTCCGCGAGCGGCGGAAGGAGCGGTTCGAACCCGTGGGCGGCCACGGCCAACCGCCGGCTCGGCGAGCGCCTGCGCGTGCAGGCGCAGCGCGCGTCGGCGGCACCCAGCGTGCTCGTCGAGGGTCAGCTGCGCCGTGTCGTCGGCCTGACGCTCGAAGCCGTGGGCTGCCAGCTGCCGGTCGGCGCGCGCGCGCGCATCGCCAACGCCGACGGCAGCGGCATCGAGGCCGAGGTCGTCGGATTCTCCGGCGACCGCATCTATCTGATGCCGAGCGGCGACATGCAGGGCCTGATGCCGCATGCACGCGTGGTGCCTTCGGGCCGCGCCGTCGAAGTCGCGGTCGGCGAGGCGCTGCTCGGCCGCGTGCTCGACGGCGAAGGCCGCCCGATCGACGGCCGCGGCCGCATCGCCTGCGACGCGCACATGCGCCTGCACGCCGGCTCGATCAATCCGCTGGAGCGCGCGCCGATCACGCGCCCGCTCGACGTCGGCGTGCGCGTGATCAACGCCTTGCTGACGGTCGGGCGCGGCCAGCGTCTGGGCCTGTTCGCCGGCACCGGCGTCGGCAAGTCGACGCTGCTCGGCATGATGACGCGCTACACCGCCGCCGACGTCATCGTCGTCGGCCTGATCGGCGAGCGCGGCCGCGAAGTGCGCGACTTTCTCGACCAAAACCTCGGTGCCGACGGGCTCGAGCGCGCCGTCGTCGTCGCCACGCCGGCGGACCGCTCGCCGCTGCTGCGCCTGCGCGCCGCGTATACCGCGACCGCGATCGCCGAGTACTTCCGCGACCAGGGCCGCCACGTGCTGCTGCTGATGGATTCGCTGACGCGCTTCGCGCAGGCACAGCGCGAGATCGGACTGGCCGTCGGCGAGCCGCCGACGACTCGCGGCTATCCGCCGTCGGTCTTCGCGCGCATGCCGGGACTGGTCGAGCGTGCCGGCAACGGTGCCGAGGGTGCCGGCTCGATCACGGCGTTCTACACCGTGCTCACCGAGGGCGACGATCCCAACGACCCGATCGCCGACGCGGCGCGCGGCGTGCTCGACGGTCACATCGTGCTATCGCGCGCGATCGCCGACTCGGGCCTGTATCCGGCCGTGGACATCGAAAGCTCGATCTCGCGCGTGATGCAGGCGATCGTCGCGCCGGAGCAGATGCAGCGCGCGCGCATGCTGCGCGCGCTGTTCTCCGCGTACCAGCGCAACCGCGATCTCATCAACATCGGCGCTTACCAGAAAGGCGCCGACCCGCGGGTCGACGCGGCGATCGCGAAATGGCCACAGATCGAGGAGTTCCTGCGCCAGAGCGTCGACCGCTCGGCCGATTTGAACACCAGTCAGCGCGCGCTCGCCGAGCTCGTCGCGCCCGCTCAAGGAGACAAGGCATGAACACGCAACCGTCTGCGCGGCTGCAGCCGCTGCAGCAGATCGCCGAAACGCGCGAAGAGGAGGCGGCGCGCCGTCTCATCGAGCAGCAGCGGCAGCTCAGCGAGCGCGAGCTGCGTCTGGACGAGCTCTCGCGTTACCTCGCCGAGTACGAGACGCTGGGCTACGCCCACAACCCGCGCCTGCTGATGAACCGCCAGGCGTTTCTCGAGCGCTTGCGCGAGGCGGTGGCGGTGCAGGAGCGGCTCGTGCAGCAGGCGCGCAGCAGCTGCAACACCGAGCGTGCCCGCTGGCTGCTGCGCCGGCGCGAGCTGACGACGCTCGACCAGCTCGCCGACACCTACCGGCGGCGCGAGCAGCGCGTCGAGCAGCAGCGCGAGCAGAAGCAGCTCGACGAGTTCGCGCTGCGCAGCTTCATCGCGGCGAAGGCCGGTACGCAGGCGGATCCGGCGTGATGCCCGGCTTCGCGGCGCTGCCGGCGGTGCTGCTCGGTGCACAGGGTGCAGCACGTGCGGATGCGCCGCAGCCGGCAGCCTCCGCGCCGGGCGATTTCGCGGCACTGATCGGAGCTGCCGGCGAGGCGCCGCTGCCGCTGCCGCCGGCGCAAACCGGCGTTGCCGCGCAGGGGCAAAGCAGCGTATCCGAAGACGATCTGCCGCCTCCCGACCTGCCGTCATCCCTGGCCTGGTTGCCGGCTCGGATCGAGACGCTCGCCGTTCCCGGTGGGTTACGGCCCGAGGACCTCGCCGAGCCTGCACGAGCCGCGGATGCGGCTGCGACGCTTCTGCCGAGCCCCGAGCCCCGGGTGCCGAGGCCGGGCACCACCGTTCCGAGTTCCGAGTCCCGAGCCCCGAGTCCCGGCATCCTTGCCGCCCTCGGCGGATCACCGCTTGACGACCTCGCCGAGCCTGCACAGGCCGCGGATGCGGCCGCGACGCTTCTGCCGAGCCCCGAGTCCCGAGTCACGAGTGCCGACATCCCCGTCCCGAGTTCCGAGTCCAGAGTCGCGAGTCCCGGCATCATCGGCCTGGCCGCGGCCACGACCGAGCTGCATGCGCCGCCGCAGCCGCCGCAGCCGCCGATGTCGTCCACGCTGCTGCACGCGGCCGCGCCGCAGTTTGCCGGGGATCTCGCCGAGCGCATCGTCTGGCAGCTCGAAGGCGGCGTCGGCGAAGCGCGGATCGAGCTGCACCCCGCCGAGCTCGGCTCGATCAGTGTGCACATCGAAACGCAGGGGGACCAGGCGCGCGTGCAGATCGTCGCCGCCGAGGCGGCGACGCGTGCCCTGCTGAGCCAGGCGCTGCCGCAGCTGCGCGAGCTGCTGAGCGGCTCCGGGCTGCAGCTCGCGCGTAGCAGCATCGACGCCGAGCGCCGCGCCGAGCGCGGTGGCGAACGCGGTGCGATGCTCGCGCCGATGCCCGGCGTGCGCCGGCGCGTCACGCAGGTGCTGCTCGTCGACGCGTACGCGTAAGCCGTCGGCTTTCCGTCGCCGCCGCTGCACAACGGCCCGTCGGCTTTCCGTCCACGCCGCGAAAAACGCGCACCGAGCGCCCGTCACCGCGGCTCTGCGGTGTGGAACAGGACTTGCTCGCCGCGGTTACATCCTTTCGCTAACCGGAGCATGCGCCCATGGCAGCAGCCGCGAAAACCGCCGATGACGACGACGCTGCCGCCGCACCGGCTGCGGCACCCGTCGCCAGCAAGCGCGGCGGTGTGGGCCTGCTCCTCGGCGCCGTGCTCGCCTCCGCGGCAGCGAGCGCCGGCGTGAGCTGGCTGATCGCCAATCAGGTGGTTTCCGCGCTCAAGCCGCCGGAGCCGGTCGGGGAAGGGGTGCAAGAGCCGGAGCCCGAGATCCCGAAGGAGCCGGCGAACTACGTCGCCCTGGAGCCGGCGTTCATCGTCAACCTCGACGCCGGGCACTCGCAGCGCTTCCTGCAAGTGCAGGTCGAGGTGATGACGCGCGATCGCGGGATGGTCGAGAAGATCCAGCTGCATGCGCCGCGCATTCGCAGCGCCCTGCTGCTGCTGTTCGGCCAGCAGAAGCCCGAAGACCTGGCGACGCGCGCCGGCAAGGAGCGGCTGCAGGCCGAAGTGCTCGCGGAAATCCAGGAGATCCTCGTCGCCGAAACCGGCGAGAGCGATGTCGAGGCCGTCTACTTCACCAGCTTCGTCATGCAATGAGCGCGACCAACGATCTGCTGTCGCAGGACGAGATCGACGCACTGCTGCACGGCGTCGACAGCGGCGCGGTCGATACGACGCCGCCGCCGCCCACACCGGGCGAGGCGCGGCCGTTCGACTTTACATCCCAGGAGCGCATCATCCGCGGCCGGATGCCGACGCTGGAGATGATCAACGAGCGCTTCGCGCGGCTGTTCCGCATCTCGCTGTTCAACATGCTGCGCCGTTCGCCGGAGCTGACCGTGGTCGGCATCGAGACCGCGAAGTTCAACGAATACACGCACTCGCTGTACGTGCCGACGAACCTCAACCTGGTGCGCATCAAGCCGCTGCGCGGTACGGCGCTGATCGTGTTCGAGCCGCGCCTGGTGTTCAGCATCGTCGAGAACTTCTTCGGCGGCGACGGCAAGCTCAAGACGAAGATCGAGGGCCGCGAGTTCACGCCGACCGAGATGCGCGTGATCCAGCTGATGCTCAAGCTCGCCTTCGCGGACATGCAGGAGGCCTGGAGCCCGGTGATGAAAGTCGATTTCGACTACATCAACTCGGAGGTCAACCCGCACTTCGCCAACATCGTCTCGCCCAGCGAGATCGTCGTCGCCAGCAAGTTCAAGATCGAGCTCGAAGGCGGCGGCGGGCAGGTTCACGTCACGTTCCCGTACTCGATGATCGAGCCGATCCGCGATCTGCTCGATGCCGGCATCCAGTCGGACCGCGTCGACAAGGACGAGCGCTGGCCGCTCGCGCTGCGCGAGCAGATCCAGGACGCCGAAGTCGAAATCAGCAGCGAGCTCGCGCGCGCGACGATCTCGGTGCGCCAGCTCACGCAACTCAAACCGGGTGATGTCATTCCGATCACGCTGCCGAAAACGATCGAGCTTTGCGTCGAGGATCTGCCGCTGTTCCGCGGCAGCTTCGGCGTCGCCAACGGCCACAACGCCGTGCGCATCGGCGAAGTGATCCGCCGGCGCGACGTGCGGGAGGCGGCGTGAGCGCCATGAGCGGGACTGCGTTTTGGATCGACTTGATTCGGTCCGAATCTCAGCTGCTCTTCGTCATGCCCGCGGAGGCGGGCATCCGGAGCCGACAAGGACGTCCTTCGCACCGCTGGATTCCCGCTTCCGCGGGAATGACGATTCGCACATTGCCGCCTGGCTGAGATTCGAGCCCAATCACGATCGAAGTCTTACTCCCGCAACTGTCAGGACGAGGTATCCCATGAGTGCCGAGCTTCTCAACAAGGACAAGACCGCCGAGCCGTCGCGCGCGAGCTTTCAGAATCTGGAAGAGCGTGCTGCGCCGGCGACCGCCGGCGGCGACGTCAGCCTCGAGGTCGTGCTCGATGTGCCGGTGACTTTGTCGCTCGAAGTCGGCCGCACGCGCGTTCCGATCCGCAACCTGCTGCAGCTCAACCAGGGCTCGGTCGTCGAACTCGACCGTGCCGCGGGCGCGCCGCTCGACGTCTACGCCAACGGCACGCTCGTCGCGCACGGCGAAGTCGTCGTCGTCAATGAAAAGTTCGGTATCCGCCTGACCGACGTCGTCAGCCCGGCGGAGCGCATCCGCAAGCTCCGGTGAGCACATCGACCGCCGGCGCGCTGGAAATGCTCGCCAGCCTGCTGCTCGTGATCGGCGCGATCTTCGTGCTGGCGTGGCTCGCGCGCTGGCTGCAGGGCGCGCGCATCGCGCGCGGCGCGGCGATGCGCCTGCACGGCGGCGTGCAGCTCGGAGCGAAGGAGAAAGTGGTGCTGCTGCAGGTCGGCGAGCAGCAGTTTCTGCTCGGCGTCGCTCCGGGCAGCGTCAGTCTGTTGCACCGCTTCGAAGAGCCGGTGGCGGCGCTGGAGTCCGGCGCGCCCGTGCCTTCGGCCTTCGCCGAGCGCCTGCGCCAGGCGCTCGGCGCAAAGACACCATGAAGGGCAAATGCCGCGGCCTGAGCCGCGCTGCGGTCATCGCCGTGCTCATGCTTTTGTGGGCACCGGCTTTCGCCGCACCTGCGCTGCCGGCGGTCACCGCGGCGCCGGCGCCCGGCGGTGGCACCGAGTACAGCCTCAGCATCCAGGTGCTGTTGCTGATGACGCTGCTGACGCTGCTGCCGGCGCTGCTGCTGTCGATGACGGCGTTCACGCGCATCGTCATCGTGCTCGGCCTGCTGCGCCAGGCGCTGGGAACCGGGCAGACGCCGACGAACCAGGTGCTGATCGGCCTGTCGCTGTTCCTGACGTTCTTCGTGATGGCGCCGGTGATCGAGCGCATCCACGCCGATGCCGCGCAGCCATACATGGCCGGCGAGCTCGCGTTCGAGCCGGCGCTGCAGGCGGCGACCCAGCCGCTGCGTGCGTTCATGCTCGCGCAGACGCGCGAGACCGATCTTTTGACCTTCGCGCGCATCGCCGGCGACGGTGAGTACCGAAACCCGGCGGACGTGCCGTTCGCGGTGCTCGCCGCGGCGTTCCTGACCTCGGAGCTGACGACGGCGTTCCAGATCGGTTTCCTGCTGTTCATCCCGTTCGTCGTCATCGACCTCGTCGTCTCCAGCGTGCTGATGAGTCTGGGCATGATGATGCTTTCGCCGATGCTGGTGTCGCTGCCGTTCAAGCTGATGCTGTTCGTGCTCGTCGACGGCTGGTCGCTGGTGACCGGCATGCTGGCGGCGTCGTTCCGGGCGGCGGGCCTATGACTCCGGAAACCGTGCTGACGATCGGGCGCGATGCGCTCGCGCTGACGATCCTGCTCGGTGCACCGCTGCTCGCCACCGCGCTCGCCGTCGGCGTGCTCGTCGGCGTGCTGCAGGCGGCGACCCAGATCAACGAAATGACGCTGAGCTTCATCCCAAAGCTGCTGGCGATGGCCGCGGTCTGCGTCGTTGCCGGGCCGTGGATGCTGCGGTTGCTCACCGAGTACACGCGGCGGCTGGTGGAGGGCATACCGGGGATGCTGGGATGAGGCGGTTGCGCGCCGGCCGTTCATGACTTTCACCGATGCCCAGCTCCTCGCCTGGCTGCACCAGTACCTGTGGCCGTTCATCCGCATCGGCGCGCTGCTGATGGTCGCGCCGGTGATCGGCACGCGGGCGGTGCCGCCGCGCGTGCGGCTGCTGCTGGCGCTGCTGCTGACGCTGATCGTCGCGCCGCTGCTGCCGCAAGCCGACGCCGTAGCGCCGCTCTCGGCCGCCTGGGCCGGCACGCTGGTGCAGCAGCTTTTGATCGGATTGGTCGCCGGCTTCGTACTCCTGTTCGTCTTCGAAGCGGTCGCGATGGGCGCGGAGCTGATCGCGTTCGGCATGGGCCTGGGTTTTGCGCAACTCGCCGATCCCCTGCGCGGCATCAGCACGCCGGTCGTGGGCCAGTTCCTGACGGTGATGGCGACGCTGCTGTTCCTGGCGCTCGGCGGCCACCTGATGCTGATCGAGCTGGTCGCGGGCTCGTTCACCAGTCTGCCGGTCGCCGGCGGCGCCATCGGCCTCGACGCGTTCGAGGCGCTGCTGCGCTTCGCCGGCGTGATCTTCGTCGGCGGGCTGCAGCTCGCGCTGCCGGTCGTGATCGCGCTACTGACGGTGAACCTGGCGATGGGCGTCGTCAGCCGCAGCGCGCCGACGCTGAATCTGTTCGCGGTGGGATTCCCGGTCACGCTGATCGCCGGCCTGGTGCTGTTGCGCGCGGGCTTGCCGGCGTTCCAAGAGGGCGTCGTCGGCCTGCTCGAGCAGGGCTGGACGCTGCTCGAGCAGCTGCTGAATCCATAGGAGCGCGCGCCCGCGATGCTCGGATGAGCGCATCAGGCAGCCAGGATCGCACCGAGCGCGCGACACCCAAGCGCGTCCGCGAGGCGCGCGCGCGCGGCGAGGTGCCGCGCTCGCGCGAGCTGGCGTCGTCGATCGTCGTCGGCGGTGGCGTGCTGGCGCTGACCGGTCTTGCGGGCTCGATGGCGGCGATGGCGGTGAGCTGGATGCAGCGGGCGCTGACGCCGGACCCGGCGCTGCTGCAGCGGCCGGACGAGCTGCCGGCGCATCTGGGCGGCGTCGCCGCCGGCGGCTTCGCCGTCGTTCTGCCGCTGCTCGCCGTCGGTTTTCTGGCGGGCCTCGCCGCGCCGCTGCTGCTCGGCGGCTGGAACCTCTCCGCCGAGGCGCTCAAGCCCGACATCGGGCGCGCCAATCCGCTGAAAGGCCTGGGCCGCCTGTTTTCCGCGCAGAGCCTCGTCGAGCTGGGCAAGGGCCTGCTCAAGGCCGGCGTGCTCGGTCTGATCGCGACGATCTATCTGTACACGCAGCTCGATGAGCTGGTCGCGCTGGGCCGCGAAGCGGCGGCGCCGGCGGTCGCGCACGGTCTGCAGCTCGCACTCGGCTGCCTCGCGTGGATGGCCGGCGGACTCGTGCTGATCGCGGCCGTCGACACGCCCTACCAGCTGTGGTCGTACGCACGCCGCCTGCGCATGACCAAGCAGGAGGTGAAGCAGGAGTTCAAGGAGGCCGAAGGCAGCCCCGAGGTCAAGGGGCGTCTGCGCCGCCTGCAGCAGGAGGTGGCGCAGCGGCGCATGATGGAGGCAGTGCCGAGCGCCGATGTCGTCGTCGTCAACCCGCGGCATTACGCCGTGGCACTGAAGTACGAAAGCGGCCGCATGCGCGCGCCGCGCGTCGTCGCCAAGGGCGCCGATCTCATCGCCGCGACGATCCGCGAGCTCGCCGGCCGGCACAAGGTGCCGATCGTCTCGGCACCGCCGCTGGCACGCGCGCTGTACCGGCATACCGAGCTCGGCGACGAAATTCCGGCGAATCTGTACGCCGCCGTCGCGCAGGTGCTGACCTATATCTACCAGCTGCGCGCCTGGGGCGCGCGGCCGGGCCCCGCCGGCCGCCGGCCGACGCCGCCGTTGGTTGGCGAGGTGCCGGGCGGCGAGCCGGACGAAGCCTCGTAGGTCGGGCTTGAGCCCGACGACGGCCTTCGCATGTCGGGCTGAAGCGCGACCTACGGCCCAACCTACGGGCGGCGCACGCGGCACAGGCATTGCAAGCGCCCGGCCATGACCCTCACCGATCTGCTGCTGCGCATGCGCGAGCTGAGCCGCAACGGCTTGGCGGCGCCGCTGCTGCTGCTGACGGTGCTGGCGATGATGGTCGTGCCCTTGTCGCCGGCGCTGCTCGACCTGATGTTCACGATGAACATCACGCTGTCGATCACGATCCTGCTCGCGGTGATCTACGTGCTGCGGCCGCTCGACTTCAGCTCGTTTCCGACGGTGCTGCTGTTCGCGACGCTGCTGCGCCTGGCGCTCAACGTCGCGTCGACGCGGGTCGTGCTGCTCAACGGCCAGCACGGCACCGGCGCGGCCGGTCGCGTCATCGAAGCCTTCGGCGAGTTCGTCATCGGCGGCAACTACGCGGTCGGCCTGGTCGTCTTCGTCATCCTGACGATCGTCAATTTCATGGTGGTCACGAAGGGCGCGGAGCGCGTTTCCGAGGTTTCGGCGCGCTTCGTCCTCGACGCGCTGCCCGGCCGCCAGATGGCGATCGACGCCGATCTCAACGCCGGCATCCTGGCGCGCGACGAGGCCAAGGCGCGGCGCGAGGAGGTGCGCGCCGAAGCCGATTTCTACGGCGCGATGGACGGCGCCAGCAAGTTCGTGCGCGGCGATGCGCTCGCCGGCATCCTGATCCTGCTGATCAACATCGTCGGCGGCCTTCTGATCGGCACGCTGCAGCACGAGATGGCGTTCGCCGACGCCGCGCGCACCTACACGCTGCTGACGATCGGCGACGGCCTCGTCGCCCAGGTGCCGGCACTGCTGCTGTCGACCGCGGTCGCCGTGCTGGTCACGCGCATGTCGCGCAAGGCCGACATGTCGTCGCAGGTCGTTTCGCAGCTGTTCAGCCAGCCGCGCGTGCTCGCGGTGACCGGCGGTCTGCTCGGACTGGTGGGGCTGATTCCCGGTATGCCCAATCTCGCGTTCCTGCTGCTCGCGCTGGTCTGCGGCGGTGCGGCGTGGCTGATCGCGCGGCGCGCGCGAGCGGCAGCGGCGGCGCCGGCGCAGGAAGCGCCGCAAGCGCAGGCACCGGCGGAGCTGTCGTGGGAAGACCTGCCCGGCGAGGACGTGCTCGGGCTCGAAGTCGGCTACCGGCTGATTCCGCTGGTCGACGCGCGCCAGGGCGGCGAGCTGATGGCGCGGATCAAGGGCGTGCGCAAGAAGCTCACGCAGGAGCTGGGCTTTCTGATCGCGCCGGTGCACATTCGCGACAACCTGCAGCTGCAGCCGTCGGCCTATCGCCTGCTCGTGCATGGCGTGCCGGTCGCGGAGGGGCAGGTCTATCCCGATCGCGAGCTCGCGCTCAATCCCGGCCGCGTCTTTGGCGCGGTCGACGGCATCGCGACGAAGGATCCGGCGTTCGGCCTCGACGCGGTATGGGTGGAGCGCGCCGCGCGCGAGCACGCGCAGTCGATGGGCTACACCGTCGTCGACTGCCCGACGGTGATCGCGACGCATCTGTCGCAGGTGATCAAGACGCACGCACACGAGCTGCTCGGGCACGACGAAGCGCAGGCGCTGCTCAACCAGCTGGCGAAGCAGGCGCCGAAGCTCGTCGAGGATCTGGTGCCCAAGCTGCTGCCGCTGTCGGTGTTCGTGAAAGTCCTGCAGAGCCTGCTCGCCGAGCGCGTGCCGATCCGCAACCTGCGCGTGATCGCCGAGACGCTCGCCGAGCATGGCGCGCGGAGTCAGGATCCCGTCGTTCTCTCGGGCCTCGTGCGCATCGCGCTGGGCCGTCAGATCGTCCAGGAAATCAACGGCCTGGAGCCGGAGCTGCCGGTGCTCACGCTGAGCGCGCCGCTGGAACAGGTGTTGCAGGACAGCCTCAAGAGCGGCGGTGCGGCGATCGAGCCGGGGCTCGCGGAGCGGATGCATCGCTCGCTGGCCGAGCAGACGCGGCGCCAGGAGACGCAGGGTCAGCCGGCGGTGCTGCTGGTGCCTCCGGCCTTGCGGCCGCTGCTCGCCCGGTTCACGCGTCAGACGATCCCGGGGCTGCACGTGCTTGCGTACGACGAAGTGCCGGACAGCAAGCGCCTGCGCATGGTCGGCGCGGTTGCATGAAGGATCCAGGGATGACCAGGCACAGACGGCGGACGCAGACGAGGAGCGCGCAGTCCAGATGAAGATCAAACGGTTTGTCGCCGGCAGCATGCGTGAGGCGATCCGCATGGTGCGCGAAGAGCAGGGGCCGGAGGCGGTGATTCTGTCCAACCGCCGCGTGCCCGGCGGCATCGAGGTCGTCGCGGCGACGGACTACGACGAGTCGCTGATGCATGCTGCGGCACGCCGCGACGAGAAGGCTGCAGCGGCGGCGCCTGGGCAGCCGCGCGTCGAGCGCACGGTGCCCGCGCAGACGACGGTGGCGGCGCCGCCGCAACAGGCGCCTGCGACCGCGGCCGCATTGCCGGCTCCGGAAATCCAGCGGCTCCGCCACGAGATCACCGGCATGCGCCGCCTCTTCGAGCAGCAGATGGCGGGCCTCGCCTGGCACGATCTGTCCGAGCGCCAGCCGGAGCGCATGGCGGCCTTGCGTGCGATGGCCGATCTGGGCCTCGATGCGCGGCTGGCGCGCGAGATCGTCGAGCAGCTGCCGCGTGACGTCGACGCGGAACGCTCGCGCTTTCTGCCGCTGGGTCTGCTGGCGCGTCGTATTCCGGTCGCCGGCGCAGATCCGGTGCTCGACGGCGGCGTGATCGCGCTGCTCGGACCCACGGGCGTGGGCAAGACGACGACGATCGCCAAGCTCGCGGCGCGCTTTGCCGCGAAGCACGGCACGCGCGATCTGGCGCTCGTCACCACCGATCATTACCGCGTCGGCGCGCAGGAGCAGCTGTTCACCTACGGCCGGCTGCTCGGCGTGCCGGTGCAGACCGCGGCCAACGCGGCCGAGCTGCGCGACGCGCTCGCACGCCTCGCGGACCGCAAGCTGGTGCTGATCGACACCGCCGGCATGGCCGCGCGCGACCGCAAGCTCGCCGCGCAGTTCGCCGAGCTCAAGGCGGCGCAGCGGCCGATTCGTCCGTGGCTGGTGCTCTCGGCGACGACGCAGGCCGGTGACCAGGACGAGATCCTGCGGCGCTTCGGGGCGGCGCAGCCGCAGGGCTGCGTGCTGACCAAGCTCGACGAGGCGACACGCATCGGCGGCGTGCTGTCTGCGGCGATCCGTCACCGGCTGCCGATCCAGTATCTGTGCAGCGGGCAGCGTGTCCCGGAGGACATTGCGCGCGCGCGCGCCGACCAGCTCGTGCTGCAGGCGATGCAGCTGGCGCGGCAGGCGCCGGCTCGGGTCGACGACAGTACGCTCGCACTGCAGTTCGGAGCCGCGCATGCCGGAGCATGACGCGATGAGCGGACGCCAGGCCGCGGGACTGCGCCGGCTGCGCGCACTCAAGCCGGTGCAGGTGATCGCCGTGACCAGCGGCAAGGGTGGCGTCGGCAAGACGTCCACCTCGGTCAACCTCGCCGTGTCGATGGCGCTCGACGGTCGCCAGGTGATGCTGCTCGACGGCGATCTGGGGCTCGCCAACATCGATGTCATGCTCGGCCTGCAGCCGACGTACAACCTCTCGCACGTGATCGCCGGCAGCTGCACGCTCGACGACACGCTGGTCGAAGGTCCGGCAGGAGTGCTCGTCGTGCCGGCCTCGAGCGGCCGCCGCAACATGGCGGAGCTGTCGCCCGCCGAGCACGCGGGTCTGGTGCATGCCTTCTCGGACCTGCAGCGGCCGATCGAGACGCTGATCGTCGATACGGCTGCCGGCATCGCCGACAGCGTCATCACCTTCAGTCAGGCCTCGCAGGAGGTCATCGTCGTCGTCACCAACGATCCGCAGTCGCTGACCGACGCCTACGCGCTGATCAAGGTGCTCAACCGCGACCACGGCCTCAAGCGCATCCAGGTGCTGACCAACCAGACGCATGCGCCGGCGGAGGCGCGCGAGATCTTCACCAACCTGCGCCGTGTTGCCGAGCGCTTTCTCGACGTGACGCTCAACCACATCGGCACGATTCCGCACGACGAGTGGCTCAAGCGCGCGGTGCGCCGGCAGCGTGCCGTCGTCGAGGCCTACCCGAGCGCGCCGAGCGCGCAGGCGTATCGCGCGCTGGCGAAGCAGATCGCCGGCTGGTCGCTGCCCGAGGGCGCGCGCGGCAACCTGGAGTTCTTCGTCGAGCGCCTGGTCGCCAGCGGCGCCGGAGCGCTGGCGTGACAGCGCCGCACCGGGGCGCGCGGCCGGCACAGGCTGCGGGAGAGCGGCCGTGAGCGGCGCGCGCGGAACGGCGCCCGAGACCGATCTGGTGCGCCGCCACGGCGAGCTGGTGCGGCGGATCGCCCATCATCTGGCGGCGCGCCTGCCGTCGAGCGTCGATGTCGACGATCTGATCCAGGCCGGCATCATCGGGCTCATCGAGGCGGCGCGAAACTACAGCGGCGATCGCGGCGCGTCGTTCGAGACCTATGCCGGCATCCGTATCCGCGGCGCGATGCTCGACGAGCTGCGCAGCGGTGACTGGGCACCGCGCTCGGTGCACCGGCGCCTGCGCGAGGTCGCCGCGGCAATCCGCGAGATCGAGCAGTCGACCGGCCGCGACGCGCGCGAGTCCGAGGTCGCCGAGCGGCTCGGCATCAGCGTCGCCGAGTACCACGAGATCGTCCAGGACGGCGCGCGCTGCCAGGTGCTGAGCCTCAATGCCGGCGGCGAGGACGGCGACGAAACGCTGGACACGCCCGATCCCACCGGCGGCCCGCTCGACGACCTGCAGCGCGGCGAGTTCCACGAAGCGCTCGCCGCCGCGATCGCGAGCCTTCCCGAGCGCGAGCGGCTGGTGATGTCGATGTACTACGACGACGAGATGAACCTGCGCGAGATCGGCGCGGTGCTCGACGTCAGCGAGAGCCGCGTCTGCCAGATTCACGGCCAGGCGCTGATCCGCCTGCGTGCGCGGCTCAAGGACTGGAAAGAGATGCACGCAACGGTTTGAACGGGTGGACAAGCGATGGACAAGAACATGCGCATTCTGATCGTGGACGATTTCTCGACGATGCGGCGCATCGTCAAGAACCTCCTCGGCGATCTGGGCTATACCAACACGACCGAGGCCGACGACGGCAAGAGCGCCTGGCCGCTGCTGCAGGCGGGGAGCTTCGACTTCGTCATCACCGACTGGAACATGCCGGGCATGACCGGCATCGAGCTGCTGCGCAACATCCGCGGCGATGCGCGCATCGCCAAGACGCCGGTGCTGATGGTCACCGCAGAGGCGCAGCGCGAGCAGATCATCGAGGCCGCGCAGGCCGGCGTGAATGGCTACATCATCAAGCCGTTCACGGCGCAGACGCTCAAGGACAAGATCGACAAGATCTTCCAGCGGCTCAGCGAGGTCGCCTAGGATGAAACGCAGTTTCAGCCGCAGCCGATGGCGCGCAGCGCCATGGGACAACTGAGATGGCGGCCGCCCGTGTAGGCGAGCAGCGCGCGCGCACAGTGCAGCGACTGCGCGAGCTGCTTGCGGCGCTGGAGGCCGGCGACGACGAGACTTTCGACGCCGGGCTCGACGCGCTCGTGCGCGCGCGCGAAACCGGCCTGTTCGCGTATGTCGCGCGGCTGACGCGCGAGCTGCACGAAGCGGTCGTCGAGATGCGCATGGACGAGCGCCTGGCGCGCCTCGCCGGCGACGAGATTCCCGACGCCCGCGATCGTCTCGATTACGTCATGCAGGTCACCGAGAGCGCGGCGCACCGCACGCTCGATCTCGTCGACGAGGCGCGCGAAGTCGCGGCCGGCATCGACCGCGCCGCGGCGCAGCTCGCCGAAACCGAAGCCGTGCTCGCCGAGGCGCATCCCGATGTCGCCAGCGTCGGCGTGCTGATGCACGAGGTGCACGGCGAGCTGACCCGCTGTGCGGCGGCGCTGCGCGGCACGCTCTCCGAGCTGGCGCAGGCGCAGGCGTACCAGGACATCTCCGGGCAGATCATCAAGCGCGTGATCACGCTCGTTCGCAACGTCGAGACCGCTCTTCTGGAGCTGCTGCGCGCCGCCGGCAGCGGGCTTCAGTCCGCGCCGCAGCGGCCGATACAGCCCTTGTCCGGCGAGCTGGCCGGCCCGGCGCTGCCCGGACAGGCGGGCGCGGCCAGCCAGCAGGATGCCGACGAGCTATTGGCCAGCCTGGGATTTTGATTCAACGATGAGCAGCGAAGCCGACGAGATCCGCGCCGACTTTCTCGCCGAGGCGGGGGAGCTCGTGCAGCAGCTCGGCGCGCGCCTGGTCGAGCTCGAATCGCGCCCGCAGGACGCGGCGCTGCTCAACGACATCTTCCGCACGTTTCATACGGTCAAGGGCGGCGCCGGATTTCTCGAGCTGCAGCCGCTGGTCGAGCTGTGCCATGCGGCCGAGGACGTGTTCAACGCGCTGCGCGCGGGCAGGCGCGCCGTCGACGCGCCGCTGATGGACGCGGTGCTGCAGGCGCTCGATCAGGTGCAGGCGATGATGGATGCGGTCGCGGCAAATGCGCCGCTGCAGCCTGCGCCGCAGGCCTTACTGGCGCGCCTGCGCGGCCTTGCCGCCGCTGAAGCGGCACCGCTGCCGCCCGCCAAGGCGGCAAGGAAACCGCGCCAACCGAAGAAGGCCGCGCCGGCCGCGGCCGATACGATCAGCGAGGACGAGTTCGAAGCGCTGCTCGACGAGCTGCACGGCAAGAGCAAGGGCTCCGGCGCGCAGAATCCCGCTGCCTGCGCGGGCCAGGGTGCGGGAGCGGGCGCCGGCAGCGCAGGCGATCTGCCGCGCACGGCATCGCTCTTGGCCCCGGCGTCTCCGCCGGAGGGCGACACGAGCAAGCCGCCGCCTGCCGAAACGACTGTCCGTGTCGACACCGCGCGTCTCGACCGGATGATGAACCTCGTCGGTGAGCTGGTGCTCGCGCGCAACCGCCTCAAGGCGCTGAGCACGCAGGGCGGCACCGAGCAGATGACGCGCGCGGTCGGCGAGCTCGACTTCATCACCCGCGGCCTGCAGAACGCGGTCATGCAGATCCGCATGCAGCCGATCCGCAAGGTTTTCGCGCGTTTCCCGAAGATCGCCCGCGACGTCGCGCGCAGCCTCGGCAAGCAGGTCGAGGTGGAGCTCCTCGGCGAGGACACCGATCTCGACAAGAATCTCGTCGACGCGCTGGCCGATCCCCTGATCCACATGGTCCGCAACAGCGTCGATCACGGCATCGAGATGCCGGACGAGCGCGTGCGCTGCGGCAAGCCGCCGACCGGCAAGCTGGTGCTGGCCGCCGAACAGCAGGGCGACAGCATCGTCATCACCGTGCGCGACGACGGCGCCGGCATCGACGCCGAGCGCGTCCGCGGCAAGGCGCTGGAGAAAGGCCTCGTCGCCGCGACCGAGGCCGCACAGATGAGTCCGGAGGAATGCCTGCAGCTGGTCTTCCTGCCCGGCTTCTCGACCAAGGAGCAGATCTCCGACCTGTCTGGGCGGGGCGTCGGCATGGACGTGGTGATGTCGCGCATCCGCGGGCTCGGCGGCAGCGTGCGCATCGAGTCACAGCTGGGGCACGGCAGCACCGTGCACATCCGCGTGCCGCTGACGCTGGCGATTCTGTCCGCGCTGATGGTGTTCGCCTCGGATCGACAGTTCGCACTGCCGCTGGCGCCGGTGCTCGACGTCTTCGAGCTCGACCCTGCACGCGTCGAAAAGCTCGACCGCTGGGACGTCGTGCTGACGCGCCGCGACGTGCTGCGCCTGGTCTATCTCGAACCATGGCTCGGCGACGGCCACAGCGACGGCAAACGCCACGTCGTCGTCGCCCAGGTCGGCGACGAGCGCTTCGGCTTCGTCGTGCGCATGGTGCGCGGCCGCGAGGAGATCGTCATCAAGCCGCTGGGGCCGTCGCTGCGCGGCCTCGCCGGCATCTCGGGTGCCACCGTGCTGCCGGACGGCCGCGTCGCGCTGATCCTCGATTTCGCCGGGCTGGTCGAAGCGTACCGCCGCACGTCGATGCGCCCGCGGCCGGAGGCGGCGCATGGATAAGCTGTCGGTGGCCGGTGTCGTGCTCGCGCTGTTCGCGATCGTCGGCGGCAGCATTCTCAAGGGCGCCGGCGTCGGCGGGCTGATGAACCCGGCGGCGTTCGTGATCGTGCTCGTCGGCACGCTCGCGGCGATCCTGATCCACACGCCGATGACGACGTTCAAGCACGCGATGAAGATCCTGCGCTGGGCATTCCGTCCGCCGCAGCATGATCCGCTGGCGCTGATCGAGCGCATCGTGGAATGGAGCAGCATCGCGCGCAAGCAGGGGCTGCTCGCGCTCGAGGGCAACGCGGAGTCGGAAGCCGATCCGTTCCTGAAGAAGGGGCTGCAGATGCTCGTCGACGGCGCCGAGCCGGACGCGATCCGCAGCATTCTCGAAGTGGAGATGCAGACCCGCGAGCATTTCGACCAGCAGAGCGCGAAGGTCTTCGAGGGCATGGGCATCTATGCGCCGACGCTGGGCATCATCGGCGCGGTGCTCGGCCTGATGTCGGTGATGAAGAACCTCGCCGACCCGAGCAAGCTCGGTACCGGCATCGCGGCCGCGTTCACGGCGACGATCTACGGCATCGCGTCGGCCAACCTGTTCTTCCTGCCGATCGCGGCCAAGCTCAAGTCCGCGATCGCCGAGCAGACGCGCATGCGCGAGATGACGATCGAAGGGCTGATCTCGATTTCACAGGGCGAGAATCCGCGCAACATCGAGTCGAAGCTCAGGGGGTATCTGCATTGAACGCGGGAACGGCAAGAACGGGAATCGGGAATCGGGAATCGGGAATCGCAAAAGCGGGCTCGTTTTCGACGATGCCCGATTCTCCATTCCCGACTCCCGCGTTCAACGCGCAGCGCTGAACGATGGCCAGAAAACCCAAGCACGAAGACCACACCAACCACGAAGCGTGGGCGATCCCGTATGGCGATCTGATCACGCTGCTGCTGGCGTTTTTCGTCGTGATGTACGCGGTGTCGTCGGTCAACGAGGGCAAGTACCGCGTGCTTGCCGATTCGCTGTCGGCGGCGTTCGGCGGGCCGCCGCGCTCGCTCAAGCCGGTGCAGATCGGCGACAAGCCGGAGAAGGGCACGCAGACCGAGTCGCTGTTCAACACGGTGACGCTGCGCGGCTTCGAGCAGGACCACAGCGGCGTGCTTGCCGATATGCCGGGCGCGCGCCTCGGCGGGGCGCAGGAGCAGCCGGGCGCCAGCGAGTCGCAGGCGGTCGAAGGCAGCGCCGAGCTGCGCCGCATGGCCGATGCGGTGCAGCAGGCGATGCGCGAGCTGATCCAGCAGGATCTGGTGATCGTGCGCCGCACCGAGCAGTGGCTCGAGATCGAGATCAAGACCGACATCCTATTTCCGAGCGGCAGCGCGCGCCTGTCGCCCGATGCGGTGCAGGTGCTCGAGCGGCTGGCGGCGATCCTGCGTCCGTTCCCGCACGCGCTGCGTATCGAGGGGCATACGGACAACGTGCCGATCGCCACGCGCGAGTTTCCATCCAACTGGGAGCTGTCGGCGGCGCGCGCGGCGAGCGTCGTGCACCTGTTCATGCACCAGGGCATCGACGCTCAGCGCATGACCGTCGTCGGGCTCGGCGAGTACCACCCGGCCGCCGACAACCTCACCGCCGAGGGGCGCAACCGCAACCGCCGCGTCGTCGTCGCGGTGATCGGCAGCGCAGCGGAGCGTCGCGAGGTGCTGCCGGCCGCTGCGGCGCGGCCCGATGCAAGGATCGTCGTGCCGCCCGGAACGCTCGATGGCCTGGAGACGCAGCAGTGAGTGTCACGCAGCTGCGCCGTCGCAGCGAAGACAGCCTGTCACGCTGGGTGTGCTTCGAGCTTGCCGGCCAGCTCTACGGCCTGCCGATCCTGTCGGTACAGGAAGTGCTGCGTGACACCGCGATCGAGCCGGTGCCCGGTACCGTGGCGCAGGTGCTCGGCGTGATCAATCTGCGCGGCAATGTCGTCACGGTTCTCGACCTGCGCCGGCGTCTGGGCCTGCCGGCGGCAGAGCCGCAGGCGGATGCGCGCGTCGTCGTGCTCGACCACGGTGGCGAGAGCATCGGCCTG
Source organism: Pseudomonadota bacterium (assembly GCA_040754295.1). Lineage (GTDB taxonomy): Bacteria > Pseudomonadota > Gammaproteobacteria > Nevskiales > Nevskiaceae > Solimonas. The sequence continues at coordinate 20,359 of JBFMCQ010000014.1, read as the reverse complement.
TTCGTCGACCGCGTCGCCGACGTGCGCAAGGTCATCGACGCGGCGATCAAGCCGGTGCCGGAGATCGGCGCAGCGCCCGGCACCGCGCGCACACGCGGCGTCTACACGCGCGACGGCGATCTGGTGACGCTGCTGGAGCCCGACTCGCTGATCGACGACGCGCAGTTCCTCGGCTAGGGCAGTCCAGTCCGGCCGTCCGGCCGTCAATATCTGCCGCCGCAGCAAAGTCGGGCCGCGACGATGCTCAGGTGTTTGCGCGCGGCGTCGCCAGTGCGGCGCGGACGGCCTGTCGCGCCGTGCGCGCCCGGCGCAGATCGATCGCGATGCGGCGCCACTCGCCGAAGGCCACGGCGAAGGGATTGAGGCTTCGCGGCACGTCCTTGAGTCCGTACTGCAGGGGCTCGCCGGCCGGCGCCTGCGCGTAGGTGCCGAACCAGCGGTCCCAGACGATCAGGATGCCGCCGAAGTTGCGGTCGACGCAGCCGTCGTTGTGCGCGTGATGCACGCGGTGATGATTGGGCGTGTTGAGGACCGCCTCGAGCGCACCGAGCCGGCCCACCGCCTCGGTATGCAGGAAGAACTGGTAGCCCAGATTCAGCGCGAAGGCGCCGAGCGCCGCGAGCGGCGGCACGCCGAGCCAGACGAAGGGCAGCAGGAACATCCAGGTGCCCGATATCAGATCGGTCCAGCCGAGCCGGTAGGCGGCCGACAGGTTGAGCACGGTACTGGAGTGATGCACCGAGTGTGTCGCCCACATCCAGCGCACGCGATGCATCGCGCGGTGCGTCCAGTAGTAGGCGAAGTCGACGGCGATCACCAGCCCGAGGAAGGCCGCGGGCCCTTCGATCGCCAGATCGAACAGGCGGTGTCCGTGCACCCATTGATAGAGCGGGAGGATCAGCAGCGCGGTGCCTGCGCGGACCGGGCGATTGCCCGCGGCGATTGCCGTGGAGACCAGTGTTTCGCGCCAATCGTAGGCGCGGCGGCCGCGAGCGCCCAGCCACAGGTACTCGGCGAGCAGAACGCCGACCAGGATCAGCGGCGCCCACAGCGGGCGTTCCGGCGGCGCCAACGATTCGAGCATGTGGGAGTGCAGATGTTGCCGCAGCGGGTGCGAAGCGCGCGCCCGCTGCGGCATGCGATCGACATCAGGGCGTGGCGGGCGTCACGGTGACCGAGCGGTCGACATCGACGCTGCCGCCGTTCGGGCCGGTCAGTGTCGAAGAGCGCCAGGCGCTGCCGTCGCCGTGTCCGCTGCTGGAGTCCCGACTCGCGCTGGCGCCGGCCGGGCCGGTATAGGTGGCGCTGCGGTCCAGACCGCCGGAATCATTGACCGTGGCCGACTGCGAGTGGCCCCAGCTCTGGCCGCCGTTGGTGGTCGTCGTGACGGCGCGGCTCGCGGTACCCGTTTCCAGATCGATGACACGCTCGGCTTCGCGGGTGAGGCCGCGGCCGCTGCCGCCCTCGATCGAGCGCGTTGCCGAACGATAGCCCGGTTCGCGCAGGACCTGCGACTGCGAGTCCAGGCTGCGGCCGTGCGGACCGACGCGGGTTATCGAGCGCTCGCGCTCTCCGGCGAGCGCGGCTGCGCTCGCCGTGACCAGCGCGAGCGCGGCTGCAGCGAGCAGTAAAGGGCGGTATGAGCCAGCTGTGTGGAGAGTCATGACAAGCTCCTTTTGGGTGGAGTGGCTTGGGCGATGGTTCAGCGTCCGCGACCCGCAAAGCGCTGGGACTCGAACTCCATGCGCGGGATGCGGCCGTCACAGTCGCTGTCGATCGCAGCCAGTCTCGGGCCGAGAGGTAACGCCGAGACGACCCCCTCGCGTCGGCGTGTAACGCGCCGTAACCGAGTCGATCTGCCCGATGTGCCACGGCTGCGGGACAATGGCGCCATGAACGGTATTCTCCGCATCGTCGTCGTCGAGGACGACACGCAGATCGCCAGCCTGGTTCGCGACCTGCTGCAGCGCGAGAACTATGCCGTGAGCCTGGTCGCGTCCGGTCGCGCCCTGGACACGCGTCTTGCGCAGGAGCCCGCGGATCTGATCCTGCTCGACCTGATGCTGCCGGGCGAGGACGGGCTGTCGATCTGCCGTCGCCTGCGTGCGGCGAGCCAGATCCCGATCGTCATGGTGACGGCCAAGGGCGACGACATCGACCGCATCGTCGGCCTCGAGCTCGGTGCCGACGACTACATCCCCAAGCCGTTCAACCCGCGCGAGCTGGTCGCACGCATCCGCGCCGTGCTCCGGCGCACCGCTCCGGCGGCGGCGGGAGCCGTTCCCGGCGCGCCCGGCGAGCGCCTGCGCTTCGCCGGTTTTGTCTTCGATCTGGCCGCGCGGCGGCTGGCGCGCGTGGATGGCGCGGACGTCGAGATATCGGCCGGCGACTACGACCTGCTCAGCGTCTTCGTCAGGCACCCGCAGCGCGTGTTGTCGCGCGATCAGCTGATGGACCTGACGAAGGGCCGCAGCTGGGAGGCCTTCGATCGCTCGATCGACGTTGCACTCTCGCGCCTGCGCCGCAAGATCGAAGCGGATCCAGCCCGTCCGCAAGTGCTCAAGACGGTGCGAAACGGCGGCTACATGCTGGCCGTGCCTGTCGAGCCATGCTGAGTCTGACGCAGCGCGTCATCGTCCTGACGTTGTCCGCGCTGCTGATCGTCGGGCTGCTGCTGGTCGGTTTGTTCCAGTGGCAGCAGCACGACTCGGAGGGCCGGCCGCCGGAACTGCCGCTGCCCGGCCAGATCGCCGCGATCGCGACGCTCGTCGAATCTTCCACCCGCGAGCAGCTTCCGCTGCTGCTGCAGGCGATCAGCGCGCCGGGCCTGCGCGTCTACGTGCTGCGCGCCGGCGAGCTGCCTGCGGGCGGAGCCGGCCGCCCGATGCCGGCGTTCACCCAGCTCACCGAGCGCTACATGCCGGCGCTGGACGGGCGCAGCGTGCGCGTGGAATCGCGGCGCGGCGTCAGGTCGCTGATCGCCGGGGCCTTGCGGCGCAACGGTTCCGATCCCTATCCGCTGCGCTTCATCATCGGCCTGAGCGACGGCCGGTCGCTGATCGTCGAGCCGGGCAACGAGCTCGTCGACCGGCTCGTGCGCGTGCGCCTGGCCTGGGGCGTGCTGGTCTTCATTGCACTGATCGGGTTGTTGATCGCCTGGAGCCTGCACCGGCAGTTCGGTCCGCTGGACACGCTGGCGCTGGCGGTCGACCGCTTCAGCGGCGACGCCGACGACTCCCCCGTGCCCGAAACCGGCGCCCGCGAGGTCCGCTCGCTGATCCGGCGCTTCAACGAAATGCGCGCACGCATCCGCGGCCTCCTCGACGGCCGCACGCGCTTGCTCGCGGCGCTCGGCCACGATTTGGGCACGTACCTGACCCGGCTGCGGCTGCGCATCGAGTACATCGGCGACGACACGCAGCGCCGCCAGGCCGAGCGCGACATCGACGAAATGCACGCCGTGCTCAAGGACACGCTGGCGCTGGCGCGCCGCGGCCAGGGCGAGCCGCCGCCCGAGTGCCTGGATCTGGGCACGCTGGTGCGCGGGCAAGTGGAAACGCTGGCCGGCACCGGCATGCCGGTGCGGCTGGCGGTCTGCGACAGCGTCCGGGTCAACGCTCGCACGACGGCGCTGATCCGCGCGCTGCTCAACCTGATCGACAACGCCGTCAAGTACGGCGAATCGGCGGACGTCAGCGTGCTCGCCGGCCCGCAGCAGGCCGAGCTGCGCGTCGACGATCTCGGTCCGGGTATCCATCCAGCCGAGCGCCAGCTCGTGCTCGAGCCGTTCTATCGCTGCGATGCGTCCCGCAATCTCGATCGCCCCGGGTCCGGGCTCGGCCTGGCCATCGTCGCCGAGGTCGTCGCAGGCCACGGCGGCGAGCTGCGGCTGGACGACCGCCCCGGCGGCGGGCTGCGCGTGCGCATCTTTCTGCCGCTCGCGCCGCACGAGCCTGGCTCCGCTGCGTCGTGACGAAACAGCCGCTTGAGAGAGCGGCATGTGTCCGCAGGTGCTTCTGGAATCGTCATTCCACGTCGCGATGGGCTTGTTCAACCCGGGATCAGATCGCGGCTGCGCGCGAGCGCAATATCCCTATTCGTTGGACGACATGCTACGGCTCCGCCAGCTCGGTTGGATAGCCCGCTTCTCGTTGATGGCGAATCGTAAGGATCAAGACGACGTCCTCCGCTTGCTCATAGCTGTACAGCGCGACGTATCCCGATCGACCGCGTGAAATGAGGAGTTCACGTAGCTCTTCTTCAGCAGGCCTTCCAATAAAAGGATGGTTCGCCAACACCTCAACAGCTTCCATGATCAGCGCTGTCGTTTCGAGCGCCGACGCCGGATCTGTTTCCAGCAGAAAATCCGTAAGTCGATCGAGGTCGGTTAGTGCGCGCCTCGAATAGATCAGCTCCGCCAAGGCTTCGCCCTGGGTTTCGGCGCCGGCTCCCCGCGAGCGCGAGCACGCATATATGCGTGAACGTCCGCTGCGCGGTAACCGGTGCCGGTTCTCCTCGTCGCCTTTCTTGCCGCGACGGCCTCCGAAACGAACTCCGCGCGGCGCTCGGCAGCGGTAGCCGCCGACCGGATGGCCTCGACCATAAAGGCATGGGGGGTAACGCCCCGCCGCTTTGCCGCGGCTGCAGCGCGCTTCTTCACATCGTCAGGGAGTTTCAGCGAGGTCGTCGACATGGCACTACCGATTCAGCAATGATGGCACCATGGTAACACCAGCGAAATGCAGCTGCTGGAAAGCGGCTAGGACATTCGCACGGTGCAGGAGCTGGCGGGCCAGAGCGATGTGAGCACGACGATGAGCTGCACGCTGGTGCTCAACCGCGGTGAGCTCGGCGTGGTCGGTCCGCTTGATCGCCGCTGAGGCCAGCGCGCCGGCGCCCGGTGCCGTGCTATCGTCGAAGCGCGCACCGCGCAGCGTGCGAAGCGAGGAGAACACTGATGAAGACGTGCAACGGGCCCCGTGTGCGGGCGTGGATCGGCATGGTCGCCCTACTAGCGGTCGCGGGGAGCGGCTGCGAATCGGACGTTTCGGATGGCGTGGACCTCACAACCGAAATCCCAATCACGCGGGAAGGCTGCACGCCCTTCGGCGATCCGCCGCGTCCGCTGGTGAGCCTGCTCGACACGCTGTTCGCCGCGAGCTGCCTGGGCGGCGGCGGGGTGAACATCGGGGCGTGGACGGACGGCGAGGGCACTGCGCGGCAGGCCTGCCTCTATCAGCCGGCGGCGGCCTCGACTGAGCACCAGCTGCCGCTGGTGATTTATCTGCATCCTTCGCTGATCGGCGTCGATCTCACGCTGGCGGTGTCCAACATCCGCATGCAGCTCGACACCGCCGACCTCAGCGGCGATCCCGAGCGCGCGGGGTTCATCCTGCTCGCGCCCTACGGCCGCGTCACCGCGCGCTACTACCCGTTCCCCGACAATTTCTTCGGGCCGGGCTGGGACAACTGGTACCGGCAGATGCAGGACGGCACCGAGCCGCGCGTCGTCAACGGCGAGCCGTTCGTGCCCAACGTCGACGCCGCGACGATCGACCACTACGTGCAGCACGTGCTGGCGACCGGGCTCGTGGACGAGAACCGCATCTATCTGATGGGCTGGTCCAACGGCTCGGCGATGGCGATCCTGTACGGCCTGAACCGGCCGGCGATCGCCGCCGCCGCCGTCTATTCGGCGCCGGATCCGCTCGCAGCCTTCGATGACCCCTGCGCGCAGGTTCCGGTGACCGCGGCACCGCGCGACGACACCGAGCTTCAGCTGCTCAATCCGTCGATGCCGATCTATCACGTCCACAACGCCTGCGACATCGCCGGCCTGTGCCCGAACAGCCAGCGCATGCACGAGCGGCTGACGGCGCTGGGCGTGCCGGTGCAGGCGCAGATGCTCGACAACCTCAAGCAGCCCGCTGACGCGTGCGACGCACTGTGCGGAACCGATCCCAACGGCATTCCGGCGGGGTTGACCGATCCGCTCGGCTATGTGCAGGGTCTGCCCGGCTACACACTGGGCGTGCTCAACCACATGACCTGGCCATACGGCTGGACCGACGAGATGTTCGCGTTCCTGCGCGAGCATCCGAAGCAGAGCCGGTAGCGAAGCCCGACGGCGGCAATGGCGGCCATCGGCAAAGAGAACGTGCTCGGCGTGCGGCATGGAACGACGCGCTCTTCAGCTTCACCGCCACGCGCTGCACCAGCTAGGCTAGGCGCTCGTTTCGAACAGCCGGCGCGCGATGATGATGCGCTGCAGCTCGTTGGTGCCTTCGCCGATCGCGAGCAGGGGCGCGTCCCGGTAGAGCCGTTCCACGCGCGCTTCGCGCGAATAGCCGTAGGCGCCGTGGATGCGCAGGGCCTCGGCGCTGTTGTCCATGGCCGCTTCGGTGGCGAACAGCTTGGCCATGCCCGCTTCCAGGTCGCAGCGCCGGCCGGCGTCGTAGGCGCGGGCGGCGGCGTCGACGAGCAGCCGCGCCGCCTGCACGCGCGTGGCCATGTCGGCGAGCTTGAGCTGGATCGCCTGATGCTCGCCGATGGGCTTGCCGAAGGTCTTGCGCTGGCGCGCGTAGGCCAGCGATTCCTCCAGCGCCGAGCGCGCCAGGCCGACGCCGCGCGCGGCGACGTTGATGCGGCCCAGCTCCAGGCCGCCGAGAATCTGCTGCAGTCCGCGGCCCTCGACGCCGCCGATCAGGCGCGCGGCCGGAACGCGGTAGTCCTCGAACAGCATCTCCACGGTGTCGATGCCGCGGTAGCCCAGCTTGGGCAGCTTGCGCGGCACCGAGAAGCCCGGCCCCTTCTCGGCGATGAACAGGCTCATGCCGCGGTGGCGCGGCTCGGCCTTGGGGTCGGTCTTGACCAGCAGCGCGAAGCAGTTGCCGCGCGCGCCGTTGGTGATCCAGGTCTTGGCGCCGTTGACGACGTAGTGCTCGCCGTCGCGGCGTGCGACGGTGCGGATGGCCTGCAGGTCGGTGCCGCAATCGGGCTCGGTCAGCGCGACGCCGCCGCGCAGCTCGCCGCAGGCGAAGCGCGGCAGCAGTTCGGCGCGCTGTCCCGGCGTGCCGTGGCGCAGCACCGCCGCGGCCATGATCAGGTGTGAATTGATCACGCCGGCCAGCGACATCCATTCGGCGGCGATGGCCTCGATCAGCCGCGCGTAGCTGCGCACCGGCAGCCCCAGCCCGCCGTAGTCCTGGGGGATGATCGCGCCGAACAGGCCCATCTCGCGCATCTGCTCGACGAGAGCCTCCGGGTATTCGTCGGCCTGCTCCAGGCGGAGCGCGACCGGGCGCACCTCGCTGCGCAGGAAGCGCTCGACCGCATCGATCAGCGGCTGGTCCTCGCTCTCCTCGACGGTCTCGCCCATCGCGCGCGCCTCACATGCGAAAGACGCCGTAGCGGGGCTCCGCGACCGGCACGTTGGCGGCGCAGGACAGTGCGATGCCCAGTGCGTTGCGCGTGTCCAGCGGGTCGAGCACGCCGTCGTCCTGCATGCGCGCCGAAAACCACAGCGTGCTGGTCTCGCGCTCGGATTTCTCGCGCGTGCGCCGGCGCAGCTCGGCGACTTCCTCGTCGCTGGCATCCGGCCGCTCGCGGCGCAGCTGGCGCAGCTTGACATCGGCCAGGGTGTTGCCGGCCTGCTCCGGGCCCATCACGCCCATCTTGGCCTGCGGCCAGGAGAAGATCAGCCGCGGGTCCCAGGAGCGGCCGCACATGCCGTAGTAGCCGGCGCCGAACGCGCCGCTGGTGACGACGGTGAACTTGGGCACTTCGGAACCGGCCTGCGCCATCAGCATCTTGGCGCCGTCCTTGGTGATGCCGCGCTCTTCGTAGGTCCGGCCGATCATGTAGCCGGTGGTGTTCTGCAGAAAAATCATCGGCGTGCCGATCTGGTTGCAGAGCTGGATGAAGTGTGCGGCCTTGAGCGAGCTGTCCGAGAACAGCACGCCATTGTTGCCGAGGATGCCGACCTTGCAGCCCCAGAGCCGCGCCCAGCCGCAGATCAGCGTCACGCCGTAGCCGGGTTGGTACTCCTGGAAGCGGCTGCCGTCGACCATGCGCGCGATGACCTCGCGCATGTCGAACTGCACCTTGTAATCGACCGGGAGAATGCCGTAGAGCTCGCGCGGATCGTAGTAGGGCGCTTCTGCATCGGCCCAGTCGAAGTGCTTGCGCGGCTGGGAAAAGCCGGCGACCAGCTCGCGCGCCAGCGCGATGCCCTCGGCCTCGCTGTCGACCGCATAGTCCGCGGTGCCGGAGACGGTGGTGTGCATGTCGGCGCCGCCCAGGGCCTCGACCGTGACTTCCTCGCCGGTGGCCGCCTTGACCAGCGGCGGCCCGCCGAGGAACACCGCGCCGGTGCCGCGGACCATGATGGTGTGCTCGCACAGCGCCGGCACGTAGGCGCCGCCGGCGGTGCAATGCCCGAGCACCACGGCCACCTGCGGCACGCCCAGCTTGGACAGGATGCACTGGTGGCGGAACACGCGGCCGCCCATGACGTAGACGCCGGAGAGATCCTCCAGATAGCCGCCGGCGCTGTCGCAGAGGTGCACCACCGGCAGCCGGTTCTCGATGGCGATTTCCAGCGCGCGCACGATCTTGGGCGCCGACAGCGGATACCAGGCGCCGCCCTTGTTGCTGGAATCGTCGGCGTGGATCATGACCTCGCGGCCGCTGACCACGCCGATGCCGCTGATCACGTTGGCCCCCGGCGCCTCGCCGTTGAACTGGTCGTAGGCGGCGATGCTCGACAGTTCGAGAAACGGCGTGCCGGGATCGAGCAGCAGGTCCAGCCGCTCGCGCACCAGCAGCTTGTTCTGGCGCCGCAGGCGCTCGATGTCGCGCTGCGGCCGCTCGTGGCGCACGCGCTCCTGCAGCGCCTTGAAGTCGGCAACCACGGCCTGCATGCGCGCGGCGTTGTCGCGGAAGGCCGCTGCCTTGGGGTCGATCGCGGTCTGGATGCGTCTCATGTCGCGGCCTCGAAACTCACCAACGTGAACTTGAGCGGCACCTGGTCACCGGGCGCGCAGTGCACCGCGGCGATGCGCCCGTCGTGCGGCGCGCGGATGGTGACCTCCAGCTTCATGCTCTCCATCACCACGAGATCCTGGCCGGCCTTGACCTCGGCGCCCGGCTGTACGAGGACAGAAACGATGGTGCCGGGCATCGGCGCCTGCGCGCCGTCGCCGCCGTGATGACCGGCGGCGGCCAGCGCGTCCAGCGGGTCGACCGCGTCGATGACGTGGGTGCGGCCGCGCAGGCGCACCCAGATGCGCTCGCCGTGCCGCGCGATCAGGGCTTCGGCCTGCTCCTCGCCGGCGCTGATGCGATAGCGCGCCGCGCCCAGCGGCTGCAGCGCGCAGGGCAGCGGCCCGGTCTCGGTCTCCAGGACCATGCCTTCGGCGCCGCGCCGCAGGCTGCAAGCGTGCTCGGTCTCGCCGAGCCGGAAGATCTTTTTCATCGGCGGAAGCAGGTTTTCAGTTGCGCCAGGCGCCCATCTGCGCGTACAGCCGCGGCATATCGGCGGCCGCGGCCACCATGTGGCCGTCGGAGAGCGCGGCGGCGGCCAGCAGCAGCGCGGTCGGCGGGGTCTCAGCGGCGCCGCCGAGCTCGGCGGCCTGCTCGTCGAGAAAGGCGGTGCTGTAGTCGCCGGCCGCGAACTGCGGATGCGCGAGGATGCGGTCCAGGTAATCCAGATTCGTGGCCACGCCCAGGCAGGCCGTGTCCGCCAGCGCCTGGCGCGCGCGCGCCAGCGCCTGGCTGCGGTTGCGGCCGTGGACGATGAGCTTGGCGAGCAGGGAATCGAAGTCGCTGCCGACGCGCTGGCCTTCGACCACCCCGCTGTCCACGCGCACGCCGGGCCCGGCCGGCTCGCGCAGCACCAGCAGGCTGCCGGTGGCGGGCATGAAGCCCTGCGCCGGGTCCTCGGCGCACAGCCGCAGCTCGATGGCGTGGCCCTGAAAGCCGATGTCCGCCTGGCCGTAGCCCAGCGGCTCGCCGGCGGCCACGCGCAGCTGCTCGGCCACGAGGTCGAAGCCGGTCACGCACTCGGTCACCGGATGCTCGACCTGCAGGCGCGTGTTCATCTCCAGGAAGTAGAACTTGCCGTCGGCGCCGTAGATGAACTCCACGGTGCCGGCGCCGATGTAACCGGCGGCGCGCGCGATGCCGGCCGCGACCTCGCAGATTTGGGCGCGCGTTCCCGCATCCAGGGCCGGCGAGGGCGTCTCCTCGATGATCTTCTGGAAGCGTCGCTGCACCGAGCACTCGCGCTCGCCGAAGTGCACGACGTTGCCGTGCTGGTCGCCGAGCACCTGCACTTCGATATGGCGCGGCCGTTCGACGTAGCGCTCGACGAACAGCCGGCCGTCACCGAAGTAGCGCTCGCCCTCGCGCCGCGCGGCCGCCAGCTCGGCGTCCAGCACCTCGGCGCTGCGCACGATGCGCATGCCCTTGCCGCCGCCGCCGGCCGCCGGCTTGATCAGAATCGGCAGGCCCACGGCGAGCGCGCGCCGCGCGAAACTGCCCGGGTCGTCGGCCTCGATGGCGCTCGGCGCGACCGGAAAGCCGCGCTCGGCGACGAAGCGGCGTGCGCTGATCTTGTCGCCCATCAGCTCCGTGACTTCGGGCGGCGGGCCGACGAAGCGGATGCCGGCCGCGTCCAGCGCGCGCGCCAGCGCCGGGTTCTCCGAGAGAAAGCCATAGCCCGGGTGCACGGCATCGGCGCCCCAGCGGCGCGCGGCCTCGGCGATCTGCGTCACGTCCAGGTAGGCCGCGACCGGCGTTGCGCCTTCGATGGGGATGACGGCATCGGCGAGCTGCGGTGCCAGGCCGCCGTCTTCGGCGGCATGGCGCACGATGGCGCATTCGATGCCCTGGGCCTTGGCCGTACGCAGGATGCGCGCGGCGATCTCGCCGCGGTTGGCCACCAGCAGCCGGCGGATCGGAGCAGCGGTCATAACGCGAGTCGGCGTGAGAATGAAACCGCATGCCCTCGCAGCGGGGTTGATACCGGGAGTCTCATTCCGGCACCTCAAGATTGGCCGGCACCGGTACCGGGAAGTCGAGCAGCATCTGCGCGTAGGCCTTGCCCTGCGGGTCCATGCGCAGCGAGGCGATGCCGCCGCCGCCGAGCGCGCGCTCCAGCAGGAAATTGAGCCCGTTGAGGCCCGGCCACTCGTAGCGGTGCACCGGCCCCTGCGCGAGATGGGCGAACCACTGGGCGACCGCCTCTTCCGTCAGCGCCGCACGAATCCACGGCAGGTACTCGGGGCGGCGCGCGAGGATGCCGATGTTGGCGCTGTCGCCCTTGTCGCCGCTGCGGCCCCAGGCCAGGCGCACCAGCGGTACGCTGCGCGCGCCAGCCGCGAGTGCATTGGCCGGCGGCGGCGCCGGCACCTCCTCCGGCGGCAGGGCCTGCAACGGGGCTCCGCTCATCTGCGGGCAGGCGATGGGCTCGCCGTCGACTTCGACGCGGACCGGAATGCGTGCCTTGGGCCAGAGCAGGGAGAACAGGCGGATCACCGGCGTGACCTTGGGCCGGCCGCCGGAGAAGCCGGTGATGGCCGGTGCGCTGGCCAGGGCCATCGGCGCCATTTCGCGCGAGAAGATTTCGAGCGCGTTCTTGTCCGGGTGGCGGGCGGCGATCTTGACGTACACCTCGCGCGTCTGTGCCCGCGCATGCGGGCCGTAGGTCGCCTCGGCGCCGATGGCCTCGATGCTGGTCTCCGTGAAGTCGCCCAGTCCGCGCTCCGCGAACAGGCGCCGGCAGCGGGCCAGCAAGGCCTCGCCGGTGCGCTGCGCCTTGGCCGGCGCCTCGATGCCGCCGATCATGAACTGCGCGGTGGCGCGAAAGCCGTCGGCATAGGTCGCGCTGACCTTGCAGTGCTCGCTGGGCGGGCGGCCACGGGCGCCGCTCACGCGCACGCGGTTCTCGCCGATCGCCTCCAGCCGAATGCGGCTGAAATCGCAGCTCACGTCCGGCAGCAGGTAGTTGCGCGGATCGCCGATCTCGTAGACCACCTGTTCGCCGACCGTCGAAGGCACGATCAGGCCGCCGGTGCCGGCCGGCTTTTCGATGACGAAGCTGCCGTCGGGCGCGCAGTCGGCGATCGGAAAGCCCATGTTGTCCCAGCCGGGCACCGAGCGCCAGTCGGTGTAGTTGCCGCCGGTGCACTGGGTACCGCATTCGATGACGTGGCCGGCCAGCGAGCCCTGGGCGAGGCGGTCGTAGTCGGTCGCGCTCCAGCCGAAGGCGTGGATCAGCGGCCCGAGCACGACGGCGCTGTCGACGCAGCGGCCGGTGACGACGATGTCGGCACCGGCATCGAGCGCGGCGGCGATCGGAAAGGCCCCGAGATAGGCATTGGCACTGGCCAGGCGCGCCGGCAGCGGCGCGCCGCTGAACATCTCGCGCACGCCGGCCTCGCGCATCGCCTCGACCTGCGGCAGCAGATCGTCGCCGGTGACCGCGGCGATCTTGAGGCTCAGGCCCTCGGCTTCGGCGGCCTTGGCCAGCGCTTCGCGGCAGGCGCCGGGATTCACGCCGCCGGCATTACTGACCACGCGGATGCCGCGCGACTTGAGCTCGCGCAGCAGCGGCCGCAGCGTCGTGACGAAGTCGGGCGCGTAGCCGGCCTGGGGGTCCTTGGCCTTGGCACGCGTGAGCAGCGACATGGTGATCTCGGCCAGGTAGTCGAAGACCAGCACGTCGATGTTGCCGCCGTGCACCAGTTGGGCGGCGGCGTACTCGGTGTCGCCCCAGAACCCTGAGGCGCAGCCGATGCGCAGGGAAGCTCGTGTCATGTTCGGATCCGGTCGAAGGTGGGGGAATTACTGCCGCGGCCAGAATACGCGCCAGATGCCCTTGGCGCTGGCGCAGACCTCGCCACGCTCGTTGAGCAGCTCGCCTTCGGCGAAGGCGGTGCCGCGGCCGGCGCGCAGCACGCGGCCGATGGCCTTGAACTGCTCGCCCTGGGCGGGTGCGAGGTAGGTGATGTCGAGATTCATCGTGACCTGCGAATAGGCCTGCAGGGATAGGCCGGCGGCTTCCAGGACCGGCAGCTGGGCCGAGACGATGGCATAGCCCAGCGCGCCGTCGAACATATAGGAAATCACCCCGCCGTTGATCGCGTCCGGCGGCCCGCCGGCGCCGCGCTGGGCCGGCGTAGGTGATCTTAAGTACAGCGCCACCTCGCCGGGTGCGATCTCCTCGGCGGTCAGGCCCTGGGCTTGCATGAAGGGGCTTTCGTTCCAGCGTTCCTTGAACAGATAGGGCGCGACGGTGACCGGCAGATCGTTGGCCATGAAGTAGGTCGTGGAAGGGTCCGGGGCGGCTTCAGTAGGAGCGCGGCAGTCCGAGGACGTGCTCGCCGATGTAGTTGAGGATCATCTCGTTGTTGACCGGCGCCACGCGCATCAGGCGGGCGAAGGGCCAGAGCGTGATGACGTCGTAGTCCTGGTCGAAGCCGTAGCCGCCGTGGGCCTGCAGGGCGATGTCCACCGCCTGCTCGCAGGCTTCGGAGGCGACCAGCTTGGCCATGTTGGCCATCGGCCCGGCGTCTCCGCCATCATCGAAGATGCGCGCGGCCTCGTTCATCATCAGCCGTGCCGCCTCGAGCTGCGCCTTGGCGCGGGCCATCGGATGCTGCAGGCCCTGGTAGCTGCCGATCGGCTGGCCGAAGGGCGCGCGTTCGCGCGTGTAGGCCACCGCCTTGTCGAGCGCCCGGTTGCCCAGGCCCACGGCCATCGAGGCCAGCACCAGGCGTTCGGTATTGAGGCCGTCGAACAGGTACTTCATGCCCTTGCCTTCTTCGCCGATCAGCGCGTCCGGCGGCAGCTGCGCATCCTTGAAGAACACCAGGTACTGGCTTTCGCCCAGGACTTCGATGTTGAGCCGCTGGAATTCGATGCCCGGCGTGCGCGCATCGAGGATGAACAGCGACAGCCCGCCGCGCGGGCGCTCGGGATCGAACGGCGCGGTGCGCGCGATCAGCAGCATCGAGTCGGCGTCCCGGGCGCCGGTGATGAAGACCTTGGAGCCGTTGACGATCCAGCCCGTCTCGGTTCTGCGCGCGGTGGTCTGCAGGCGGAAGGTGTTGGTGCCGGCATTGGGCTCGGTCACGCCGAAGCACATCTTGCCCTCGCCGGTGGCGGTGGGTGTGACGAAGCGGCGGATCTGCTCCGGCGTACCGTGGCGGATGACCGGCATGCGCGCGAAACTGCCGAGCACGAAGAACAGCGAGATGATGCCGGCGCGGGCGGTGATCTCGTTGAGCACCATCAGCTCGGAGAGGCCGCCGCCGCTGCCGCCGTACTCCTCGGGAACGGAGACGCCGAGCAGGCCGGTTTCGGCCATCGCCTCCCACAGCTCGGTGGGGAAGCGGCCCTCGCGGGCGCACTGCAGCCAGTAGTCGCGGGTGATGCGGCGGGTGAGGCCTTCTGCGGCTTCGCGCACGGCGGTGACGGTATCTTCGCTCATCGTGGTTCCTCCAGAAAAGCTGTGGTGTGTGCGCTTTCAGGCCGGCTCGAACTGCGGAATGCGAAAGCCGCCCGCGCGGGTTTCGAAACAGAGCTTCACCGCCATGCCGATGTGCACCGACTCCGGTGTGCAGTGCAGGATGTTGGCCATCATGCGCGGGCCTTCCTGCAGCTCGACGATGGCGAGCACGTAGGGGCAGTCGTCCTTGAACGCCGCGTAAGGCGGCTGGTAGACGATGCTGTAGCTGTACACCGTGCCGCGGCCGCTGGCCTTTTCCCAGACTGGGTCCGCGGAGTAGTCGAAGGGGCTCCAGCGGCGCGGATACAGAAAGGCCTTGCCGGTGCCGCGGCAGCGCTGGATCAGCAGCTCGCCGCGCTGCGCCGCTTCCCAGTAGGACCGGCTGTCGGGGGAGATTTCCGGGACGGGTTTGCCGTTCATGACTGGTTCGAGAGGATCAGGGTGGCGTGCTCGGACATCATGCCGCCGTAGCAGTGGACGATGCCGGTGCGGGCCTTCGGCAGCTGGCGCTCCCCGGCCATGCCCATCAGCTGGCGTGCGGCTTCGACGATCATGGTCTGCCCCGAGGCGTCGCCGACGTGGCCGAACGACATCAGCCCGCCATAGGTGTTGACCGGGAAATCGCCGCCGGGCGCGGTGCGGCCGCCCGCGAAGAAGCGCCCCCCTTCGCCCTTGCGGCAGAAGCCCAGATCCTCGGCGTAGATGATCGGATTGATGCTGAAGGAGTCGTAGAGCTGGGCGAAGTCCATGTCCTGCGGCCCCAGACCCGCCATGCGGTAGGCGCGGCCGGCGGTGTCGTGCGAGCCCAGCGTGGTCAGGCTCGAGGCCTGGCTGATGCTCGCGTGGGTGTGCTTTTCACCGAAGCCGATCAGATAGCAGGGTTTGGGGTGATAGCGCCGGGCGAGCTGCGGCGCGACCACCAGCACCGCCGAGCCGCCCTCGCTGGGCACCGAGCAATCGTAGAGGTTGAAGGGGTAGGCGATCGGTCGCGAAGACAGCACCTTGTCGATGCTCAAGGGGCCCTGCGGCGCCATCAGGGCGTCCGGGTGCTTGAGCGCCCAGGCGCGCTGCGACACGGCGACCTGGGCCAGCTGTTCGCGTGTGGTGCCGAACTCGTGCATGTGGCGCACCGCGGCCAGCGCGAAGATCGGCGGGATGTAAGTGCCGTAGGGGTATTCGAACTCCGGGTGGCTGATGAGCTTGCTCATCAGCTCGGAAATGCCGCTGCCGACGTTGGGAAAGCGGCCAGCGCCCAGGCACAGCACCGAGTCGCATAGGCCCTGGCCGATCGCGAGCGCGGCGCGGATCAGCATCAGCGCGTAAGTGCCGCCGCCGGCGTTGATGGCCTCGCTGAAGACCGGCTGCAGGCCCAGTTCCTCGGCGAGCTTCTCGTGCGCGAACACGTCGACCTGGGTCGCCGCCATGCCGACCGGCGCCGACAGCAGGCCCTGGATGTCCTGCGGCCCGATCTGCCACTCGCGCAGGAACTGGCCGAGCACCTGGCGGTACATCTCCATGCCGTCGTACTGGGGATAGCGTCCCGGCTTCATCTCCGAGACCGCGACGATTGCGGCGAGCGGTTTCATCTGGGCTGGTCTTTTAGCGATAGCGGCCGACGATGGAGATGCCGACGACGTTCTGGTGCGGAAAGCCGCCCAGGTTATGCGTCAGACCAAAGCGCGGGTTCTTGAGCTGGCGTTCGCCGGCGCGGCCCTGCAGCTGCAGGTACATCTCGTAGACCATGCGGATGCCGGAGGCGCCGATGGGGTGCCCGAAGCACTTGAGCCCGCCGTCGATCTGGCAGGGAATCTTGCCGTCGGCGTTGTAAAAGCCGTCCATCACGTCCTTGATGGCGCCGCCGTCCGCGGACAGGCCCAGGTCTTCCATCGTCACCAGCTCGGTGATCGAGAAGCAGTCGTGGACCTCGAACATCGACAGCTCCTCGCGCGGCTTCTTGATGCCGGCCTCGGCGTAGGCGCGCTGCGCCGCCTTGCGGGTGGTCAGAATGTAGGAGCCGTCCCAGTCGTTGTAGCCGCCTTCGGAGCCGTTGGACAGCGCCAGCTGCAGCGCCTTGACCGTGACCATCTGCTCCGGATGCTTGCCCAGCGAGCGCGCGATCTCCGGCGTGGTGACGATGGCGCAGGCCGAGCCGTCGGAAACGCCGCAGCAGTCGAACAGGCCCAGCGGCTCGGCGATCATCGGCGCGCCCATGATCACGTCGCAGCTCACCGGCTTGCGCAGATGCGCCTTGGGGTTCTTGGCGCCGTTGGCGTGGCTTTTCGCCGAGATCTCGGCCAGCGCGCGCTTGAGCGTGTCGCGCGGTACGTTGTAGCGTGCCATGTAGGCGCTGGCCACCTGGGCGAAGACGCCCGGCGCCGACAGATTGGGCCACCACAGCGGCGGCAGCGAGCCGATCTCCAGGCCGGGCAGGCCGCCGTAGCCGGTGTCCTTGAGCTTCTCGACGCCGATCGCCAGCGCGATGTCGCAGGCGCCGGCGGCGACCGCGTAGACCGCGCCGCGGAAGGCCTCGGTGCCGGTGGCGCAGTAGTTCTCGACGCGCGTGACCGGGATGTTGTCGAGCCGCAAGGTCAGCGAGGCCGGGGTGGCCGACTTGCCGATATTGACCTCGTCCATGCACGAGCCCAGCCAGGCCGCGCCGATCTGCCGCGGTTCGATGCCGGCGTCGGCCAGGGCCTCGGAGAAGGCCTCTTCCATCAGCTCCTCGGCGCCCATGTCCCAGCGCTCGCCGAAACGCGAGCAGCCCATGCCGAGAATCGCCACTTTGTCACGAATACCTTCGGCCATCTCAGGCCTCCTTGACGGTCGCCAGCGGCGCCGCTTTCCAGAAGTAACGGATCATGCCGCGCTGCGGGTCGCGACCGCGCACGCGGAACACCATGCGCACCGGCTGCCCGACGGAGACCTGGCCGAAGTCCCAGTCGGTGATGTCGGCCATGAAGCGGCCGCCGCGCTCGAATTCGATCATGCCGTAGTGGGCGGGCGGCTCGGGGGTGTAGGTGAGCCAGTCCGAGGCCCAGGTCTTGATACGTGCCGGCTCGTCGGCGAAGCGATAGGGGTCCATCTCGCCGGCATGATGGCAGCCCGGATTGACGCAGCGCAGCGCGGCCGGGAACTGTGGCGTGCCGCATTTGCGGCAGCGGCCGCCGACCAGGCCCAGCAGCATGCGCCGCTTGCGGTACATCGCCGACAGGGCGGTCTGCGGATTGGCCTCGGCGCGCAGGCCTTTTTCCAGCGTCACGACTTCGTTGAATGCCTGGAACTTGGCGTAGTCCTTCTCTTCCTTGCGCCGGGCCAGGCTGGCCGCCAGCGCGCTGCGCGGGGCCAGCTGCGCGATCGCCGGCGTGACGCGGAAGGCCAGCAGGTCGCAGCCCTGGCCGAAACCGACCACGACCAACGTCTGCCCGGGCTTGGCGGACTCCAGCGCGGCGGCGAGCATCAGCGGCGCCTGCGCGGCGCCGGACTGGCCCACCGTCGCGTGCAGGCCGTCGGCGACCGCCGCGTCGGCGATGCCCAGGCGTCGGGCCACGTCGGCGGCGAGCTTGGGCGCGGGCTCGGCCAGCACGAACCGGTCCACGGCGCCGGGGGCGATGCCGAGCTTGGCCAGCCCGGCGCGGATCGCATCCGGCAACCATTTCTGGAAGGCTTCGTCGCGCAGCCAGCGCTCTTCCCAGTGATAGTCGAAGGGTTGGCCGGCGGCGCGGTAGTGATCGACGAAATCGGTCGAGACGCTGTGGCTGCCCAGATGCTCGGCGATCACGCCGCTGCTGCCCAGCGTGAAGGCCGCCGCGGCATCGCCGTACATCAGCTCCTGCACGCTGCCGGCGCGCGCACGGCGGTGCTCCGCCGCCACCGCGAGCACCTCGCCGCCGCGCCCGGCGGCGACGCGGTCCAGTCCGGCGAGCAGGGCCGCGGTACCGGCCTTGAGCGAGCCGGCGAAGTCGGCGCTGGCGACCGCCTCCGGCAGGTCCAGGGCCGCGGCCACGACCCCGGCGTTCTGGCGGTCGGTGAACGGGTGCGTGGTCGAACCGAAATAGACCGCGCCGAGCTCGATATTGCGGCCGGCCAGCGCGTGGCGTGCGGCTTCCACGGCCATCGTCAGGCTGTCTTCGTCCCAGCCGGCCATCGCGCGCTCGCCGCGCGCCTGCGCCGCCAGTCCCGGATTGGCCCAGGCATTGGCCTTGGCGGCCACCGCCCGGTTGAGGCGTCCACGCGGTACGTAGGCGCCGAAGGAAGTGATCCCGATCATGGAGTCTCCAGCAAGAGCCCTCAGGGAGGGCTGGAATGTCGACGGCTGTTTCTAACTAACAATTGTTAGTGTCGCAGCTATGACGGCGGCGCGCAAGCCCTGGTCCTGGACCCTCTCAACATTCACCTACCCGGCTACCGTCATCGACGTGGGGCGCCCCGCAAAGCCGGGCGCGCGCAACCGGCAGGTCCAGGCAAAAAACCCGTCAAACGATGCGCGAGCCGCTCCGGCCCCAGTATTGATCCTTGAGCAGGCGCTTGTAGAGCTTGCCCGTGGGCAGCCGCGGTAGTTCGTCGACGAAATCCACGCTGCGCGGACACTTGTAGTGGGCGAGGTGCTGCCGTGCGTAGTCGATCAGTTCGGTCTCCAGGCTCGGATTGGGCTCGACTCCGGATACCAGCTGGACGACCGCTTTGACCGCCTCGCCCATTTCCGCGTCCGGCACCCCGATCACGGCGACATCGGTGACCGCCGGATGCAGCACCAAGGTGTCCTCGATCTCCTGCGGATAGATGTTGACGCCGCCGGAAATGATCATGAAGGTCGCGCGGTCGGTGAGATGCAGGAATCCGTCCTCGTCGACGTGGCCGACATCGCCCAGGGTGCTCCAGTTGGGATACTCGGGGTGCTGGGCCGAGCGGGTCTTCTCGGGGTCGCGGTAGTACTCGAACGGCATCTGCGGCTGTTCGAAGTAGACCAGGCCGTCCTCGCCGGGCGGCAGTTCGCGGCCGTCCTCGGCGCAGATGTGCAGCTTGCCGAGTAGGGGTTTGCCCACGGTTCCGGGATGGGCGAGCCATTCCTCCGGCGCGCAGTGAGTGAAGCCGTTCAGTTCGGTGCCGCCGTAGTATTCGTAGAGGATCGGACCCCACCAGTCGTACATCCGCCGCTTGACGCCTTCCGGGCAGGGCGCCGCGGCGTGGATGGCGACTCGGTGAGAGGAGAGGTCGAAGGCGTTGCGCTCGCGGTCCGGCAGCTTCAGCATCCGCGTGAACATGGTCGGCACCCACTGGCTGTGTGTGACCCTGTAGCGCTCGATTGCTTCCAATGCCGCTGTTTCGTCGAAGCGGGGCATCATCACGACCGTGCCGCCGTGGGACTGGATGCCGGTGCAGAACCCCACCGGCGCGGAATGGTAGAGCGGCGCCGGTGACAGGTAGACCGCGTCGGCGTCGACGCGCCACAGCGTCTGCAGCAGCTGCGCGATCGGGGTCACCTCCTCGGCGATCGCCGCGCCCGACAGCGGCCGCAGGATGCCCTTGGGCCGCCCGGTGGTGCCCGAGCTGTAGAGCATGAACTGGCCGGCGGGTTCCCGCGCCAGCGGTCGCGCCGGATACCGCGCGATGGCGTCCTCGTAGGCCTCATACCCGGGGCCGCTGCCGCCGGTCATCAGCCAGGTGTGGCAGCGGGGTGCGAGCCCCGGCAGCGCGGTGGCCGGCTCGGCCAGGTAACTCGAGGCGACCAGCGCCTGGGCATCGCAGTTGTCGAGGATGTAAGCCGCTTCTTCGCCGGTCAGGTAGCGGTTGATGGTGGTCAGATGCAGGCCCGAGCGCAGCGCCGCCCAGACCACCTCGAAGTAGCGC
>JBFMCQ010000013.1:12236-68824 GCA_040754295.1 Pseudomonadota bacterium | reverse complement strand
GACGCCCTGCAGGCCCTCGATCAGCCGTTGCCGCGTCGGCTGCGGGATCTCCCAGCCGGCCTCGTGCGTCAGCGACAGCACGTATGCGGTCAGCGTGTCGCTGCCGGCGAGCCAGGGCACGGCGTAGTAGCGCAGCAGACCGTCGCCATCGGCATACAGCGGCAGCTCGGCGCGCACGCGCTCCCAGCCCGCCGTGTCCTCGAGCACGACGGCCTGCGACAGACGCTGCTCGAGGCAGGTCCACGGATAACGGTCCATGTATTCGCGCACGCCGTCGAGCGAGCCGCCGAGCTGCTGCATCAGCTCGACGCGGATGCCGCCACGGCCGGCGATGGCCTCGGACGGACGCGCGACCACCAGCTGCAGCGGCGCATCGAGCTGCGCCAGCGTCGCCTGGTAGACGCGCACTGGATGCGCCTCGACGATCGCGGTGCCGAGCTTGAGCCGGTCGCGCGCGCTGCCGGCCTCGGCCCAGACGTCCCATTCCAGCGTGCTGCGGCCGACCGGGACGGAGATGTCCCAGGCCGCTTCGCGCGCCGCGCCGGGCGGAATGTCGACGCTGCGCTCGGGCAGCGCCTGGCCGTCGAGCGTGGCACGCACGCTGGCCCGTAGCGCGGCCTGTGCCGCGTTGCGCAGCGTGAATGCGGCGCGGAAACGATCGTTCTCGCGCACCACCGCCGGCAGCGCCGCGGTCAGCTGCAGGTCCTGGTGCGTGCGGATCGTCGCGCTGCCGGTGCCGAACTGATCGAGGCCGCGGCTGGCGACGGCGACGATGCGAAACGCGCTCAGCGCATCGTTGAGCGGCACGTCGATGCGCGCGCGGCCGCCGGCGTCGAGCTGCACGCGCCCTTTCCACAGCAGCAGGCTGTCGAACAGCTCGCGCGCCGCCATGCGGCCGCCGCCGCCGCCCGGCGGCGCGGTCTTGCGGCCGTAGCGGCGCTTGCCGACGACCTGCAGCTGCGCGGTCGAAGTCAGCACCGACAGCGGCCGCGGCGCCATCATCGCGCCGAGCAGATCCCAGGACGGATTCGGCTGCAGCTCCAGCAGGGCTTCGTCGACCGCGGCCAGCGCAATCTCGGCGTCGGCGGCCGGGCGCCCGTCGGGTCGGGTCACGGCAACCTCGACCTGGGCCACGGCGCGGATGTCGTAGACCTCCCGGTCCGGGCGCACGGCGACGCCGAGCCGGTGCTCGCGAAGGCCGACGGCGATGTTGGCGAGGCCGAGCCGGAACGCCGGCCGCGACAGATCGGCGAGCGCCGTCGGCCCGGTGTCGGGGATCGGCTCGCCGTGCACGAGCTTGGCCCACCAGGCCCGCGCCCGCGCGATCAGGCGCTCGAGCCAGTTGAGGTCGGGCCGCCCGCGCACGGCGAGGACCGAGACGAACACATTGGGGGCATAGCTGCCCTTGAGCGGCACCTCGACCACCGGCGCGCGTGCGCTCAGCTGCGTCACGAAATGGTCGATCACGCCCTCGCGCTGCACGCTGACCAGCGCGGTCGCCTCGCGGAACGGCATGCGCACCTGGAAGCGCGCGACCTCGTCCGGCGCGTATTCCTGGCGCTCCGGCAGCAGGTCCATGCGGTTGAGCGGCTGCTGCGCGAACCAGAGATCGTCGTCGCCGGCGACCCACAGCGACAGCACCGACACGGCTTCGCGCCCCTGATCGTCGGTGGCGCGCGCCTGCAGCAGCAGCTCGCCCGAGACGCCGGGCTCGAGGTGGCAGCTCAGCATGCCGAGTTCATCGGAGCGGCCCTGGCAGTCGAGCGGCAGGCGCACGGTCTTGCGGCTGTGCGCGTAGCTGTAGAAGCCGCCGACCAGGCGCTTGCGATACGAATGCACTTCGCGCAGAAAGACGTCGACGCTCACGCGCACGCCGCGCTGCGGCACGCCCTGTGTGTCGAGCACGACGAGCTTGATGTCGACGCCGTCGGCCGACGCGATCCAGCCCTCGCTGCGCATTCCGATGTTGAGCCGCGACGGCCATAGCGGCAGATGCCGCGAGACCGTCAGGATCTGGCCGTTGGCGTCCGCGTACTCCAGTTCGGCGAGCAGATCCTGTGCCACGCGCGACGGTACGAGCGGTGTCGTCACGCGCGCCGCGCCGTGGCGGTCCAGCGTCAGCGGCAGCGTCTGCGCCGGCATCGTCGCGGTCGGCAGCGCCTGCCCGCTGTCGTCGAACTCGGGCAGCCAGCCGCCGGCCGACTCCTCGCTCAGGCCCTCCTGCACCGGCTCGCCGCCGAAGCGGAACGCCTCGTAGTGTTTGAACTGCGGTGTGAACGCCTGCTGCAGCGTGCGCAGCTTGACCGGCAGGTAGGCGGCGCCGCCGCCGGCGAGGTAGCTGACGTCGAGGTCGAGCTGCACTTCCCCGGCGCCGATCAGCGGGGCGCGCGGCCCCTGGATCTGCGCGCGCGCGGTCGGCAGCTTGTACTGCTCGACGCGGAAGCTGCCGCTGTAGCGTTGCTCGGTCGTGCCGGCGTGCAGCTCGAGTGCGTAGCTGCCCAGCGGCGCATCCTTCGGGATCGTCCAGCTGCTCTCGGCGATGCCGCCGGCGTCGAAGCGCAGCGGCAGCTCGAAGGATTTGCCGCTGCCGCCGTGGCGGATCACGAGGCGGTCCGGCGCGAGCGTCGCTGCGCGCAGACCGGCCATCGACGGATCGCGCAGGTAGTGCTTCATCGACACGGTTTCGCCGGCGCGGTACAGCGCGCGGTCGAGCACGCTGTGCGCGTATCCCTGCGCGCCGCCGTAGAGATTGCTGGCGATGTTGCCGAACTCGCCGGGCGTGATGCCGTCGTGCCACGAGGCGAGCGCGAAGCTGAAGTCGTCGCCGGCGCGCACCGCGACCAGGAGGTCGTGCGGCGCATAGCTGTTGCAGGCGGTCCAGGCCTGCGGCGCGGGCAGCCCGTCGGCGATCGTGGCGACGCCATCGGCTGCGGTCGTGCCGGACCACAGCGTCTGACCGGTGCAGGCATCGAGCACTTCGACTGCGGCGTTTGCGACCACCGCGCCGTCGTGCAGGCGCGTGACCCAGACGGCGGAAGACTCGAGGCCCCATTGCAGGTGCACCGAGAGGTCGGTGACCAGCGCCATCGTCGGCACGTAGTACGGCCGCTCGGTGGCGTTGAGCGCGCGGCCCAGGCGCGGGCTTTCGAGCTCGACGACGTAGAGCCCGGGCTCGCGCAGCGGAATCGCGACGACTTCGAGCTCGCGCGCGCCGCCGGGCTTGATGACGTCGAGCCGCAGCGCGTCGCCTGCGCCGGCGAGCACGGAATCGGTTCCGGGCGGCACCAGATCGCCGTCGCGCCACTGCGGTCGCGTCGCATCGTCGATCTTCTGCATCCAGCCGTAGATCGCACGCGGGTCGTCGATGCGCAGGCTGCGGCCGGCAACGCTCGCCGCGCCGTCGGCGGAGCCGTCGAGATTGCGCAGCGTCACCGGCAGGATGCCGCCTTCGAGGCGCTCGAGAATGCCGAAAGTGCCGGCGAACTTCGCCAGCGGCGGCGCCTCGTCGGTCTTCACTTCGAGCGGGAAGCGCTCGCGGTTCGCAAGCGTGCGGCCGGCGTCGTCGACCAGACCGTCCGGCAGGCTCAGCGTCAGCCGGTCGCGCTCCGCGAACGGTCCGGCGAAGGTGATGGTTTCGACGCGGTCTTCCTTCAGCGGCTCGGGCCGGTACGTGGTGCCGCTGGCGCTGACCAGCGTGGCGCGCTCGGCGAGCGCGCGATCGACCGGCGCGGTGAATTCGACCGCCATCGGCAGCATCGGCAGGCAGTCGGCGTCGGCACTGGCGCGCCGGCAGCTGAAGCGGGCGAGGAAGTCGTCGCGCACACGAAAGTCGAGCCGCTGCGCCTGCTGCGTCGTCGCGCCGCCGGCGGTCGCGATGCCGGCGCCCCAGACCAGACTGACGCGATGCCGCGCCGGCAGCGTGCGCCGGCACTGCACGACCGCGAGCTTGCTTTCCGCCGCTTCGAGCTGCTGCCGGCTCTGGATGCGGCCGCCGCCGACGACGCGGGCGTCGGCATCGCGGACGACGATGAACTGCAGGTAGGCGTAGCCGAGCTGGCGGCGCTGCTCGAGCAGCTGCCTGCGCTCGTCGCCGCTGAGCACGCGCAGCGGAATCCGCTCGCCGATGCCGTCGGCCTCGCACCAGGCCTGGTCCTCGATGGAGTCGGCGGTCGCCGGCGCGTCGAGCGCGAGGATGAAGACCTGGTTTTCGTCGATGTTGTCGTTGCCGGCGTAGGGCAGGGAGCGGCGGATCGCCGGGCCGCCGGTCGTGAACGCGAAGCGCTGCTGGCCGCGCAGCGGCCGGCCGCGGCGGTCGCGGAAGTCGTCGGCGACCTTGAACGTGCACGCCAGCCCGGCATCGAGATCATGCTCGAAGTCGTAGACCCAGTTGCGCGCGTCGGCCCAGCGGCCGTCGCCCGGCGCTGCGCAGGACACCTCGAACGGCGCCGGCAGGCGCGGGTCGCCGAAATCGACGACGTCCTCGCTGAAGCGCACGGCCACCTGCCGCACGTCCTTGACCTCGCCCTGCGGCGAGAACAGCTCGATTTCCGCTCCTGCTGCGACCACGGGGGCGAGCAGCCAGGCCAGCGCGAGGAAACGCATGAGCGAGCTTCCGGGAGAGTCCAGACAGCGATCCTAGCGGACAGCGGTTAAGTTAAGCCGACGTACGCGCGAGCTCCACCTCCGGCTCGCGCCCGCAGACGATGTCCGCGATCGCCTGCCCCGAGCCGCAGGCGTGCGTCCAGCCGAGCGTGCCGTGGCCGGTGTTGAGGAACAGGTTCGGGTAGCGCGTGCGGCCGATGTACGGAACGTTCGACGGCGTGCTCGGCCGCAGGCCGGCCCAGTATCGGGCCTGTGCCGCATCGCCGCCGCCGGGGAAGAGCTCCTCGGTACGGCGCAGCAGAACCGCGCAGCGCGCGGCGTCGAGACTGCGGTCGTAACCGGCGAATTCCGCGGTGCCGGCGACGCGCAGCCGCTCGCCCAGGCGCGAGAACACGATCTTGTGCTCCTCGTCGGTGACCGCGGCGCTCCATGCGCGCGCCGGGTCCTTGACCGGCATCGTCAGCGAATAGCCCTTCGCCGGATAGATCGCGAGCCGCAGGCCCAGCGGCCGCGCCAGCAGCGGGCTGTAGCTGCCGAGCGCGAGCACGTAAGCGTCGGCGTCCAGGCGCACGAACGCACCCTGCGCGTCGGTCGCCTCGACGTGTGCGAGGCGGCCGTCCGCGGCGCGCAGCGCCGTGACCGTGTGATTCATCAGAAAGCGCACGCCGGCCTGCGCGCAGACGCCGGCGAGCGCATGCGTGAAGCGCTGCGCGTCGCCGGATTCGTCGTCGGGCGAGTAGGTCGCGCCGGCGAGCCGCGGCGCGACCGCCTGCAGCGCCGGCTCGATCGCGACCGCCTCGTCGACCGAGAGCACGCGCCGCTCGCAGCCCAGTGCGCGCATCAGCTCGGCCGGTGCGCGCGCCGCTGCGAGTTCGCGCGCGCTGGTGTAGACGTGCAGGATGCCGCGCGTGCGCTGGTCGTACTGCAGGCCGGTGTCGGCGCGCAGGCGTTGCAGCTGCGCGCGGCTGTACAGGCCCAGCG
The DNA here is from genome assembly GCA_040754295.1 of Pseudomonadota bacterium. GTDB lineage: Bacteria > Pseudomonadota > Gammaproteobacteria > Nevskiales > Nevskiaceae > Solimonas. Next base: position 63,241 of record JBFMCQ010000013.1, on the reverse strand, counting down.
CGACCAGCTGGCGGATGTTGTACCGCGTGCGCGCCGGCGTGCACTCGCGCAGGAAGCGCAGCGCCCACCGCCACAGCTGGGGATCGGCACGCAGATGGAAGCGCAGCGGCGCGTCGCGCCGGCCGAGCCAGTGCAGGAGCTTGCGCAGCGTCTGCGGATTGGCCCAGGGCTCGGCATGGCTGACCGAGATCTGGCCGCCGTTGGCGAAGCTGGTTTCGGCAGCGACTTGGGCCTGACGGTCGACGACCGTCACCTCGCAACCGGCGCGGCTTAGGTAGTACGCGGAGGTCACGCCGACGACGCCGGCGCCGAGGATCAGAACCTTCATCGCGCGATCCTCAGATGCCGTGCACCTTGCGCGCGGCCAGTGCGTCGCGGCGCGCCGATTCGAGCTCCGCTTCGCGCTGCGCGACCGCGCCGCGCAGCTGCAGGATGTTCTCGCGCAGGATGTCGCCGACCAGCGCGTCGCTGCGCGGATCGTTGAGCACCTCCTCGATGACGCGCATCGCCGCGTCGATGACCGCGCGCACGATGTCGTCGTAGAACGGCAGCCGCGACAGGCGTCCGGCCTGCCGGTCCTGCTTGAGCTTCTCGATGATCATCGAGCGCATCTCGCTCTGGTTGGCGGCGAGCGCGCGCGAGATGTTGCGCGTGTACGTGCCCTTGGCCAGCACCGTCGCCACCTCGTCGAGCACGGCGATCGTCACCGCGCCGCTGATCGAGCCGACGATGGTGTCGCGGAAGCGGTTGACCAGCAGGTAGGTGAAGTCGTCGCCGAAGGCGCGATCGGCCGCGGCGCCGAAGCGCGCGAGCAGGACGACGATGCGGATGATGCGGAACAGCCGGAAGCCGCGGATCGCCGGGTGCGCGGCCGGAATCATGCCGAGGATTTCGTACCAGTTGCGGACGATGAACTTTCCCTTCCAGCCGGCCGCGCGCCAGCGCCACAGGAACTCGACGGCAAAGATGCCGCAGATGATGACGTCGGCAAGGATGATGTCCCGGCGCTCCGCTTCGGTGACCGGTCCCCAGGTCTCGTAGGCGAGCAGTGCAATCGACAGGATCGCGAGCAGCAGCATGATCCAGTCGACCACGCTGATGCGCCGCAGGGCGTAAAGAAAAGTCCGTGCGTCCATTGCGCCAAGGATACAGGGCGCGGCGGGCGGGGCCCGCGTTCGCGGCGGCGCCGAAGTGACCGCAGGGTCAGCACACCCATATGGGGGGAAGAACCGTGGTGGACTGCGTGCAAGACTTCCGCTTGCTCATTCCCGGAATGTCGAGGGGAGTGGGGAACGGTTGAACGGTGCGCGCCGAGTGCCCACCGCAACCTTTAGCAGCCGGTCGTGCTCGGGGGAATCACGCGGCGCGACGCGGTCGTTGTCTCTGGTCGGGGACAGTCGTCTGGACACGCGCGGCTCGGTTGCTGGGGGGCGCCGAGTCGCAAGGGCTGCGACGCCGGGGTAGGCGCGCGCGCTCCGTGGCCGGGCGGTGGATGACGTTGAAGCGCAGCTCGCGGCGGTCCGTGTTCCGCGTGCCGAGCCCGGTGCTGCTAAGTGGCGGCGGCATCGCTCCGGCGCATCGCGTCGTCCCCGACCGGAGTTCTTTTTGTCGAGCCCGCAGCGCACAGGCTTGGTAGCCTGCTGCCTGGCCGTCCTTGCGCGACTCCGACGCGCCGTGGCACCCGCCGCGGGCGCTCCCGTGAACAAGCGCAGTGGCCGCGATAGCCCGTCATCGCGGCCCGGCAAGTCGGTGAAATCCCCCGGCCGATATGCTGCAATACGCGCGCTCCGGAGGAGCCGGAAGGAAAAAGGACCACGACCACGAGGCGCAGGAATCATGGATGTTCTGCTGCTGTCGCGAATCCAGTTCGGCTTCACGGTCGGCTTTCACATCCTGTTTCCGACGCTGACGATCGGGCTGTCCTGGTTCCTGGTCTACTTCGAAGCGCGCTGGCGGCGCAGCGGCCGCCAGCACTTCCTGGATCTCTACCGCTTCTGGGTCAAGATCTTCGCGCTCACCTTCGGCATGGGCGTGGTGTCGGGGCTGGTTCTCTCCTACGAGTTCGGCACCAACTTCTCGCGCTTCTCCGAGCTCGCCGGTCCGGTCATGGGGCCGCTGCTGTCGGCCGAGGTGCTGACCGCGTTCTTCGTCGAGGCGGGCTTTCTCGGCATCATGCTGTTCGGCTGGGACAAGGTCGGGCCGCGGCTGCACTTCCTCGCGACACTGCTGGTCGCGATCGGCACGACCAACTCGGCGTTCTGGATTCTCTCGGCGAACAGCTTCATGCATACGCCGCAGGGCGCCGACTGGATCGACGGCCGCCTCGTGCCGCTGGCCTGGTGGGACGTCGTCTTCAATCCGTCGTTCCCGTACCGGCTCACGCACATGCTGCTGGCCTCGGCGCTGACAACGTCGCTGGTCGTCGCCGGCGTCTGCGCGCTGTACCTGCTGCGCGGCGTGCACCGCGAGCCCGCGCTCGCCGCGCTCAAGGCGGCGATCGCGGCGATCGCACTGGCGGCGCCGGTGCAGATCGTCGTCGGCGATCTGCACGGTCTCAATGTGCAGAAGCATCAGCCGATGAAGGTCGCGGCGATGGAAGCGCTGTGGGAAACGCGCGCGGGCGCGCCGCTGGTGCTGTTCGCGATCCCCGACCAGGACGCCGAGACCAACCGCTTCGCGCTCGAGATTCCCAAGCTCGGCAGCCTGATCCTCGCGCACGATCCCGACGGCGTCGTGCTCGGGCTGTCCGAAGTCGAGCCGCAGGACCGGCCGCCGGTGTGGCCGGTGTTCGTCGGCTTCCGCGTGATGGTCGGCATCGGGCTGTGGATGCTGCTGCTCGGCGCGAGCGGCGTCGTGCTCTGGAGGCGCGGCAAGCTGGAGTCGGCGCGGCGCTATCTGCGCGCGCTCAGCCTCAGCATGCCGCTGGGCTTCTTCGCCGTGCTCGCCGGCTGGATCGTCGCCGAGACCGGGCGCCAGCCCTGGGTCGTGCACGGGATGATCCGCACCGCGGACGCCGTGTCGCCGGTGCCGGCGTCCGCGGTGGCGACCTCGCTGGCGCTGTTCGTCGTGGTCTACGTCGCGCTGCTCGGCACTTACATCTACTTCTGCTCGCGCATCGTGCGCCAGGGGCCGCCGGCGCCGATCCTGCACCGCCGGCCCGAGGCGATGCGCGGCGCGCGGCCGGCCGAGGTCGTGCCGGACGAGGCGGTCTGATCATGGAGCTCTATCTGCTGTCCGCCGCAGTCATCGCCTTCGGCGTGCTGATGTACGTGATTCTCGACGGCTTCGATCTGGGCGTAGGCATCCTCTACGGCTGGCTGCCGGACGAGCATGCACGCGACATCGCGATCGCGAGCATCACGCCGGTCTGGGACGGCAACGAGACCTGGCTGATCCTCGGCGGTGCGGTGCTGTTCGCGGCGTTTCCGCTCGCCTACGCAGTCGCGTTGCCGGCGTTCTACGTGCCGCTGATGGCGTTGCTGTTCGCGCTGATCTTCCGCGGCGTGGCGTTCGAGTTCCGGCAAAAGGCGCGGCGCTCGCGCGCGTTCTGGAACTTCGCGTTCTCCGGCGGCTCGACGCTCGCCGCGTTCTGCCAGGGTGCGCTGCTCGGCGGTCTGCTCGAAGGCGTGCAGCTGACGACCGACACCAGCGGCCCGCATCCGGTGATCAGCTTCGGCGGCGGGCCTTTCGACTGGCTCACGCCGTTCTCGGTCGTCACCGGTCTGGGCGTCGTCGGCGCCTACGCGCTGCTCGGCGCGACCTGGCTCAACATGAAGACCGAAGGGCCGCAGCGCGCGTGGGCACGGGCGGCGGCGCGCCGGACGCTGCTGCTGGCGCTGCTCGGGCTGGCCGTCGTCAGCATCTACACGCCGCTGAAGTTCCCGGAAATCGCCGAGCGCTGGTTCGGCGGCACCCACTGGCTGACGCTGTCACCGGTGCCGATCGCGACCGCGGTCGTCGCCGTATCGCTGTACCGCGAGCTCGCGGCGGGCAGTCACTACCCGCCGTTCTTCTACGCGATCGCGCTGTTCCTGCTCGGCTATCTGGGCATCGGCATCAGCACCTGGCCGAAGGTCGTGCCGCCGGATCTGAGCTTCGCGCAGGCCGCCGCGCCGCACGAGAGCCAGGTGTTCATCCTGATCGCGCTGGCGATCACGCTGCCGATGGTGCTGATCTACACCGCCTACGCGTACTGGGTCTTCCGTGGAAAAGTCACGCCCGGGTCCGGCTACGGCCACTGACGGCGGCGCCCGGCGCCGGCGGCTGCTCTGGTTCGTCGGGCTCTGGGCGGCGAGCGTGCTCGCCTTCGCCGCGATCGCCGGTCTGCTGCGCCTCCTGCTGCGCGCCGCTGCCTGAATCCATCGGATCCGTTCAGGGCCGCATCTCGCCGGGCCGCGCGGGTGCCGTCGATACGTCCGTTACGGCATCTTGTCTTCGAGCCGGGCCTTCGTCGGCTGCGTGATGCCGAGGCTGTCCAGCGGCCGCGGCTGCTCCGGTAGCGAGCTGGCGATGAACAGGGTCTGGATGCCTTCGAGCACGCGCTCGACCGGATTCACCTGGGCGGATTCTTCGCAGGTGCCGACGCAGGGCAGCCGCTTGCGGTAGATGCCTGCGATGCTGTCGAGCTCGCTGCGCTCGCCTTCGACGACGACCGGCGGCAGCTCGGCGGGCGGGTCTTCGCCCTGCGCGTGCGCGTGTAGGGCCGCGCCGAGCGCCAGCACGGCCCCGGCGAGTCCAGTGAAACCCGTGTGTAGACGCGTTGCGGTCATGATGCGCTCCTTGGACGACGCCCGCGCGACCCTTTCACTTCGACCGCGCGGCCGTGGCGAAGTTTGCGCTCATTCTCCGCCGCGCTTGCGCACGACTGAATGATCTGCGTCAGCGCCCGAGCCGCCCTCAGGACGAGCAGCTGACGGCGACGTGGCGCATGTCCGGCGGCGGCTCGTCGGCATAGGCGGCGTACTCGGGCTGCTCGTCGTAGGGCCGGCGCAGGATCGTCAGCAGGCGGTCGATTTCCGCGCGGCTGCCGCGCTGTGCATCGTCGATCGCGCGCTGCGCGAGGTGGTTGCGCAGCACGTACTTCGGATTGACCGCGTTCATGCGCGCGGCGCGCGCGGCGTCGTCGGACTGCTCCGCACGCAGCCGTGCGCGGTAGTCCGGCAGCCAGGCGTCGAGGGCTTCGAGGTCGAGGATGCGCGCGCGCAGCGCGCTCGGCGCGGTCTCCTCGCCGCTGCGCACCGCCGACAGCGCGCGGAACGCGAGCGTGAAATCCGAGCGGCCGTTGTGCAGCAGCGTCAGGAAGCGGTTTATCAGCTCGGGATCGGTGTCACGCGCCTCGAGCAGACCGAATTTCGCGCGCCAGCCGCGCGTCACCGCGGCGCCGTAGGCCTCGGGGTAGCGGTCGAGGATCGCCTGGCCGATCTCGGCGGCGCGCTGCAGGTCGGCGTCGAGCAGCGGCACGCAGGATTGGATCAGGCGCGAGCAGTTCCAGTAGCCGATGCCGGGCTGGCGGTCGTAGGCGTAGCGCCCGCCTTCGTCCGAATGGTTGCAGACGTGGTGGGCGTCGAAGCCGTCGAGGAAGCCGTAGGGGCCGTAGTCCAGCGTGATGCCGAGCATCGACATGTTGTCGGTGTTCATGACGCCGTGGCAGAAGCCGACGGTCTGCCAGCGCGCGATCAGCTCCGCGGTGCGCACGACCACCTCCTGCAGCCAGCGCGCGTATCGGTCCGGCTCGCCACGCAGCGCCGGGAAGTGCTCGTCGATCACGTGATCGGCGAGCGGACCGAGGCGGTCGAGCTGACGCCGGTCGTAGAACACCTCGAAATGGCCGAAACGCAGGTGCGACGGGGCGACGCGGCAGAGCACGGCCGCGGTCTCGATCGTTTCGCGCTGCACCGGATCGTCGGCGGCGATCAGACACAGCGCGCGCGTCGTCGCGATGCCGAGGTGATGCAGTGCCTCGCCGGCGAGGTACTCGCGCACGCTGGAGCGCAGCACCGCGCGGCCGTCGCCGAAACGCGAGTACGGCGTCTTGCCGGCGCCCTTGAGCTGCAGGTCCCAGCTTTCGCCGCGCGCGTTGCGCACCTGCCCGAGCAGGATCGCGCGGCCGTCGCCCAGCTGCGGCACCCAGACGCCGAACTGGTGCCCGGCATAGAGCATCGCCAGCGGCTCGCCCCCGCGCAGCGGCCGATTGCCGGCGAAGGTTTCGGTGAATGCCGGCGTGTCGAGGGCCGCCGGGTCGAGGTCGATCAGCGCGGCGACGTCGGGGTTCGCATGCAGCAGGCGCGGCCGCGTCAGCGGCGTCGGCGTCACGCGCGAATAGTAGGCCTCGCCGAGCCGCGCGAAGCGATTGTCGAGGCTCAGCTGGTCGAGCTGCCGCGTTCCCGTGGTTGTGCCGTCTGCGTCTGCCATGGCCGATGGGCTCTACACGCCGCGGATGGGCGATACACAGGTTTGGATTGCGGACGGTGCGGTCTGGTTCGCGAAGAATTCGGACCGCCCTCAGATGCCCTTCGACGCCGGCCGCAGCTGTTCCAGATCCTCGATGCCGTTGCGGCAGCCGCGCACGAACGCGTCCGGATAACCTTCGCAGGCGCCGGGATCGCGCAGGTTGCTGCGCTGCGCCCATTCGTAGCCGTCGGTATGCGTTGCGCAGTGCCCGCGGCAGGGTGCCGGTGTCCAGGCCTGATCGGGCGCGCCGGCACAGGCGCCGAGGAGAACTGCCGCGGGCGGCAGCAGGATGTTGAGCCTGAGCTTGATCATGCGAAAAGTTTAGCCCGCAGCACTCGCCGATGAAGCCCCGACCGGCCGCGATCGGACGTCACCGCCGGCGCCGATCCGGGCGAGCCGCGACGGCGAAGCGGGCCGCTGCGCCAACGGTCTGCGAGGTGTGGCCCCGGCGCGGCGGTGCTTCCGCTTCGCGCCGCGCTTCATTCGGGCGTGGCGCTGAGCCAGGAGACCCCGGTCATGCGCTCGGAGAGCGCCCACAGCCGAGCGCCGAGCTGTGGATCGCGCGCGTCGCGGCGGCAGCCCACCTTGCGCGGATAGCCGCGCATCTGCTGCCAGCCGCCCGGCCCGATGTAGTCGCCGCCGTGCACGTCGGCCGCGGTTGCCGCGTACAGCGTCGGCAGCGCGCCCATCGACGCCGGCTGTGCGAGCAGCGCGTTGCCCAGGCGCATCAGCGCGCGGCCGAGTGCGGAGCCTTCCTGGTCGGGGCCGACGAACTGCAGGTTCGTCGCCGCATAGCCCGGATGCGCGGCAACCGCCGCGACACCGGAATGCGCGGCGCGCAGCCGCCGGTCGAGCTCGAACGTGAACAGCAGATTCGCGAGCTTGCTTTTGCCGTACGCATCCCACTTGTTGTAGCGGCGGCGCTCGAAGCCGGGGTCGTCCAGGTCGATGCCGCGCGTCCAGCGGTGCGCGAGGCTGGCGACGTTGACGATGCGCGCGCCGGCGGTGGCCTGCAGCCGCCCGAAGAGCAGGCCGCTCAGCGCAAAATGGCCGAAGTGGTTCGTGCCGATCTGCATCTCGAAACCGTCGCGCGTGCGCTGGAACGGGATCGCCATCACGCCGGCGTTGTTGATCAGCGCGTCGAGCCGGTCGTGGCGCGCCGACAGCTCGGCCGCGAAGCTGCGCACGGACGCCAGGTCGGCGAGATCCAGCGCCATCGGCTCGGGCTGCGCCGCCGACGGCACGCGGCGGCGCAGCTCGGCGGCGGCCGCGGCCGCCCTCTGCGGATTGCGGCAGGCCATGATCACGGTCGCGCCCGCGGCTGCGAGGGCGATGCAGGTTTCCAGGCCCAGCCCGCTGTTCGCGCCGGTGACGACGAAGCGGCGGCCGTGCTGCGGCGGGATGTCCGCCGCCGTCCATTTCTCTGCCATCTGCGCGTCCTCCAATCGACTCCGTCGGAACGTCCGTCGCCCCGAAGTTGCTCAGGCTGCTACACCGGCACTGTCCGATTGACCTCGTCGATCTGCGCGTTGAGCGTCCAGTAGTCGTAGAGGATGCCGATCAGGAACAGCCCGCCGGTCAGCAGATAGATCAGGCCGGTGATCCACTTGCCCATGTAGAAACGGTGGATGCCGAAGATGCCGAGAAACGTCAGCAGCAGCCAGGCGATCGAATAGTCGACGCGGCCCTCCTGGTAGCGCATGTCGGCCGCGCGGTCCATCGATGGAATCAGGAACAGATCGATGATCCAGCCGATGAACAGCAGCCCCAGCGTGAAGAACCAGATGGTGCCGGTGATCTGGCGGCCGTAGTAGAAGCGGTGCGCGCCCATGAAGCCGAAAATCCATAGCGCGTAGCCGATGACGAGGTTGTGCGAGTTGTTCGCCTTTCTCACGAAGCGTCCCCTGAAAACTGCGCGGCGTCAATGCTAACGCCGTGCGTACTGCGCGGCGAGCCGGGCGAAGCAAGCGCCGCGCCCGCTGCGCGCTGCGGCCCGGGTTCAGTGCAAGTTCACGGCGTGCCGCAAAAGCTATGAATGCGGCGCGCGCCGCAGCCTATTCGGATACTACCGTCAATGTCACCGTCAAGGAGAGACAGCCATGAATGCAGAAACCTTCAAAGGACAATGGAACCAGCTCGCCGGCCGCCTGCGCTCGCAATGGGGCAAGCTCACCGACGACGACGTGCAGCGCGTGGACGGCGATCTGCAGCGCCTGCAGGGTCTGGTCCAGGAGCGCTACGGCATTGCGCGTGAAGAAGCGCAGATGGAGGTGGAGCGTTTCCTCGATGCCCAGGAGTCGTCGGCGAAGCGTCACTAACGGCCATGCCGCCGCCCGCACCCCGGAACGTGAATCTCGCGCGGCATGGCCGCTTCCCTCTCCCGCTGCACGCGCTGCGTGGGGTCTCCCCTCGAGGGTAGGTGGGTATCTCGCCGCGCGAGATTCACACGAGCGCCGGCCACCCCGGCGAGGAGGCCACGATGCTTTACTGGGCAGCCGTATTCTTCATCATCGCGATCGTCGCCGCGCTGTTCGGCTTCGTCGGTATCGCCGCCGGAGCGGCCTCGGTCGCGAAGGTTCTGTTCGTCGTCTTCCTGGCCCTGGCGGTCATCTCGCTGATCATGGGCCGAAGGCCGAGAGCATGACCTCCGCAGGCGGGTACAGAGAAATCGATGCCCGGAGCAGGTGCTCCGGGCATCGTCGTATGAGCGGGGCTTCGCCTACTTCGACGCGACCCTGAGCTCGTTCTGCACCTCGACGACGCCATCGACGTTGTCGGCGATCTGCTCGGCGAGCTGCGCTTCCTCCCTCGACTTCACCTCGCCGGACAGCGTCACGACGCTGCTGCGCGTATCGACGTCGATCGCCAGTCCTTCCGTGTTGTCATTGGCGAGCAGCTTTGCCTTCACCTCCGCGGTCGTGGTCGCGTCTTCTGCCCACTGGCGGAAATCTCGCGACTGCGCCTGGGCGCGATCCCGGTCCTCGGGCTCCACGGTGCCGACGACGAGCTGATTATCGACCCGCGCGACGCCCTCGACGCCCTTCGCGATTTCTTCGGCAAGATCGCGATCGATGTCGCTTTCGACCGTTCCGCGGAGCGTGACGACGCCATTGTTCACGTCGGTGTCGATCTTGAAGTTGTTCAGATGCGTGTTGAACAGGAACGCCGTCTCGATGCTGCCGTCGATCCACGCATCCTCGACCTTGTCCCCCGTACCGCGCTCGCCCGCGGCGAACGCCGGCGTGCACAGTGCGCCGATCAGGACGGCGCTTGCAGCGGCTGATTTGACTGCCTTCATGTCGCAATTCCTCCTTGCTGGCTGAACCGGGGAGCGGCGCGGCGCGCCGCAGCCACTACGGGCATCGTTCCGAAGAAGGACTGAATTCGTCCTGAATTCTACGGGCGCGTCCGGGCCCGGCGGTGTTCAGCCGTCGAGCCCAGGGCGCACGCCGCGCCAGGCCCGACGGTTCCCGCAGGCGGCTGTACCGGACAGGCGCTCTGCCGTCCGTTTAGGTGGCGTTCAGCTTGCTCGCGTAGGCTGCGTGCGCACGCGTCAGTCGCATACGGAGCTTGTGACATGCAGTTGCAGAAGCCACTCAATTGGGGCGCTCTCTCGCTGGCCACGATGATCGGCCTGGGCATCGGGCTTACGGGCTGCAGGCAGGAGAGTGACGAAGGCGAATCGACGGATAGCTATCCCGCCGTACAGTACGATCAGACGAGCACGCCTGCGCCGGGCGCCGCGCCGATGCCGGGTGCGGAAATGCCGTCGGCGACGCCCGAGGCGACCCCGACACCGACGCCTGCGGCTCCCGCGGCGGCCGAATAGCGCGCGCGGCCGGCCATAGCGGACACTCCCCGCGAATCGATCGCGGCATTGACCCAGGCCCGCTATCGCGCGGGCCTCTTTTTATCAGCCGCGGACGGCGTGCAGCTCCTTGTTGAGATACTGCGGCCCGTACCAGTAGGCGAGTGCGGATTCAAGCAAGGCCTGACGCGTCTCGGCTTGCGGACACCAGCGCCGGTACGACAGCGCCGCCCGCAGCAGAAAGTCGAACAGGGTCAGATGCGTACGCAGGATGCGGTGATGGCGGTGTGGGACCAGCGGATTGAAGATGCCGAGCATCGAGAAAAGCTGCACCGGGCTCTTCTTCACCCAGAGCCACGAGCCCATCTCCAGCGTCAGCGGGATGAACGTGCCCGCGCCGCTCGCCCTGCCGCGGTCGTACAGATAGTCCCAGAGATCGCCGTGCGTCGTGTACTGGCGCGCCTGCGGCTCGATCGTGTAGATGCCGTGATGCGGATGCGTGTTGCGAAATATCGTACGCAGCGCATAGATTTCCGGAAGGCAGTCGATCGGCTGGCGGGTACGTGCATAGGGGAACCAGATGCGGTCCTTCGCGCCGAAACCCGAGTGGCAGTCCAGCGAAAGGCTGAAGCGATGCGGCAGCAGGCGCTCTTCGACGACCCGGCACAGCGCCCGCGCCTCGGGCTCCATCGGCGCGCCCCTGCGGCCGCGGTACCATGGCAGCAGGCGCGTCAGACGCTGTCCACCGAGCAGCCAGGAGACTTCATGATCGCCGTCCACCGGCGCGTTGCGCATCAGATCGACGCCGGCCGGATTGCTGCGCGTACGCAGCTGCATTCCGCCCGGATTGACCAGCGGCATGAACACCAAGCGCAGGCGTTCGAGGAGCGCGTGCAGCGATTCGTCCCAGTGCAGGCGCTCGATGAGCCCGTGCATGAACGCGAGCAGCACCTGCGAGCCGATGCGCTCGACGCCGTGGATGCCGCCGAAGAAGCCGACCGCCGGCACGTCGGGCGAGGGCGAGCCCATCTCCACGCAATACACCGGCAGCTGCTCGCCGCGAAGACCGACTTCGCATACGACCTCGCTGCGCACCTTGTCGCCCGCGCGCCGGATCAGCGTGCGCAGCGTTTCCAGTTCCGGAAACCTTCCCGTACTGAACGGTCTATGCAACAGCTTGGCCATGGGCGCAATCTTAGGCGACAACCGTGATGGTTTCAGTCGCGTGGACCGATTGACCGTAAACACCCAGGGTAGTGCAGCGGCGCCCGACCGCCGGCGCCTGCGTGCGCGCACGCTCACGCCACCGCGCGGCATCCTCGATCGCATCGGCCACGCCGCGCAGGATCTGCTCGAAGCGGGTATCGCCGCCGTCTCGGTGCATGGCGATCCGCTGGTCTACGACGCCGGCTGCTTTCCCTGGGTGCCGGCACTGGAAGCGCGCTGGCGCGGGATCCGCGAGGAGCTCGACATGCTGCTCGCGGAAGGCACGGCGATTCCGTGTTTCCAGGACATCGTCGAAGAGGTCCGCACGATCCAGCGCGACACTCTGTGGAAGACCTACTTCCTCAAGGCCGTGGGCATGGACTGCCGCGACAACGCCGCGCGCTGTCCGCGCACGATGGAAGCGCTTGCGCTCGTGCCCGACGTGAAGAACGCGTTCTTCAGCATCTTCGAGCCCGGCAAGCACGTGCCGCCGCACCGTGGGGCTTACAACGGCGTGCTGCGCCTGCACCTGGGGCTGCGCGTGGCCGACCCGGCGCGCTGCGGCCTGCGCGTCGGCGACCGCCTGTGTCGCTGGGAAGAGGGCCGGGCGCTGATCTTCGACGACAGCTTCAACCATGAAGCCTGGAACGACAGCGGCGACTGTCGCGTCGTGCTGTTCGTCGATTTCGCGCGCCCGCTGAAGCGCCCTTGGCACCGCCTGCACAGTCGCGTCATCGACGCCGGCGCGCTCGCGCCGTTCATGCGCCGCGCCGCGCGGCGCCAGCGCGAATGGCTGCGCAAGCAGCGCCGGCCCTGACGCGCGCCCGGCGCAGCCGCTCGGGCGGGCTGCCGCGCCCCAGCGCGCGCCGCATGCGGTTGCGCAGGGGGCCGTCCGGGCGGCTATCTGGCGCCGAGCACCGTTGCGGCCTTCTCCAGATCCTTGGGCCTGACCCAGAACACCGCGCCGTAACGGTCGCCGCCGGCGGACACGGCGTCGACCGCGGTGATGTTGATGCCGGCCTTGCCGAGCTTTTCGGCGAGCTTGGCCAGGGCACCGGCGCGGTCGCGGCCCTGCGCGAGGAATCCGGTCTTCTTCTTGGACAAGGTCCAGCCGTAACGGCGCGCGACTTGCTCCAGCTGCGCCGAGTCCTCCGGAATCAGCTCGACCTGCGAGCCGCCGGCACCGGCCGGAAACGCCGTGAGCGCGAGCAGATTCACCTGGTGCTTCTTCAGCGTCTTCAGCAGATGCGCGCCTTCGCCCGGCGCATCGTTGGCGTGGAGCACGTAGTTGTTGACCCTGCGTATGCCTTTGGCCATGCCTGCCATCCTTCCCGAATCGGCTCGGGTGACGCCCGCAGCATACTCCTGTGCTGCGGCATCGTTCAGCCCCGCGCCACGACGGTCGGCGGCGCTGTGTGGAGGCGCGTCCGTGGCTCGCCGGTCAGGCCCGGTTAAGATTGGCGGATGCAAGGTGTCGCCGCGCCGTGATGGCGCATACTCGTCACAGGGCAGGGCGCGGCGCAGGGGCGCCGCCTAACTAGACGAGCCCGGCGGACAAAGAGGATTGCCACGATGAAATGGATCATCTCCGGCCTGCTGGCCACCGTGCTGCTGGCCGGCTGCGGCGACGACGATGACAACGACACCGAAGGACGCCTTTCACTATCCGTGACCGACGCTCCGGTCGACGAAGCGGAAGCGGTCGTCGTGACCTTCGTCGCCGTCGAGCTGCTCGGCGCGGACGGCGAGCCCCGCGAAGTGTTCACATTCGACTCGCCGCGGAGCATCGACCTGCTGGCCCTGCAGGGCGCGAACAGCGAGTTCTTGGTCCAGGATGAAGTCGTGCCGGTGGGTCAGTACGAAGAGGTGCGTCTGATCCTCGACACCGAGGACGCGAACTGCAACAACCTGGCGACGCCGTTTCCGTCGTACATCCGCATCGACGGCACCGATTATCCCCTGGTCGTGCCCAGCGGCGGACAGAGCGGGCTCAAGGTCAAGGGCCCGATCACGGTCGCCGCCGGCGGCCTGGCGGCGTATACCGTCGATTTCGATCTGCGCCGCTCGATCGCCGAGCGCGGCGTGACCGGCTGCTACAACCTGCGGCCGGTGCTGCGCGTCGTCGACAACGCACAGGTCGGCACGCTGGCCGGAACCGTCGCGTCCGACCTGCTGCTGCAGGAAGGCTGCACCGCCGATTCCGTCAGCGGCGAGGGCGCGGCGATCTATATCTACGGCGGTGCCGGGGTGGCGGTGGACGATGTCGACGGCGTCGAGCCGGAGCCACTGACTTCGGCGCTGCTCGTGCCCAAGGACGACGGCTCGGGCGACTTCAGTTACGAAGCTGGCTTCCTGCTCGCCGGCGACTACACCGCGGCCTTCAGCTGCCAGGCGGGCGACGACACGGCAGAGGCCGACGAGCCGATCGCTTTCGGCCCGACTGCGGACGTGACCATCGCCGCCGACCAGGTGACGACACAGGACTTCGCGATCGAAGCCGCGCCGTAGCGGCCATCCATGGCACCGGCGGTCCCGTGGCGACGGCTGCGGGGCCGCTTTTTTTGCGGCTTCCGCTATGCTCGTCGCCATGAGCATCCTGCAGCTGCCGCGCGCACGACCGCGGGTGATGTTGTTCGACTGGCATGCGACGCTGGTCGACACGATGGACGCGATGTACTACGCGCTCGACGAGGTACTGCCGCGCCTCGTCGACCTCGGGCTCGTCGAGCGGCTGGTGTCACCGGGGCAGTCGAAGACGCTCGAGGACGCGCGGCTCGTGAAGTACGTGCGCGAGCACGCGCGCCTGCATCCGAAGATCAAGGCCGAGCGCAAGATCTCGCGTACCGACGTGTTCGAAGTGCTCTTCGGCGCCGACCAGGAGGCCAAGGCCATCGCGCACCGCGAGTTCGACCGCAGCTACAGCAGGCACTTCGGCGCCGTGAAGCCGCTGGAGACCGGCGCGCGCGAAAGGCTGGCCGAGATCCGCGGTCTCGGTGTGCAGCTCGGCGTGCTGTCGAATCGCAGCCGCCAGTTCATGGCGCACGAAATCTACATGGTCGACAGCACCGGCTGGCACGAGCTGTTCGACACGATCGTCTGCGGCGACGATGTCTCGAGCCGCAAGCCGCACCCCGACCTCATCCTCAGGGCGCTCGAGAATCTGGGCGCCGAGGCGGGCGAGAGCTGCTGGTACGTGGGCGACAGCACCACCGACGTCGTCGCAGCCAAGGCCGCGGGCGTGACTGCCGTGTTCTACAACGGTGCCGGCTGGGACCGGCACTGGATCGACAAGATCTTCCCCGGCACCACGCGCTATCCCGATCTGCCCGACACGATCGTCGGCAGCCTGGACGAACTCGTCGAGCTCACGCGGCGCTACCTCAGCGCGTGCGTGTCGTCCTAGACGCGGCTCAAGTGCGGCTTCGTGCACCGCCGCCCTGGCGCGCGCGTTCCTGTTGCGCCTGCTCCTCCGCCTCGTGCGGCTCGACGGCATTGGGATCGCGGGCGTGCGCCCGTGCCTTGCTTCGCAGCCGGCGGCTTTCCGTCCAGCCCACCGGCTCGCTGTCGGCGAGCTCGGCCTCGTCCTTGCCCTGCCGCGTCGTCGTCGCGCCCGGCGTGCGTCCGCGCAGTACCGTGTCGGCGGGCTGCCGCGGCTCGACGTCGGACGGCGTCGACGAGCGCGTGTCGTCGAGAAAAGTCTCCGGCGCGGCATCGTCGGCGGTTAGATCGCCGTAAGGAATCTCGCCGCCGCTCTGCCCGGCCTCGCGCACGCGCGCATCCGGGAATTCCAGCCGCCGCTGCTTGACCGCGCGCGGATCGCCGACGCGGCCGCCGCGCTCAAGGCCCTTTCCGAGCGACAGGCGCCCGGCCGGCTCCTCGCTGACTCTGACCCGCTGCGCCGGCGGCTCGCGGTGCCTGCGAGCGCGCTCGGATCTGTCCGCCTTGCCCGATGCTTTTCCTGGCATTGCTGTTCTCCTGGTCCTTGGATGCATACCGGCTCCGCGGCCGATTCGTCTATATGGGACAGAAGCGTTTCGGCAAAGATTCCACGTGTTTGGCCGTCATTCACGTATGATCACGCGAAGTGTTTATGGTGTGCATTTCCGCATCCGGCGGTGTGCGGCGGGTCCGAGTCATGAAAATAGCGTTGAGCGTGCGTGTCCGTCTGCTGGCCCTGTGCCTGGGCCTGGCGACGATTTTCGCGTGCTCCAGTCTGGTGCTCGGTTATCTGATCGAGCGCAATCAGGAGCGCCAGCTGGCGCAGCAGGAGCAGTACCGGCGGTTTGAGATTATCGAGACGACGACCCGGGCTTTGCACCGCACTCGGCATGCTGGCGGACGCGTGAACAGCTCGGTGCTTCGCGGTGATGCTGAGCAGGAACGCCTCGCTCGGGCGGCGCTCGAGCAGGCACGCCAAGATATGTACGTGCAACTGGACCAGTTCGCGGAGTTCGATCCGAAGGGCGCAAAGGTCATCCGCGCAATCTTGGATGAACTGCCTGCGCTCACTCAGCGCGCACTCGACGCTTTGCTCGCCGGCAGGATGGTAGAGGTAGACCCGGCTTTGGCGGAGCTGCAGCGGCAGCTCGATACCAGCGAGCAGATACTGCACGTCGCCAGTCAGCGGCAGCGCCAGCTGGCGCGCGAATTCCTCGAGCAGGAGCGCAAGCGAGCAGCAATTGCGCTGCGCATCGCGGCCGGGATCATCATTGCCGGCACGATCGCCGGCGTGATTCTCGTGCTGCTGGTCGTGCGCTCGATCATTCGCCCGCTGCAGGCGACGACCGTTGCGATCCGCCGCGTCAATGCCGGCGAGACTGCGATCGATCTGCCGCCCGTGGGTCCCGACGAATTCGGCGCGATGGCGCTGGCGCTGCGCCAGTTCCGCGACCATGCCGAGAAGCTGCGCATGCTTGCCTACCAGGACCCGCTCACCGGACTCGGCAACCGCGCGGCGCTCGAGGACAGCATCCAGAGAGAGATCGAGCGCAGCGCCCGCGACGGCTCGGCAGCGCGTTTCGCGCTGGTCTACCTGGATCTCGACAATTTCCGCGCGGTCAACGAGAAGCTCGGCAACAAGGGCGGCGACCGCTATCTGTGTGAAGCGGCGACGCGCATCCAGCGTTTCTGCCCGATCAATACCCAGACGTACCGCTACAGCGGCGACAAGTTCATCGTGCTCGTCGACGATCTCGCGGACGTCGAGGACGCGCAGGCCGAGCTCAGCGCCATCGCCGATGCGCTGCTGCACGGCTGCTCGGAGCCATACCCTGTCGGTAACCACCTGCTCAGCATGTCGCTGTCGATCGGCATTGCGCTCTACCCCGAGGACGGGCACACCGTGGAGCAGCTGATCGGCAGCGCCGAGGCCGCGGTCTATGCGGCGAAGAAGGGCGGCCGCCGCAATGCGCGCTTCGCCGCGGCGCAGGCCACCGGCACGGCGCGCCGGCAGCTCGCGCTGACGACCGACATCCGGCGCAGCCTCGAGCGCCGCGAGTTCGACGTGTACTACCAGCCGATCGTCGACGTCGCGCGTCAGTGCGTCGTCGGCGGCGAGGCACTGCTGCGCTGGCGCCACCCAGAGCGCGGACTGCTGCTGCCCGGCGAGTTCATCCAGGTTGCCGAGGACGCCGGGTTGATCGCGGAGATCAGCGAGCACTGTCTCACCGTGGCGCACCGTCAGGTATGCGCGTGGGCGCGCCGGGGCCTGCGCTTCCGCGTCTCGGTGAACCTGTCGGCGCGCCAGGCGCAGGACGCGCGCATCCTGCGGCTGCTCGACGAGCTGATCGAGGAGGATCCGCGCGCCGCGCAGCTGATGGATTTCGAGCTGACCGAGAGCGTGCTGTTCGACAGCTCCGAGCAGACCCGCAGCCTGCTCGATGCAATCCGCAAGCGCGGCTACCGGCTCGGGCTCGACGACTTCGGCACCGGCTACGCGTCGTTCAGCTACGTGCAGCGTCTGCCGATCGACAAGATCAAGATCGACCGGCAGTTCGTCGCTCAGGCGACGTCTTCACGGCAGGCGCGTGCCATCATCTCGGCGACGCTCGATCTGGCGCGTAATCTGGAGCTGGAGGTCATCGCCGAAGGCGTCGAGACCGCCGAGCAGATGCGCGTGCTGCAGCAGGAAGGCTGTCCCTTGCAGCAGGGTTTCTTGTACTCGCGCGCGATCCCGGCCGCGGAGTTCGAGCGCTGGGCCGCTTCGTTTCAGCTGGAGCGCATCGCGAGCTAGGCGCCGAGCGCCGCCAGCCGGCGCTGCGCGGCGTGAGCCACCAGCGGCTCGCGATCGCGGCAGGCGGTCTCCCAGATCTCCGCCGCGCGCGGCGGCTGCAGCTGCGCGAGCGCCTCGAAAGCCGCGAGGCGCGTGCGCCGGCAGGGATGCGTCCGTGCGAGATCGGTGAGCAGCTGCGCGCTGTCGGCATCGCCGGTGTAGCCGGCCATGCGTACGATCGAGACGCGCCGCGAGCTGTCGAGCTGCGGTGGAAAGCCCGTCAGCGTGCGGCTCTCCAGATCGAAGAAATACTGGTCGCGCAGCATCACTTCGGGGCGCAGGATCATCATGTTGATCGTGATGCTCAGATCGTCCGGCGCATACTGGATATGCACGTCGCGGCTCGCGCGGTAGAACATCGCCGAGCCGACACCGAACTTCACACGTTCCAGGAACTGCAGCTCGACCCGCTCGCCCGCATAGCCTTCGATGCTGTCAGGGTCGTACTCGTAGATTTCGGTGACGTAGCCGGGGCCGAAGTAGCCGACGGTGAGGAAGCTGTAGTTGTGATCGTGCGCGGCGTCGTAGGCGAACTGGTCCTGGTAGACGCGGCCGGCCGAGATGTCGGCCGTCGACGGCCAGATGTTGGCGCGCACGAAGAACCCGTCTCCCTTGCCGAGAAACACGGTCTGCGCCGAATCGACGGTGTCGCGGCTGTACAGGCTCTTCACCTGCCGGTTGAGCCGCTCCAGAATCAGGGTGCGGTTGTTGGCCAGCGCCCGCAGCATCGGCGCGCTCTCGATGATGCTGTCGGTGTCGCGCAGATCCACCTGCGAGCCGACGTAGTCGAGAAACTCCTCGATCGTGACGACGCGGTCGGTGCTGCCGGGAATCGTGATCGCCATCAGGTTCTGCTTTCGAGCTGGCGCAGCGTTTTGGCCGCGGCGCGGCGGATGTGCGGGTGCGGGTCGTTCTGCGCGCGCTCCAGCTGCGCCAGCGCCTCGGTGCGGCTGAGCCGGCCGATCGCCTGGATCGCCGCCCAGCGCACGGCGTGGTGCGGATGCGTGGTCATCGTCTGCAGAGGCTCCAGCGAGCTCTGGTGCGCGAGCCGGCCGAGGAGGTAGGCGGCCACACGCAGCTGCGTCGACGACAGCTCGCTGTCGTTGGCCTGCCAGGCGCGCAGGCTGTCCTTGCTGAACAGCCACTCCAGCGTGTGGAACGGCGCCGTCGTCAGCTTGGCGACGAGCACCGGCTGCTCGACGTGAAAGTCGTAGGCGTACTCGCGCGACCATAGCTGGAGCACGTCGCCGGCGCGCACCACGCCGCTGCCCGCCGGCTCGAGGCGTAGCGACGGATCGAACAGCTCGTTGCGATAGTTCGCCGGCAGGCGGTAGCGGTCGTAGTGCAGCGGCTGCGTGCCCAGCGGTGCATACATGCCGTAGAACGGCGTCGTGTGAATGTAGCGGCGCGGTGTTTCGAACAGCGCCACCGACAGCGCATAGCTTCGGCCGCGCAGCACCATCAGCTGATTCGGCTGCCAGTCGCCGATGCGCGCGGGATCGTCGACGATGGTCTGCAGCTCGTCGCGCAGCGCGTTCGCGGCGAATCCGGAAGCGAGCAGCGTGCGGAAGGCGTCTTCGCAGCGCCAGAAGGTCTCCGGCTCGTCGCGGTCGAACTCGCGCTCCACCGCCTCGGCTAAGTCCGCGACTTCCCGGCTCGGGTGAATGATCTGCGGCGGCATCGGCAGTATGGGATCGGCATCAAGGGGCGCGGGAGCGTTCATGCAGATGCTCGCAAATCCGATCGCAAAAAAATAGCGGAGCGCCGCAGCGCTCCGCGCATATCAACCGTCCGACTGCGTTCTTTAGGCACCGTTCTCGGGCAGACGGTAGCTGATGAGGTACCACGCCGCGTGGTTGTCCTCCGAGCTCGACTCTTCGGCGCCGACGCCGGCCACGTCGTACTCCAGCTCGCAGATATCGATGACGTCGGTGTTCTGGATTTCCGGGTTCATGGTGCGCTGCTCCAATTGGATCGCCCTCAAGATGGGCAGGCGCATCATAGCACGCAAAATCTCAAAGAAAATGCACCCAAACGCCGTCCTTTTGCGTGAGTAAGTGTGATGGATGCCTATATGAACATCCATATATATCAGAGTTTTATATTTACTATAATGGAGTTATGAAGACTTATTAAAGTAATACATAAAGATCCCTTTATTTCTCAAGCAAGCCTCTGTGGCAGAGCGGCCGAGCGGCGGTGCGAAGCGCCGGACGAGCGGGTGCGCATGCGCACGGATCCGGCGCGCACCGGCGGAACGGTGCGACGGCGGAAGCGCTGCCATGAGAGGCGCGAGGAGAGATGAGATGCAGGTCAACCGACGACCGGCCGGCTAGGTGGTCGTTTCGCGGGCTCGCTGCAGCGGCGGCCCTGCACGCGGACACGGCGCCGCGCTTTCGGGAGGCGCATCGGTGGGCAACGGTGCGCGCACACCGGTCGGGCACCTTTAGCGCGTGCCGGTGCGAACGTGCTCGGCGAACCTGCGCGGTGCCAGCGACGCGCTGCGCCGCTCCGCGAACCCGGATATGTCGTTCATGCCCCCGCTCCCCGACTGCCGCGTTATGCGAACGATGGTAACGGCGCGCGATGGGGTTGACGACTGCCCGGGATGATTTATCGGCGAGGCTTTGGAGCATGCGCGCGGCCGCCACCGGCTCACGTAGTGTGCGGACCGGCTTCGGGCCCTGCGGTTCAGTGCGTGCCGGCGCCGCAGCGCCGACGACTGCAGTGCCATCAGGCGGTTATCAGCAACACGACCAGCGTCTGGCAGCGGAGCCCCTGGTCACGATGCGCCGGCGGGGCGCTGCGGGTCGGTGTCAGCTCGAGGGCCAGACCGCTGGCCACTCGCATGAAAAGTTTTGCTATGATTCGCGCCCCCGGACGTACCCCGTCCGGGGGAAGCTCCCGATGGTGGACGTAGCTCAGTTGGTTAGAGTCCCAGATTGTGATTCTGGTTGTCGGGGGTTCGAGTCCCCTCGTCCACCCCAACTTCGGCAGGCGACGGGCTGCTAGCTCAATGGTAGAGCAGCTGACTCTTAATCAGTAGGTTCGGGGTTCGAGTCCCTGGCAGCCCACCAATCGCAGCGACTCACGAGGCCCGGCTCAGCAGGCTGCTAGACCGGGCTTTATCGTTTGCAGGCTCGTCAGCAACGAGGAGAACATGCTTCAGCAGATTCGCGACCGCACCACCGGCCTGATTGCCGGCTTTATCGTGGCGCTCGTGGCGATCCCGTTCGCGTTCTTCGGGATCGAGTCGTTCACCGGGGGCGGCGGCGACCCGGTCGTCGCCAAGGTCGGCGACCAGAAGATCCATGAATCGCAATTCCAGCGGCAGTACGAGCAGCGCTATCAGCAGCTGGTGCAGCTGATGGGCGAGAACTTCCGCGCCGACATGTTCGATCAGAGCCGCCTGCGCAGCGCCGTGCTGCGCGACATGGCGCAGGAGACGATGCTGCGGCAGTACACCGAGTCCGAGGGCTACCACGCCGACGACGCGACGCTGTTCAAAGCGGTCTCCTCGGAGCCCGCATTCCAGCGCGACGGCGCGTTCGACACGCAGGCCTACCGCGAGGCGCTGGCGCGTGCCGGCTACACGCCCGACCGTTACGAGCGCCAGCTGCGCGACTCGATCGAGATGAACCAGATGCGCGAGGCGGTCGTCGACACCGCCTTCGTCGCCGGCGTGCAGGTGCAGCAGGCGGTGCAGCTGGCCAATCAGGAGCGGACGCTGCAGTACGCGCTCTTCGAGGTGTCGGACTACCGCGACCGTGTGCAGGTGTCCGAAGAGGAAGTGCAGCAGCGTTACGAGCAGGACAAGGCGCAGTACATGGCGCCGGAGCGGCTCAAGCTCGCCTATGTCGAGCTCTCGCTCGACGCGCTACCCGAAGCCGCTGCGCCGGCCGAAGACGTGCTCAAGGTGCTCTACGAGGCCGAGAAGGCCGGCCGCTTCACGACGCAGGAGGAGCGCAAGGCGCGCCACATCCTGATCGGCTTCGGTGCCGACAAGGAAGCTGCGCGCAGGAAGGCCGAGTCGCTCGCCGCGGAGATCGCCGGCGGCGCCGACTTCGCGAAGCTGGCCGGGGAGCACTCCGAGGACCCGGGCTCGAAGGCCGCCGGCGGCGACCTCGGCTGGGTGCGCCGCGGGCAGATGGTGCGCGCCTTCGAGGACGCGCTGTTCGCGCTCGAGGAGAACGAGGTCAGCGCGCCGGTGGAAACCGAGTTCGGCTGGCACCTGATCCGGCTCGACGAGCTCAAGGCCTCGGTCGTGCGCCCGTTCGACGATCCCGAGGTGCAGCGCGAGCTGACCGAGCTGTTCCAGACCCGCGAGCGGCAGCAGCGTTTCCAGGAAATGTCCGAGCAGCTGGAGCAGCTGGCGTTCGAGAAGCCGACGTCGCTGGAGCCGGTCGCGGAGGCGCTGGGCCTCGAAGTGCAGACCACCGACTGGTTCGAGCGCGGCAAGGGCACCGGCATCGCCGCGAATCAGAACGTCGCCGAAGCGGCGTTCTCGCCCGAGGTGCTCGACCAGGGCGAGAACAGCAAGCCGATCGCGGTGAGCGACACAAAGCTCGTCGTCGTGCGCAAGGCGGAATACGAGGCGCCGCGGCAGAAGACGCTCGAGGAAGTCGCCGACACGCTGCGCAAGTCGCTCGTCGACGAGGCGGCGCGCAAGCTCGCCGCGCAGGATGCCGCGGAGACGCTCAACGCCGTGCGCGAAGGCACCGACTTCCAGGAGATCGTGCGCGCGAAGGGCGGCGAGCTGCGCAATCCGGGTGCGATCCGGCGCGATGACAAGAAGGTGGAACGTGCCGTCGTCGACGCCGTGTTCGAGCTGCCGCGGCCCGCCGAGGGCAAGGTCACGTACGGCGAGGCCGAGCTGGCGGACGGCAGCAAGGCGGTGCTCGCGCTCAACGAAGTGAAGACGCCGGAGCTGCCCGACGAAGTCATCGAAACGCAGCGCGCGCGGCTGCGCGACGCAGTCGCCGGCGCCGAGCTGCGCGCGTACATGAAGATGATCGAGGACGCGGTCGGTATCGAGATCCTGCGCGCGCCGGATGCCGCCGCGCCGGCCGAAGCGCCCTGATCCGAGGCATCCTGCGCGGTCGAATGGCCGCGGACGAGCCGTTCGTGGTTCAATCGGACCCGAACGGCTTTTCTTTTTCCTCGATCGAGCCTTGAGGGAGGCCCATGAAGCTGCATTGGCAGATCGCGATCGCACTGATTCTGGCGGTCGCTGCGGGCAGCCTGATCGGCGAGGCGGCCTGGTTCATCGAGACGACCGGCTTCCTCGGCACGCTGTTCCTCAACGCGCTGCGCATGCTCATCGTGCCGCTGATCGTTGGCGCGATGATCCACGCGATCCTGGGTATCGGCGCCAGCGCCGAGCTGGGCCGCATCGGCTTGAAGACCGCGGTCTACTTCGCGGCGACGACGCTGATCTCGATCCTGATCGGATTGGCCGTGATCAATCTCGTGCAGCCCGGAGTCATCGACGGCGAACCGGCCGGCGAGCGGCTCGGCCTCGCGGCCAATACCGACGCCGTGCTGGAGAAAGTCGAGGGGCGGGGCGGCGGCGACATCGTCGGCGTGCTGTTGCGCATGGTGCCGCCGAATCTGATGCAGGCGGCCGTCGACGACGAGATGCTCGCGCTGATCTTCTTCAGCCTGCTGTTCGGCTACTTCGCGGCGCGCCTGCCGGCCGATCTGGCGCAGACGCAGCGCAGCTTCTGGTCGGGACTTTACGAGGTGATGATCCGCATCACCGGCTGGGTCATGAAGTTCGCGCCGCTGGGCGTGTTCGCGCTGGTCGCCAAGACCGTCGCGCAGACCGGCTGGTCGGCGCTGGCGCCGCTGCTGCTGTTCTTCTTCAGCGTGCTCGGCGCGCTGCTGCTCCAGACCTTCGTCGTGCTGCCGTTGCTGGTGAAGCTCGCGGGCCTCGATCCGATCCGGCATCTGCGCCTGTCGGCGCCGGCGCTGCTGACCGCGTTCTCCACCAGCTCGTCCGCGGCGACGCTGCCGGTGACCTTCCAGTGCGTCAAGCGCGCCGGCGTCGCCGACCGCGTTTCCGGGTTCGTCCTGCCGCTCGGCGCAACGGTGAACATGAACGGCACCGCGCTCTACGAATGCGCCGCGGCGCTGTTCATCGCGCAGGCTTACGGGCTGGAGCTCAGCTTCGTCTCGCAGTTCGTCGTCGTCGCGCTCGCGTTGCTGACCTCGGTCGGTGTCGCCGGGATCCCCTCGGCGAGCCTGGTTGCGATCACCGTGATCCTGACCGCCGTCGGCCTGCCGCTCGAAGGCGTCGGGCTGATCCTCGCGGTCGACCGCATCCTCGACATGTGCCGCACGGCGGTCAACGTCTTCGGCGACGCGACCGGCGCGCTGATCATCGCGAAGCTCGAAAACGAGATCGAGCCCGAAGCACGGGAGCGTGCGGAATTCATCGCGGAGAACGCAGAGGCCGCACGGACAAAGGAAACGTAAGGCCGACGCCTCCCTGCGCTCTCTGCGTCCTCCTCGGTGCAGGACGCGTCCGGCTACTCGCCGAACGACATGCCGACGATGTTATAGCCGGCGTCGACATAAAGGATCTCGCCGGTGATGCCGGAGGCGAGGTCGGAGGACAGGAACGCGGCCGCGTTGCCGACTTCCTCGATCGTCACGTTGCGCCTGAGCGGCGCGGCTTTCTCCGCCATCGACAGCATGCTGCGAAAGCCGCTGATGCCGGCGGCGGCGAGGGTCTTGATCGGACCGGCCGAGATGCCGTTGACGCGGATGCCTTCCTCACCCAGGTCCGCGGCCATGAAGCGCACGTTGGCTTCGAGCGAGGCCTTCGCCGGACCCATGACGTTGTACATCGGCACGGCACGCACCGCGCCCAGATAGGTGAGGGTGAGCATCGACGCCGCGCGTCCGCGCATCAGCGGACGCGCCGCCTTGCCGAGCGCGGCGAACGAGTAGCTGGAGATATCGTGCGCGATGCGAAAGCCCTCGCGCGTGACTGCGTCGAGATACTTGCCGGCGAGCTGCTCGCGCGGCGCGAAGCCGATCGAATGCACCAGCACGTCGAGCGCACCCCAGGCCTTGTTCAGCTCGGCCACGAGCTCGTCGATCTGGCGATCCTCGGCGACGTCGAGCGGCAGCACGAGCTTCGAGCCGACGCTCGCAGCGAACTCCTCGACACGCGACTTCAGGCGATCGTTCTGATAGGTGAACGCCAGCTCGGCGCCCTCGCGGTGAAACGCCTCGGCGATGCCGGTCGCGATCGAGCGATCGCTGGCGACGCCGGTGATCAGTGCTTTCTTGCCTGAGAGAAACCCCATGTGTCGTACTCCGTGGTGCTGTGGCAGGCGAAAGTTTCCAGTTCAAAGTTTCCAGTTTCCAGTCACGAAGGCTTTTCTCTGGAAACCGGAAACTTTCAACTGGAAACTGCTTTTCTCTGGAAACCGGAAACTTTCAACTGGAAACTGCTTCTACGACGGCAGGAAGTGGATCGGGTAGTTCGGGTAAGTGTACGGCGGCACGTCCTTGGCGCCGAAGTTCATCAGCAGTACGCGCTGCACGATCTTGCGCTCGAGCTCCGGGTCGTTGAACGTGCTGGAGACGAGCTTGCACTCGGTCACCGCGCCGTTGGGCGCAATGGTCAGGCTGATGACGATCTTGCCGGCACCCAGGTTCGGGTTCTCGCGCGCGGCGCGGTTGTAGATCGTCGTGATCGCGCCCTTGTTGCGATCGAAGACGAGCTGGATCTCCTCGAGCGTGCGCCCGGCGATGAGACTGTCGCCGCCCTGACCGGGACGGCTGCGGTCCTGGCCGAAGCCGACCGGGCTCTCCACGACCGTGGTCCGGCGCTGGCCGAGTCCGGTCCCGGACTGCGCGCGGCGCGTTGCGCCGGTACCGGTCGGCGTGCCGATGCCGCCCGAGGCACGCGACGCGGACTGGTCGAACAACTCGCTATCCGCGCTCTGTGCGGCACCGCCGCCACCGCCGGCGCTGTCGATCGACTCAAGCGCCCGGTCCGGCCGCTGGATCGCGGCCGCGCCGGAATGCAGCGCCTGCAGCTGGTCGGCAAAGGCCATGACGCCCGAGCGCGAAGCCGTCTCGCGCGCACGCTCGACGGTGCGCTGCTGCACGACCTCCGCTGGCGGTTCCGGCCTGGGCTCGGGCTTCGGTTCCGGGGCGGCCTTGGGCTCTTCCGGCTCGGGCTGCTCCTCTTCGGCCGGCTGCGGCTCCTCGACTTTCTCGGCCACCGGCGCCTCCTGCTCCGGCAGCAGCTCGACGTAGCGCGTGCCGGCCAGCGTGCCGCCGCCGCGCGTCAGGCCGACGAGTTCGAGGAAGGGGATGACGAGGCCGATGATCAGCAGCGGGATGCCGACGATGATCACCAGACGCCGGAAGCGGCGGTCGGACTCGGCCGCCAGGTCCCAGCTTTGCCACTGGATGCCGCCGGGACTCATGCGCCGCCTCCGGCTTCGCGGTGCGCGACCGCGAGCGAAATCCTGGCGAAGCGCGCCTCGGTGCAGGTCGCCATGACCTTCTTGATCAGCTGATACGGAATGTCCTTGTCGGCCATGATGTTGATCTCGCCGCGCGTGACCGCGCCGGCGTCGGCACCGACGACCTGCATCAACCCTTCCTGCAGCAGGCGCGACTTCAGCGGTGCGAGCACATTACCGGTCGTGTTCCGCGCCTCGTCGAGGCTCATGACCGGCTCGTTGTTCACCAGGATCTGCTCGCGCGTCACCGTCAGCAGCACGGTCTCGCGCGGCCCCTGGACGGCGACGGATTCCGGCAGCGCGAGCGACCGCGGGTTGGGCAGCACTTCGACCTGCGACGAGTTCACGAGCAGGAAGAACACCAGGATCGTGAAGATGTCCATCAGCGAGGTCAGGCTCAGCGCGCCCGGACGATTGCGCTTGCGCCGGCGTTCCAGGCGCTGCGTGCGCAGGGTATGGGCGCGGATCATGGCGCCACCTCCAGCGGTGGTGCATCGCCGATCGAGATCTGCGGGTACATGTCGACGAGGACGCCTTCGCGCGCGGCCGGCAGGTAGTGCACGGTGTCCATCACCTGGATCAGCACGTCGTAGGCGATGCCCGGTTCGAGCAGCAGCGTGATGCGGTCTTCCGCGGGATTGCGGTTCTTGATTTCGGCGAGCGTCTGCCCGAGCGCCGCGTAGCTGTAGCCGGCTTCGCCGCGCGGCCAGCTGTTCACCGTCTGGCCGGAGTCCAGCAGCGTCAGGCCGCTCTCGCGGACGACGACGGACAGCCCGCGCGGCCGGTCGTCGGGCGGCGCTTGCTGGCGCGACGTATCCGGCAAATCCAGCTCCTTGATCGTCAGCTGCGTGAACACCGCCGTGATCAGCAGGAACGGCACCAGTGCGACCATCAGGTTGAGAAAGGCCGTGATGTTGAGATCAGCCGCCTCCTGGCGGCGCGCACGGCGCATGCGGGCGAACATGGGCCGGCCTCAGCCCTTCAGTCCGAGACTGTTGAGGAACTTGATCGCCGCCATCTCGACGCTGTCGATCAGGTCGTTGGCCTTGGACTGCAGCCAGGCGTGCGCCAGCAGCAGCGGGATCGCGACCATCAGGCCGAAGGCGGTCGTGTTCATGGCTACCGAGATCGACGCCGACAGCAGGTTGGCTTTCTCCGCCGGGTTGACGTTGGCGACCGCGTTGAAGCCCTGGATCAGGCCGATGATCGTGCCGAGCAGGCCGAGCAGCGTCGCGATGTTGGCGAAGGTCGCGAGGTAGTGCGTGCGCCGCTCGAGCAGCGGCGTCACTTCCATGATGCTCTCTTCCATCGCCATCTCGATCTCGCTGCGCGTCGCGTTGCTGCGCGCACGGGCCAGGCCGAAGCCGAGCACGCGGCCGATCGCCGTTTCCGATTCCGCGGCGAGCCGTTCGGCCGAGTCGTGCCTGCCCTGATTGAGCAGCGGCAGCAGGTTGGTCCACAGCTCACGGTTTTCGGCGTTGGCACGGCGCAGATACAAGGCGCGCTCCACCGCGATCGCAAGGCCGATGATCATGACGATCAGGATCGGGTACATGAACGCGCCGCCGCTCTGGAAAAAGCGGAGGACGGTGGCAAAGAACTCCATGGGTCAACCCCTCTGTGTTTCGACAAGTCGATAAATTCATTTCGGGCAGCGCAACCGGTGGGTCAACGGCCGCCCGGCGTCACGAGGCCCTTCTGCTTCAGCGCATCGCTCAAGGCGTCGTGGTACTCGATCTGGCGCACGAACACATCCTCGTCCAGCGGCTGCAGGTCTTCCTGCAGCAGGCGTGCCGGCCGATCCATGTCGGCTTCGGGACGCGCCTCGCGCCACGGCATGATGTAGAGGCCGATCGGGGACTCGCGCTCGCCGATGATCGTCGTCCCTGCCTGCTGCTCTATCGGGGCACGCTGCTCGGCAGGCTCCGCCATCGAGCCTACGGCGGGCATCTCGTCCTGCGCGCCCACCGGCGCGATGGCGGCAAGTATAGCGAGCGTGAGGGCGCTGCCGATCAGCGCTCTGTTCATGGCGTCTGCTCCGTCTGCGGCGCGCTGCCCACCGGCGGCGGCGCCGGGGCGGGCGTCGCCGGCTTCGTCGCCGCTTCGATCGCCGCGATCCACGCCAGCACGCGCAGCTCGTCCTCGTGGCCGGCGCTCCGGTAGGCGCGATAATGCGGCAGCGCCTCGGCCGGCTGCTTCAGGTGCGCGTCGAGCAGGATCGCGAGGTTGTAGTG
Organism: Pseudomonadota bacterium; assembly: GCA_040754295.1. Lineage (GTDB taxonomy): Bacteria > Pseudomonadota > Gammaproteobacteria > Nevskiales > Nevskiaceae > Solimonas. Next base: position 34,783 of record JBFMCQ010000013.1, on the reverse strand, counting down.
CGCCAGTGCGTAGTCCGGATCGAGCTGCAGGGCTTTTTCGTAGGACAGCCGCGCGCGGTTGAGGTCGCCGGCCTCGCGGTGCAGGATGCCCAGCCAGTTGAACGCGACCTTGTTCTGCGGATTGAGGCTCACTGCCTTGGTCAGCGCGCCGATCGCCTGCGCCCGGCGGTTCGACCTGGCGTAGAGAATGCCCAGATTGGTCCACGGCCCCGAGTGCTGCGGGAAGTCCTGGACCAGGCTCACGAAGGCAGATTCGGCCTCGGCGATCTGGTTCTGCTGCCATAGCGCCATCGCCGCATCGAAGCGGTCTTGGGGATCGCCCTTATCCGGCGTGGGCGCCGGCGCCGGCGGCGGCGCGGCCGGTGGCTCGGGCCGCTCGGGCTTTTCCTGAAACGCGCCGCAGGCCGCGAGCGTGCCGGCGGCGGCCAGCAGCAGCGCGCGGATCAGCGTGCGCATGCGTTCAGTCGAGTGCTTCATAACGGTCCTCACCCTGCTCGCGCTTGCCGTAGCGCGCCGGCACCAGCTCGGCCAGCGCACGTGCGCTGCTCGCGACCCACTGGTCGTAGACGCCGCTTCTGATGCGACGCAGGTTGGTTTCGTGTGCTGCGATCGCCTGCTCCTCGAACGGATAGGCCTGCTCTTCGAGCAGCAGGTCGTACTGCTCCAGCTCCAGATCGCGCAGGTTGCGCGGGCGCTCCGACTCCAGCAGCGCGCGGCCGAAGGCCTGGTAGACGCTGGCAAGCTCGTAAGTCGCCGCCGTCGTCGTCTCGACGAAGCCGTAGCCGGCGGCCTTGTCGAGCCAGCGGATCGCTTCCTCCATCGCCTGCTTCTTGCGCGGCAGGCTGCGCTCGATCGGCAGCGCCAGGCGTATCGCGCGGGCGTCGGCGGCGGCCATGCGGCCGAGATCGAGGCTCGCCTGCGCGGCCAGCGCGCGCGAGCGCGGTGAGCGCTCGGCGCCGGCGGTTTCGTCGGCGCTGACCAGCTCGCGCTGCCAGTAGCTCAGCTGCTCGCGGTTGCCGTTGGCACGCGCGTACTCGACCAGCCGGGCGCGCGCGTCGAGCGCGCGATCGAGCGGCCTCGGGAAGCTCCGCACGTAGCGCTCGTAGGCGGACGCGGCCTCGGCCGGCGACTGGCCTTCGTCGAACAGGCTCGCGGCGAGCCAAGCGGCCTCGCGGCGGATCTCGGCGGTCTCGCTGTCGCGCCCGGCGATGCGCGTGTAGGCGCGCGCGGCTTCCAGCGGCTTGCCGTCACGCTGATAGGCGACGGCAAGCTTCTTGTCGACGTCGGCTTCCAGCTCGTGGCCCGGGAACAGCGTGCGAAAGCCTTCGAGCACGCGCGCGGCATTGCCCCAGTCTTCCAGCGCGATCAGCGCGGCGGCACCGTCGTACTCGGCGGTCGCGCGGATCTTCGATTCCGGCGTGATCCTGCCCACGCGCAGGAAGTGGAACGCGGCGGTCTTCAGATCGTTCTGGCTGCGTGCGGCCTCGCCCTGCTTGTAGATCGACACCGCCAGCTGCTCGACGATCGCAGGACGCTCCTCGGCGGTCGCCGGCGTGAGCTTGAGCTCCTCGCTGAACGCGGTTTCGGCTTCGGCGTAGCGGGCCTGCGCGAAATGCGCGTCGCCGCTGACGCTCCACGCGATGCGGCGCAGGCGCGCGTCGACCGTGCGCTCCGCATCGAGCACGCGCCGGGCGGTCTCCACCGCACGGTCGTAGGCCTTGAGCTCGAACAGATCCTGGGCGGCCTGCGTCAGCACCGGATACTTCTGCGGATGGCCGGGAAAGGTATCGGCGAGCTTGATGCCGGCGTCGATCGCGCTGGCCAGCGCCACCGGTCGCTCGGCCGCGGCGACCGCCGAGGCGTGCTTCTGGAACGCCAGCACCGAGGCGTGCGCGGCTTCGCCGGCGCGGCGATGCGGCGGGTAGGCGTAGGCGGTGCGCTCGTACTCGCGTGCGGCCTCGAGGGTGCGCCCGCCGTCGAGCAGCGCGTCGCCGAGCAGGAAGTTGACCTCGGCGAGCTGCGCATCCTGCGGATAGAGCTCGATGATGCGCCGATACCAGCGTGCGGCGACGAGGAAATCCGCCTGGTTCGCCGCCTTGTCCTGCTGCGCGCGCGCGTGGTAGTGCTTGGCCAGATCGTCGAGGTGCGTGCGCAGCTCGGCCAGGACTTGCGGCGTCGCCGGCCGGCCGCCCCAATAGGCCGCGCCGGGGTCGTAGGTCGTCGCGTAGCGCTCCTTGGCCTCGATGACCAGGTCGCGGAAGCCGCCGCCGGCGTATGCGGCGATGACGTGCGACTGGAACGCCGGCGCGTGCGGCGATGCCGGATAGCGCTCGATGAACGCGGCATAGGCGCCGGCCGCATCGGTGTAGCGCTCCTTGTCGAGAAAGGCCTCGCCGAGCGCGGCATAGACCAGCGGCGCGAAGCGCGGATCGCCGTGCTCGGCGAGGTACTCGCCGAGCGCCGGGCCGCCGCCGAGCGTGCTCAGCGCGAGCGTGATCACGCGCAGCGAGTCGCGCACCAGCTCGCTTTTTTCCTTGGCGACGGCGGCGAGCGCCGGCTCCGGCTCGAACTGCTCTCCGGGCGGCAGCTCGCGCTCGAGCACGTCGAAGAACGTGGCAATGGCTTCTTCGTACTTCGACTGCTTGTACTGCGACCAGCCGTACTTGTACTGCGCCGGCTCGAAGAACGGCGTCGCGTCGGCCAGATCCATCACCAGCCTGTACTCGGACTCCGCCTCGGCGTAACGCCGCAGATTGAACAGCAGCTCGGCGCGGCGGAAGCGCGCGTCGCCGACCAGCGGCGAGTCGGGATGGCGCTCGGTGAGCCGGCGCAGCGTGTCGATCGCCGCCTCGGTTTCGCCCAGGTTCTGCTGTGCGCGCGCCATCTGATAGAAGATGCGGTCGTTCTCCTTGCTCAGCGGATCGGCGTATAGCAGCTTGTTGTAGAGCCCGATTGCCTCCTGCAGCGACTTCTCCGTGTCCTCGGTGACGCCGCGGCTGTCCTCGATCTGCACCTGCAGATCGGCGAGCCGCCGCTGCGCCTCGGCCTTGGTTTCCGGGTCCGGCGCCAGCTCCAGCAGCTTGCGATAGTTCTCGACCGCCTTGGACGGGTCGGTGGCGATCGGCTCGGACTGGATGATCGGCAGCACCTCCGGCGAAGGCTCGTCGAGCTTGCCGATCGTCCTGCCGATCGGCGGCGCCGCATCCTTGACCGCGTTCGATCCGCACGCGGCCAGCGCCAGCGCCGCCAGCAGCGTGAGCGCGCGGTACGCTTTACTGGTCATTCATCTCGCCCTTTTCGCCCATTCGCTGGCGGTCGTAGAGTCGTGCGAGCGCGAAGCGCGCTTCGACGAGATAGCGCTCGATCTGCTCCTGCTGGCCGACGAGCTCGGTCAGCGCCAGGTCTTCGAGCAGCTTGGCCTGCTCGGCGGCGGCGACCTTGAGCGGCTCGCGCAGATCGGTGATGCGCTGCTGTGCGGTGCGTGCGCGCTCCAGCGGCCCGTTGAAGCGCGCCGGCGGGCCGGCGAGCCGCAGCTGCGGGCGCAGCGCGGGCGGCCGCCGCGCCGCACCGGCGTAGGCGCCCGGCACCGCGAGCGCGCGCTCCGCGCGCAGCTCGATCTGCAGGCCCTGCCACGGCGGCGACCAGCCGTCGCGTGCGCGGCGGATCAGCTCGTCCGGCTGCGCCGGCGGCCGATCCTCGCGCCCGTAGGTCGCTACGACCTTGTCCATGCGCTGCGACCAGCTGTCGAGCGTGCGCGCCAGCAGGCGCAGGTCGCGGTAGTTCTTCAGCGCCTCCTGAAAGCGGTGCTCGGCGAGCAGCGTCTGCAGGAAATAGGTTTCGGGAGTGTCCGGGAGATCGAGCATCTTCCACTCCCAGCCCGCCTCGGAGTCCAGCTCGCGGCGCACGATCGTCTCCACCATGCGGCCCTGCCGGATCGAGATCCTCGCGGCAGTCATGCGCGCGCGCGCCTTCTCCAGCACCTCGACCGCGCGCTCGTAATACTGCAGCGCCTGCGTATGTGCGCCGAGCCGGTCGAGCGTGTAGGGGATCGCGAGCCAGGCTTCCTGCACCGCCGGGTCCATCGGGTCGCGCGAGATCAGCTCGATCCAGGGCACCAGCGCCTTGCGCAGCGCGTCCTCCTCTTCCTTACTCGCCTTGGTCAGCCGGAACGCGCGCAGCCCGGCGCGCTTGAAGATGTCTTCCTCGACGAAGCCCGGGCGCATCAGCACGCCCAGCGTCGAGAACCTCGTGAACGGGTCCACCTCCTCGTCGCCGACCGTCACCTTGGCGATGCGCTCGCCCTGCGGCGCGAGTTCGGCCCAGCCCAGACCGAGCAGCGCGCGGTTCGAGAACGGGCCTTCGACGCGCACGCGCGCGAACAGCGGCTTGGCAGTGCCGCCCTGCTGCGATTGCAGGAAGTGCCAGCCGAGACTGAGGTTCGCGCGGTCGCGCAGTGCCAGCTCTTCGAGATCGGTCGGGTTGAGCCGACCGACGCGGTCGAGGACCGTCTGGCCCTGCGGCGCGCGCCCGTCCTTGATCAGCGCGACGCCGAAGTTGTATCGGCTGTACGGCGACTCCGCGTCGGACTCGTTGAGCAGCGCCAGAATTTCGGCGGCCTCACCGTAACGGCCCTCGGCCATCAGCACGCGCGACAGCAGGTCCTGCCAGTCGGCGAGCAGCGACTGCGGCAGCGAACCGCGCAGCCGCTGCAGCGTCGCGCGCGCTTCCGCCCAGTAGCCGCGCTGGTATTCGAACTCGGCAATGCGCAGCTGGGCCTTGGCGATACGCTCCACGTCCTCTTCGGTTTCCGTGCTCGTCGCTGCCAGTTGGCGGTACAGCGCCTCGGCGCGGTCGCGCATGCCGAAGGCGAGCAGATTGTCGGCGAGCCGCCACTGGTAGTCCGCCGGCATGCGCAGTGGATCGTCGGCGCCTTCGACGAGCCCGAGCTCGACCACTGCGGAGAAATGCCGCTTGTGCAGGCCGAGGTAATCGGCCATGCGCACGCGCGGGTCGTCGAGCGTGCCGGGCACGTAGAGTTCGGCCGCCGTCGCACAGGACGCCGCCGCCGCAAGGAGCAGGGCGAGAGGACGTCTCATTGGCGCTTCCGCCATTCCTTCATGCTCAGGCGCAGCTCGTCGCCGAAGCGGCTGGCGCGCGTGACGGCGAACTCCAGCTCGGCCTCGCGCTGGCTCTTGTCGAAGATCGCCTCGTAGCTGAGGGTGACCGGCGGATCGTCGGGCCTGGCGTCTGCATACTGGCCCTTGGCGCTCATACGGATCCGGTGCGGGCCCGGTTCCACGCTGGTGCGCAGCACGCGCTGCAGTGCGTGCTCACCGAGCAGGGCGCGTGCGTCGGACTCTTCGTAGTGATACACCTCGGCCGGCTGGTCATCGACGGCGACGCCGACTTCCTCGAGCAGCAGCCCGCGGACGGCCACCTTGAGATAGACCGACAGCCGCCGGTGCTCGGGAATGATCGCCGCGTTCTCGATCGCCTGCGCTTCACGGCTGAGCTCGATCACCTCGTCCTTGAGCGCCTGGATCGTCTGGTCGAGGCGGATGGCGCGCTCGGCGATGTCCTGCGCCGAGGCGGCAACGGCGACCGGCAGCGGGAACAGTGCGGCGAACAGCAAGAACGCAGCCCTGCGGCCACGGATTGCACGCATGCGTTTGGTTGTGATCTGTGACGAGCGGCGAGTGTAGCAAATGCATGGTCGCATAAAGCCGCACGTGATCCGGGGTCGTCGGCGTTCGACGAGCGGCGCGGGCGATCGGAGCGGCCCCGAAGGGCTGTCAGCTTTGACCTACAGTGCGACGGGTTTCGCCCGCCGTGACGGCAGTACGGCGAAAACCGGGCCAGCCGGCGCGGCATCGCAGCGCGGTTTTCCTTTGCAAGTCGCGCCGTCCGAACGATAATACCGGCCCTCTTTTTGTCCCATCGTCGGGTCCTTCCCGTGAACACCGTCTTCCCGCGCATCCAGCGCCTGCCGCCCTACGTCTTCAATATCGTCGGCGATCTGAAGAAGGCGGCCCGAGCCCGCGGCGAGGACATCATCGACTTCGGCATGGGCAACCCGGACCAGCCGACGCCGCGCCACATCGTCGACAAGCTCGTCGAGGCCGCCGTGCGCGGCACCGAGTCGGACTACGTCAAGCCCGAGCATCATCACGAAGACGCCGTGCATACGCACCGCTACTCGGTGTCCAAGGGCGTGCCGCGGCTGCGGCGCGCGATGAGCCGCTGGTACAAGGCGCGCTACGACGTCGAGCTCGACCCGGAGTCCGAAGTCATCGCGACGATCGGCTCCAAGGAAGGCCTCGCGCACCTGGCCTTCGCGACGCTGGCCTCCGGCGATGTCGTGCTTGTGCCCAATCCCGCGTATCCGATTCATCCCTACGGCGTGGTGCTCGCCGGCGCCGACGTGCGCCACGTGCGCCTGACGCCGGAGGTCGACTTCTTCGAGGAGCTGCAGCGCGCGATCAAGGAGAGCTGGCCGGCGCCGAAGATGCTGATCCTCAACTTCCCGGGCAATCCGACGACGCAATGCGTCGACCTCGGGTTCTTCGAGAAGGCCGTCGCGCTGTGCCGCGAGCACGGCATCTGGCTGATCCACGACATCGCCTACGCCGACATCGTCTTCGACGGCTACACCGCACCGAGCGTGCTGCAGGTGCCGGGCGCGAAGGACGTCGCCGTCGAGTTCTTCACGCTGTCGAAGTCCTACAACATGCCGGGCTGGCGTGTCGGCTTCATGTGCGGCAACCCGACGCTGGTCGCGGCGCTGGCGCGCATCAAGTCGTATCTGGACTACGGCATGTTCACGCCGATCCAGATCGCGGCGATCACTGCGCTCGAGGGGCCGCAGGACTGCGTCGCCGAGATCCGCGAGATGTACCGCTGCCGCCGCGACGTGCTCTGCGAGGGTCTCAACGCGGCCGGATGGACGGTCGAGAGGCCGAAGGCGACGATGTTCGTCTGGGCCGAGATCCCGCCGGCGTACCGCGCGCTCGGCTCCATCGAGTTCTCCAAGCGCCTGCTCGAGGAAGCCAAGGTCGCGGTCTCGCCGGGCATCGGCTTCGGCGAGTACGGCGACAGCCACGTGCGCTTCGCGCTGATCGAGAACGAGCATCGCACGCGCCAGGCGATCCGCGGGATCAAGCGGATGCTCAAGAATGCCTGACGGCAAGTTTCCAGTTGTGAGTTTCCAGTTTCCAGTCAAGGAAGCCGGAACCCGCAATCTGGGAGCTGGAAACCGGAAACTGATCCTGCAATGAGTGCACCGATACGCATCGGCGTCGTCGGCCTGGGCACGGTCGGGCAGGGCGTGCTGCGCCTGCTGAAGAACAATGCCGCCGAGATCACCCGCCGCGTCGGCCGGCCGGTCAGCGTGACCGATGCCGCGACGCGCACGCCATCGCGCGTGCGCGACTGCGATCTTGCCGGCGTGCGCCTGTGGGACGACGCCCCGACGCTGGTGCGCGAGGCCGAGGTCGACATCATCGTCGAGCTGATCGGCGGCACCGGCATCGCCCGCGAGCTGACGCTGGCCGCGATCGCGCGCGGCAAGCCGCTGGTGACGGCCAACAAGGCCCTGCTCGCCGAAGCCGGCAACGAGATCTTCTCCGCGGCGGCGCGCGCCGGTGGCGTGATCGGCTTCGAGGCCGCGGTCGCCGGCGGCATTCCGATCATCAAGGCGATCCGCGAGGGCCTGGCCGGCAACGTCATCGACAGTGTCGCCGGCATCATCAACGGCACCTGCAACTACATCCTCACGCAGATGGCCTTGCGCGGCCAGTCCTTCGCCGACGCGCTCGCTGACGCGCAGCGCCTCGGCTACGCCGAAGCCGATCCGAGCTTCGACGTGCAGGGTGTCGACGCCGCGCACAAGCTTGCGATTCTCGCTGCGTTGGCCTTCGGGATGCCGCTGGCCTTCGAGGCGATCGCCGTCGAGGGCATCACCGCGGTGACGCCGCAGGACATCGAGATCGCACAGGTCTTCGGCTACCGCATCAAGCTGCTCGGCATCGCCAAGCGCAGCCGCGCAGGCGTCGAGCTGCGCGTGCATCCGACGCTGATTCCGGACGACACCCTGCTGGCCAAGGTCGACGGCGTGCTCAACGCGGTGGTCGTGCACGGCAATGCCGTCGGCGAGGTCGGCTTCTACGGCCGCGGTGCCGGCGGCGACGCCACGGCGTCGGCCGTGGTCGCCGATGTGCTCGACATCGCCCGCGCGCTGTCCGCAGACGCGCGCCATGCCGTGCCGGCGCTGGCCTTCCAGCCGGAGGCCCTGCGACCGTTGCCGATCGTGCCGATCCGCGATGCGCAGAGCGCGTTCTACCTGCGCCTGCGCGTGGCCGACGAGCCCGGCGTGCTGTCGCAGATCACCGCCATCCTCGCCGCGCACGAGATCAGCGTCGAGGCCATCCTGCAGCGCGAGCCGCGCGGCGGCGAGGATGCGACGATCGCGCTGATCACCTCGGTGATCGCGCAACATCGCTCCGACGATGCGCTGGCCGAAATGCAGAAACTGCCGTTCGTGCGCCCGGGCGCGATGCGCCTGCGCGTCGAGAAGCTGGACGCTTGACGGCCGGGAATTGTTTCGACGGGAATCCGCAAGCGCAGAGGCCAGGACTGGCGATGCGGTCGCTTTTACGATTCCCGATTCCCGATTCCCGATTCCCGATTCCCGATTCCCGATTCCCGATTCCCGATCCCCCGGTCCCCGATTCCCGATTCCCGTCATTTCCCGCACGACCATGCACTACACCGGCATCATCGAGCATTACCGCAGCCGTCTGCCGTTCGCAGCCGAGGTCCGGCCGATCGCGCTTAGCGAGGGCCGCACGCCGCTGATCCGGCTCGTCAATCTGCCGAAGCGGATCGGCTTCGAGGGTGAGCTCTACGTCAAGTTCGAGGGCCTCAACCCGACCGGCTCGTTCAAGGATCGCGGCATGACCGTGGCGGTGACACAGGCGGTGCACGAGGGTGCGCGCGCGATCATCTGCGCCTCGACCGGCAACACCTCGGCGGCGGCCGCCGCCTACGCGGCGCGCGCCGGCATCACCGCGTTCGTGTTGATCCCGGAGGGCAAGATCGCGCTCGGCAAGCTGGCGCAGGCGCTCGTGCACGGCGCGGTGGTCGTGCAAATCCGCGGCAATTTCGACGACGGCATGCGGCTGGTCAAGGAAGTCGCCGAGACCGCGCCGGTGGCGATCGTCAACTCGATCAATCCGTACCGGCTGCAGGGGCAGAAGACCGCGGCCTTCGAGATCGTCGAGGCGCTCGGCCGCGCGCCGGACTACCACTGCCTGCCGGTCGGCAATGCCGGCAACATCTCGGCGTACTGGATGGGGTATTCGGAAATGACCGGCGCGCGCACCGCGGCGTCGAAGGCCTTCGACGGCGGTCCGGCGTATGACCGCAGCGCGCTGACGCAGCGCCGCCCGGTCATGGTCGGCTACCAGGCCGCCGGCGCCGCGCCGTTCCTGCGCGGCGGCCCGGTCGAGCAGCCGGAGACGGTCGCCACCGCGATCCGCATCGGCCATCCGCAGTCCTGGGATTTCGCCTGGGCCGCGCAGAAGGAGTCCGGCGGCTGGTTCGACGCGTGCAGCGACGCCGAGATCCTGGCGACGCAGCGGCTGCTCGCACAGCGCGAAGGCGTGTTCTGCGAGCCGGCGTCGGCGGCCTCGCTGTGCGGTGCACTGCGCGACATCGAGTCCGGCAGGATCGCCGCCGGCTCGACGGTCGTCTGCACGCTGACCGGCAACGGTCTCAAGGATCCGGACATCATCACCCGCGACGGCCTCAAGGATCTGATCCAGGTCGACGCCACGCGCGCCGCGGTCGAGCGCGCCTTGCTCGACCGCCTGTCCTAGCCAGGGCGGCTCGTGGCCGCCGACGCGAAGCCGCTGGTTCGTCGTCGTGCGCCGGGTCAGGCCGAGCGCCTGCCGGCCTCGCTGCATCCGGTGCTGCGCCGGGTTTATGCGGCGCGCGGTGTCGATGAGGCGGAGCTTTCGCTCGAGCTGAGCGCGCTGCTGCCGCCGTCCGATCTGCTCGGCATCGACGCGGCCGCGGCGCGCGTGGCCGATGCGATCGGCCGGCGCGAGACCATCGTCATCGCCGGCGACTACGACGCCGATGGGGCGACCGGTACCGCAGTCGCCGTGCTCGGCCTGCGTGCGCTGGGTGCCGCAGAGCTGCACTACGTCGTTCCCGACCGCTTCCGCATGGGCTACGGCCTGTCGCCGGCGCTGGCCGAAGCCGCGGCGGCGACCGGCGCGACGCTGCTCGTGACCGTCGACAACGGCATCGCCAGCCTCGCCGGCGTGGCGCGCGCGCGGCAGCTCGGCGTGAGCGTCGTCGTCACCGACCATCATCTGCCGGGCGCGGAGCTGCCAAACGCCGACGCGATCGTGAATCCCAATCGGCCCGGCTGCCGCTTCGCGTCGAAGGCGCTCGCCGGCGTCGGTGCGGTGTTCTATCTGCTGCTGGCGCTGCGCGCCGAGCTGCGGCGGCGCGGCGCGTTCGCGCAGCGCGCGGAGCCGAATCTCGCCGAGCTGCTCGACCTCGTGGCGATCGGCACGGTCGCCGACGTCGTGCGCCTCGACCACAACAACCGCATCCTCGTCGAGCAAGGCCTGCGCCGCATCCGCGCCGGGCGCACACGCCCCGGCGTCGCCGCGCTGCTGCGCTGCGCCGGGCGCGATGCGCAGCGCCTCGGCTCGCTCGATCTGGGCTTTGCGCTGGCGCCGAGGATCAACGCCGCGGGCCGCCTCGACGACATGCGCGCCGGCATCGACTGTCTGCTGGCGGCCGACGCGGAGCAGGCGGCGCAGCTCGCCGCCGCGCTGGATCGCTTCAATCGCGAGCGCCGCGAGATCCAGGCGCAGATGCAGCTCGACGCGCTCGATCGCGCCGACCAGGCCGGCGCGGTCGGTCTGAGCCTGTTCGATCCCGGCTGGCACGAAGGCGTCGTCGGCCTCGTCGCGTCGAAACTCAAGGAGCTGCGCCACCGGCCGGTGATCGCGTTCGCGCGCGCGCAGCAGGCCGGCGAGCTCAAGGGCTCTGGGCGCTCGATTCCGGGCCTGCATCTGCGTGACGTGCTCGCGGCGATCGACGCGCGCCATCCCGGCCTGATCAAACGTTTCGGCGGACACGCGATGGCGGCCGGCCTGAGCCTCGACGAGGCGCGGCTGACCGAGTTCGGCGCCGCCTTCGACGCGCAGTGCGCGGCGCAGCTCGACGAAACCGCGCTGCAGCAGGTCATCGAGACCGACGGTCCCCTGGAGGCTGCGGAGCTGCAGCTGGATACCGCGCGTGCGCTCGAACACGCCGGCCCCTGGGGTCAGGGCTTCGCCGAGCCGCTGTTCGAGGGGCTGTTCGAGGTCGTCGAAGCCAGACCGATCGGCGCCGGCGGCGAGCACGGCAGGTACCGGCTGCGGCATGCCAGCGGCGTGCTGGTCGGCGCGATCGACTTCAACGGCGCCGCGCGCCTGTGCCGGTCGGGCCATGTCGCGCTCGTCTACGCGCCGACGGTGAACCGTTACCAGGGCACCGAGTCGTTCGAGCTGCGCGTCGTCCATCTTGCGCAGCCGTAGGCCAGCGGCTCGAACGTATAGCAGCCCATCCGGTACGCCGCTCCCCCATCGTCACGCGCCCCTTGCGTCGGCTTGAATAGCAGGCCGAAATGTTAAGCTGCCTTCCGGGCGATCGGACAGCGACAACAAGGGCGTCAGGGGCATGGGGACAGCGCAAGAGGATCTTGATCCCGCAACATGGAATGAGCTGCTGGAGCTGTTTGGCCGCGACGGTGTGGCCGAGATGATCACTGCGCTGCAGAGCGATCTGCCGCAGCGGCAACGGCAACTCGCCGATGCACTGGCGGCCGAGGATCGCAATGCGCTCAAGCGCATTGCGCACAGCCTGCGCGGCGTGGCGCTGCAGTTCGGCGCTGCGGCGCTGGCGCAAAGCTGCGGTGAGATCGAACAGGCCGTCGCCGCCCAGGCACCGACCGCGCAGCTCGGCGTTGACACGGCGCGTGTGCTCGACCGGTACGCGGCGCTAGTGCAAGGCCTGCAGGATGCGCTGCATGGGGCCTGAGGCGCCGCGTCCGGGCATCCCGCGCCGCAGCCTTGCGCTGTGTGGACTGGTGCTTGCGGCCAGCGCGCTGCTCGCGTGGCAGACATCGCGCGTCATCGATCAGAACCGGCAGGCACGCTTCGACTACGAGGTGCGCCGGATCGAGTCCGCGATCGAGCAGCGGATGCGCGCCTACGTCCAGATTCTCCGCGGCGGGCGCGGTCTGTTCGAAGCCTCCGACGAGGTGACCCGCGAGGACTGGCGTGCCTACGTCGAGAGCCAGCGGCTTGCGACGACCTATCCCGGCATCCGCGCGATGACGTTCGCGCCGAAGATCGAGCGCCACCAGCTCGCGGACTTCATCGCCGCGGTGCGCAGCGAACCGACGGCCCGCTTCTCCAACCCGAAGGTCCTCACCGAGTTCGCCGTGCGCGCGCCGCCGCCGCCGATCGTGCCCAGCGAGCCGGCCGTGCATGCGCCGGTGTTCTACACCGAGCCGCTCAATGCGGACAACGAGCGCGCGCTGGGCATCGACATGATGCGCGACGTCGGACGCCGGCTGGCGATGGAAGCCGCGGTGGCCACCAACAATGCCGTGCTCAGCCCGCGCCTGCGCATCCTGCGCCCCAGCGGTACCCAGGTCGGCTTCATTGCCTATGCGCCGGTCTACCGCGACGGCCGCCACCTCGGCTGGCTCACCGCCGTCTTCCATGCCGAGGCGTTCATGAGCGGCCTGCTCGGCGACGCCGAAAGCCCGCTCGTGTTCGAGATCCACGACGGTGCGACGACCGATCCGGCGACCCTGCTGTACTCGACCGCCGGCGTGTCGCCCGACGGCGAACCGTTGCCGCTGCCGGCCACCCGGCGGGCGGACTACGACGCCGTGCGCGTGCTGCAGATGCCCGGGCGCGAATGGACCGCGCACCTGCGCAGCCGACCGGGTTTCGCGCCACCGACCGAACAGATCGTGCCGTGGCTGATCGTCTTCGGCGGTCTGATGGCGACGTTGTTGCTGTACGTCATCGCCCGTTCCGGAACCCGCTGGCAGGCGCAAGCCCGGCTGCTCTCGGAGCAGGCCGAAGGACTGCGCGAGGCGCGCGCCGCCGCCGACTCGGCGAATCTGGCGAAGAGCAACTTCCTCGCCAACATGAGCCACGAGATCCGCACGCCGCTCAACGCGATTCTCGGCACCGCGGAACTGCTCGGCGACACGAATCTCGACCGCGACCAGCGCCAGAGTCTGGACACCATCCAGCAGAGCGGCGATCACCTGCTCGGCGTGATCAACGACATCCTCGATTTCAGCAAGGTCGAGTCCGGCATGCTGGAGCTGGAGCGCGACATCTTCGAACTGCGCCGCGTCGTCGAGGAGGCGCTGGAACTGGTCGGGCACAAGGCTGCGCAGAAACGGCTCGATCTGGCCTGCGATTTCGCGCCAGGGACGCCGGAGATGGCGCGCGGCGATGCTGCGCGGGTGCGTCAGATTCTCGTCAACTACCTGTCCAACGCGATCAAGTTCACCGAAGCCGGCGACGTCGCGGTCGAGGTCAGCGCGCAGGCCATCGACGGCGGGCGTCACCGGTTCCGGATCGCGGTGCGCGATACCGGCATCGGCATTCCGGCGGAGCGACTGGATCGCCTGTTCAAGTCCTTCAGCCAGGTCGATGCCTCGACCACGCGCCGCTACGGCGGCAGCGGCCTCGGCCTTGCGATCTGCAAGCGCCTCGCCGAACTGATGGGCGGCGAAGTCGCGGTCGACAGCCATCCGGGCCGCGGCTCGACGTTCTCGTTCACGTTCACTGCCGACACCGATCCGTCCTGGCAGCCGGCACCTCTGCCGCACCTCGGCATTCTGCACGGCAAGCGTGTGCTGATCGTCGACGACAACGACACCAATCGCCGCATCCTGCGCCGCACGGCGCAGGAGTGGGGCATGCAGACCGTCGACACGGCGTCGCCGACCGAGGCGCTGGCGCTGATCGAGCGCGGCGAGCGCTTCGATCTGGCGGTGCTCGACTACTTCATGCCGGAAATGGACGGTGTCGCGCTCGCCGCAGCCATCCGCCGGCATCGCGACCACAAGGCCCTGCCTTTGCTGCTGCTCAGCAGTGCCCGGCAGGCTGGCAGTGCGCTGACCGATTTCAACCTCGTGCGCGTCAAGCCGCTGCGTCGCAGCGCTCTGCTCGATGCCTTCCTCGATCTGCTCACGCCGGCAGCCGCCGTCGACGCCGGACCGGGGTCAACGCCGGCCGTCCCGCGCAGCGGCATGCCGACGCTGCGCATCCTGTTGGCGGAGGACAACGCGATCAACCGCCAGGTCGGCACGCGCATGCTCGAATCGCTGGGCTATCGCGCCGACGTCGTCGAGAACGGCGCCGAGGCGGTCGAGGCCGTGCGCAAGGCGCGCTACGACCTCGTGCTGATGGACATCCACATGCCGGAGCTGGACGGCCTCGAAGCCACACGGCGCATCCGCGCGATGACCGGCATCCATCAGCCGCGCATCTTCGCCATGACTGCCGGCGTGCTCGACGACGAGCGCCAGGCCTGCATCGACGCCGGCATGGACCGGCATCTCGCCAAGCCCTTCCGTCGTCACGAACTGGAAAAGGCGCTGCGCGAGGCGGCAGACGAAGCGCCTTGCAAGCCGCAATGAACGCCGGAACATGGACAGCCTAGTCAGCTTGCACTGCTCGGCCTTGAGCGCGGTAAATGGATAGACTGCAGAGGCAAGGCTGGGGAGCCGGGGCATGACCGCAGGCAGACGCACCGTCATCATCGCGGACGATCATCCGCTGCTCGGCGTCGCGCTGCGTCTCGACGTGCAGCGCGTTGCACCCGACGCGAACGTCGTCGAAGTCCACTCGTTCGCCGCGTTGCGCGAGGCTGCGGTCCGGCATCCGGACGCCAGCCTCGTGCTGCTCGATCTGATGATGCCGGACGTCGAGGGCCTCTCGGCGCTGCAGTTCCTGACCGAGGCGTTTCCGGCGCTGCGCGTCGCCATCATTTCCGCGCTCGAGGAGCATTGCTGGGTACGCTCCGCCGAGGCGCTCGGTGCAGTGGCCTACCTGCCCAAGTCGACTCGCCACGATCGCGTGCAGGAGGTGTTGCAGATCCTGCTCGAAGGCGGCTCCTGGTGGCCCGATGCGCCGCAGGCAGCTGCAGCGGCTGCGCATCGCGAGCCGACGCTCGACGAGCGACTGGAACGCCTGTCGCGCCAGGAGCTGCGCATCCTGCTGCGCATCCGGGATGGCCGGCTCAACAAGCAGATCGCCGACGAGCTGGGCATTGCCGAGTCCACGGTCAAGACCCACATCACGATGCTGCTGCGCAAGCTCGACCTGCAGAGCCGCACGCAGGCGGCCGTCGTTGCGCAGCGCCTGCTGAGCCGCCCATCTCCTCATTTCACGACCGAACCGCGGGCGACGAAAACATAACCGAGCCCACGCGCCGTGCCGACCGGCAGCTTCTGGCCGCACCGCGACTCCACCTTCTTGCGCAGGCGCGAGACGACGACATCCAGATTGCGGCTGCGCGTCTCGGTGCAGGGCTGATACAGGCACCGGAGCAGCTCCTCACGCGTCACGACCTCGCCGCAGCGGGATAACAGGCAGGCGATCAGCTGCGACTCGATGAGCGAAAGCTGCAGGCCGCGGCCGCCTGGCGCGATCAGGCGCCAGCGCATCGCGTCGTAGATCCATTCGTCGTCCATTGCCGGCGCATGGCTGGTCCGCATCGCGGGCGGGCGGGCTGGTGTCGTCCCGCCGCCAGCCCGCGCCAGTCCACGGACGCGGCGTTTCACCAACTCACGCCGAAGCCGACGCCAACCGCGCTTTCGCTGCCGCTGAAGCTGCCGCCCAGCGTGAACAAGGCGCGCTCACTGATCTGCTGCTGGAAGCCCAGAGCCATTGCGTTGGCACCGCCCATGTTTCCAAGACCCACAGCCGGCGGGCGTGAGGACTGACTTCGATTTAGGGATGTTCATGACCGGGACTCCTTGCGTCGTTTGCGGGTGCGCAAGATTTCGCCAGACAGGTCAGGTTGCCGGTATCCGCGAGTAGGACTACGACTTTGGTACTAGCAGGCGCGCCGCATGGTCGAGCGCGGCTGGGCGACGGGCAGGGAATCCATCGTCGCCGCATCCTTGCGCCGGTACCTTGAATCGCAGCAGGAAGCCCTGACCGAGCCGTTCATTCGCGAGGACGTGGCCCCGGGGCCTGCGCGGCAATGGCTGAAGGCGCCGGCCGGCTGGTTGTCGCTGATGCCGGAGATCATGCAGGGCTCGCTGCCGCGTCGTGCGGCGAAGCTCGTCAAGGAGTGGTGCCTTGATCATCAGGGTGAACTGCTGGAAGACTGGCGGCTCGCGCAGGCATTGATGCCGTTGAAGCGAATTCCGGGAGCGGTTACTTTGACACCGAGGGCCCATGTGCCCAGAACGAGGGATTTGATCGCTGCACTCATGGCGTGTAGTCGTTATCGTCTGACTCTTCCGGCATGAACTCGGCCCGCATCGCGGCGACGAAGGTTTCGGCCTGTTCGGCCATCTCCAGCGCGTCAGCAGGCTCGACCGAATCGCCGTTGTAATCGGCCACCAGCCGGATTTCATGCGCCCGGTTCAAAAGGCGTCCCACCTCTTTCGACACCGGGCCGTTCTTGACCAGAAAGTTGCCGAAGGCCCCGATCAGGCCGCTATGAGTGCGCCCAATATCCGGCTCGACCGGCGCACCCGACGCCAGTAGTGCGGCGCGGCGGCGTCGAACATGGCGTAGTAGGCGCGATTGGCTGCGCCGTCCACGTCGCCAAGATCAAGCAAGGCTCGGGCGGACGAGCAAGCCGTGTCGGCCTTCGCCATCAAGGCGGCTGGCGTCAGTTGTCGATGGCTCACAGCCGAACCCCCTCCCGCTTGATGTTGCGCAGCAAGGCGGGGTTCGAGTAGTTCTCCGGGTGCTCCCATTCGTCGAGCCAAATCGGAAGTGGCGAGACAAGGATGCCGGTTTCAAGTAGCACATCGAAGGCGATGTCGGCCATATCCAGTTTGGCGGTCAGGAAGCGTTGATGCTCGCCGCGCAAGAGCACAGCCACGTCCGCATCGCTATCCGGGTGGTGCGTGCCACGCGCACGGCTGCCATAGACGATGGCTCCCGCCATGTCGTAACGGCTGGCGATCAGGGCGAGGAAGCGGCGGACGGCTTCCTCGGTGTCATGGTCGATGCGGTTCATACGAACCCCACAATAAAATCCGGCTTTACACTAACATGACGCAAGCCGGCTCAAACATCGGAAACACACTCAAATCCGGATAGCCGACTAAGATCGTTCAAGCCGAACCGGTCGCGGCACGCGGATCAGGCTGTGGTTCTCGTCTCAGCAAGGCATTGTGTGATGTATAGCATAGCTATACAATGCACGCGTGATCCGCGACTTTCGCCACAAGGGCCTTGAGCGCTTTTTCCTGACCGGAAAAACCGCCGGCATCCAGCCTGCGCATGCAGCGCGTTTGCGCCGCCAGCTGTCCGCGCTCAACGAGGCGAGCGCACCGCAGGCCATGAACATTCCAGGCTGGCGGCTGCATAGGCTGAAAGGCGATCTGAAGGATCACTGGTCAGTCTGGGTCAGCGGAAACTGGCGGATGACCTTCACCTTCGAAGGGCCGGACGCCATTCTGGTCGACTATCGGGACTATCACTAGAGAGAACACACCATGGCACGCATGCATCAGCCGGCGCATCCCGGCGACATTCTCAAGCAGGACGTATTGCCGGAACTGGGCATCACCGTCACCGAAGCCGCCGCCCAACTCGGCGTGACCCGCGTGGCCTTGTCGCGAGTCGTCAACGCGCAGGCAGCGATCTCGGCAGACATGGCGCTGCGCCTGGGCGACTGGCTTGGCAACGGCGCGGAAATCTGGCTGCGAATGCAGGCGGCTTACGATCTCTGGCAAGCCGCTCAGCGTCCGCGACCCAAGATCCGACGCGCTCGCGCGGCCGCGTAGGAGTTCCGTCGCAAGCAGTACCGCGCTCGCCGAACAGGCGCGTCGCATGGTCGAGCGCGGCTGGGCGACGGGCATGGAGTCCATCGTGGCCGCATCCTTGCGCCGGTATCTTGAATCGCACCAGGAAGCCCTGACCGCGCAGTTCATTCGCGAGGACGTGGCCTGAGGCCTGCGCGGCAATGGCTGAAGGCGCCGGCCGGCTGGTTGTCGCTGATGCCGGCCCGCTGATTCATCTCGACGAGTTGGGTTGCCTGCACCTGCTGTCGCTACCGCGGCAAACGGGCAAACGGGCAAACGGCAGGCACTGGCGCTATGCGTGTCGCGCCACTAGGCTATTTCTACTCTCGCCCCTGTCATCGGCGCGTCATACATTACCCCGAAGCATCATCATTTCGGGGGAATACCTTGCGCAGTCTCAGAACCGGCCTGATGGCCATGGCGGTCCTGGCCCTGTCGGGCTGCGGCAGCTCGGAGCGCAGCGACGGGCTGGCCGGGCCGCAGCCGGCCGCAGCGCCGATGACGAAGTACGACCTGGCCAACCGCTGCTTTGCGCTGCAGGCCTTGCCGGCAGGCCGTTTCGTCGTGCGTGACGGCGTCGGTTACGCCGCGACCGCAGAGACCGCCGAAGCCGCCGAACGCTTTTACCTGAAGCCGACGGCGCTGGGGGAATACCTGTTCCACGCGCAGGACCGCGCCCTGCTCGCCGGTAGCCGCAACGCCGTCGAAGCGGCCGCGGAGGCCTCCGACCTGGCGAACTGGACGCTGGCCGCGGTGCAGCCCGGCCGCTACACGGCGACGCTCGACTCGGAGGGCCAGTCGCTGGCCGCCGACGAGGGCGGTCGCCTGGTATTGTCCGCGACCGCCGGCGAATTCGCCTTTGCACCGGCCGACGGCTGCACGGCCTATCCGGAAATTTCCGACGACGTCGTCGGCCAGACCTACGAGGGACGCGGTGTGGACCAGCCGGTCGTCGGCTTCGCCGAAGTGCATACGCACATGGCGATGGGCCACGAGATGTCCGATGGCGAGAACCCGGTGGGCCCGTCGGCCGGCGGCGTGATGTACGGCCAGATGTTCCATCGCTTCGGCGTGCCGCATGCGATGGACGACTGTGCGCTCTACCACGGCCCCAACGGCCTGCTCGACGTCGAGGCGCTGATCCTGGACTTCACACCGCTCAAGCCGCACGACACCCAGGGCTGGCCGAGCTTCATCGACTGGCCGGCCTATGATTCGCAGCTCCACCAGGCCATGTACTACAAGTGGGTCGAGCGCGCCTGGAAGGCCGGGCTGCGCATCATGGTGTCGGAGGGCACCAACATCCAGGCGCTGTGCAACCTCGCCAGGACCATCACGCTGCATCTGACCGCCGAGTGCGAGGACATGGCCGTGGGCATCGCCCAGGTCAAATACCTGTACCAGCTCCAGGACTATGTCGACGCGCAGGAGGGTGGGCCGGGCAAGGGCTGGTTCCGCATCGTCAAGGATCCCGCCGAAGCGCGGCAGGTCATCAACGCCGGCAAGCTGGCCGTCGTGCCGGGCCTGGAATTCTCCAACCTATTCCACTGCACGACGCGATCCGTCGCCGGCGTGACCGGGGAGTTTTCGGGCTGCACCCGCGAGGACATCGACCGCGAGATCGAGGAAGTCTGGGACCTCGGCGTGCGCGAGATATTCCCCTACCACGACGTCAACAGCGCGCTCGGCGGCACCGGTATCTTCGACGGCTTTGCAATCAACCTCGTCGGCTTTCTCGCCACCGGCTCGTTCTGGGAAACCTACGACTGCCCCGACGGCGGCGAAGGCGACAGTTACTTCTACGATGCCGGCGCCTACATGGCCACCGCGATTCCGGGCACCGGCAATGACCCGCTCACGCAGGCGGTGCTGTCGCTGACCAACGGCCTGCTGCCCCTATATCCGCCCGACCGCCGCCAGTGCAACACGCGCGGCATGACCGAGCTGGGCCAGTACGCGATGCGCAAGCTGATGGAGAAGAAATTCATCATCGACATCGACCACGCCGAGCTGTCGATCAAGAGCCAGATGATCGACATGGCCAAGGCGCAGAATCCGCCGTATCCGCTGATCTCGGCGCACGGCGGCCACGGCGGCATCTCGATGCAGCAGGCCAGGGACATCCTCGCCGTCGGCGGCCTGATCTATCCGATGAAGCCCAACGGCAAGGGGCACGTGGAGTTCCTGCAGAAGCTCAAGCCGGTCTGGGCGGCGGCGGGCCGAACCGATCCGATCGCGGTCGGCTACGGCATGGACGCCAACGGTCTGGCCGACCGCGCGCCGCCCCGCGGCGCCGGCAGCGCGCCCGTCGTTTATCCGTTCACGCTGTTCCAGGGAGCCGACTGGGGCCCGCAGTTCGAGGGCATCGCGCCGGTGAGCTTCGAGCTGCAGACGGTGCCGGAGAGCGGCAAGACCTGGCACATCGACGAGGTCGGCACCGCGCACTACGGCATGGCCGCCGACTACGTCGAGGAGATCCGCCTGGAAGGCGGGCGCGAAGCGCTCGACGCGCTCTACCACTCGGCCGAGGCCTATCTGCAGATGTGGGAGCGCACGGTCAATCGCTGAAGCCCGACCTCGCCGATGAGACGGGCCAGCTTCGGGCTGCTGGCGGTTGCGCTGCTCGCGGCACTCTGGATCGGGCTGCGGCCGAAGTCGGCCCGCGCTCAAGATCGGATACGATCGGCCGCGCTGCTGCTGATCGCCGCCACGATCCCTTCGACGGCGGCCGCGCACTCCTTCGGCCGGGTCTACAACCTGCCGGTGCCGTTCTGGATGTACGCCTACGGCGCGGCGGCGGCGCTGCTGTTGTCGTTCCTCGTCGTCGGCTACTTCGGCAGCGCGCCGGCGCCGGCGGGCGCGATAGCGACCCGCGATCTTTCGGGCGCGGCCTGGCTGCGCGCACTGCGCCGGCTGCGGCTGCCCTTGCTGCTGCGTGCCCTCGGCGTCCTGTTGCTGCTGCTGTGCCTGCTGACCGGCTTTTTCGGCACGCGCGATCCGTACCGGAACTTCAACATGACCTTCTTCTGGGTCGTGTTCGTGCTCGGCTTCGCTTACATGACCGCGCTGATCGGCGATCTGTATGCGCTGATGAATCCCTGGCGCAGCCTGGCCGAGCTGCTGGCTCGCGTCTGGCCGGCCTACCTGCAGGGACGCATGCGCTATCCGCCAGCTCTGGCGTACTGGCCGGCGCTCGCGCTGTACATGCTGTTCATCTGGGTCGAGCTGTTCAGTTTCACGCGGCCCTCGTCGCTGGCGCAGTGGCTGGCGGGCTACACGGTGCTGAATCTGGTCGCGGTGTGGCTGTTCGGCGCGCAGGCCTGGTTTCGTTACGGTGAGTTTTTTGCGGTATTCCTGCGGCTGCTCGCGCGCATGGCGCCGCTGGACTATGTGCCGGGCCGGCGGCTGCGCCTGCGCGCGCCATTTTCCGGCTTGCTGGCGACGCGCGCCGAGAGCGGGAGCCTGCTCGTTTTCGTGCTGTTCATGCTCTCGTCGACCGCCTTCGACGGGCTGCGCGCGACCATGCCCTGGTACCGCCTGTTCTGGGGCGACGCGACCGGGTGGCTGACGCAGTGGCTCGGGCGTTCGCCGATCCATGCCTACGCGCAGCTGCGGCCGTACTACCTGGCCTATGAAACGCTGTGGCTGCTGCTGTCGCCCTGGCTGTACCTGGCGGTGTATCTGCTGTTCATCCTGCTGGTGAAGCGCTGTGCGCGCAGCCGGCACGGCATCCGCGAGCTGGCGCTGGCCTTTGCCTTCCCGCTGCTGCCGATCGCGCTGGTCTACCACGTCGCGCACTACTACACGCTGATCCTGACCCAGGGCGTGAAGATCGTCAGCCTGCTGTCCGATCCCTTCGGCCGCGGCTGGAATCTTTTCGGGACCGCCGGCCTGTTCCGGGCGCCGTTCCTGCCACAGCCGGCGACGATCTGGCACACGCAGGTCGGTCTGATCCTGTTCGGCCACGTCGTCAGCGTGTGGATCGCGCACCTGCAGGCGCTGCGCCTGTTCCCGACGCGTGGGCGGGCGCTGCTGAGCCAGCTGCCGATGTTGGCGCTGATGGTCGTCTTTACGACCGCCGGCCTGTGGATTCTTGCGCAGCCGATTCAGGGACGCTGAGCGGACGGCGCGGCTTGCGGTGGTTCGCCGGCGGGCTCGTCGGGTACCCACCAGGCGCCGAGGTCGAACTCGACGGCCTCGAACGGCGGTGCGCGCAAGCTCGCGTCACCGTCGAAGGTCGAGTGCAGCAGCCAGCGCTCGTCCTGCAGTACGAAGACTTCCAGCGTCCGCGCCAGCGGGTCGAGCAGCCAGCAGTGGGGCACGCCCTGCGCCGCGTAGATGCGCATCTTCTGGACGCGATCCTTGCGCATGGTCGACGGCGACGGGATTTCGCAGACCCAGTCCGGGGTGACGGCGAAGCGGTGATCGTCCGGGACGCGCGGCATGCGCTCACGGCGCC
>JBFMCQ010000013.1:0-12136 GCA_040754295.1 Pseudomonadota bacterium | reverse complement strand
CTCGTCCGGGGTTCCCGATCCTAGCCGAACAGCCGGTTCACCGTGTGCAGCGCGTCGACGAGCTGGTCGACGTCGTCGCGGCCGTTGTAGACGGCCAGCGAGGCGCGTGCGGTGGCGGGCAGGCCGAAGCGCTGCATCAGCGGCATCGTGCAATGGTGGCCGGTGCGGATGGCGACGCCGGCCATGTCGAGGATGCTGCCGATATCCTGCGGATGCGCCTTGTCCATGACGAAGGACAGGATGCCGCTTTTCTGCGCCGCGGTGCCGACGAGCCGCAGACCCGGCACTTCGCTCATCCGCGAGCTGGCGTAGTCGAGCAGCGCGTGCTCGTGGCGCGCGATCGCGTCGAGGCCGAGCGTCGCGAGATAGTCGACGGCGGCGCCGGCGCCCACCGCACCGGCGATGTCCGGCGTGCCGGCCTCGAACTTGTACGGCACGTCGTTCCAGGTGCTGCCGTCGAAGGTGACCGTGCGGATCATGTCACCGCCGCCGTGCAGCGGCTCCATCGACTCCAGATGCGCGCGCTTCGCGTAGAGGATGCCGAAGCCGGTCGGGCCGTAGAACTTGTGCGACGACGCGCTGTAGAAGTCCACGTCGAGCGCGCGCACGTCGATGGGCAGATGCGCGAACGCCTGCGCGCCGTCGACGAGCACCGGGATGCCATGCCTGTGCGCCTCTTCGATCATCGCCGCGATCGGGTTGATCGTGCCCAGGGAATTGGAGACGTGGGCGACCGCGACGAGCCTGGTGCGCGGATTGAGCATCGCGCGCCAGGCGTCGAAGTCGAGTTCGCCGGCGTCGTTGATCGGCGCGGCGAGCGTCTTCGCGCCGGCGAGCTGCCACGGCACGATGTTGGAGTGGTGCTCCATCGTCGTCAGCAGCACTTCGTCGCCGGGTTCGATGCGCGGGGCCAGGAAGCTGCGGGCGACGAGGTTGATCGCATCGGTGGTGCCGCGCGTGAACACGATCTCTTCGCGCGCCGCGTTGATCCATGCGGCGATGCGCTCGCGCGCGCCCTCGTAAGCGGCCGTCGCGCGGACGGCGAGTTCATGCACGGCGCGATGCACGTTGGCGTTCTTGTGCCGGTAGTAGCCGTCGAGCGCCTGCAGCACGGCCTCGGGTTTTTGCGTCGTCGCGGCGTTGTCGAGATAGGCGAGGCGCTTGCCGTGGATCCGTTCCGCGAGAATCGGAAAATCGGTGCGCACGCGGCCGAGATCGAGCGTACGGCGGGTTTCGTTCACACCAGTTCTCCGGCGTCGATGCCGCCGCCCATGCGCGCGAGGAAGCGCGCGGTGACCTGCTTGCGCAGCGCCGGCCACTCGATGTGCCGCAGGATTTCGTCGGCGAAGCTGTAGGTCAAAAGCGCGCGCGCCGCCTCTTCCGGCACGCCGCGCGTGCGCAGGTAGAACAGCGCGCCCGGATCGAGTCGGCCGAAGGTCGCGCCGTGCGCGCATTTGACGTCGTCGGCGTGGATCTCGAGCTCCGGCTTGGCGTTGATCTCGGCCTGCTTCGACAGCAGCAGGTTCGCGAGGCGCTGCTCGGAATCGGTCTTCTGCGCGCCGGGATGCACGACGATCCGGCCGTTGAACACCGCACGTGCGCGCTCCCAGGCGAGCCCGCGAAAGGACTCGCGGCTGGTGCAGCGCGGCGCGAGGTGATCGATGACCGTGTGGTTGTCGACGTGCGTGCGGCCGGTCGGCGCGAACAGGCCATGCAGGCTCGTGCCTGCGCCCGGCGCGAGCAGGCGGATGCGCCAGTCGTTGCGCACGAACCCGCCGCCGAAGTCGATTTGCACGGCGTCGAACTGCGCCCCGGCGTGGAGTCTCGCCGTGCCCTGGAACCAGCCGCGCGTGCCGGGTGATTCGTCCTGTACGCGGATCAGGCGCAGCGCGGCGTTCGCGGCCAGCTCGATGTCCAGCGTCTGCGTGACCCAGCGCCGCGCGTCGCCGAGGCCCAGGTCGTGCAGCAGCACGGTCGCGCGCGCGTTCTCGCCGAGGCGGATGCGGTGATGCAGATGGGTCATCGCGCCATCGGTCTGCGGCCGGGTGACGAAGAGCGCCTGCAGCGGTCGCTCCAGGTTTTCGCCGGCGGCGAGGGCAAGATCGAGGCCGGGCAGGGCAAAGGCGGCGTTGAGCGCGGCAAGGCCGGGATGAGCCGAATCGCCTGCTTCCCCGGCCGGCGGGGCAGGGCGCGCGCAGGGATGAGTCGACCGTCCGTTCAGCCAGATGCGCGCTTGCGCATCAGCGATGCGCCAGTCGCTCAGGTCGGGCGCCGCAGCGGGCGCGGCCAGTGTCACCGCTTCGCCCGCGAGCCTGCTGAAATCCGTGTACTTCCACTCCTCGATGTCGGCACTCGGCAGGCCGCTTTCGAAGAAGCGCTGCAGCGCGGCGCTGCGCTGTGCGCGCTCCGGTGCGGGCAGCTCCGTGCCGAAGCGCTCGAAGGCGCTCAGGTAGGCGTCGCGATTGAGCATCACGCCGCCTGCTGCAGCCAGCCGTAGCCCTTCTCTTCCAGCTCGCGCGCCAGCTCCGGGCCGCCGGACTTGACGATGCGGCCGGCCGAGAGGACGTGTACCTGATCGGGCTGCACATAGTCGAGCAGGCGCTGGTAGTGTGTGACGAGCAGCGTCGCGCGGCTGGGCGCGCGCATCGCGTTGATGCCGTCGGCAACGATCCTCAGTGCGTCGATGTCAAGGCCCGAGTCGGTTTCGTCGAGCACCATGAGCCTGGGCTCGAGCACCAGCATCTGCAGGATCTCGTTGCGTTTCTTTTCGCCGCCGGAGAAGCCTTCGTTGACGCCGCGCGAAAGCATCGCCGGGTCCATCTTCATCTGCTTGACGCGATGGCGCACCCAGGCGAGGAAGTCGGCCGTTTCCAGCTCCGGCTCACCGCGCTGCTTGCGCTGCGCGTTCACCGCCGCTTTCAGGAACACCATGTTGCTGACGCCGGGAATCTCGACCGGATACTGGAAGCCGAGAAAGAGGCCGGCCGCGGCGCGCTCCTCCGGCGACAGCGCCAGCAGATCGCGACCCTCGAAGCGGGCGCTGCCGGCGGTGACGACGTAGTCCTGGCTGCCGGCGAGCACTTTCGACAGCGTCGACTTGCCGGAACCGTTGGGCCCCATGACGGCATGGACTTCGCCGGCCTTCACGGTCAGGCTCAGGCCCTTGAGAATTTCGGTGCCGTTGACGGTGGCGTGGAGATCGTGGATTTCGAGAAGGGACATAACCATCTTTAGCAGTTCACCCGACGGCACCCTCAAGTGACACCTGCAGCAGTTTCTGCGCCTCGACGGCGAATTCCATCGGCAGTTCCTTGAAGACTTGCTTGCAGAAGCCGTTGACGATCATCGACACCGCATCCTCCGCGCCGATGCCGCGCGTCCGCGCGTAGAAGAGCTGGTCGTCGCTGATCTTCGAGGTCGTCGCCTCGTGCTCGAGGATCGCGGTGGGATTGCGGACCTCGGTGTACGGGAAGGTGTGCGCGCCACACTGGTCGCCGATCAGCAGGCTGTCGCACTGCGTGTAGTTGCGCGCGTTCTCGGCGGATTCGAGCACGCGCACGAGGCCGCGGTAGGACTGCTGGCCCTGGCCCGCCGAAATGCCCTTGGAGACGATCGTCGAGCGCGTGTTCCTGCCGACGTGGATCATCTTGGTGCCGGTGTCGGCCTGTTGATGGTGGTGGGTGAGCGCCACCGAGTAGAACTCGCCGACCGAGTCGTCGCCGCGCAGGATGCAGCTCGGGTACTTCCAGGTGATCGCCGAGCCGGTCTCGACCTGCGTCCACGAGATCTTGCTGGCCTTGCCGCGGCAGTCGCCGCGCTTGGTGACGAAGTTGTAAATGCCGCCACGGCCTTCCTCGTCGCCCGGGTACCAGTTCTGCACGGTCGAGTACTTGATCTGGGCCTCGTCGTGCGCGACCAGCTCGACGACCGCGGCGTGCAGCTGGTTCTCGTCGCGCTGGGGCGCCGTGCAGCCTTCGAGGTAGGAGACGTGGCTGCCTTGCTCGGCAATGATCAGCGTGCGCTCGAACTGGCCGGTGTTGCGCTCGTTGATGCGGAAGTAGGTCGACAGCTCCATCGGGCAGCGCACGCCCTTGGGGATGTAGACGAAGGAGCCGTCGGTGAACACGGCGGAGTTGAGCGCGGCGTAGAAGTTGTCGCCAAACGGTACGACCGAGCCGAGGTATTTCTTCACCAGCTCCGGATGCTCCTGCACCGCCTCGCTGATCGGGCAGAAGATCACGCCCGCCTCCGACAGTTTCTTCTTGAAGGTCGTCGCAACGGATACTGAGTCGAAGACCACGTCGACGGCCACGCCGGCGAGCATCTCCTGCTCCCTGAGCGGGATGCCGAGCTTGGTATAGGTCTCGAGCAGCTTGGGATCGACCTCGTCGAGCGACTTGGGCCGGTTCGCCATCGACTTCGGCGCTGAGTAGTACGAAATCGCCTGGTAGTCGATCGCCGGATACTTCACGTGCGCCCAGCGCGGCTCGCTCATCTTCAGCCAGCGGCGGTAGGCCTTGAGGCGGAACTCGAGCAACCATTCGGGTTCGTGCTTGCGCGCGGACAGCGCGCGGATCACGTCCTCGTTGAGGCCCGGCGGCACGGTATCCGACAGCACGTCGGTGACGAAGCCGGCGTTGTAGCTCCGGTTGCGGACCAGGCTGTGGACGTCTTGAGCTTTCGCGGACATAGGGACTTAAACGGAACTGGGTGCGGGCGCTGCGCCGCGATGGAAGCTCAGCACGAACTCGTCGCGGCTCTTCGCCGCCGGTGTGGCCATCTGCGCGAGGCTGACCGCTTCGAGCGCCTGGCGGATCGCGACGTTGATCAGCCGCCAGTTCGCGCGCGTGCTGCACGCGGATTCCAGCGTGCAGTCGCCGGGGTGGCTCGCACACTCGGTCACGCCGATCGGGCCTTCGAGCGCGGCGATGATGTCGGCGACGCTGATCTCGGCGGCCGGCCGCGCCAGCCGGTAGCCGCCGTGAGCGCCGCGCAGCGACTGCAGCAGGCCGCCGCGGGCGAGCGCCTTCAGCAGCTTGGCCACCGTCGGCGCCGGAATGCCACTGCGCTCCGCGAGCTCGACGCCGGTATGCACCTGATCGGCGCTGCGCGCGACCAGGGTCATCAGCACCGTGGCGTAGTCGGCGAGTTTGCTGAGTTTCAGCATCGGATGGAAAGAAGACCAAATCGGTACGAAATGGCATTGTACGGCTGCGCGGCAGGGGCTGCAAACTCGGGCTCGGGGCTCGGGACTCGGGGTAAGCTTGCACGATTCATCGCGAGCGCGACATGAACGACGCAGCTGCAGATCTGCCCTGGGACGTCGAGCGGCCCTACGTCGAATCCGTGGTCGTCGGTGCCGAGCACCTCGATCGCTTCGGCCACACCAACAACGTCGTCTATCTGGGCTGGCTGGAGCAGGTGGCCTGGGGGCACTCGGTCAGCCTGGGGCTCGACTTCGCGGCCTACGCGCGGCTCGGCGCCGGCTGCGTCGCGCGCCGTCACGAGCTCGACTATCTGGCGCCGACCTTCGCCGGCGAGCGCCTGTGGCTCGCGACCTGGGTGCACGAAAATGATTACCGGCTGGCGATGTGGCGGCGCTACCAGATCATCCGCGATTCCGATCGCCGTACCGTGCTGCGCGGCGCGACGCAGTGGGTCTGCGTCGACATGAAGACCGGCAAGCCGCGCCGCATGCCGCCGGAGTTCCGCAGTTACCGGCCCTGGCCGAAGCGCGTTTGAAGCTTCTCAACTGGCGAGCACACGCTGCAGGAAGTCTTCGAACAACCGTGCGATCGTGTCGACGCGTGCGTTGAGCGTGTGCTCGGCGTCGAGCAGATGCAGCTCGGCGCGATGCTTCTGCGCGAAGCGCAGGCTGCGCTCCACCGGAACGATGTCGTCGTGCCAGCCGTGCACGACGCTGCACAGCGGCGGAATGCCTTCGGGCTCCGCGTCCCAGCCGGGAAACGGAAAATAGAGCGCCGGTGCCATCAGGAACAGCGCGCGCGGTTTGAGCTGCGCGCAGGCCATCGCGCTGACATAGCCGCCCATGCTCGAGCCGACGAGCACGAGGCGTCTGGCACAGGGCTCGAGCCCGCGCAGCTGCGCGATGCGGACCTGGGGATCCTGCGTGTGACTATAATCGGGACTGATCACGTCGAAGCCGCAGCGCCGCGCGACGTCCGCGAGGCGCGTGATCTTCAGGCCCCAGGGACCGCTCTCCTTGCCATGCGCGAAACAGACGAGATTCTCCGACACAGCGCTTTCCGTCATCGCGGCTCCATGAGCCTGCGGGTATGATAGACAAAGCGAAGCCTGCATCGGCGGACGGCGCTCGCGCGCAGCGACTGCGCAAGAACGAGCCGCTGGAAGTCGACCTGACGGTGAGCTTCCGCTTCGGCGACGAGCCCGGCGATCTGATGACGCCGATCCGCGACCAGCGCGTGCCGATGGTCGATTCGGTGTTCAAGAGCCGCAACCGCATCCTCCGTGCGTTCCTGCGCCTGCTGGTGAAGACCGGGCTGTCGAGTCCGAAAGTCGTCGGCCAGGTCCTTCCGCTCGCTTCGCGCTCGCGGCGGACGCGATGAAGCTGCTGCAGCTCTTCAACGCAGTCGCGTTTGCGCTGACCGCCACCTTCGCCGTGATCCTCGGCGTCGTCAGCCTGATGTACGCGGTCAACCTCGATGCCTCGCCGCGGATGCGCGCCGAGTGGCCTGAGGTCGCGCAGGTGACGGCGGTGTTCTGGATCCTCGCGGTTCTCGCCGGCAGCGCCTGGTGGGCGCAACGCCGGCGTGTGCGCTGGCGCTGGCTCGCCGAAGCGGCGAGCGTCGCGGGCCTCGTCGCCGGCGGGCTGACGCTGCTGCGTGTCCTGCAGGCCTGAGCGCGCATGGAACTGCCTCCACCCCGGCAGTGGGACTGGCTCAGCGCGGTTCCGATCGTCGCCGGCCTGTACTGGCTGCTCGGCGGTGACGGCGCCGGCTGGCTGCTGTGGGCGCTATTGCCCGGCGCCCTGCTGCTGTGCGCGGGTGTCGCGCTGCTGCTGATGCCCGGCGATCACCGCGTGCTCGGGCTGATGGCCGGCGGTGCCGTGCTCGGCGTGCTGGCAACGCCGCTGGCCTGGGTCGCGGGCGGCGCCGGCGCGGCGTTCTATGGCGCGCTGCTGTCGGTCGCGAGCCTGCTCGCGGCGGGTCGCGCGGGTCTGCGCCGCGAGCCGCTCTATACCGGCGCCCCGCCGCCGCAGCTGTCGCCGTCGATGGATTTCAAGGCCGGCCTCGACGAGGCCTTGCTCGGCTATTTTCTGTGCACGGCCACGGTGCCCAGCGGCGAGGACGCCGAGCGCATGTGCGACGACGCGATCCGCGCCGAGGCATTGATGCGCGAGCGCGGCTGGGACACCGAGCCGGAGCGCATGCTGCCGCCCCCCGCGCCGCCGAACGAGGCGTTCATCGAGCGCGCCCGCGCCTGGGGCTTCGACCACGAGGTGCTGCGCTTCGACAGCGGCTTCATGCCGCCCGCCGAGCTGCCGGGGGCGGAGCGCTGGCTCGGCTACGTGGACAACCGCCGCTGCCACGTGCGGCTGCTCCGGCATCCCGGCCCGCCGCGGCCGTGGCTGCTGTGCCTGCACGGCTATCGCATGGGCACGGCCTGGCTGGACCTGAGCCTGTTCTCGCCGGCGTGGCTGCATCAGCGTCTCGGCCTCAATCTGATTCAGCCGGTGCTGCCGCTGCACGGTCCGCGGCGCGCCGGTCTGCGCTCCGGCGATCAGTTTCTCGACGGCGATCTGCTCGATCTGCTGTACGCCGAGATGCAGGCGCTGTGGGATCTGCGCCGGACGCTGGCGTGGCTGCGCACGCAGGAGGAGCGCCCGCGCATCGGCGTGCTCGGCTTTTCGCTCGGCGGCTATAACGCGGCGCTGCTCGCCGCCCACGAGTCCGGGCTCGACTTCGTCGTCGCCGGCATTCCGGCGGTGGACTTCGCGGCCACGCTGTGGCGCTTCCTGCCGCCGCTGCACCTGCGCTACTTCGCCTCGCGCGGGCTCGACGAAGCGCATTACCGGCGCGTGCTCTCGGTGGTTTCGCCGCTGTCGCGGCCGCCGCTGCTCGACCGTAGCCGCCTGCATATCTTCGCTGCGGCCGGCGACCGCGTGCTGCCGCCGAGCCAGGCGCTGGCGCTGTCGGCGCACTGGCAGGTGGTCCCGACCTGGTATCAGGGCTCGCATCTGAGCGTGCGGCGCGAGCCCACGCCGCGCGTCGCGCTCGCGCAGGCGCTTGCCGGAGCCGCGTGGGGACTGGAGTAAACTCCTGCTTTCCCTACCGATTCCGCGGACTCCCATGATTCCAGTCGCCATTAGCGGCACAGGCCTGTTCACTCCGCCGCAGTCGATCTCCAACGACGAGCTGGTCGCCTGTTACAACGCTTACGTCGAGCGCTACAACCGCGACAACGCCGAAGCGATCGCCGCCGGCCGCACGCCGGCGCTGCAGGCCTCGAGCGCCGAATTCATCGAGAAGGCGTCGGGCATCCGTGCGCGCCACGTCGTCGACCGCGAAGGCGTGCTCGATCTCGACTTCATGCGCCCGCGCATTGCGCTGCGCGGCGATGACGAGCCGTCGCAGATGTGCGAGATGGGCGTCACCGCGGCGCGCCAGGCGCTCGAAGCCGCCGGCCGCGACGCCGCCGATGTCGATTTCATCGTCGTCGCCTGCTCGAACATGCAGCGTGCCTATCCGGCCGTCGCCGTCGAGATCCAGCACTATCTCGGTGCCGGCGGCTACGCCTACGACATGAACGTCGCCTGTGCGTCCGCCGCGTTCGGCATCCAGGCGGCCGTCGATGCCGTGCGCATGGGCAATGCGTCCGCCGCGCTCGTTGTCAGTCCCGAGATCTGCAGCGGTCATCTCAATTGGCGCAACCGTGACTGCCATTTCATTTTCGGCGACGCGGCGACGGCGGTTCTGGTCGAGCCGCTGGCGCAGACGCGCGCGCAGACCCGCTTCGAGATCCTCGGCACGCGGCTGCGCACGCAGTTCTCCAGCAACATCCGCAACAACTTCGGTTTTCTCAACGCCTGCGAGCAGCCACAGCGCAGCTGGGACGACGTGCTGTTCCACCAGGAAGGGCGCAAGGTGTTCAAGGAAGTCGTGCCGCTGGCATCCGAGCTGATCCAGGGCCATCTCGCCGATCTGGGCATCGCCGCGTCGGAGGTGCGCCGGTTCTGGCTGCACCAGGCCAACCTGGGCATGAACCAGCTGATCGCGAAGCGTGTCCTCGGCCGCGAGCCCGACGAGGACCAGGCACCGGTGATTCTCGACGAGTACGCCAATACCAGCTCCGCGGGCTCGGTCATTGCGTTCCACAAGTACCATCGCGACCTGCAGCCCGGCGACGTCGGCGTGCTGTGCGCCTTCGGCGCCGGCTATTCGGTCGGCTCCGTCGTCATGAAGCGGGTCTGATCCGCAACCGTGCCGGTACCCTGAAATGAGCGAACAGAAACCCCTGCTGCGCCGTGCCTTCGACCTGCTGTGGGGCGCAGTCATCACCATTTATCGGGTCCTCGTGATCCTCAGTGTGATCCTGATGATCGCGCTCGCCTGGTTCGCACTGCGCGGCGGCCGGCCGATGCCGGTCGAAGACAACGTGGCGCTGGTGCTGGCGCCCAGCGGTGTGCTGGTCGAGCAGCTCGACGAAGACCCGGGGGCGCGCTTTTTGCAGGAGCTGAGCGGCGAGATGCCGACGCAGTCGAGCCTGCGCGATCTGGTCAGGGCGCTCGAGGCCGCGCGCGACGACGAGCGCATCAGCTTCGCCGTGCTCAAGCTCGACGCGCTGTGGGACGCCGGTCTGGCGCAGCTCGACGAGCTGCGCGCGGCGATGGCCGAGTTCCAGGCATCGGGCAAGCGCATCGTCGCCTGGGGGCCGTGGTACGACCAGATCCACTACTACGCCGCAGCGAGCGCCGACGAAGTCGTGCTCGATCCGTACGGCATGGTCTACGTCGAGGGCTTCAGCCTCTACAACAACTACTTCCAGGAAGCGCTGCAGAAGATCGGCGTGGACGTCCACGTGTTCAGGGTCGGCGAGTACAAGTCGGCGGTCGAGCCGTTCACGCGCAACGACATGTCACCGGAAGCGCGCGAGCAGAATCTGGACTGGCTCGGCGATCTCTGGGACGCATACGGCGAAGCGGTGGCGGGCGGCCGCGGGCTGCCGGCGAAGGCGGCGGACGACTACGTCGCCGGTCTGCGCGAGGGCATGATCGCCCGTGGCGGTGACGCTGCCGCCTACGCCCGCGACCTCGACTTCGTGACGCATCTGGAGACGCTCAGCGAGTTTCGCACGCGCATGGCCGAGACCGTCGGCTTCGACCCCGATCACGGCAGCTTCCGCCAGATCCACTACCTCGATTATCTGTCCGCGGTGAACTACGACCGCCCGCAGGTGCGCGACGGCGGCAAGGTGGCGCTGGTCGTCGTTCAGGGCGAAATCGTCGACGGGCCGGGACAGCCGGGGCAGGCGGGCGGCGACACGATCTACGAGCTGCTCGACGAAGTGCGCCGTGATTCGGACGTCGCTGCGGTCGTGCTGCGCATCGATTCGCCCGGCGGCAGCGTCTGGGCCGCCGAGCAGATCCGCCGCGGCGTACAGAACCTGCGCGCCGAGGGCAAGCCGGTCGTCGCCTCGCTGTCCAGCGTGGCCGCCAGCGGCGGCTACTGGGTGGCGATGGACGCGGATCAGATCTGGGCGCACGAAACGACGATCACCGGCTCGATCGGCGTGTTCGGCCTGCTGCCGACGCTGGATCGGACGCTCGACAAGCTCGGCATTCACACCGACGGCGTCGGCACCACCGAGCTCGCCGGGGCATTCCGGCTCGACCGGCCGCTGACGCCCGAGGCCAAGGCGATCATCCAGGCCAGCATCGAGAAGATTTATCGCGACTTCGTCAGCGGCGTCGCCGGCGCGCGCAAGCTGCCGGTCGAGGAAGTCGACCGCATCGCGCGCGGACGGGTATGGAGCGGCAGCGATGCGCGCGCGCTGGGCCTGGTCGACGCGCTCGGCGGCCTCGACGAGGCGGCCGACGCCGCGGCGCGCCTCGCCGGCCTCGATCCGGAGCGCTACCGGCTCGACGAGCGCGAGCCGCAGCGCGGCTTCGCTTCGAGGCTGCTGTCGCAGTTCTCGGGGAGCGTGCGCGTCGAGCTGATTCCCGGGCTTTCCGCATGGGCACAGCGCCTGCAGGCGCGCTCCGATCTGCAGCGGGTGCTGGCCGCGTTCAACGATCCGCGCGGGGCCTATGCGCACTGCTTTTGCAGGGTCTCGGGCACGCGGGGCCGTTGATGCCGCGGCTGCGTGTCGACGATTTCGACATGGTCTACGAGGAGGCGGGCAGCGGCCCGCCTCTGGTTTTTCTGCACGGCCTCGGCGGCAGCCACGAGGACTGGGAGTTCCAGATCCCGCATTTCGCCCGGCGCTTCCGCGTGCTGGCGCCGGATCTGCGCGGCTTCGGCGGCAGCGCTCCGGGCGGGCGGCGCATCGGCGTTGCGCGGCTGGCCGCGGACGTCTGCGCGTTCCTCGACGCGCTCGGCGTCGCGCACTGTCATCTCGTCGGCCACTCGATGGGCGGGGCCGTGGCGCTGCAGTTCGCGCTGAGCTATCCGGGCCGCGTCCGGCGGCTGGCGATCGTCAACAGCGTGCCGAGCTTCCGGCCGCGCTCGGCGCGGCACTACGTCGAGTTTCTCTACCGCCTGGTCGTCATGGGTCTGCTCGGTCCCGCACGGCTCGCCGAGATCGGCGCGCTGCGCATGTTTCCGGCTCCGGAGCAGGAGGCGCTGCGGGCCAAACTCATCGAGCGCGGCCGCCGCAACACGCGCGCCGTATACTTGTCGGCGCTGGCTTCGCTGGGGCGCTGGTCGGTGATCGAGCGGCTGCACGAGCTGACGATGCCGGTGCTCGTCGCCGCGGCCCAGCACGACTACTTCGGACATGAGGAAACGGTGAAGTTCGCGCACGCACTGCCGCGCGCTCGCTTGCACGTGTTCAAGGGCGCGCACCACGGCTTGCCCATGGAGCAGCCGGAAGCGTTCAACGCGGTACTGCAGCGCTTCCTCGAAGGGCCGGCGCCGCGCGTGCGCAAGGCGGCGGC